>JAFEDY010000056.1:472-7482 GCA_018241405.1 Pseudomonadota bacterium | reverse complement strand
GCTCCACTTGCCCCACCACGGCCAGTTTGAACGCCATCGTGTAATCGCGTTGCGTTCTTTTGATCCTCGTATCCATCGTGTGTTTCCTTTCTTTCGGGGGAAAGGTGTCAGCGCTGGACAGGACGGGTCACCCGCATAAAAAAAGCCGCCTCGGGGGCGGCTGCTTCACGCAAGTGCGCAAGGGCGCTTACTGGTCCTGCACCGAGAAACTGGAGCCGCAGCCGCAGGTGGTCTCGGCGTTGGGGTTCTTGATGACGAACTGCGCACCCTGCAGGTCTTCCTTGAAGTCGATCTCGGCGCCCACCAGGTACTGGTAGCTCATGGCGTCGATGAGCAGCGACACGCCGTTCTTGGTCATGGTGGTGTCGTCGTCGTTGGTGATCTCGTCGAAGGTGAAACCGTACTGGAAGCCCGAGCAGCCACCGCCCTGCACGAACACGCGCAGCTTGAGGTCGGGGTTACCCTCCTCGGCGATCAACTCGGCCACCTTGGCGGCCGCGCTGTCGGTGAAAAGAATAGGGGCGGGCATCTCGGTGTCGGCGGTCTGTGCTACTGCGCTCATGGATTGCTCCAATGTTCAAAACTGGGGGAATGCTACTGCAAACGGCGGGGCAGCAGGGGCGGGCTGCGGCTTTGCCGCCAGAGTCCTTGGGGCCATTGCCCCAAGAACGCACAAAGCCACCCGAGGGTGGCTTTGTGACCAGGCAGAACCTGGCGCAGAACCCGACGCGGATTAACGCTTGGAGAACTGCTTGGCGCGGCGTGCGGAGTGCAGGCCGACCTTCTTACGCTCGACTTCACGCGCGTCGCGGGTCACGAAGCCCGCTTGGCTCAGTTGCGGCTTGAGCGCGGCGTCGTAGTCGATCAGGGCACGGGTGATGCCGTGGCGGGCGGCGCCGGCCTGGCCGGATTCACCGCCGCCGTGCACGTTGATCTGGATGTCGAAGGTTTCGACGTTACCCGTCAGCACCAGCGGCTGCTTGGCAATCATGATCGAGGTCTCGCGGCCGAAATACTGCTGAATGTCCTTGCCATTCACAGTGATCTTGCCGGAGCCCTTCTTCAGAAACACGCGGGCGACGCTGGACTTGCGACGGCCGGTGCCATTGTTCCATTCACCAATCATCTCGGCTCCTTAGATTGCCAGGGGCTTGGGCTGCTGGGCGCTGTGCGGATGCTCCGCGCCACCGTAGACCTTCAGCTTCTTGATCATGGCGTAGCCCAGAGGGCCCTTGGGCAGCATGCCCTTGACGGCCTTCTCCAGCGCGCGGCCGGGGTGCTTGGCCTGCAGGTCGCGGAAGTTGGTGGCCGTGATGCCGCCGGGATAGCCCGAGTGACGGTAGTACACCTTGTCCAGGTTCTTGGTGCCGGTGACCTTGAGCTTGGAGGCGTTGACGACGACGATGAAGTCGCCGGTATCGACGTGAGGCGTGTAAATGGCTTTGTGCTTGCCGCGCAGACGGAGGGCCACTTCGCTGGCGACCCGTCCGAGCACCTTGTCGGTGGCGTCAATCACAAACCACTCGTGCACGACCTCAGCGGGCTTTGCGCTGAAAGTAGTCATGAGTTTCTCTTGAAAGAGGGTTTGGCGGTCCTTTTCCACGGTCGGTGCTCCTCTGAAGGGAGCCTCTTAGGTGGGATGCAATGCCTCGCCGCGGGACCAAAAAATCGCTGCGAAGCCCGCCATTATACAAAAATGCATCGCGCTGGCTCATTGCACATACAACTCTTGCTGCAGCTCCTGTGCCTCCTGGCGGCGGCGGCTTTCCACGCAGACGGCAAGGTGCGCCAGCTCGGCCTTCTGGCACTCCTGGTGGATGCACATCGATTGCGCCCAGAAGCCTGCGGACGCGCAGGCCTCGTCAGGCCTCGACGCCAGCCCCGGCACAGGCTCCGGCAAGACCATGCGCGCCGCGGGTGCGGGCGGCGGGTCTGTCGGCTCTGTGGCAGGCTGCCTCGGCGTGGAGGGGACCATTGCGGCGACCGGCGGCGCTGCCAGCGCCGGGAGGCTGGCGGCAAGTTGGTGCGCCGCGCGCACCAAACCCGGGGACGGGGCAGGCTCGGCCCACTCGGTGATGATTTCGCTTTCGGGCGTGTAGCGCTGCCGATGCGGTTGCTGCCCCCACCACAGGCTGCCGGCCAGGGTCATGACTGCCACGGAACCGGCCATGGCCCACATCATGGGCGCCTGCCCCATGACGCCCTGGGGCACGCCAGCCTTGCCCGAATGCGCCAACACCGGCGCATGCCCGTGGCCCTTGGTACGCGTGCGATGCCGGCGCCGCGGGTGTTCGCGTGCCGACGGCGCTGCGTCGGCGAAGGCGCGCGCGTCGCGGCCATTGGGCAGCCGCCCTTGGGCCGCCGGGGCCGCGGTCTCTTGCGCCAGCAGGGCGGGAGAAGCGGTTGGACTGCGCGACCGCGTTATCGCGGCCATCATGGGCTGGGCCACGCCGCGTGCATCGTTGGCTTGCGGCTCAACCCAGCCGGGGCCCAGCGCGGCGCGGAAATCAAAGGTGCCAAGCCCTGCCGGCGCGGCCGTCATGCCCATGGCCTGCAGAAATGCAGCGACCGATTGCGGCCGGTCCTGCGGCTTGAGCGCCAGGCACTGCCCAATGGCATCGACAAAGGGGCGCGAATACTCCATGCCAAACTGTCTGCGCAGCGCGCGCGCCACGCGCGGCATGGGCAGCATGCGGTCGCGCACGGCACGTTGCGTGGCGGGCTGCGGCGTGGCGTTGCACAGGCAGCCATGGACCATGGCGCCCAGCGCGTACAGGTCGCTCCAGGGCCCCTGCCCGATCTCGGACGCCGCGTCGGCATACTGCTCCAGCGGCGCGTAGTGGACCTTGAGCACGGCAGCATGCCGGTGGCTGCCGCCGCCGATGGCGTGGCGCGCCGCGCCCAGGTCCAGCAGCACCGGCGGCCCCTGGTCCTGCAGGAAGATGTTGTCCGGCGAGATGTCGCGGTGCAGCGTCTGCCCGTCGTGCAGCACGCGCAACGCGCCCGTGACCGACCACAGCAGCTGGCGCAGCCAGGCCTCGGGCGGCGGCGTGCGCATGTGGGCGCGCGCCTGCTTGAGCGTCATGCCGCGGTACAGGGGCATGACCATGTAGGCCGTGTGATTGGCCTCCCAGAAGCGGTACACCTTGACCAGGCTGGGGTGGTCAAAGCGCGCCAGCAGGCGCGCCTCGTCCACGAACGAGGCCAGGCCCGCCTGGAAGGACTGCTCGTTGGACGAGGAGCGCACCCACAGCGAGCGCCCGTCGGCGCGCCCCGCCAGCGCCGCGGGCATGTATTCCTTGATGGCCACCGAGCGCTGCAACGAATGGTCGAAGGCCTGGTAGACCATGCCAAAGCCGCCCACACCCAGCAGCGACAGCACCTCGAACTCGCCCAGCCGCGTGCCCGGCGCCAGGGCATCGAGATGCTGCGCGGTGCCGGCTGGCGAACGGGGAACGGCGGACATGGAAGCGGGGACGGTGACAGTGGCTGACAAGATGGGCGGCAGGGCGGCAGGGAGCGCGATGATGTCCCAGGCCTTCCAACCGACTGGCAACAAAGCGCATCCTGTCGGCCAAAAACATCACTGCCCCGCAAACGCCCGCCGCCTGCTGTCGCTACCATTGGGCGCATGTTCAGTTATCGCCACGCCTTCCATGCAGGCAACCACGCCGATGTGTTCAAGCACACGGTGCTCATTGCCACTTTGCAACATCTTCTACAGAAAGACGCGGCCCTCACCGTATTGGATACACATGCCGGCGCGGGCCTGTACCGGCTCGACGGCGACTATGCAAGCACCAGCGGCGAGGCCGCGGACGGCATCCAGCGTCTGCTCGCGCCCGGTGTGCCGACGCCGCTGGCACCGGCGCTGCAGGACTACGTGGACATGGTGCGCGCCTTCAACCAGGGCCCGTCCACGCGCGTCTACCCCGGCTCGCCCTTCATCGCCCAGCGCCTGCTGCGCGAACACGACCGGCTCAAGCTGTTCGAGCTGCACCCCACGGATGCGCGCGCCCTGGCCGGCAACATCGCCCAGCTGGAGGCCGGGCGCCAGGTGGCCGTGCTGGCCGAGGACGGTTTCGAGGGCGTTAAAAAATTCTTGCCGCCACCGGCCCGCCGCGCTCTGGTACTGTGCGATCCCAGCTATGAAATTAAGAGTGACTACGGGCGCGTGCAGGACCTGCTGCAGGACGCGCTCAAGCGCTTTGCCACGGGCGTGTATGCCGTCTGGTACCCCATCATCGCGCGGCCCGAGGCGCATGACCTGCCGCGCCGGCTCAAGACCCTGGCCAACAAGGCCGGCAAACCCTGGCTGCATGCCACGCTGACCGTAAAGTCCAGCAAGCAGACCACGCCGGAGCGCCGGCCCGGCCTGCCCGCCAGCGGCATGTTCCTGATCAACCCGCCGTTCACGCTGGAGGCCGCGCTGCGCCAGGCCCTGCCGCAGATGGCCGAGCTGCTGGCGCAGGACCGGCATGCGGCCCATGGGCTGGAGAGCGGTTCCTGACTTCAGTCAGCGGCGCTTGCGCCGCTGCTTGTGCCTGGTGACCGCTTTCGCCCCTGGCCGCTGCAGCGCCTTGGCGGCCGCGTCGGAGTCCAGGCCCAGGCCCGAGCCCGCCACGGCCTGCTCCAGCCTTTCGGAGCAGGACTCGTCGTCGGCGCCGACCTGCCACAGCTCCACCGACTTGATGCCCAGCCCCATCATGCCCAGGTCCTCCGCAGCGGCGCGGCTCAGGTCGATGATGCGCCCCGGTGTGAACGGCCCGCGGTCGTTGACGCGCACGATGACCGTGCGGCCGTTGACCAGGCTGCGCACGCACAGGCGCGCGCCAAACGGCAGGCTGCGGTGTGCGGCCGTGTATTCCTCGCGGTTATAGCGTTCACCATTCGCTGTGCGCCGCCCGTGCAGGCTGTCGGCATACCAGGAGGCCACGCCGCTCGCGAGCAGCACTGGCGGCTCGGGCTCCGGCGCGCGCAGGGCCGGTGGGCCCGAGGTCTCGGCGGGGCCGCGCTCGGGCTTCATGCGCAGCGCCGGTTGGCGCGGCGCCGGCCGGGCCGGTGGCGCCACCGCAGCAGGTCCAGGCTCGGCGGCAACGGGCGGGGCGGCCTCGGCTTGCGGCCGTGACTCCGGCGCGGCGCAGCCCCCCAGCCAGACGGCCAGCACTGCCGCACCACAGGCCGCGGACAGCCGGCGCGCACCGATCAGGCGGGACACCATGGCCATGCCGCTGCCTACCACCCCAGGCGCTGGCAGATCGCCAGCGTCGCCGCGCTCTGGTTCATGGTGTAGAAATGCAGGCCCGGCGCGCCTGCGCGCAGGAGCTGTTGGCACAGCTCGGTCACCACGTCCAGGCCAAAGGCGCGGATGCTGGCCGTATCGTCGCCAAAGCCTTGCAGGCGCAGGCGGATCCAGCGCGGAATCTCGGCGCCGCAGGCGTCGGAGAAGCGCATCAGCTGCGTGGAGCCGGTGATCGGCATGATGCCGGGCACGATGGGCAGGTCCAGCCCCAGGCGCCTTGCCTCATCGACGAAGCGGCCGTAGGCATCGGCGTTGAAGAAATACTGCGTAATGGCCGAGTCGGCGCCCGCACGCACCTTGGTGGCGAAGGCCTGCAGGTCGGCCTCGACGCTGCGCGCCTGCGGGTGCATCTCGGGGTAGGCCGCGACTTCGATGTGGAAGTCGCTGCCGGTCTCGGCGCGGATGAAGGCCACCAGGTCGCTGGCGTAGTGGAACTCGCCGCCCAGGCCGTAGCCGCTGGGCAGGTCGCCACGCAGCGCCACCAGGCGTTTCACGCCCATGGCCTTCAGCTCGGCCAACTGCTGGCGCACGCCGTTTTTCGTCGCGCCTATGCACGAGAAATGCGAGGCGGCTTGAACGCCCTCGGCCAGGATCTCGCGCACGGCGGCAAACGTGCCCTCGTGCGTGGAGCCGCCGGCGCCGTAGGTGACGGAGCAAAACTGCGGCTTTTGCGCATACAGCTGCTCGCGCACGGCGCGCAGCTTGCCCGCGCCCTCGGGCGTCTTCGGCGGAAAGAACTCGAAGCTGATCGGCAGGCTCATGCCGCCCTCCTTGCGTGGATGAAAAATTCGCGGTTGCCGTCACCGCCTGCGATGGCGCTGTCCAGCCAGCCCAGCACCGTGAGGCCCAGCGCGGCGCAGCAGTCGCGCAGGCGTTGCTCGACCTGGGCGTAGAGCTGCGCATCGCGCACGATGCCGCCCTTGCCGACCTGGCCGGGCTGCAGCTCGAACTGGGGCTTGACCAGCATCAGCAGTTCGCCGCCCGGCGTCAGCAGCGGCGCCAGCGCCGGCAGCACCAGGGTCAGCGAGATGAAGGACAGGTCGCCGGTGATGAAGGGGAAGGACGGCGTCAGGTCGTCGTCCTCGCGCCCGGCCAGGCGCCGGCGCAGCATGGTCACGCGGCCCTCGGCGCGTGCGCGGGCCTTGTCGGCGCGCTCGGCCTTGAAGGCCTCGATCTCGTGCTCCTTGGCGTCCTGGCTGTCGTCGTACGCTTCGTCGATCATGCCGCCGTTGCGCATCCAGGCGTAGGGCGCCTCGGGCGCCGTGTCGTTGTCGTCGGGGTCGGCCTCGATGCGCTCGGAGAGGGCCTCCTCGCAGGCTTCCACCAACGCATCTGCCGTCAGGTGGCGCGCGTTCACGCCCTCGCAGCCGATGACGCGCGCGTCCTGGCGCAGGCGCTCGTGCAGCTGGGCCTGGCCCACATCCACGCCTATGACCTGGGCGGCGCCGGCCTGCAGCAGGCAGTCGGTAAAGCCACCCGTGCTCTGGCCCACGTCCAGGCAGCGCAGGCCGGCCACCTTGACGCCGCTGGCGGCCAGCGCGCCTTCGAGCTTGAGCCCGCCGCGCGAGAGGTACTTGGCCTCGGCCGCGTCGAGCAGCTGCAGCTCGGCGCCCAAGGGAATCTCGTCGCCGTTCTTGGCCACCTTGTTCCACGGCAGCGTAGGCGCCAGGCGCCACTGCACGCCGGCGGCGATCAGGCGCTGGGCCTG
>JAFEDY010000056.1:0-295 GCA_018241405.1 Pseudomonadota bacterium | reverse complement strand
AGGTGCAGGCGCGCCACCTTCTCGTCCAGCACCTTGGGCAGCACGTAGACCTTGCCCACCTCGTACGCGTCGGGGCGGGTGAACAGCTCGATCTGCGCCAGCGTCTGGTTGGCGAACGAGTTGCTCATCACAAAGCTGGGGTGGCCGGTGGCGCAGCCCAGGTTCACCAGGCGCCCCTTGGCCAGCAGGATGATGCGCTTGCCGTCCTTGAAGATGACGTGATCGACCTGGGGCTTGATCTCTTCCCACTGGCAATGCTCTTCCAGCTTGGCGACCTGGATCTCGTTGTCGAAGT
>JAFEDY010000055.1:7057-11087 GCA_018241405.1 Pseudomonadota bacterium | reverse complement strand
GCGCGCGGCGCGCTGGGCCTTCGGACTGGCCCTGGCCGCCCAGCTTATTGGCCTGAACCTCTGGGCCTGGCAGGACCGCCAGGCGCTCACCGCCCAGCAGGCCGGCGCACGCGCCATCCTGACCCAGACCTTCCCCAGCGTGCAGGCCGTGGTCGATGCGCCGGTGCAGATGCAGCGCGAGCTGGCCCTGCTGCGCCAGTCGGCCGGCAGCATGGCGCGCGGCGACCTGGAGCCGCTCATGGCGGCCGCCGGCGCCGCCCTGCCCGCCTCCAGCGTGCCCGGCCAGATCGAATACGCCAGCAACGAACTGCTGCTGCGCGGCGTGGACCTGAGCCCCGAAGATCTCGCCGCCATGAACCAGCGCCTGGCCGCCGACGGCTACGCGGCCCGCAGCCAGGACGGCGCCCTGCTCGTGCGCCCACAGGAGCGCCCATGATCCCCAGCCAACCCCGCGCCCTGGCCGCCGCGCTGCGCACGCAATGGGCCGGCCTGGCCGCGCGCGAGCAAAGCCTGGTGCTGGCCGCCGCCGCGGTACTGGGCCTGGCCCTGCTGTGGTGGCTGCTGCTGGCGCCCGCGCTGGCGCAGCTGCGCGGCTCGCCGGCGCGCCATGCGGCGCTCGATGCCGAGCTGCAGCACATGCAGACCCTGCAGGCCGAGGCCCTGCGCCTGCGCGACGTGCCGCGCCCGCAGGGCGGCGAGGCACGGCGTGCCTTGCAGGGCGCGCTGGCCCAGCAGCTGGGCGCGGCCGCGCAGATCAACATCGCCGGGGACCGCGCCACGGTCACGCTCAAGGGCGTGGCGCCCGAGGCCCTGGCCCAGTGGCTGGCCCAGGTGCGCAGCCAGGCCCGCGCCGTGCCGGTGGAGGCGCGCCTGGTCAAGAGCGGCGCCGGCAATGCCCCCGCGCGCTGGGACGGTACCCTGGTGCTGGCCCTGCCGCCAGGTTGAACCTGTTTACCTGTTTTTTCGCCGCACCGTGTCCCGCCGCCCGTCTTCCCGCTCCCCCATGGCCGCGCCGCGCGCGCCCTGGCGCTGGGCCGCGGCCGGCCTGCTGCTGGGGGCGCTGCCCGCGCTGGCGCTGTGGGCGCCCGCGCGCTGGCTGGCGGCCGGCGTGGCGCAGGCCAGCGGCGGCCAGCTGCGGCTGGAGCAGGCCAGCGGCACGGTCTGGACGGGCTCGGCCCGGCTGGTGCTGACCGGCGGCGCCGGCAGCGACGACCAGGCGGCCCTGCCCGGACGGCTGGCCTGGCGGCTGCGCCCCGCCTGGGGCGGCGTGCAGGCCCGCATCATGGCCGACTGCTGCACCAGCGCCCCGCTGGCGCTGCGCGCGGCCCTGGGCCTGGGGACGGCCGGGGTGCAGGTGAGCGACGGCCAGAGCCAATGGCCGGCCGCCGTGCTCAGCGGCTTGGGAACGCCCTGGAACACCATTCAGCCGCGGGGCAGGCTGCAGCTGGCCACCACGGGCCTGTCGCTGCAGTGGAGCGATGGGCGCATGCAGGTGCAGGGCCAGGTGCAGCTTGATGCGCTGGGCATGTCCACGCGCCTGTCCACGCTGCGGCCCATGGGCAGCTACCGGCTGCTGCTGCAAGGCGGCCAGCATGGCGAGGCGCCGACGCTGCAGCTGTCCACCCTGGACGGCGCGCTGCTGCTGTCGGGCAGCGGCCAATGGGTGGGGCAGCGCCTGCGCTTTACCGGCGAGGCCAGCGCCGCGCCCGAGCGCGAGGCGGCCCTGGCCAATCTTCTGAACATCATCGGGCGGCGCAGCGGCGCGCGCTCCATCATCACCCTGGGGTGAACCTATGACTTCCTTTTCTCGACGCCCGTGGCGCACAGCTCTGCATTCGATAGCTGCCAGCGCTTTGCTGGCATGCGTTAGCACGCAAATTCATGCACAAACGGCGTCCAAGGCCCATGCTGGCAGCGTGCGCGCCAGCGAACCCGTGACGCTGAATTTCGCCAACGCCGACATCGAGGCCGTGGCCCGCACCATGGCCACCATCACCGGCAAGAACGTGGTGGTGGACCCGCGCGTCAAGGGCCAGCTGACCCTGGTGACCGAAAACGCCGTCACGCCCGCGGCGGCCTTCCAGCAGTTCCTGGCGGCGCTGCGCCTGCAGGGCTTCACGGTGGTCGAGTCGGGCGGCCTGTACAAGGTCGTGCCCGAGGCCGACGCCAAGCTGCAGACCGGCAGCGTGAGCGTGTCCCAGGGCGGCGCGGGCGCCGCGCCGGCGGGCGGGCAGATGGTCACGCAGATCTTCAAACTCAACTTCGAGAACGCCAACAACCTGGTGCCGGTGCTGCGCCCCCTGATCAGCCCCAACAACACCATCAATGTGAACCCCGGCAACAACTCGCTGGTGATCACCGACTATGCCGACAACCTGCAGCGCCTGGCGCGCATCATTGCCGCCATGGACGTGGCCAACGCCACCGACGTGGAAGTGATACCGCTGCAGCACGCCGTGGCCGCCGAGCTGGCGCCGCTGGTCTCGCGCCTGATCGAGGGCGGTAGCGCTGCCGCGCCGGCCGCCGCCCAAGGCCAGACCGACACCGCCTTCAAGACCACGCTGCTGCCCGAACCGCGCAGCAACGCCCTCATCGTGCGCGCCGCCAACCCGGCGCGGCTGGCGCAGGTGCGCTCGCTGGTGGCGCGGCTGGACCAGCCCGCGGCGCCCGGCAGCTCGGCGGCCAGCGGCAACATCCATGTGGTGTACCTGAAGAATGCCGATGCGGTGAAGCTGGCCACCACGCTGCGCGCGGCGCTCACCGCAGGCAACGCGGGCAGCGGCGTCGGTGGCGACATCGCCGGCGGCGCCGCAACGGGCAGTGCCACGGGGCTCACCGGCGGACTGACGCAGACCAGCGCCAGTACCGGCATGGCGCAAAGCGGCCTGGCGCGCGGCAGCACGGGCGCGGGCGGCGGCCTGGGCGCGGGCACCAGCGCCGGACTCAATCGCAGCGGCAGCAGCAACCAGCCCTCCACGGGCGGGCAGATACAGGCCGACCCGACGACCAACTCGCTCATCATCACCGCGCCCGAGCCCCTGTACCGCCAGCTGCGCACGGTGATCGACCAGCTCGACGGCCGGCGCGCGCAGGTGCTCATCGAGAGCCTGATCGTCGAGGTCAGCGCCAACAAGGTGGCCGAGTTCGGCATCCAATGGCAGGGCGTGATGGGCAAGATTGGCGGCACGCTGGGCGTGCTGGGCACCAACTCCAGCGTGGCCGGCACCAATATCCTGGACCTGGCGCTGGCCGCCGCCAGCGGCAACACGAGCGCCATTGCCTCGGCCAAGCCCGCCGCCGGCATGAACTTTGCCGTGGCCCCGCGCATCAACGGCAAGTACTACCTGGGCGCCCTGGCCAACTTCCTGGAGAACACGGGCGATGCCAACGTGCTGTCCACGCCCAACCTGATGACACTGGACAACGAAGAGGCGCAGATCATCATCGGCAACAACGTGCCCTTCGTGACCGGCTCGTACGCCAACACCACAGGGGCCAACACCGTCAACCCATTCACCACGGTGGAGCGCAAGGACGTGGGCCTGATGCTGCGCGTGCGCCCCACCATCAACGAGAACGGCACCGTCAAGCTCACGCTGTACCAGGAGGTGTCGAAGATCGACAGCGCCACGCTCACCAACGCCAACGGCCCCTCGACGAGCAAGCGCTCCATCGAGTCCACCGTGCTGGTGGACGACGGCAACGTCATCGTCATCGGCGGCCTGCTGGAGGACAGCTATTCGCTGGGCCAGGACAAGGTACCGCTGATAGGCGACCTGCCGGTGGTGGGCGGACTGTTTCGCAACGAGAAGCGCCAGCGCCAGAAAACCAACCTGATGGTCTTCCTGCGCCCCATGGTGATACGCGACAACGCCACCAGCGACGCCCTGATGACCGACCGCTACGAGGCCATACGCGCGCTGCAGCAAAACACCCAGCCGGCGCCCAGCGCCGTGATGCGCTCCGTCTCCGACGCGCCCGTGCTGCCGCCGCTGCAGGGCGGCGCGGGCGCACAGCGCACGCCGCTGGC
>JAFEDY010000055.1:4100-7032 GCA_018241405.1 Pseudomonadota bacterium | reverse complement strand
GCCTCTACAACCCGCAATAAGGCCCAGGCATGCGCCACCCCCTGCCCTACGCCTTTGCGCGCAGCAGCCAGCTGCTGCTGGAAGACGACGGCCAGCAGCTGCTGCTGTGGCATGGCCCCGAGCCCGACGCCTGCGCGCTGTCCGAGGTGCTGCGCAAGCATGCCGTGCAGCAGTTCGCGCAGCTCGACGCCGCGCCGCTGGCCCAGCGCATCAGCGCCGCCTATGCGCAAAGCGAATCCAGCGCCGCCACCGTGGTCAGCGAGGTCGAGGAAGGCGCCGACCTCTCGCGCATGATGCAGGAGCTGCCCGCGGTGGAAGACCTGCTGGAGTCCGCGGGCGACGCGCCCATCATCCGCATGCTCAACGCCCTGCTCACCCAGGCCGTGCGCGACGGCGCGAGCGACATCCACATCGAGCCCTACGAGCGCCACTCCAGCGTGCGCTTTCGCGTGGACGGCAGCTTGCGCGAGGTGGTGCAGCCCAACCGCGCGCTGCACGCGGCCTTGATCAGCCGCCTGAAGATCATGGCCGACCTGGACATCTCGGAAAAGCGCCTGCCGCAGGACGGCCGCATCAGCCTGCGCTTGGGGACAAGAGCCATCGACGTGCGCGTCTCCACCCTGCCCAACGCCCATGGCGAACGCGCCGTGCTGCGCCTGCTGGACAAGAGCGAGAGCAAGCTGAGCCTGGAGGCCGTGGGCATGCAGGGCGATACGCTGGCGCGCCTGGAGGCTCTGATTGCCCAGCCGCACGGCATCATCCTCGTGACCGGCCCCACGGGCTCGGGCAAGACCACCACGCTGTATGCCGCGCTGTCGCGCCTGGACGCGGGCCGCAGCAACATCATGACGGTGGAAGACCCCATTGAATACGAGCTGCCCGGCGTGGGCCAGACCCAGGTCAACGCCAAGATAGACCTGAGCTTTGCCAAGGCCCTGCGCGCCATCCTGCGCCAGGACCCGGACGTGATCATGATCGGCGAGATCCGCGACTTCGAGACCGCGCAGATCGCCATCCAGGCCAGCCTGACGGGCCACCTGGTGCTGGCCACGCTGCACACCAACGACGCCGCCAGCGCCGTCACGCGCCTGACCGACATGGGCGTGGAGCCCTTCCTGCTGTCCTCGTCGCTCTTGGGCGTGCTGGCCCAGCGCCTGGTGCGCAAATACTGCGGCCATTGCCATGGAGCGGGCTGCGAGCATTGCGGTCACACGGGCTACGCGGGCCGCACGGGCGTATTCGAGCTGCTGGTGGTCAATGACGCCCTGCGCGCCCAGATCCACAACCAGGCACCCGAGGCCGAACTGCGCACCCAGGCCCTGGCCGGCGGCATGACCCTGATGCGCGACGACGGCGAACGCCTGATCCAGGCCGGCATCACCAGCCGCGAGGAACTGCTGCGCGTAACGCGCGACTGACGGCTACCGCGCCGCAACCGGGCGGCGCGTCATCAGGCCGCGCTGCAGCTCCTTGAGCAGCAGCACCACCTGGCGCGATGCATGCTGGCAGGCCTTGTGGGCCTGCTCGGCCTGCAGGCCCTCGCCGGCCTCGGCATGGCGGATCAGGGCCGCGGCCTGCTGGTGAAAGAAGCGGTGGCGCCGCATGAGCATGTCGAAGGCCGGCAAGTGGCCCAGGGCCGCACGGCCGCTGCCATGCAGCCATTGGCCGAGCTCGGAGCGGCCATCGTCGGCCACGGCCTCGGGGCGCAGGTTCTCGTCGCGCGCGCCCTGGAGCACCTGGCCCAGCCAGGGCAACCAGCGCTGGTGCGTGACGATGGCGGCGTCGATGTCGAACTGCGCCATGAGCTTGTGGGCTTCCTCGTCGAACAGCACCAGCTCGCTGGCATTGCTGTCGGGCAGGCGCGTCCAGTCCGACGGCGCCTGCAGGCCATCGGCGCGCGGCTGGAACAAGCGACTGAAGAACCCCATATGACGACCACCCAAGCATCCGTGCAACCCTGAGGGCATAGCCTCGCACAAGTTGCATTAAGTTACATACAACAATATATATCGCAGATCCATTATTGATTGGTTTTAGCTACCCACGTACGGACAACCGTCAACAATTCATTCCCGCTGCCGGGCGGGGTTTGCGCCCTGCCGCCACAATCACCGCCATGACGACGCAGCCCCTGCTTTCCATGCTCGATCTGGTGGCCGTGCGCGAAGGCGGCACGGTGGCCCAGGCGCTCGATATCGCCGTGCGCACGGCGCGGCATGCCGAGTCGCTGGGCTTCAAACGCTACTGGCTGGCCGAGCACCACAACATGCCGGGCATCGCCAGCTCGGCCACGGCCGTGCTCGTCGGGCATATCGCCGGCGCCACGCGCACCATCCGCGTGGGCTCGGGCGGCATCATGCTGCCCAACCATGCGCCGCTGGTGGTGGCCGAGGCCTTTGGCACTCTGGCCGAGCTCTATCCCGACCGCATCGACCTGGGCCTGGGCCGTGCGCCCGGCACCGACGGCGCCACCATGCGCGCCCTGCGCCGCGACCGTGTGGAGACCGAGGCCGACTTCCCGCGCGACGTGGCCGAACTGCAACAGCTGCTGGCCCCGGCACGGCCGGGCCAGACCATCGTCGCCATGCCGGGCGCGGGCACCCGGGTGCCCCTCTGGCTGCTGGGCTCCAGCCTGTTTTCGGCGCAGCTGGCGGCCCACCTGGGCCTGCCCTACGCGTTTGCGTCGCACTTTGCGCCGCGCCTGCTGCAGACGGCGATAGACCTGTACCGCGAGCTATTCCGCCCCTCGGCCGTGCTGCAAAAGCCCTACGTGATGATCGGCGTGCCCGTCATCGCCGCGCCCACGGACGCAGAGGCCGAGTACCTGGCCAGCAGCACCCATCAGCGCGTGCTGGGCATCCTCACCGGCCGGCGCGGCCGGCTGCAGCCACCAGTGGAAAACTACCTGCCCGGCCTGGGCGCGGCCGAGCGG
>JAFEDY010000055.1:0-3970 GCA_018241405.1 Pseudomonadota bacterium | reverse complement strand
CGCCATGGACCTGGCAGGGGCTACCATGACGCCCTGACCGCACCAACGCCGCCACCGCCCCATGCCCGCCTATTCCTTCGAAGCCCTGGACACCCAGGGCCATATCCGCCGCGGCACGCTGGATGCCGACAGCGCCAAGGCCGCGCGCAACCTGCTGCGCGCCCAGGCGCTGGTGCCGCTGGACGTGGAGGCCCTGTCACCCGACGCCGCAGCCGGTGCGGCGCCCACGCTGGCGCAGCGCCTGTTCACACGCCCGGTGTTCAATTCCACGGGACTGGCCGTCTGGACGCGCCAGCTGGCCGGCCTGGTGGGCGCGGGCCTGCCGCTGGAGCGCGCGCTCACGGCCCTGGCCGACGAGGCCGATGACGAGCGCCAGCGCCACCTGGTGGCGGCGCTGCGCGCCGAGGTCAACGCCGGCAGCACCTTTGCGCGCGCCCTGGCGCAGCACCCGCGCGAGTTCTCCGACATCTACTGCGCCGTGGTGGGCGCGGGCGAATCCAGTGGCGGCCTGGCCCAGGTGCTCGACAGCCTGGCCGACGATCTAGAGCAGCGCCAGGCCTTGCGCGCCAAGCTGATCGGCGCGGCGCTGTACCCTGCCATCGTCACCCTGGTGGCCATCGTCATCGTGCTGTTCCTCGTGGGCTATGTGGTGCCGCAGGTGGCCAGCGTGTTCGCCGGTACCAAGCGCGCCCTGCCCTTTCTGACCGTGGCCATGCTGGCGCTGAGCGGCTTTGTGCGCGGCTATGGCTGGGCCATGCTGGGCGCCATTGTTTTGATAGCTGCTGGCGCACGCGCAGCCTTGGCTAGACCCGTTTTTCGTGAAAAGTTTGATGCTGCCTGGCTCGGGCTGCCACTGGTGGGCAGGCTGGCGCGTGGCTACAACGCGGCGCGCTTTGCCGGCACGCTGGCCATGCTGGCAGCCGCCGGCGTGCCCATACTGCGCGCCCTGCAGGCCGCGGCCGAGACACTGAACAACCGCGCCCTGCGCGCCGACGCCATGGAGGCCCTGGTGCTGGTGCGCGAGGGCGCGCCTCTGGCATCGGCCCTGGCGCAAAAGAAGCGCTTCCCCGGCCTGGTCGCCATGTTTGCGCGCCTGGGCGAGCAGACCGGGCAACTGCCCACCATGCTCGCCCGCGCCGCCAACCAGCTGGGCACCGAGGTGCAGCGCCGCGCCATGCAGCTCGCAACCATCCTGGAGCCGCTGCTCATCGTCAGCATGGGCCTGATCGTGATGCTCATCGTGCTGGCCGTGCTGCAGCCCATCATCGAGCTCAACCAGTTCGTCAAATAGACACGAGAACTGGCCGCACCAGGCCGGGACATGCACAAGTACGGCCCCTGGGGGCCCGCGCAACCCCATTCTGGCGTGGAAATTGCTTACTTTTAGTGCATTGCGCGAAATCAGCGCAATTGCGCACCAAATACGGGCAAATCCTCAAGAAAGCATCTCATGGAAGCACTAAAACAGGGCGCCGATGCCTTGTTCATTTTGATGGGCGCGGTCATGGTTCTCGCCATGCACGCGGGTTTCGCATTTTTGGAACTGGGCACCGTCCGGCGCAAGAATCAGGTCAACGCGCTGGTGAAGATCCTGGTCGACTTCTCGGTCTCCACCGTGGTCTATTTCGCGGTCGGCTACGCGGTGGCCTATGGCAGCGGTTTTTTCGTGGGGGCCGAGCAGCTCGCGGCGCAGAACGGCTATGCCCTGGTCAAGTTCTTCTTCCTGCTCACGTTCGCGGCGGCCATCCCGGCCATCGTCTCGGGCGGCATCGCCGAGCGCGCCAAGTTCTGGCCGCAGTTGATCGCCACGGCCGTGATCGTCGGCTTCGTCTACCCCTTCTTCGAAGGCATCGCCTGGAACCAGCATTTCGGCGTACAGGGCTGGATCCAGCGGCTCACGGGCGCCGAGTTCCACGACTTCGCGGGCAGCGTGGTGGTGCATGCCGTAGGCGGCTGGATCGCCCTGGGTGCGGTGGTGCTGCTGGGCGCGCGCAGCAACCGCTACCGGCGCGATGGCGCCATCTCGGCGCACCCGCCGTCGAGCATCCCCTTCCTGGCGCTGGGCGCCTGGATCCTGACGGTGGGTTGGTTCGGGTTTAACGTGATGAGTGCGCAAACGCTGGACAAGATCTCCGGCCTGGTGGCCGTGAACTCGCTGATGGCCATGGTAGGCGGCACGCTCACGGCATTGCTGCTGGGCAGGAACGACCCCGGCTTCGTACACAACGGCCCGTTGGCCGGCCTGGTGGCGGTGTGCGCAGGCTCGGATCTCATGCACCCACTGGGGGCGCTGGTGGTGGGCGCGGTGGCCGGTGCCGTCTTCGTGGCGATGTTCACGCTCACGCAGAACAAATGGAAGATAGACGACGTGCTGGGCGTGTGGCCGCTGCACGGCCTGTGCGGCGCCTGGGGCGGCATCGCAGCGGGCATCTTTGGCGCGCAGGCGCTGGGCGGCCTGGGCGGCGTGCACCTGGGCGCTCAGCTCATCGGCACTCTGATCGGCGTGCTTTGGGCCACAGCCGGCGGCGTGCTGGTCTATGGCGTGCTCAAGGCCACGGTGGGCCTGCGCCTGAGCCTGGAGGAGGAATTCGACGGCGCCGACCTGTCCATCCACCGCATCAGCGCCACGCCGGAGCGCGAGGCCAACTGGTAGGGGCTGGCAGAGGCAGCCGGTCCGGAGACTGCGTATCATCCGACACCAGCCCCCACCATCCCTGCCGCACCTCCCATGGCCCTCACCTTGAACGACAAGCTCGTCGTCGCCATCTCCTCGCGTGCGCTGTTCGATTTCGAGGAAGAAAACCGTGTCTTCGAGCACGGCGACGACCGTGCCTACGTTGCCCTGCAGCACGAGCGCATGGACTCACCCGCGCCACCTGGCGTAGCGTTTTCGCTGGTCAGGAAGCTGCTGGCCTTCAACCATGCCGAGCACCAGCGCGTGGAGGTGGTGCTGCTGTCGCGCAACGACCCGGTGAGCGGCATGCGGGTGTTCCGCTCCTGTCAGGCGCATGGCCTGCCCAGTGTGCAGCGCGGCGTGTTCACCCAGGGGCGCGAGCCGTTTGGCTACCTGCGCCCGCTGGGCGCGCACCTGTTCCTGTCGGCCAACGAGCGCGATGTACGATCCGCCCTGCACCTGGGCTACCCCGCGGCGCGCGTGCTCACCGAGTCCGTGCAGGCGGGCGATGCGCACCCGCACGAGGTGCGCATCGCATTTGACGGCGACGCCGTGCTGTTCTCCGACGAAGCCGAGCGCGTCTACCAGTCCGAGGGCCTGGCGGCCTTCCAGCGCCACGAGCAGAGCAAGGCCGCCCAGCCCCTGCCCGAAGGCCCGTTCAAGCCCCTGCTGGCCGCCCTGCACCGGCTGCAGCAGGCGGGCGGCGCCCAGATGCGCATACGCACGGCGCTGGTGACGGCGCGCAGCGCCCCCGCGCACGAGCGCGCCATCCGCACGCTGATGGACTGGAACATCGCCGTGGACGAGGCCATGTTCCTGGGCGGCCTGCCCAAGGGGGAGTTTTTGCGCGAGTTCGAGCCCGATTTCTTCTTCGACGACCAGACCGGCCATGTGAATTCGGCCGCACGCCATGTGCCGGCAGGCCATGTGAGCAGCGGCATTGCGAATGCGGGGCCGCCGGCGGGGTCGGAGACGAAAGCCGCGCCGGCGCAGTAATTGGCGTCCGCATGCACGGCGCCTGCGCATCTCCGGCAAGCGCTTATCGCCGCCCTGCCTCCGTTGCCGGCTGGTAGACCCGCCTGAGCTCCTCCATCACCGCCTTGCGGATGTCGCCCAGCTCGCGGATGTCATGCACCTGGGGGTGGTCACGCCGCAGGTAGCCCATGTTGACCTCGGCACCAGTCAGCAGGAAGTCGGTCAAGGCGACGCGGTAGCGTGCCTTCGGGTCGATTGCCCGACCCGCGATTCGCCACTCGCCCTCGGGCGTTCGCCGTATGCCCCAGGTCTGCAGGTAGC
>JAFEDY010000054.1:20864-21746 GCA_018241405.1 Pseudomonadota bacterium | reverse complement strand
TGGGCCGAGACGTCGGTTGGATCACTCGTCAAGAGGGACGTTCAATAGGTTTCGCTACTTGCGCCATAAAAAAACCGCGATCCAGGTCGCGGCTTTTTTGCCTGGCAGTGCCCGCCGCAGCGAAGGCTGGCGTCAGATCTTCACCGAAGCCATGGTCTGCAGGAACGGCAGCTCGGAAATGCGGTTCCACAGGATCTGGTCGCGCTGGAAGGCGCGCATGTCCTCAAAGATCTTCTTGAAGGTGGGCTCCTTGGCGCTGTGCTCGGCGTAGACCTCTTGCGCAGACTTGAAGCCCGCCTCGACGACGGCCTTCGGGAAGGGTTTGAGCTGAGTGCCCGATCCGACCATGCGCTTGAGCGAGATCGGGTTCAGCGCCAGGTACTTGGAGGTGCCGTCGTTGTACGCCACGGCAGCCGCGGCACGCACGATGGCCTGGTTCTCGGGCGAGAGCTTGGCCAGTGCCTTGTTGTTGATGAAGAACTCCAGGTCGGCGCCGCCTTCCCACCAGGCGCCGTAGTAGTAGTACTTGGCGACCTTGTTGTAGCCCAGTTTTTCGTCGTCGTAGGGGCCGACGAACTCCACGGCATCCAGCGTGCCCTTTTCCAGCGCCTGGTAGACCTCGCCCGCAGGCATGTTCTGCGCCACCACGCCCAGCTTGGCCATGGACTCGCCGAACACGCCGCCGCCCAGACGCATCTTCAGGCCCTTGAAATCCTCGGGAGACTTGATTTCCTTGCGGTACCAGCCGCCCATCTGGGTGCCGGTGTTGAGCGCGCTGAGCGTCTGGAAGTTGTACTTGGCAAACAGCTCGTTGAGCAGCTTGCGGCCGTTGCCATGCTCCTTCCAGGCCTGGGTCTGGCCGGCCGTCAGGCCAAAGGGCAC
>JAFEDY010000054.1:0-20799 GCA_018241405.1 Pseudomonadota bacterium | reverse complement strand
ATGCCGAAGGCGGGCATCAGCTCGCCGGCCGCATGCACCGAGACCTCGAACTTGCCGCCGGACAGGGCCTTCACGGTCTCGGAGAACTTCACTCCGGCGCCGTGCAGTGTTTCCAGCGACTTGGGGAACGAGGTGGCCATGCGCCAGCGCACCGCCGCCTGGGCATGCACGGCGGGCGCCGCGCCGGCGGCCAGCACGCCAGCGATACCGGCATTTTTGATGAGGGAACGACGATCCATGTGCAATATCTCCAATTGATTGATCACCAAACAAGCCTCTGGCATGCGGCCCGCCGCTGGCTGCCAATAGAGCCGGTCGAGTGTAATAAATTATTGCCAGTCGGGTCGGTTTGCCGAGCGGGGTTTGCCCCACATTGCAAACAATCGTCGCGCAGATTTTTCAGGCCACTGCACGGGACAGCGCCGCCGGTGGCGCGCTGCCAAAACGTTCGCTGATCGCGTGCGCCATGCCCTCGGCATCCAGCCCCTGCAGGGCCAGCAGCCTGGCCGGGTCGCCATGCTCGATGAACGCATCGGGCAAGCCCAGCTGCAGCAGCGGGCGCAGCAGGCCCGCGGCACTCAGGGCCTCGCCCACGGCGCTGCCGGCGCCGCCCAGGATGCAGCCCTCCTCGACGGTGACCAGGGCCTCATGTTCGGCTGCCACCTGCAGCAGCAGCTCGGTGTCGAGCGGCTTGGCCCAGCGCATGTTGACCACGGTGGCGTCGAGCCTTTCCGCTGCCTCAAGTGCCGGGTACAAGAGCGTACCGAAGGCCAGGATGGCGATGCGCCGGCCCTGGCGGCGTACCTCGCCCTTGCCGAAGGGCAGGCCCTCAAGGCTTTGCAGCGGCTGCACGCCCACGCCCGCCCCGCGCGGGTAGCGCACGGCCACGGGGTGGTCCTGCGCGTAGGCGGTGGACAGCAGCTGCCGGCATTCGCGCTCGTCGGCCGGGCAGGCCAGGCTCATGTTGGGGATGCAGCGCACAAAGGCGATGTCATACGCCCCGGCATGCGTCGCGCCATCGGCCCCCACCAGGCCGGCACGATCAAGCGCAAACACCACGGGCAGGTTCTGCAGCGCCACGTCGTGGATCAGCTGGTCGTAGGCGCGCTGCAGGAAGGTGGAGTAGATGGCCACCACGGGCTTGATGCCCTCGCAGGCCATGCCGGCGGCAAAGGTCACGGCGTGCTGCTCGGCAATGCCCACGTCGTAGTAGCGGCCGGGAAAGCGCCGGTGGAATTCGACCATGCCCGAGCCCTCGCGCATGGCCGGCGTGATGCCCACCAGGCGCTGGTCCTTGGCGGCCATGTCGCACAGCCATTCGCCAAAGACCTGGGTGAAGGTCTGCTTTGGCGGCGTGGCCGGCTTGACCAGGCCGATGCTGGGATCGAACTTGCCCGGGCCGTGGTAGGCCACGGGATCCTGCTCGGCCAGCTTGTAGCCCTGGCCCTTCTTGGTCACCACATGCAGAAACTGCGGGCCCTTGAGGCCCTTGATGTTCTCCAGCGTGGGGATCAGCGAATCGAGGTCGTGCCCGTCGATGGGGCCTATGTAGTTGAAGCCGAACTTCTCGAACAGCGTGGCCGGCACCACCATGCCCTTGGCCTGCTGCTCCAGGCGCTTGGCCAGCTCCAGGAGCGGCGGCACGTTCTTGAGCACGCTCCTGCCCACGTCCTTGGCGGCGGCATAGAACTGCCCGCTCATCAGCTGCGCCAGATAGCGGTTGAGCGCACCCACGGGCGGACTGATGCTCATGTCGTTGTCGTTCAGGATGACGAGCAGGTTGCAATCCTGCACGCCCGCGTTGTTCAGCGCCTCGAAGGCCATGCCCGCCGTCATGGCGCCGTCGCCGATCACGGCGATGGCGCGGCGATCCTCGCCCTTTTGCCTGGCCGCCAGCGCCATGCCCAGGGCCGCAGAGATGCTGGTGGACGAGTGCGCCGTGCCGAAGGTGTCGTACTCACTTTCGGCGCGCTGCGGAAAGCCCGACAGGCCGCCGAGCTGGCGCAGCGTGGCCATGCGCTCGCGCCGGCCCGTGAGTATCTTGTGCGGATAGGTCTGGTGGCCCACGTCCCACACCACACGATCGCGCGGCGTGTCGAACACGGCATGCAGCGCCACGGTGAGCTCCACCGTGCCCAGGTTGGACGACAGGTGGCCGCCGGTCTTGGACACGCTCTCCAGCACGAAGGCGCGCAGCTCCGTGGCCAGGCTCTTGAGCTCGGCGCGGGGCAGCCGGCGCAGATCGGCCGGGTCATTCACGCGTTCAAGCAGCGGGTAGTTCGTCGTGGACATAAGCTCTGTTTTTTCTAGCTACTGGCGCTTGCTGGGAAAGCGCTGGAGGCCAATTTGGCTTGAAAAATCAAACCCTTTAACGTTCAGTGCGAGCGGCGCACCACCATGTCGGCCAGCGCCGCCAATGCACGCGTATCCGCCAGACCGCTGGCGGCCAGGGCGGCATGCGCGTCGATGCGCAGCGCCTCGGCATGCGCACGGGCCGCATCCAGCCCCATGAACGAGACATAGGTGGGCTTGTCGCAGGCGGCGTCCTTGCCGGCAGTCTTGCCCAGCGTGCCCGAATCCTGTGTCACGTCCAGCACATCGTCCACCACCTGAAAGGCCAGGCCGACATGCTCGCCATACAAGGCCAGCGCCTGCTCGGCCGCGCTGCCCGCCTGGCCGCAGGCCGCGCCCATGACCACGCTGGCGCGCAGCAGGGCACCGGTCTTCAAGCGGTGCATGTGGCGCAGCTGCTCTTCCGTCAGCCGCAGGCCCACGCTGGCCAGGTCTATGGCCTGGCCGCCGGCCATGCCGTCGGCCCCGGCCGCCTGGGCCAGCAGGCGGCACAGCCGGGCCTGCATGGCGGCTGGCACGCCGTCCTCGGGGGCCAGCAGCTCGAAGGCCAGGGCCTGCAGCGCGTCGCCCGCCAGCAGCGCCTGGGCCTGGCCGAAGCGCACATGCACCGTGGGCTTGCCGCGGCGCAGCACGTCGTTGTCCATGCAGGGCATGTCGTCGTGCACCAGGGAATAGGCGTGGATCAGCTCCACTGCGCAGGCGGCACGCAGCGCGGCATCGGGGTGGCCGCCCACGGCCTCGCAAGCCGCCAGCACCAGCAGCGGGCGCAGGCGCTTGCCGCCGTCGAGCACCGCGTAGCGCATGGCCTCGCCCAGGCCGGCGGGTGCGTCCTGGCGCACCCAGCGCGACAGGCCAGCCTCGACCTGCGCCAGCTGCGCGCGCATCCAGCCATCGAAGTCGTAGCCGCTGCCCGCCATCAGTCTTGCGTCCATGGCTGCAGCGCCCCTTCGTCCAGCACCTTGATCTGCTCCTGCACGGCCTCCAGGCGCGTGCGGCAGAAGTTCAGCAGCAGCGCGCCGCGCTGGTAGCCCGCCAGCATCTGCTCCAGCGGCAGCTGGCCCGATTCGATGCGGGCTACGAGCTGCTCAAGCTCCTCCAGCGCGGCTTCGTAGCTGGCCGGTTCGGGCTGCGGGGCGGGGGCGGCGGGAGCCTTGGGCATGGATGGGAGGGCGTCTGGCGCGCCAAGTAAAAACCGTTGATTTTAGGCGCTGGTGCAAAATGCATGCCGTCCCGCCCAGGACATGGCTGTGCAATACACGCACACAGGCTGCGGAAATAACCCCACCATCTATAATCCCATTTCTTCGACGCGAACCGGCTATGGAGTTTTTCCCTGGGCCGGTTTCGTTTTTTCTATTGCCGGTGCGCTCGCGCACCCTCCCTGTGGGGAGTCTTTAGGTCAGGTCATCCATGTCTGATTTAAGTCTTCAACTGCAGCAGGCCGTAAGCCAACTACCAGTTTCCAGTTACTTCGACGAGGCGCTGTTTCGGCGCGAACTGGAGACCATCTTCCAGCAAGGGCCCCGCTATGTGGGGCACCGCTTGAGCGTCCCCGAAGTCGGTGACTACCACGCCCTGCCGCAGGAGGCCGAGGGCCGTGCGCTGGTGCGCGGTCCCCAAGGCCAGGTGGAGCTGGTCTCCAATGTCTGCCGCCACCGGCAGGCCATCATGCTCAAGGGCCGCGGCAACCTGCAGGCCCAGGGCAAGGGCCATGCGGGCGGCAACATCGTCTGCCCGATCCACCGCTGGACCTATTCGCCAAAGGGCGAGCTGCTGGGCGCGCCGCATTTCGCGCACGACCCCTGCCTGAGCCTGAACAACTACCGCCTGCGCGAGTGGAACGGCCTCCTGTTCGAGGACAACGGCCGCGACATTGCTGCCGACCTGGCCGGCATGGGCCCGCAGCAAGACCTGTCGTTCGACGGCTATGTGCTCGACCATGTGGAGCTGCACGAGTGCAACTACAACTGGAAGACCTTCATCGAGGTCTATCTGGAGGACTACCACGTCGGCCCCTTCCACCCGGGGCTGGGCAACTTCGTGACCTGCGACGATCTGAAGTGGGAGTTCGCCAAGGAGTTCTCGGTGCAGACCG
This sequence comes from Pseudomonadota bacterium, assembly GCA_018241405.1. Taxonomy (GTDB): domain Bacteria; phylum Pseudomonadota; class Gammaproteobacteria; order Burkholderiales; family Burkholderiaceae_C; genus Alicycliphilus. The sequence goes on along the minus strand of JAFEDY010000054.1, from coordinate 16,352 downwards.
TGGGCGTGGCGCCCACCTTCGGCAAGCCCGGCTCGGACATCTACAAGAAATGGCACGAGGTGCTGCTGAAGTACCAGGGCGGCCAGTTGCCCGAGCGCGGCGCGATCTGGCTGACCTACTACCCGCACATCATGGTGGAGTGGTACCCGCATGTGCTCACCGTCTCCACGCTGCACCCCGTCAGCCCGACGAAGACGCTGAACATGGTGGAGTTCTACTACCCCGAGGAGATCGCCTGCTTCGAGCGCGAATTCGTCGAGGCCCAGCGCGCCGCCTACATGGAGACCTGCATCGAGGACGACGAGATCGCCGAGCGCATGGACGCCGGCCGCAAGGCCCTGATGGAGCGCGGCGACAACGAGGTCGGCCCCTACCAAAGCCCCATGGAAGACGGCATGCAGCATTTCCACGAGTGGTACCGCAGGCGCCTGGGCCAGGCCGTGCCCAAGGCGTGACGCATAGGCGGACGCCAGCAAGCCCTTCACGCTACTCTTAATATAGCTGCCAGCGCCCAACACACAAGCGCTGGCAGCTTTTTACTTCCAACCCAAGGTTTCCCCGTGCAAGCGCTCTGGATGGTATTGGCGGCATTCCTGTTCGCCAGCATGGGCGTCTGCGTCAAGATTGCCTCGGCGTATTTCAACGCCGCCGAGCTGGTCTGCTACCGCGGCTTCATCGGCATGGCGATCCTGTGGGCGCTGGCGCGCTCGCAGGGCATCTCCCTGGCCACGCGCTACCCCGGCATGCACGCCTGGCGCAGCCTGATCGGTGTGACCTCGCTGGGCTCCTGGTTCTACTCCATCGCCTTCCTGCCGCTGCCCACGGCGATGACGCTCAACTACATGAGCAGCGTGTGGATCGCGGCCTTTCTGATCGGCGGTGCCGTGCTCGCGTGGCGCCCATCGAGCCGCGAACCGCGCCCGCCGCTGCAGGTGCCGCTGGTGCTGACCGTGCTGGTGGGCTTTGCCGGGGTGATCCTGATGCTGCGCCCCAGCATAGGCGACAACCAGGGCTTTGCCGGCATGGTGGGCCTGTGCTCGGGCCTGGTGGCGGCCTTTGCCTATATGCAGGTGATGGCCCTGTCGCGCCTGGGCGAGCCCGAGACGCGCACCGTGTTCTATTTCGCCGTGGGCTCGGCCGTGGCCGGCGGCGCCGCCATGCTGCTCACGGGCATGTCGGCCTGGCCCGGCTGGCCCGTGCTGTGGCTGCTGCCGCTGGGCCTGCTGGCCGCCGGCGGCCAGCTGTGCATGACGCGCGCCTACTCGCGCGCGCTCACGGCCCGCGGCACGCTGGTGGTGGCCAACCTGCAGTATTCGGGCATCGTCTTCGCCAGCGCCTACGGCATGGCCCTGTTCGGCGACCAGCTGCCGCTGATTGCGTGGGCGGGCATGGCGCTCATCGTGGGCAGCGGCATCACCGCCACCGTGCTGCGCGCCCGCACGGCGCCCGACGCGCCAGGCGAAGAGCGCTGAGCACGGGCCACAATGGCGGCTCATCGATTTCCACCAGCCCCCCGCCATGCCCTACACCACCCTGATTTCTGCTTCCCAGCTGCAAGCCCTCATGCACGGCGGCCAGCCGCTGATGGTATTCGACTGCAGCTTCGACCTGGCCCAGCCCGCCCTGGGCGCCAGCCAGTACCGCGAATCCCACATCGCGAGCGCCTTGTACGCCGACCTGGACAAGCACCTGAGCGCCGGGCATGGCGCCGGCGCGGCGGATCAACCAGCCTCCGGCGGGCGCCACCCCCTGCCCAGCCGCGAGCGCTTTGCCGCCTGGCTGGCGCAGATCGGCTTTGGCAACCACATGCAGGCCGTGGTCTACGACCGCAACGGCGCCAACTACTGCGGCCGCCTGTGGTGGATGCTGAAATGGGCGGGCCACGACGCCGTGGCCGTGCTCGACGGCGGCCTGCAGGCCTGGCAGGCCACGGGCGGCGCGCTGGCCAGCGGCGATGAGCCGGCGCAAGCCCCGTCCCGCTTCGTCTTGGGCGAGCCGCTGCGCCGCCTGGTGAGCGCGCAGGAGGTGCTAAAGCGGCTGGGCCAGGCCACCCAGACCGTGGTGGATGCGCGCGGCGCGCCGCGCTACCGCGGCGAGGTGGAGCCGCTGGACCCGGTGGCCGGCCATATCCCCGGCGCGCTCAACCGGCCCTTTGGCGAAAACCTGGGGCCGGACGGCCAATTCAAGAACGCCGCGCAGCTGCGCGAAGAATTTCAGGCCCTGCTGGGCGAGCGCCCCGCCGCCAGCGTGGTGCACCAGTGCGGCAGCGGCGTGAGCGCCATCCCCAACCTGCTGGCCATGGAAGTCGCCGGCCTGGGGCCTACGCAGCTCTTTGCCGGCAGCTGGAGCGAGTGGTGCAGCGACACCAGCCGGCCCGTGGAGCGCGGCTGAACGACAAAAAGCCCCGGCGGCCAGCAAGGCCTCGGGGCTTTTCTCATACACGGCCGATCAGACGTTGGTGATGGAGATGGCGCGCGTGTTCAGGCAGGCCTCCAGCGCCTCCGGCCCGCCCTCGGAGCCATAGCCCGAATCCTTGAGGCCGCCAAACGGCAGCTCGGCCGAGGGCGTGGCCGGCTGGTTGATCCACAGCATGCCGACCTCCACGCGCTGCGACAGCAGGTGCGCGTTCTTCAGCGAGCGCGTGAACGCATAGCCTGCCAGGCCAAAAGGCAGGCGGTTGGATTCGGCGATGGCGTCTTCGAGCTGCGTAAAGCCGCGCACCGAGGCCACGGGGCCGAAGGGCTCCTCATTGAAGATGCGCGCACTTTGCGGCACGTTGTCCAGCACCGTGGGCGCGAAGAAGTTGCCCACGTCGCCGATGCGCTCGCCGCCGGTGCGCACGGTGGCGCCGCGCTGCACCGCGTCGCCCAGCAGCTCGGCCATGGCGGCCACGCGGCGCGGGTTGGCCAGCGGGCCCATGGTCGTGCCATCAAGCAGGCCGTCGCCCACCTTCAGGCCCTGCGCGTGGCGCGTGAGCGCGGCGACGAAGTCGGCGCGCACGGCCTCGTGCACCAGAAAGCGCGTGGGCGCGATGCAGACCTGGCCCGCGTTGCGGAACTTGGCGCCGCCCGATGCCTTGACGGCCAGCTCGATGTCGGCGTCCTCGCAAACGATGACGGGCGCATGGCCGCCCAGCTCCATGGTCACGCGCTTCATGTGCTGGCCAGCCAGGCCCGCCAGCATCTTGCCCACGGGTGTGGAGCCGGTGAACGTGACCTTGCGCACGACGGGGTGCGGGATCAGGTAGTTGGAGATTTCGGCCGGGTTGCCGTACACCAGGCCCACGGCGCCCGCGGGCAGGCCGGCGTCGGCAAAGGCGCGGATCAGCTCGGCCGGGCTGGCGGGCGTTTCCTCGGGCGCCTTGACCAGCACGGCGCAGCCCGCGGCCAGGGCGGCGCCCAGTTTGCGCACCACCTGGTTGATGGGGAAGTTCCAGGGCGTGAAGGCGGCCACCACGCCCACCGGGTCCTTCACCACCAGCTGGCGCACGGCCAGGTTGCGCGAGGGCACGATGCGGCCATAGACGCGCATGCCCTCGTCGGCAAACCACTCGATGATGTCGGCCGCGGCCAGGGTCTCAATGCGCGCCTCGGCCCGGGGCTTGCCCTGCTCCTGGGTCATGATGGCGGCGATGGCATCGGCGCGCTCGCGCACCAGGGCGGCGGCGCGGCGCATGGCCTTGGCGCGCTCGATGGCGGGCATGTCACGCCAGGCCTCGAAGCCCTTTTGCGCGGCGGCCAAGGCGCGATCCAGGTCGGCAATGCCGGCGTGCGCCACGCGGCCTATCTCCTGGCCCGTGGCGGGGTTGTGCACGGCAATGGTCTTGCCGTCGGCGGCGTCCTGCCACTGGCCAGCGATGAAGAGACGGGTATCGGGATAGTGCATGCTGTGGCTCCTTGTACTGTGTCGGGTGAAAGCGAACCTTCGACTATAGGCCTGCCGGCGGCACCCGGCGGCGGCCACGGGCATTGCGCGCCGGCTTACGGCGTGGTGTGGTGCCAGTAGCGGCGCCCCTCCTCACGTTCGCAGCGCGCTTGCGAAGGCACGCTGGAGGACCAGCGCACCGCGCCGCACTGCGGCGTCTGCACCAGGGCGACGGCGCGCTCGGCATAGCGCGCCGCCACCTCGGGCGCGGGGTGGCCGAAGCGGTTGCGGTAGCCGGCCTGCACCAGGGCCACGCGCGGGCGCACAGCGTCCACAAAGGCCTCGCTGGACGAGGTCTTGCTGCCATGGTGCGGCACCAGCAGCAGATCGGCCGCCAGGGGCGCGCCTTCGGCCACCAGCGCCTGCTCCTGGGCGCGCTCTATGTCGCCTACCAGCAGGGCCGATGCGCCGCCCGCGGCCGTGATGCGCAGCACGCAGCTCAGGGCGTTGGATTTGGGCGCGCGGGCCGCGGGGACGGTATCGGGCATAGGCGGCGGCGGGTGCAGCAACTCGAAGCGCACGCCGTCCCACTGCCACGCCTGCCCGGCCGCGCAGCGCTCCACCGGGCGCAGCGCCTGCAGGGCGTGCTCGGCCTCTATCGATCCCAGCAGCCGTGCCTGGGGCTGCGCGCCCAGCACGGCGGCGGCGCCGCCCGTGTGGTCACTGTCGCGGTGACTCAGCACCAGCAGATCCAGCCGCTCGCCCAGCGCACGCATGAGCGGCACCAGCACCTGCTGGCCGGCGTCGCTGTCCTGGTGGTAGCGCGGGCCCGCGTCGTACAGCAGCGCATGCTGCGCCGTGCGCACCAGCACGGCCTGGCCCTGGCCCACGTCGGCGGCCAGCAGATCGAACTGCCCCGGCACCGGGCGCGGCGGCTGCCACCACAGCGCAGGCAGCAGAAACGGCAGCCCCAGGGCGCGCCAGCCCCAGGGCAGGCGCAGCACCAGCAGCAGGCCGCCGACCACGGCCGCGGCGCCAGCCCACAGCGGCGCCAGGGCCAAGCTGAGCTGCGCCCAGGGCCAGGCGGCCAGCCACTGCAGCGGCAACGCCAGGGCCTGCACGCACCAGGCCGCCGCCTGCCACAGGGGGCCCCACAGCACGCCCAGCAGCGCCAGAGGAGTGACGACCAGCGTGACCCAGGGAATGGCCAGCAGATTGGCCAGCAGGCCCACGAGCGAGACCTGGCCGAACAGCAGCAGCGTGAGCGGCGTGAGCGCCAGCGTGACCACCCACTGCTCGCGCAGCAAGGAAAGAAAATGGCCTGCAGCGCCCGTTCTACGAGCGCCAGCAGCTCCTGAATCAGAAGCAAACAACACCCCCACCGCAACGAAGCTGAGCCAGAACCCCGGCTGCAGCAGGGCCCAGGGGTCGGTCGCCAGCACCACGGCGCAGGCCAGCAGCCACACCTGGGGCCAGGGCCAGCGCCGCCCCGACAGGCGCAAGAGCGCCACCGTGGCCAGCATGATGACCGTGCGCTGCGCCGGCACGCCCCAGCCGGAAAACAGCGCATAGGCCGCGGCCAGCAGCACGCCGCCCGCGAGGGCCGCCGTGGGCGCGGGCAGGGCCAGGCACAGGCGCGACGAGCGGCGCCAGGCCCGGCCTATGGCCGCCGCGGCAAGCCAGGCGAACAGCGTGATGTGCAGGCCCGAGATGCTCATGAGGTGGGCCACCCCCGTGGCGCGGAACAGATCCCAGTCGGCGCGCTCTATGGCGCGCTGGTCGCCCGTGACCAGCGCCGCCACCACGCCCATGGCACGCTGCCCGGACATGTCATGCGTGGCAGCCCGCCGCAGGATGGCGTCGCGCACGCGCTGGCGCAACTGCTCCACCGGGTGCTGCCAGGTGGCGGCCAGGCGCTCGGGCGCGCCGTGCAGCGCGTCCAGGCGCGCACTGGTGCGCACATAGCCCGTGGCCTGCACGCCCTGCTCCCACAGCCACAGCTCGTAGTCAAAGCCATGGGGGTTGCGCCCGCCATGGGGCGCCTTGAGCCGCACCGTGAGACGCCAGCGCTCGCCCGCATGCAGGGCGGGCGGCGGGTGCGCATCCTCCTGCGCGCCGTCGCCTATCGCGCCGGCATACCAGGACAGGTCGATGAGCGCGGGCAGGCGCACGGGCGCACCGTCCAGCCCGGCCGACTCCACCGCCAGCCGCAGGCGCATCCCCGTCTCGCGCGCCTGCGGCATGGCGGCGATCACGCCCGTGACCCGCAGGTCGCGCCCCTCCAGCGCGGGCGCCAGGGCTTGCGCCTGGAACAGGGTCGCGCGCAGGCCGCACAGGCCGTAAAGCAACGCCACGGCAACGAACAGCACGCCGGCGCCACCCCAGCGGCGTGCGGCCACAGCCCAACCGGCCAGCAGCAGGCCGGTGCCCAGCAGAGCCGCATAGGCCGGCCAGGGCCAGAGCAGCGCCTGCTGCAGCTGCAGGGCCACGCCCAGCAAGGCGCCGAGCAAGGCGGCGGTCAAATGCCAAGGGCGCGGCGCAGGCCCGGGCGCCGCCGCGGCCCGTGCCGCGTCGGCGCCAGGCTCATGCGACGGCTGCGCAAACATGGGCCCATGCTAAGGTAAGCGCCCACCCGGCCCTATCCCGGCCAAATCGATTTTTATTTGTGCGATTGAAAGGACTGCCATGAGCGTTTACGACAAGCTGAAGGAGCTCAACATCACCCTGCCGCCGGTATCCGTGCCCGCCGCCGCCTATGTGCCCTATGTGCAGAGCGGCAACCTGCTGTTCCTGAGCGGCCACATCGCGCGCAAGGAAGGCAAGCCCTGGGCGGCGCAGCTGGGCAAAAACCTCGCGACCGAGGAAGGCAAGGCCGCCGCGCGCGCCGTGGCCATCGACCTGCTGGGCACCCTGCACGCTGCCACCGGCGGCGACCTGAACCGCGTGCGGCGCATCGTGAAGCTGATGAGCCTGGTGAACTCCACGGGCGACTACACCGAGCAGCACCTGGTGACCAACGGCGCCAGCGAGCTGCTGGGCGAGGTGTTTGGCGACAGGGGCAGGCATGCACGCAGCGCCTTCGGCGTGGCGCAGATCCCCTTGGGCGCCTGCGTGGAAATCGAATTGATCGCCGAGATCGATTGACGAGAACGCGGGCGATGCCCGCCCAAAAAAAAGAGAGCTGCAGACGCTTGCTCCCTATCGGGTTTCAATGATTTTCATCGTGAAACCCATTCATGGCAGGCGTCTGCAGCTCTCTTTTTTTACACTCAAGTCGTGATATCTGTTGATTCGCCTGGCAATGGCATGCGATGTACGCAGAGCCCGTCACCCCCTTCAACAGGAATCGCTACCCGCGCCTTTTTTCACTCCACGCGCTGCACCGCCTGCGGCTTGAAGCCCAGGTCCGCCGCCTTGCCCTTGCGCCCGCGCGGGGCGCGGGCATTGTTCAGGCTGCGGATTTCGAGCTGTTCCTCGCGCTCCTTGCCACCGCGCCCCAGGCCCGCAATGCGCACGCTGCGCGTGTAGGCCGCCGCGCCGGCCAGGCTGTCCTTGTCGTCGAGCGCGATCAGCATCAGGCCGCGCCCGCCCTTGTCCATCTGCCGGAGCTCGGCCAGCTCAAAGGTCAGGATGCGCCCGCCCACCGAGGCGCAGCACACATGCGTGGCCGGCGCCGCCTCCTGGCTGCCCGAACCGCCTGCGACGAGCGAGGGCGCGCACAGCTGCTCGCCCTCGGCCAGCGACACAAAGGCCTTGCCCGCCTTGTTGCGCGAGACCATGCCCTCGATGCTGGCGATAAAGCCATAGCCGCCCGAGCCCGCCAGCAAAAGCTGCGCCGCCAACGGCCCGGCAAAGTAATGCGCTATCTGCGTGCCGGCTTCGAGTTCGATCAGCGTCGTCACCGGCTGGCCGTCACCCCTGCCGCCCGGCAGCTGCGCCACGGGCACGGAATACAGGCGGCCATTGCTGCCAAAGACGATGAGCTGGTCCACCGTGCGGCATTCAAACGTGCCGTAGAGCCCATCGCCGGCCTTGAAGGCGAAGCTGTCCGCCGCATGGCCGTGGCCCTGGCGCGTGCGCACCCAGCCTTTTTGCGACACGACCACCGTGGTCGGTTCATCGACCACCTTGACCTCGGCGACGACTTTTTTCTCGGCTTGGATCAGCGTGCGGCGGGCGTCGGCAAACTGCTTGGCGTCTGCCTCGATTTCTTTCACCATCAGCCGGCGCAGCGAGGCCGGGTTGGCGAGGATGTCTTCGAGCTGGCCCTGCTCCTTGCGCAGCTCCGAGAGCTCCTGCTCGATCTTGATCGCTTCCAGCCGCGCCAGCTGGCGCAGGCGGATTTCCAGAATATCTTCGGCCTGGCGCTCCGACAGGTTGAAGCGCGCCATCAACGCCGCCTTGGGCTCGTCCGCCGCGCGGATGATGGCGATCACCTCGTCGATATTGAGCAGCACCAGCTGCCGCCCCTCCAGGATATGGATGCGGTCCAGCACCTTGGCCAGGCGGTGCTGGCTGCGCCGCGTGATGGTCTGCTGGCGGAACTGCACCCACTCCACCAGCATCTGGCGCAAGGACTTTTGCACCGGCCTGCCGTCGATGCCGACCAGGGTCAGGTTGATGGGCGCGGAGGTTTCCAGACTCGTGTGCGCCAGCAGCGCGGTAATGAGTTCTTGCTGCGGCACCTTGCCGGTCTTGGGCTCGAAGACGAGGCGCACGGGCGCGTCCTTGCTGGACTCGTCGCGCACACCGTCGAGCACGGCCAGCAGGGCGGCCTTGAGCTGGGTTTGCTCCTGCGTGAGCGCCTTCTTGCCGGTCTTGACCTTGGGGTTGGTGATGTCCTCGATTTCCTCCAGCACCCGCTGCGCCGACACGCCCGGCGGCAGTTCCGTCACCACCAGTTGCCACTGGCCGCGCGCCAGGTCTTCGATCTTCCAGCGCGCGCGCACCTTCAGGCTGCCGCGCCCGCTGCGGTAGGCGTCCTGGATGTCGGAGCTGGCGCTGATGATCTGCCCGCCGCCGGGGTAGTCCGGGCCGGGAATCAGCGTGAACAGCTCGTCGTCAGAAAGCTGCGGGTTCTTCACCAGCGCCACGCAGGCGTCGGCCACCTCGCGCAGGTTGTGGCTGGGGATTTCGGTGGCCAGGCCGACGGCGATGCCGCTGGCGCCGTTCAAGAGCGCAAACGGCAGGCGCGCGGGCAACTGGCGCGGCTCCTCGGTCGAGCCGTCGTAGTTGGGCTGGAAGTCCACCGTGCCCATGCCGATTTCACCCAGCAGCAGGCCGCTGATCTTCGCCAGCCGCGCCTCGGTGTAGCGCATGGCCGCCGCGCCGTCGCCGTCGCGGCTGCCGAAGTTGCCCTGGCCGTCGATCAGCGGGTAGCGCTGGTTGAAGTCCTGCGCCAGGCGCACCAGCGCGTCGTAGGCCGACTGGTCGCCGTGGGGATGGAAACGGCCCAGCACATCGCCCACCACACGCGCGCTTTTCACGGGCTTGGGCGGAGTGTTGTTGTTGGGCCCGCCCCAGGACAGGCCCATCTGCCCCATGGCGTAGAGGATGCGCCGCTGCACCGGCTTCATGCCGTCGCACACGTCGGGCAGCGCCCGGCCCTTGACGACGGAGAGGGCGTATTCCAGGTAGGCGCGCTGGGCGTAGTGGCCCAGGCTGTCGTCGGAGCCATCGGCAGGGGCGGCGGGGGGGAGGGTGAGAAGATCGGTCATAAGAATCAAACAGGGCTCTGGCGCATGTGCATCAAACGCCAGACGCTATGAAATAAATAGCTTATCGTCAGCCCCAGCTGCGCGTCAGCAGCTCGTCAAGCGCATCGGCAATGGCCTGCCCTTGGTCGGCCAGGCTGGACACCACCGGGCCGAGCTGGTCGTTTGCCACCGACACCATATCCAGGGGGTGCAGCACCAGGGTCTGTCCACCGATATCAAAAGCAGGGTTCAGGCGTGTACCGGCCAGCCGCGCACCTGCTGGCAAGGCCGTGCGGCGCACCAGGGGCACCACCACGCGGCGGCGGTAGCCGTCGTACAGGGCCGATTGCACGACCACCACCATGGGGACTGTGTCACGCAGGGGGCCAGGATTGAGATGTACATCAAACTGCGCCATACCGGGGATCAGAGCGTCGAGTGCCCATCGGCATACGAACCGAAGGAGGCATGCACGGCGTTCCAGTCCGCCACAGCCAACGCGGCTTGCTGGCGCTGCTGGTTGCGCTCCAGGCGCTGTGTTTGCACATAGTCCTGCAGCAACTCCTCCACCTTGGCGGACAGGTTGCCGCAATAGTGCCGCGACTCGCGCACCAGGGCCTCATTGAGTGACAGGTTGACGGGCTTCTTGGCGGTCGTTTCCAGGGTGGGCATGGGATTGAATTCCTTCATGCGCATTCTATGCGCATAGCTAAATACAAGCTCACACATCGACTTCCACGGCATCGCCATGCAGCTCCATGAGCTCGCGGCGCGAGGCGGCTTCGCCCTTGCCCATGAGTTTGGTGATGAGGCCCTCGGTGGCGGCGAAATCCAGCGCGCCCAGCTGCACCGGCAAAAGCCGGCGGGTGTCGGGGTTCAGCGTGGTGTCCCACAGCTGCTCGGCGTTCATCTCGCCCAGGCCCTTGAAGCGGCTGATCTGGCATTTCTCGCGCGCCACGCCGTCCTTGGCGGCCTTGTCCAAGATGGCCTCCAGTTCGCCCTCGTCCAGCGCGTAGAGCTTGGCGGCGGGCTTTTTACCGCGCGCGGGAATGTCCACGCGGTAGAGCGGCGGGCGCGCGACGTAGATGTGGCCGGCCTCGATCAACTTGGGGAAGTGGCGGAAGAACAGGGTCAGCAGCAGCACCTGGATATGCGCGCCGTCCACGTCGGCATCCGAGAGGATGCAGACCTTGCCGTAGCGCAGGCCGCTCAGGTCCGGCGTGTCATGGGGCCCGTGCGGATCGACGCCGATGGCGACGGAAATATCGTGCACCTCGTTGTTCTTGAACAGCAGGTCGCGCTCCACCTCCCAGGTGTTGAGCACCTTGCCACGCAACGGCAGGATGGCCTGGGTTTCCTTGTCGCGCCCCATCTTGGCGCTGCCGCCGGCGCTGTCGCCCTCCACCAGAAAGACCTCGTTGTAGGCGATGTCGCGGCTTTCGCAGTCGGTCAGCTTGCCGGGCAGCACGGCCACGCCGGAGCCTTTTTTCTTCTCCACCTTCTGCCCGGCGCGCTGGCGCGTCTGGGCGGCCTTGATGGCCAGTTCCGCCAGCTTCTTGCCGTAGTCCACATGCTGGTTCAGCCACAGCTCCAGCGCCGGGCGCACAAAGCTGCTGACCAGGCGCACGGCGTCGCGCGAGTTCAGCCGCTCCTTGATCTGGCCCTGGAATTGCGGGTCCAGTACCTTGGCGCTGAGCACGTAACTCGCGCGCGCGAACACGTCCTCGGGCATGAGCTTGACGCCCTTGGGCAACAGGGAATGCAGCTCGATGAACCCCTTCACCGCTTGAAACAGGCCATCGCGCAGGCCGCTGTCGTGCGTGCCGCCCGCGCTGGTGGGGATAAGGTTGACGTAGCTCTCGCGCACCACGGCGCCTTCTTCGGTAAAGGCCACGGCCCAGGTGGCGCCTTCGCCCTCGGCAAAGCTGTCGTCGCTGCTGCCGGCAAAGCCTTCGCCCGCGAACAGAGGGATGACCGGGTCGGCGCTCAGGGTCTGCGCCAGGTAGTCGCTCAGGCCGCCCTTGTACTGCCAGCTCTGCTGCTCTCGGGTCTTCTCGTTGACCAGGGTCACGGCCACGCCGGGCATGAGCACGGCCTTGCTGCGCAACAGGTGAGTCAATTCACCCAGGGGCAGTTGGCTCGATTCAAAGTATTGGGCGTCGGGCCAGGCGCGCACCGTCGTGCCCTGCTTGCGCTCGCCCGCTTCCAGGGGCCGCGCCACCAGGGGCTCGGCTACATCACCTGCAGCAAAGGCCAGGCGCGCCAACTGGCCCTCGCGGTGCGTGGCCACTTCCAGGCGGGTGGAGAGGGCATTGGTCACGCTCACGCCCACGCCGTGCAGGCCGCCGGAGAAGCTGTAGGCGCCGCCCTGGCCCTTGTCGAACTTGCCGCCGGCGTGCAGGCGCGTGAACACCAGCTCGACCACCGGCGCGCCCTCTTCCGGGTGCAGGCCGAAGGGGATGCCGCGGCCGTCGTCCTCGACGGTGACCGAGCCGTCCTGGTGCAGCGTGACCTTGATCTTCTTGCCGAAACCGGCCAGCGCCTCATCGGCGGCGTTGTCCAGCACCTCCTGGATGATGTGCAGGGGGTTGTCGGTGCGGGTGTACATGCCCGGGCGCTGCTTGACGGGCTCCAGGCCCTTCAGGACGCGGATCGAGCCTTCGGAATACGCGGGTGCGGTGGTGGGTTTGACTGCCATGGCGGCGCATTGTAGTGCTGGATATAAAGCCAGTCTTTGCCGAAATTCAACGGCATGTCCTGCGGCGCCTACGGGTTTTCGCTACATTCACCCGATGCACGACGCGACGCGAAAACTCTCCCTGGCCCAGGTGCTGATCTGCGGCGCCACCATCGTCACCCTGTCCATGGGCATACGCCATGGCTTCGGCATGTGGCTGCAGCCCGTCACGCAGGACATGGGCTGGACGCGCCAGACCTTCGCCCTGGCCATGGCCATACAGAACCTGTCCTGGGGCGTATTCGGCATCTTTGGCGGCATGCTGGCGGATCGCTTCGGCGCGTTTCGCGTGCTGATCCTGGGCGCGCTGCTCTACGCGCTGGGCCTGGCGGGCATGGCACTGTCGCCCACGCCGCTGCTGTTCTCGCTGACCACGGGCGTGCTCATTGGCGCGGCCCAGGCGGGTACCACCTACGCCGTCATCTACGGCGTGCTGGGCCGGCAGGTCTCGGCCGCGCGGCGCTCCTGGGCCATGGGCGTGGCGGCGGCGGCGGGCTCGTTCGGGCAGTTTTTGATGATGCCGCTGGAGGGCCAGCTGATCCTGCGCCTGGGCTGGCAGGACGCGCTCCTGGTGCTGTCGGCCATGGTGCTGCTCATCGTGCCGCTGGCCTTCGGCCTGCGCGAGCCGGGCTTTCACGGCAGCGCGCCCGTGCAGCGCACGCAGTCCGCGGGCCACGCGTTTGCCGAGGCGCTGCGCTACCCGAGCTTTCTGCTGCTCACCGCGGGCTATTTCGTCTGCGGCTTCCAGGTGGTGTTCATCGGCGTGCACATGCCCAGCTACCTCAAGGACCATGGCCTGTCGCCCCAGGTGGCCAGCTACGCGCTGGCGCTGATCGGGCTGTTCAACGTGTTTGGCACCTACATCGCCGGCTCGCTGGGCCAGCGCATGCCCAAACGCCACATCCTGGCGTTTATCTACTTTGCGCGTGCCGTGGTCATAGCCATCTTCCTGCTGGTGCCGCTGTCACCCCTGTCGGTCTACGTGTTCTCGGCCGTGATGGGCGCGCTGTGGCTGTCCACCGTGCCGCCCACCAATGCCGCCGTGGCGCAGATCTTTGGCGTGCAGCATCTGTCCATGCTCAGCGGCTTCGTCTTCTTCAGTCACCAGATCGGCAGCTTCCTGGGCGTGTGGCTGGGCGGCTACCTGTACGACACCATGGGCAGCTACGACATCGTCTGGTACCTGGCCATCGTCCTGGGCGTGGCCGCCGGCCTGATCAACCTGCCGGTGCGCGAAGGCGCCATCGTGCGTGCCACCCCGCAGACGGCATGATGCGCAGCGCGGTCAAACGCTGGATCGCCGCCTTGGCCGTGCTGGCCGTGCTGCTGGCGGTGTTCACCCTGTACCTGCAGCCCGATTTCATGCGCACGCTGGCCGACCAGATCTGGGCCTGCTTCTGACATGCACACCATCACCACCCCCTCGGACTGGATCACGCGCTGGTCGCACCTGGTACCCGCGGGCGCCAGCGTGCTCGACCTGGCCTGCGGCCAGGGCCGCCACATGCGCTGGTTCTTTGTGCGAAATCACCCCGTAACGGGCGTAGATAAAGCGCTGGAAGCTATTGAATCAGTAGCACACATGGGCCAGGCCATCTGCGCCGACATCGAGGCCGGCCCCTGGCCTCTGCCCGGCCGGCGCTTTGGCTGCGTGGTGGTCACCAACTACCTGTGGCGGCCGCTGCTGCCCACCATCGTGGACAGCGTGGCCCCCGGCGGCCTGCTGCTGTACGAGACCTTTGCCCAAGGCAACGAGAGCGTGGGCCGGCCCGCGCGCGCGGAATTTCTGCTGCGCCCCGGTGAACTTCTGCGCGCCTGCGAGAGTCTGCGCATCGTGGCCTACGAGGACGGCTTCCTCGACGGGCCCGCGCGCTTCGTGCAGCGCATCGCTGCCATACGCGAACCACTGCCGCCCCATGATCCCATGCGCCTGCCGCTCAAGGGCGCGCCCTAGTTAGAATGCTCTTTTACCGTTTTCAACCGCGGACATGACCTCTTCCAGCGCCACCCTCACGGGCAGCATCGTCGCCCTCGTCACCCCCATGCACGACGACGGCAGCGTGGACTACCCCACCCTGCGCAAACTCATCGACTGGCACATCGCCGAAGGCACGGACTGCCTGGGTGTCGTGGGCACCACGGGCGAGTCGCCCACGGTCAACGTCGATGAGCATTGCGAGATCATCCGCGTGTCGGTCGAGCAGTCCGCGGGCCGCGTGCCCGTCATGGCCGGCTGCGGCGCCAACTCCACGGCCGAGGCGATCGAGCTCGCGCGCTTCGCCAAGAAGGTCGGCGCCGACAGCCAGCTGCAGGTCGTGCCCTACTACAACAAGCCCACGCAAGAGGGCCAGTACCGCCACTTCAAGGCAATCGCCGAGGCCGTGGGCGACCTGCCCATGGTGCTGTACAACGTGCCCGGCCGCTCCGTGGCCGACATGCACCACGAGACCGTGCTGCGCCTGACCCAGGTGCCCGGCATCGTCGGCATCAAGGAGGCCACGGGCAACATCGAGCGCGCGCAGTGGCTGATCCGCGACGTGCCCAAGGGCTTTGCCGTGTACTCGGGCGACGACCCCACGGCCGTGGCCCTGATGCTGTGCGGCGGCCAGGGCAACATCAGCGTCACGGCCAACGTGGCGCCGCGCCTGATGCATGAGCTGTGCGTGGCCGCCATCGCCGGCGATACGCGCCGCGCCATGGAGATACAGCTACGCCTGATGCCGGTGCACAAGCAGCTCTTCGTCGAGGCCAACCCCATCCCCGTCAAATGGGCCATGCAGCGCATGGGCCTGTGCGGCGGCGCCATGCGCCTGCCGATGACGCCCCTGTCCCAGGGCAACGAGGCCGTGGTCGAAGGCGCACTGCGCGCCGCGGGCCTGCTGGCGGCCAACAACGCCTGACCCGCGCCCAGCTCTCCAAAAGGATTTACGCGTGAACGCTACCACCCGCCTGGGCCTGCTGGGCCTTGCCCTGAGCCTGTCCGCCTGCTCCGTGCTGCAAGACGACAAGATCGACTACAAAAGTGCCACCAAGGGCCCGACGCTGGAGGTGCCTCCGGACCTGAACCAGCTCTCGCGCGACACCCGCTACACCGTGCCTGGCGGCAGCGTGTCCGCCGCGGCCTTCGAGGCCGGCCAGGCGCAGCAGCCGCGCGGCACCGCCAACGCGGCGCCCCAGTCCATAGGCGACGTCAAGATCGAGCGCGACGGCAACCAGCGCTGGCTGCTGGTGAACCGCGCGCCCGACCAGCTGTGGGAGCCGGTGCGCGACTTCTGGCTCGAAAATGGCTTCGTCTTCACCACGGAGCAGCCCAAGCTCGGCATCCTGGAGACCGACTGGGCCGAAAACCGCGCCAAGCTGCCGCAGGACATCATCCGCTCGACCATCGGCAAGGTGTTCGACTCGCTGTACTCCACGGGCGAGCGCGACAAGTTCCGGACCCGGCTGGAGCGCACCGCCAGTGGCGGCACCGAGATCTTCATCACCCATCGCGGCATGCAGGAGGTCTACACCACCACCCACAAGGACGCCACCGTGTGGCAGCCGCGACCGGCCGACACGGAGCTGGAGACCGAATTCCTGCGCCGCCTCATGGTCAAGCTCGGCGCCAGCCAGGAGCAGGCCAAGGCCGCAGCGGCAACCCCCATCGTCATCACCCCCGGCGCGCGCATGGCCACGGTGGGCGACGTGCCCGTGGTGCAGCTCGACGAGGCCTTTGACCGCGCCTGGCGCCGCGTGGGCGTGTCGCTCGACCGCACGGGCTTCACGGTCGAGGACCGCGACCGCAGCAAGGGCGTGTACTTCGTGCGCTACGTGGCACCCACCGACAAGAAGGAGCAGGGCTTCTTCAGCAAACTGTTCACGCGTTCGCCCGACGCCTCCGCCCCGCTCAAGTACCGCATCGTGGTGCGCAGCGAGGGCAACCAGAGCACGGTCTCGGTGCTGAACGCCGCCGGTACGCCCGAGGCCTCGGCCGACGCCCAGCGCATCGTGCGCGTGCTGGCCGACGACCTCAAGTAAGCCACACACAGTGACCCGTCCTGAATAGCGTTGAC
>JAFEDY010000053.1:22726-41301 GCA_018241405.1 Pseudomonadota bacterium | reverse complement strand
TCAACGCTATTCAGGACGGGTCAGGGATAGATGGCGCCCAGGATGCGCGGCCCGCGTGCGCCGGTCACGGCGGGCAGGTTGGCCGGCAGGCCCGCCAGGCACTGGCGCGCCAGCCAGGCGAAGGCTGCGGCCTCCACCTGCAGCGGCGGCAGGCCATGGCGCCCCGAGTCTTCCACGCTGACGCCCGGCAGCAGCGCCTGCAGGCGCTCCATCAGATAGCTGTTGAGCGCGCCGCCGCCGCAGCAGATGAGCAGGCCGCATTCGGGTGCGTGGCGCAGCAGTTCCTGCGCGCAGCTCTGGGCGGTGAACTCGGCCAGCGTGGCCTGTACGTCCTGCGGCCGCGCAGCGCTGCCCACGGCGGCCAGGTGCCGCGCCAGCCAGTCGGGGTTGAACAGGTCGCGCCCCGTGCTCTTGGGCGGGGGCAGCGCCAGGAAGGGCTCGGTCAGCAGGGTCTGGAGCAGGACGCCGATAGGGCAGCCGCCGCGCGCCCAGGCGCCGGCATCGTCGTAGGGCCGGCCGGTGTGGCGCTCGCACCAATGGTCCATGAGGGCGTTGGCAGGGCCGCAGTCGAAGCCGAGCACGCCGCCATCGGCGCGCAGGAGGCTCAGGTTGGAAATGCCGCCCAGGTTGAGCACCGCCACGGCGCGCCCGGCCTGGCCGAATACGCCTTGGTGGAAGGCCGGCACCAGCGGCGCGCCCTGGCCGCCGGCGGCCACGTCGCGGCTGCGCAGATCCGCCACCACGGTGATGCCCGTCAGCTCGGCCAGCAGGGCCGGGTTGTTCAGTTGCAGCGTGTAGCCCGTGCCGTCGAAGGCCTGGGGCCGGTGGCGCACGGTCTGGCCGTGGGCGCCTATGGCATGTACGGCGGCGGGCGACAGCTTGGCTTGGGAAAGCAGGTCTTGCACCACGCCGGCATAGCCCCGTGCCAGGGCATTGGCGGCGAGGGCCGCACGGTGCAGCTCGTCGGCGCCGCGGGTATTCAGGGCCAGTAGTTCTGCTCTTAAATCAGGAGCTAGTGGCGCATATGCATGGTGCGCTACCCGGCATTTTCCCGCTGAAAATTCGGCCAGCACGCCATCGATGCCGTCGAGCGAGGTGCCCGACATCAGCCCGATGTACCAGCGTGTCTGCAGATTCACCGGGGCTTATTCGGCGCTGGCCTGCTGGACCTGTGCGGCCGATGACAGCTGCACGCGCATGTTGGACGCCAGGCGGTTGAACGCCGCGCGTGCGGCGGCCGGCACGGGCTGGGCGGACTCGCTCTCGCGGGCAATGCTCATGGGGTCGCGGTGCTCGCCACCCACGCGGAACTCGAAGTGCAGGTGCGGGCCCGTGGCCCAGCCCGTGGCGCCCACGGCGCCCAGCTTCTGGCCTTGTTCCACGGCCTGGCCCTTGTGCACGTCGATGCGGCTCAGGTGGGCGTAGACGGTGACATGCTGGTTGCGGTGCTTCACGTAGACCACGTTGCCATAGCCGTTCTGCACGCCGGCGAAGTCCACCACGCCGTCGCCCACGGTGCGCACGGCCGTGCCCATGGGGGCGGCGAAGTCGGTGCCCAGGTGGGCGCGCCAGGTCTTGTGGATGGGATGCATGCGCATGGCAAAGCCGCTGGAGATGCGCGAGAACTCGACCGGCGAGGTCAGGTAGGCGCGGCGCATGCTTTGCCCGTCCAGCGTGTAGTACGAGCCCTTGGCTGCGTTGGGGGCCTGGAACCAGACGGCGCTGTAGGTCTTGCCGCCGTTCTGGAATTCCGCGCTCAGCACGCGGCCGCTGCGCAGCGGCTCGCCGTCGGCCTCCAGGGTTTCGTAGACCACCGAGAAGCGGTCGTCCTTGCGCAGCGCGCGGCGGAAGTCGATGTCGCCCGAGAACACCTCGGCCAGCTGCACGGCCACGGCATCGGGGATGCTGGCGGCGTCGGTGGCAGCGAACAGCGAGCTGCGGATGACGCCGCCTGCGAGCCGGCTGCCTACGCTGAGCCTGGCCGTTTCGGTGCGCGAGACGAAGCTGCCGTCATTCTTGCGTTCAACCACGAGACGCTGGAACTGGTCGCCCTCGTCAGGCGCCCAGCGCGCGGTCAGCCGCACCAGGCGGTGGTCGTCGGTGGTTTCGGCCGAGACCGAGCGGCCGGCGCGGCCCAGAAGCTGCTGGCGCACCAGGTTGTCGCCACGCAGGAAGGCCGCGGCCGCCGGATCGGCGATGCCCAGGCGCTGCAGCAGGCTTTCGGCCGTGTCGGAGCCGCGCGTGGCGTCGGAGCGATAGAGCGAAAACGGGGGCATGTCCACCAGCGAGGACAGCGGCGCGTCGCCGGCAAGTGAGGTGACGGCCTGCGTTACCGTGGTCACGGGCAGGTCGGCCGGGTCCGGCGCCAGCGAGGCCACGGCAAAGGCGCCGCCGCCTGCGGTGAGCAGCAGGGTGGCCAGCGCGGCGGTAATGCGTTTCGGGTGCTTTTGTATCGTCTGCTTCAGCTGGTTGAGCAATAGCAGGCCGGCGGATGTCAGGCCGTTGTTCAAGAGTATTACCTCTGGCAAAGGTGCTTCGCGGCCCCGGGTCAGGGGTCTCGTGGGCGGCCAAGCACGAAGAATGTGGAAAAGCTGCGGAATGAGCCCAGGCCGGTTGGATGGGCGGGGCTACTAGAATCCGCTGCTTGAAAGCGCCCGAGAGTATAGCCCTTGGGTCTTTGGTGGTACCCCAAAAAACCCTTATGAATCAATTGACTGTTACGACATTTCCGGTGACCGATGGTGTAGCGCGAGCACTTGATGTGTCGCTGCGCGGCGTCGATGAATTGCTCCCCCGGGAAGACTGGGTACAGAAGCTGGCGCGCTCCGAGGCCACGGGCCAGCCGCTGCGCATCAAGCTGGGGCTGGACCCGACGGCGCCGGATATCCATATCGGCCACACCGTGGTGCTCAACAAGATGCGCCAGCTGCAGGACCTGGGCCACCAGGTGATTTTCCTGATCGGCGACTTCACCACGCTGATCGGCGACCCTTCCGGGCGCAACAGCACGCGCCCGCCGCTCACGGCCGAGCAGATCAAGGTCAACGCCGAAACCTACTACACCCAGGCCGCCAAGGTGCTGGACCCGGCGCGCACCGAGATCCGCTACAACAGCGAATGGAGCGACGCCCTGGGCGCGCGCGGCATGATCGAGCTGGCCGCCAAGTACACGGTGGCACGCATGATGGAGCGCAACGACTTCCATCAGCGCTTTTCCGACGGCAGCTCCATCAGCCTGCACGAATTCTTGTACCCGCTCTTGCAGGGCTACGACTCGGTGGCCTTGAAGAGCGACCTGGAGCTGGGCGGCACCGACCAGAAGTTCAACCTGCTCATGGGCCGCCACCTGCAGCAGGAATACGGCCAGGAGCCGCAGTGCGTGCTTACCATGCCGCTCTTGGTGGGCCTGGACGGCGTGGACAAGATGTCCAAGTCCAAGAACAACTACATCGGCATCACCGAGGACGCCAACACCATGTTCGCCAAGGTGCTGAGCATCTCGGACACCCTGATGTGGGACTGGTACACGCTGCTGTCGTTCAAGAGCCTGGCCGAGATCGCCGCGCTTAAAAAGGAGGTCGAGGCCGGGCGCAATCCCAAGGACGCCAAGGTCATGCTGGCCAAGGAAATCACGGCGCGCTTTCACAGCGCGGCCGCGGCCGATGCGGCCGAAGCTGACTTCATCAACCGGGCCAAGGGCGGCATTCCCGACGACATTCCCGAGGTGCTGCTCGCCGGCGCGCCGCTGGGCATTGGCGCGGTTCTGAAGCAGGCCAGCCTGGCGCCATCGACCAGCGAGGCCAATCGCCTGATCGACGGCGGCGGCGTGCGCGTGGACGGCGGCGTGGTCAGCGACAAGGGCCTGAAGCTGGCCGCAGGCAGCTACGTGGTGCAGGTGGGCAAGCGCAAGTTTGCGCGCGTGACGCTCAGTTGACCTGGGCGGATGCCTCGCCGATCGCGCCGCGCGTGGTCTCGGCCTGCAGCCGCAGCCAGGCGCAGAAGGCCTGGATCTCGGGCCGTCCGCCACTGCGCGGGCCCACGATGAGCCAGTAGGCCAGCGGCGAATCCAGCCGGTGGCCGGGCAGCACCTCCAGCAGGTCGCCCGAGGCCAGGCTTTGCGCGACCAGCGGCATGCGCGCCAGCGCCAGCCCCTGGCCGGCCAGGGCCGCCTGGGCGATCTGCTGGGCGTAGTTGAAGTACAGCCAGCGCCGCGGCTGCAGCCGCTCCAGGCCATGCACCTCGAACCAGCGGCGCCAGGTGATCCACTGGAAGTAGGGCATGCGGTGCGCGTCCCCGGCCTCGATCAGCGTGAACTGCGCCACGTCGGCCGGCTCGTGTATGGGCGGCATGCTCTTGAGCAGCCAGGGGCTGGCCACCACCGCGAGCTGCTCGCCAAACAGCCGCTCGGCGCCGGCCGGTTGGCTGCCGGGCACGGCCGAGCGCAGGGCCAGATCCACGTCGGCGGTTTCCAGATCGACCATGGCATCGCTGGCGTCGATACGGATGTCGATGTCCGGGTTGTCGCGCTGGAACTCCTCCATGCGCGGGATCAGCCACATCGAGGCAAAGCTCGCCCAGGTGGTGATCGCCACGCTCCTGCGTCCCGCCTGCTGGCGCACCAGACGCACTGCGGCGTCCATGCGCTCCAGCGCCGGCGCCACGGCGCGCTGCAGCTGACCGCCAGCGCCGGTCAGCTCCACGGCGCGCGTGTGGCGCAGGAACAGGGGAACGCCCACCTCGTCCTCCAGTGCCTGGATCTGGCGGCTCACGGCCGACTGCGTCAGGGCCAACTCATCGGCTGCGGCGCGAAAGTTCAGGTGCCGCGCCACGGCCAGAAAGGCGCGCCAGTGGCCCACGGTCACGGGTCTTGTGCGCAGGTGGGTGATGGGCGGAGGTGCGGTTTTCATGGCCGTGGATGATGCCTCAATTAATGCGATTTTGGAATCTATCAACGGGCTCGCTTTCATTGGACGATGGTCCGCTGTAAGGCGCAAACTGGCACCACTCAAAGGTTTTCAGGAGACCGCCATGACCGCATCGCATGCTCTGAATTCGCAACAATCTTCCGACCAAGACCGGTGTCGGCTTGGTGCCGGCGTGGCGCGCAGCCTGATGCCAAAGACCGCCATGCAGCTGCGCGTGCTCAGCGGCCGGGCCTGGGTGACGCTGAACGACGGGCCGCACGGCTGGCGCGAGGAGTCGGGCGACCTGCTGCTGCTGGCCGGCCAAAGCCTCAACGTGGCCCCGGGCCAGCATGCCGTGATCGAGCCGCTGGGGCACGAGGCGCTGGACTATCAGTGGTGCAGGCAGGACGCAGCCAGGACTGCGGGCCGGCCGGTGGCAGTCATCGCGTGTGACGCCTGCCACGCCTGACCCTTGTTGACGCAGTGGGTGCCGCGTGGCGCCGGATAATGGCGTGTTTGCCGGTGGGTGCAGCGCCCGCTGGACTTTGATTCGCCATTTCCACCTCACCTCATGACAGCACTGGACATCATCATCATGGCCGCGGGCAAGGGCACGCGCATGAAAAGCCGCATCCCCAAGGTTCTGCAGCGCCTGGCGGGTCGGCCGTTGCTGCACCATGTACTGGACCAGGCGGCCAGCCTGCAGGCGAGGCGCGTGGTGGTGGTGACGGGGCATGGTGCTACAGAAGTAGAAGCTGCTTGCGCAGGTGGATCCGGCGCTGGAGGCCCATTTGACCTGAAATTTGTGCGCCAGGAGCCGCAACTGGGCACCGGCCACGCCGTGCAGCAGGCCATGCCGCAGCTGGCGGGTGACGGCATGGTGGTCGTGCTCTCGGGCGACGTGCCGCTGACCCAGGCCGCTACGCTCGCCGCGCTGGTCGATGCCGCGGGTGGCGAGCGGCTGGCGCTGCTCACCGTCACGCTGCCCGACCCCACGGGTTACGGCCGCATCGTGCGCGCGCCGGGCGGCACCGTGCAGCGCATCGTCGAGCACAAGGACGCGAGCGATGCGCAGCGCGCCATCGACGAAATCTACAGCGGCATCATGGCCGTGCCCGCGCGGCTGCTGGACGGCTGGCTGGCGCGCCTCACCAACGACAACGCCCAGGGTGAGTACTACCTGACCGACGTCGTCGCCATGGCCGTCGCCGACGGCGTGCCCGTGGTGGCGCACCGCATCACGGATGCGCAGCAGGTGGCGGGCGTCAACAGCCCCGTGCAACTGGCCGAGCTGGAGCGCGCGCACCAGCTGCGCCAGGCCGTGCGGCTGATGGAGCAGGGCGTGCGCCTGATGGACCCGGCGCGCTTCGACCTGCGCGACGACACGCGCGGCCGCCGCGCCGAGCTCGTCTGCGCGCAGGATGTGGAAATCGACGTCGGCTGCATCTTCACCGGCCGCGTGGAGCTGGGCGAGGGCGCGCAGATCGGCGCCCACTGCCACATCAGCAACGCCACCATTGGCGCGGGCGCCGTCATCCACCCCTACACCCACATCGACGGCGAAAAGGCCGGCGTGCAGGTGGGCGAGGGCGCCCTGGTCGGCCCGTTTGCGCGCCTGCGCCCCGGGGCGCAGCTCGGGCGCGAGGTGCATATCGGCAACTTTGTCGAGGTCAAGAACTCCATCCTGGCCGCGGGCGCCAAGGCCAACCATCTGGCCTACCTGGGCGACGCCACGGTGGGCGAGCGCGTGAACTACGGCGCCGGCAGCATCACCGCCAACTACGACGGCGCCAACAAGCACCGCACCGTGCTGGAGGCCGATGTGCATGTGGGCAGCAACTGCGTGCTGGTGGCGCCCGTCACCATAGGCGCGGGTGGCACGGTGGGCGGCGGCTCCACCATCACCAAGGACACGCCAGCGGGCGCCCTGAGCGTGGCGCGCGGCAAGCAGGTCAGCATTGCCAACTGGAAGCGGCCGGCCAAGCAGGCCAAATAGCGCAGGCAGGAATGCAGGCAGCACTGTTTCTATTCCCCGTTGGGGGTTGGGGTGGGGGCCGGCGGCGCTTGGGCCGGCATGCCGGCAGGATGCACGCGCTCCAGTAACGCCATGACCACCGAAGCACCATCGCCCCAAACGCTGGCTGCCCTGCAGGCCGAGTTGGCCACCGCGCACCAGCAGAGCGCCGCCATGGCGGCCGCGCAGGAGGATTTTCTGCGCGGCGTCGCGCATGACCTGCGCGCGCCGCTGCGCCATGTCACCTCCTACGGCGCACTGGTGCGCGAGCTGCTGCAGGAGCAGCCGCCCCAGGTGGACGAGGCGCTGGGCTTCCTGGCCACCATGGAGGCATCCGCGCGCCGCATGGCGCTGATGATCGACGGCCTGCAGTCCATCGCCCGCGCCGGCCGTGCGCCGCTGCGGCTGCAGCCGCTGGACCTGGGCGCGGCCGTGCAGCAGGCGCGCGCCGCACTGGGCGCGGCGGCGGAAGGCCCGCGGTGGCACGTTTCCCCTGCCATGCCTGCCGTGCAGGCCGATAGCGCGCTGTTTGCCCAGTTGTTGCATCAACTGCTGGCAAATGCGCTCAAGTTCACGCGCGGGGCGATCCAGCCCTGCATCGCCATCGACGCCAGGGCCGGTGGCCAGGGGCGCGTGCACATCAGCGTGCAGGACAACGGCGCGGGTTTTGACGGCAGTCGCGCCCAGCAGATCTTCGGAGTCTTTCAGCGCATGCACCGCGAATCCGACTTCGAGGGCGTGGGCGCTGGCCTGGCGCTGTGCCAGGCGATAGCGCAGCGCCATGGCGCCACGATCAGCGCGACGGCGGCGCCCGGTGCGGGCTGCCGCATAGGGCTGGACTGGCCGGCCGCCGCGTAGCGCGCTCCATCAGGGCGCCAAGCCCAGTCGGCTTTCGAGCTGCTGCAGGCGTTGGCGCAGTGCCGCCACCTCCTCGATCAGGTCGGTGGTGAGCGCGGCCAGCTCGGGGTCGGCATCGAAACTGGCCTCCAGCCTTGCCAGGCGCCGCGCGCGCAGCACGGTGGTGCTGGAAAACAGCCAGCGGCCGTCGGCTTGCTCGCCGGCAAGCAGGCCGGCCTCCAGCCGCTCTACCACCCAGCCGGGCGCCACGCAGCAGCTGCGTGCCAGATCGTCGAGCGTCAGGCGTGCGTGCTCATCGAGCAGTTCGGCCAGGGCGTTGTCCACGAAGTTGTGCGTCACCATGTCAGGCTCCTTGCGCGCCGGACGTCTTGCGCGGGTTGAATTGCGGGAAGGCCTGGGCCAGAGCGCGGTAGGCCTGCTGCTGCGCCGGCGTGGTGGCGGCGGGCAGGGCGATGTGCAGCTCCAGGTACAGGTCGCCGGGCGTCGCGGCGGGGATGCCGCGCTCCTTCAGGCGCAGCTTGCGCCCGCTCTTCCAGCGCGGCGGCACGGTGACCTCTATGGTGCTGCCGCCGGGCGCTTGCACCTCGATGGCGCCGCCCAGTTCGGCCTCCCAGGGCGTGAGGGCGACATGCTGGTAGACGTCGCGGTCCTCGGCGCGCCAGCGCGCGTCGGGCTTGAACTGCACTTCCAGGAACAGGTCGCCGGCCGGCGCGCCGCCCACACCCGGGCCGCCTTGGCCCGAGAGGCGTATCAGCTGGCCGGCGCGCACGCCCTTGGGAATGGTGACCTGCAGCTGGCGCTCCTGGTTCACGAGGTGGCCGGTTTCGTCCAGGCGCGCGCCATGCAGGCTCAGCATGCGTTGGGCGCCGTGGTAGGCGTCGCGCAGGTCGAGCTCGATGCTGGCATGGTGATCCCGGCCGCGCTGCTGCGGCGCGCCGGCGCCATGGGCCTGCCCACCGCCGTGCTGGGCCCGCTGCGCACGGGCCGCACGGCCGAAGAGTTGCTCGAAGAAGTCGCTGAACTCGGCGCTGTCCATGCCTTCGGCGCCGGGGCTGCCGGTGAACTCGAAGCCGGCGTCCCAGTTGGGGGGCGGGCGGAAGTCGTGACCCGGTTGGTGCGGTGCCTCGCGGCCCAGGGCGTCGTAGGCGGCGCGCTTTTCGGGGTCGGATAAGACGGTGTTGGCCTCGTTGACCTCGGTCATGCGCGCGGCGGCGTCGGCCTCCTTGCTGACGTCCGGGTGGTACTTGCGCGCCAGTTTGCGATAGGCCTTCTTGATGTCGTCGGCGCCGGCGTCGCGCGCCACACCAAGGATTTGGTAGTAGTCCTTGAACTCCATGCGTCCTCCATGCATTTCTGCACAAGCGTGGGGGCGATGGCGCGCAAGGTCAAGTGTTCCGAGGGGGCACCGAAGGACTCACGAAGCGCCCACGAACAAAAGCCGCAGCGTTGGAGGCGCTGCGGCTTGCGATGAGGGCGCCAGGGGCGCCAGATGCCGGCGGGATTACTTGAGCGACAGGATCCAGCTCACCAACTGCTTGGCCTCGGCCTCGTTGACCTGGGCGTTGGCGGGCATGGGCACGGGGCCCCACACGCCGGAGCTGCCCTTCATCACATGCTGCACCAGCGTGGCTTCGGCGCCCTTGCCGGCGTACTTCTTGGCCACATCCTTGTAGGCCGGGCCGACCAATTTCTTATCGATGGCGTGGCATGCCATGCAGTTCTTGGCTTTCGCCATGGCCTCGTCCGCCATGGCGGGAGCGGCGACCGACAGTGCCATGGCAAGGGTGATCAGGGTACGTTTCATCGCAAGGTTCCTCTTGGGGTTGGGGTACATTTGGCCTTCAATGCGATTGTAGTGTTCACGGTTGACGGGCTCCAGACGAAAGCTCGCGCACCTGCGGAGGATGTGACCATGTATGCCTTGCTTTTGGGCGTTTTGTTGATGCTGCTCAAATACCTGGAGATTGGCCCGGTGGCGAGCTGGTCGTGGTGGTGGGTGTTGTCGCCCTTTGCCGTCGCCGCGGTGTGGTGGGCCTGGGCCGATGCCACGGGCTACACCAAGCGCAAGGCCATGGAACAGATGGAACAGCGCAAGCGGGACCGCATCAACAAGCAAAAGGACGCGCTGGGCATGGGCCCGCGCAGGTCGCGCTGAGCGGTGCCCCTATAGCCCCACCTCGGCATTGCGCCCAGTGCTGCGCAGAACCACGGTGATGGTGCCATTGGACTCTATCGTGGCGCGCTCCACTTCATGCAGATGCAAGCAGCCGCCCGCACGCAGGGCGGCCGCTACGTCGTCGGGTGTCAGCAATTGCTTGCGCATGAGGGTGGCATCGAGCCGTCCGGCTTGCACGAGCACCTGAGGGCGCCCTTCCACCAGCCTGGCCAGGCGTGGGGACCAGAACGTCAGGTGCGCCAGCAGCATATGGCAGGACATCAAGGTTGCGGCGCTGACGAGGCCTCCGATCAGCGAGTTGTCCCCTGCGTTCATCGAATTCTGCACGGCGTTCGACAGAATCAGCAACAGCACCAGATCGGCTGGCGCATATTGTCCCGTCTGCCTTCGCCCGGTCAGACGCAGGAACACCAGCAGAAACGAGTAGACCACCACCCCGCGTACGACAAATTCCCACCATGGCACGCTCATTGACCACATCGTCAGACCCTCCGTTTCGCACATCGAATGAGCCAGTCTAGTGTGGTGCGCCGCTACAAGGCCCGGCACATGACCTCCCTACCATCTCCCGCCTGCCCCTGCGGCCGTACCGAAGGCCGCCACCGCCCCTTACCCTATGCGCAATGCTGTGGCCGCTACATCGGCCAGTACATGCATTGCCCGGCGCCCGACGCCGAGAGCCTCATGCGCTCGCGTTACACCGCCTTTGTGCGCGCGGACGCAGCCTATCTGCTAGCCACCTGGCAGTCCGACCACCGGCCCGCGCGGGTCGATTTCGAGCCCGGCGTGCGCTGGCTGGGGCTGCAGGTGCGCGCCCACCTTCCGCTGGACGAGACGCATGCCGTGGTCGAGTTTGTAGCGCGCCAACGCGATGGCGCGGGCCGGGCCCATCGCCTGCATGAGCGCAGCCGCTTCGTGCGCGAGCAGGGGCGTTGGTTTTATGTTGATGGCGACTTGTTTTGAAACCAAGTTCGCATATGATTATCAAAATGTAGTTAGTGGTTGCCAACAGAATCTGGATTGGCATTTTATTTCCTGGATCAGCCGCGGCGGTCCGCCCTTGAACCTCGTTCAGTGAAGCCCTTCGCAACCTCAGCCGTGCAGCGACGCTGGAGCCATTTTCATGGCTCCGTGGAGCGCGCCCTTTCGGGCCTGCTGATCTACGCGCTGCCCTGCGCCATGCTGGCGCTGACGGTGCTTGCCCTGCTGACCTGGGTGCCCAGGTACGAGCACGATGCCCCTGTGGGCCTGTCCCTGCGTGTGCTCGAAGATCCGGGCGCAGCGCTGGCACCGGCCGATGCCAAGGCGGCACTGCAGGGCAGGGCAACGGTTTTGCAACATGACACCCATTTGGTGGAGACGCCGTTCTGGTTCAGCTTTCCCGTGCCGGCGCCGAGGCCCGATAACCCCGTAGCGGTCGAGTTTCCCTCGCGCCACCTGGCACGGCTCGCCTGCTGGGATGGTCGCCGTCTCGAATCGCTCGGCGAAGCCGATCGCGCCCACCACCAGGGGCGCCTGTTCGACTCGCGCGCCGGTTTTGGCCTGCGCCTGCAGGATCTGCCCCCGGGCACCGAGGTTCTGTGCCGGGCGCAGTTCGTCGGTCCCGCCCGATTGACGGTGACCGAGTGGACCGAGGATGCGTTGCTGACCGCTACCCTTGCCTACGAGCGCAATGCCGGACTGCTCGAAGGCGGCATCGTGCTGCTGGCGGTGTTTGTCCTCATTACGGCGCTGATCAACCGCAACGCCACCTATGTACTGTTTGCCGTGTGGTTGCTCATCAACCTGCGCATGGGGGCCCTGTCCGCAGGCTGGGACCTGCAGTGGCTGGGCCACAAGGTGCCCTTGGAGTGGGTCAATCGGGGACGCCTGGTTACGGTAGCCCTGCTATATGCGGTCACCTTCGCGTTGTTTCGCTCGCTCTTTCGCGAAGAGCTGCCGAAGGTTGGTTTTCGTCCGCTGCTGCATCTTGCGCAATGGACCTGCGTGTTGTTGCTGATTTGTTCCGTCGAACTGCCGTACACCCATTTCTTGCCTTTGGTATGGTTTTGCGCTGCAGTCGGAGCCCTGTTATTGGTATTCTTCCTCGTTCGTATTGTCGTTGTCACGCGCTCACAAGTGGCAGCCTGGTACGGTGCCTCAATCGGCGTGACACTGCTTTCGAGCGTCTACGAGGTAGTGGCGGCGGCGTTTGGCCTTCAGACCTGGATCGGCTCGGTCAACAGTGTGACCGCCGCACTCTCGTCGAGCATGCTGGCCACCATGGCCATAGCGGCGCAGATGCGCCAGGAGCACCAGCAGCGCCTTGAGGCCCAGGCCGAACTGCTGCACACCTACAACGCAATGCCGCTGGGCCTGTTCACGCTGGACCTGCAGGGCCATTTCATTGCCGCCAATCCGGCGTTGCAGGCCGCGCTGGGGCCGGCCGTGCTGGTGCAGGGCCGCAACCATTGGGACCAATATTTCGCCAGTTCCGGCTGGCA
Source organism: Pseudomonadota bacterium (assembly GCA_018241405.1). Classification (GTDB taxonomy): domain Bacteria; phylum Pseudomonadota; class Gammaproteobacteria; order Burkholderiales; family Burkholderiaceae_C; genus Alicycliphilus. The sequence continues at coordinate 28,866 of JAFEDY010000053.1, read as the reverse complement.
GGGCATGCGTCAGAGCCTCAACGCCCGGCCCGTGGCCGAGTTCGAGGTGCAAGGTCCGCCGGATCCGCAGCTGGCGCAAGTGCGGCACTTCCTGGTGAGGGCCTCACGGGCCGGTGACCGCATCGAGGGCTCGCTGCAGGACGTGACCGAGCGCGCCCGGGCCACAGCGCACCTGCAGTTCCTGGCCAACCACGACCCGCTGACCAAGGTGCTCAACCGAAGCGGTATCCATGCGGAGTTGGAGCGGGCTTTGCAACCCGTGGGCCCGGAGCAGGCCCTGGCCCTGGCCTATCTGGATCTGGACCGATTCAAGTTGATCAACGACATGTTTGGCCATAGCGCCGGCGACGAGGTGCTGCGCCAGGTCTGCGCACGTGTTTGCGAGGTGTTGCAGGATGGCATGCACCTGGGCCGGGTGGGGGGCGATGAATTCGTCATCCTCATGCCCAATACCCATCTGGCCCATGCCACCATGGTCTGCCAGGACATCGTCAACAGCATAGGCAGCAGGCACTACCGTGTGGGTGACCTGTCCTTTCAGGTGCATGGCTCGGTGGGCCTGATCGAGATGGCGCGGGGCGGCACGGCCAAGGATGCCATATCCACCGCCGACCGCGCCTGCCGCGAGGCCAAGAAGCAGCGGGGCAGCCACCTGGTGGTGTTCGAGCGCGATTCCCGCGTGTTCCATGATCACGAGGAAGAAATCCGCCTCGCGGGCCTGCTCTCGGGCTCGGATGAGCTCGAAGGCCTGTATCTGGAAATGCAGCCCATCATGTCGCTCAAGGAGCCGCACCACTCACTCAACTTCGAGGTGTTGCTGCGTATGCGCGCGGCCGACGGGCAGATCGTGCCCACGCCACGACTGATTGCGGCGGCCGAGAACAGTGGCCGCATGGGGGTCATAGACCGCTGGGTGCTGCGCCGAACCCTGGCCTGGATGCGCGAGCACCAGGACCGGCTGAAACGCACGCGTTTCATCTGCATGAACCTGAGCGGCGCTTCGCTCAATGACGAGCGCTTTGTGCAGGATGTGGTGCAGATGCTGGTGCAGTACGCCGACGTGGCGCCCCGCCTGTGCCTGGAAATCACTGAAAGCGTGGCCCTGCATGACCTGGAGAACACCCGCCGTTTCATCGACCAGGTGCATGACCTGGGGGCCAAGGTGGCGCTTGACGACTTTGGCGCGGGCTACACCTCGTTCTCCTACCTGAAGGGACTGCGGGGGGACCTGCTCAAGATCGACGGCAGTTTCATCGTCAGCATGAACGAGCACCCCGCCAACGTGGCCATCGTGGAGGCCATCGTGGGCCTGGCGCGCAATCTGGGCATGAAAACCGTGGCCGAATGGGCCGAGGACAGCGCCACCGTGCATGCGCTGGCGGAGATCGGGGTGGACTACGTGCAGGGTTTTGCCATTGCCCGTCCGCAACCCCCTGAGCGGCTGCTGGGCATGCGCTCATCGGCCGATCTTGTGGGTGATGCCGGTCTGTTGCATGGCCTGCTGCTGCAGGCATGGCCCACGCCGTCGGTGTTCATCGACACAAAACCCGGCCCATCCACCCATTGAGCCTGTCGATACCAGCCGCGACGCAATAAACCGTTCGCCCTGAGCCTGCCGAGGGGCGCCGGCGGGCTCAGGGCGAACGGTAGTTACGGGGGCGACGGGGTCGGCCTGGACAGGCAGCCGACCGGCCAAGCTCACATGGCCAGTGTGGGGGCGGGTGCGTGGAATGGGGCTTGCGGCTGCACCGGTCCCTCGGACACCACGGGCGCATCCAGCCGGATGTCGGGGTGGTGGGTGAGGACCATGAAATTGAACAGGGGGTGGTGTGCCTCAGCCCAGCGGCGCTCGGCTGTTCCCACCTCGAACTTCATCACGCGATGCGGCAGATCGCCGGCGTGGCGCAGCGGGACATAGCCCAGTTCAGGATAGACATCGTCAAAGAGCAGGCGCATGTACTGGCGATCGACCGGCGCACGACCCGCGACCACCATCCAGTCCACCCCGCTGTGCAGGCAGTACAGGTAGAGAGCCTTGAATAGCACGGTCTTGACCAGGGTGCCAACCCGGTCATCGGTCACGCCGAGCCGCGTGGCCTCGGCCAGCACGCAGTGGCTCAGCGACGGCGGCAATGCGACAGATTGCTCCAGTGCCAGGGGCGCGTAGCGATTGGTCTGAATGCGCATGGTGCCCACGGGCGAGCCGTCGAGATTGGATTCGGCCAGCAGGACCAGGGAGCCGTCCGCGAAATCGGCTGGTTCGGGCTGGCCCAGGGTGCGCGCCAGGTCGGGAACATGGCGTGCGTAGGCTGCCTGCCGGATGTGCACCGCCTTGTCGAGCGCCGCGGCGTCGCTCACCACCCGTACGGAGAAAGGCAGTCGCTCCTCGACCTTGGCGCCGCTTGCGCCTGGGTGCGCAGCGGCGCTAGCGGGATTGCTGTCATGGGTCGCCACCAGGGGCGGCAGGGGCATTCTGGACGGGCGCGCAACAGGGGCATGGGGATTCATGAGCAGTCTCCAGCCCGACTGAAATTGCGGGCCATGGCGCAACTATGGAGAGCTCTGCGTGGCGCAATGCGGCGAACAATGCGGGGAATTGCCGTTATTTCCCGCTACTGACGGGGGTCGATCGGTGCTGCTTTCTTTGTTTCGTGAAAATCGCCAAAGCCCTTTACCAGTGAGCGTAAACAGCTATCAAATAAGGAATTTTGACGTCACTCCCACCACATGGCGGCGATGTCGTGCGCGAAGATGGGGTAGTTCATCCACACGCCGCGCAGGCCCTTGCGCACCACGTTGCCGATCTGGGGCGCGAAGATCCAGGCGTTGACGGCATCCTGCGCCAGGTGGCGCTGCAGCTGTGCAAACAGCTGCTGGCGTTCGCGCGCATGGCTGGCGCTGGCGTGGCGCTGCGCCAAGGCGCGAAATTCGGGGCTGTCGTAGCCGAAGTAGTAGCCGGGATCGGTATAGATCGGGTAGTCCAGTGGCTCGACATGGTTGATCAGGGTCATGTCGAACTGCCCCTTGAACGGCCCGTCCAGCCATTGCTGCCAGCTCAGGCGTTGTATGTCGGCCACGATGCCGACCCGGGCCAGGTCGCGGGCGATCACCGGGCCGCCCTCATGGGCGTAGGGCGCCGGTGGCAAGGCCAGCGCCAGGCGCAGCGGCGTGCGCACGCCGGCGGACACGAGCAGCGCGCGGGCGCGCTCCGGGTCGTAGGGGTAGAGGCTGGCCAGGTGCACATAGCCCGCATCCGCCGGGCTGAAGTGGCTGCCTATGACCACGCCGCGGCCGCCCAGCACGGTGCGGATGAAGGCCTCGCGGTCTATGGCATGCGTGATGGCGCGGCGTACGCGCACATCGTCCAGCGGGGCGCGGCGTTGATTCAGGGCCAGCATGCCCTTGCCGGTGGAAGCGCCCGTCAGCAGCTGGTAGCGGCTGTGGTCCTGAAAGCGCTGCACGGTGTGTGTGACAAAGTTGAACAGCAGGTCGATGTCGCCGGCCTGCATGGCGGCGTCCTGCTCCGCAAGCTCGTGAATGAAGCGGAAGGTCGCCTGCCGGATGCGCACCCGCGCTGCATGGCGGTAGCCTTCGACCTTGGCCAGGGTGATGCTGCGGCCACGCTCCCATTGCGCGACGCGGTACGGACCCGTGCCCACGGGCTGGCTGGCAGCCTGGGCCGCCGTGGCCGGGTGCAGGATCACGGCCGTGCCCTCGCCCAGGCGGAATAGCAGCTGCGGGTCGGGGTGGTGCAGCGTGAGCAGCACGGTATGTGCATCCGGGGTGGTGATGGACGCCATGTTGTCGAACAGCGCCTTGCGCGCCTTGTTGGTCGCGCCGGGCGCGACGGCGCGCTCGAAGCTGAAACGCACGGCCGCTGCGTCCAGCGGGCTGCCGTCGTGAAAGCGCACGTCCTGGCGCAGCCGGAAGCGGTAGTTCAGCGCCGCGGCGTCCACGTTCCAGGACTCGGCCAGCAGCGGCGTCACCGTGCCATCCTCGTTGATGCGGGTCAGCCCCTCCAGCACGTTGTAGTGCACCACCTCGGCCACGGCGGCGGCGGGCGCCATGGTGGGGTCCAGGCTGTTGGGTTCCAGCGACAGGTTGATCACCATGGTCTGCGCCGCCGCCCGTTCCTGTGCCGGCGCAGGTGCGGCAATGCCGGAGGCGGCGCAGAGCGCCAATGAGCGCGCCATGCAGGCGCGGCGGGTCAGGGCGGATGAGGGCATGGAGAGCTTGCGTAGGGCGCTGGATCGCTACAAACTGTGACATAGTCTGCAAAACTTGGCTATTGCCAGCCATGTGTCCGTCTGTTTTTCCGCCATGAAGATGTTCCTCGCCCGGCTTCGCCAGCGCATGCGCCCACGCGCATGGTGGTTGCTGCTGGCCGTGGCGCTGCTGCTGGAAGGCATGGGCTGGGGGGCGTACGCCATCTACCAGGAGCGCGAGCAACGCTATCGCCATCAGATCGAGGGCAGCCTGCAGGCCGTCAACCAGTTGCAGCTGCGCGCCGCCTCGGACTGGCGCGCACGGCACCTGTCCGAGGCGGCCGCGCTGTCGCAGGACAGCCTTTTTGCGCAGGCCGTGGCACGCTGGCGCGCCGCGGCTTCGCCTGGCGGCGAGGCTTTGCTGCGCGAGCGACTACGCATCCTCGTCGAGCAGCAACGTTTCACGGCCGCCTACCTGGTGGACACAAAGGGGCGGCTGTGGCTCGATTCCGAGGGCCTGGCCACGGGCGCGCTGCCGGCGCCCGAGCTACAGGCGCTGCAGCGCGCGCTGGCGCAGGCGCAGCCGGAGGTCGTGGAGTTGCGCCGCGACCCGGCCTTTGCCTTCCCCATCCTGGGCCTGCTGGCGCCACTGTTCGATGGCAGCACACCCCTGGGGGCCGTGTGGCTGGTGATAGACGCCCGCACCGCGCTGTTCCCGCTGCTGGAAACCTGGCCCGACCACAGCCGCACCACAGAGTCCGTGCTGGTGCAGCGCGCAGGAGATGCGGTCCTGGCACTGAGCCCCCTGCGCCTGCGCGGCGAAGAGCCCCAGCCTCTGCGCCTGCCGCTGGCACAGCATGGCCGCGACCCCATGGTGCTGGCCGCCAAGGGCGTGCGCGGCGCCTTCTACGCCAGCGACTACCGGGGGCAGGACGTGCTGGCCGTGGCCAGCGCCGCGCCCGAAGCGCCGTGGCTGCTGGTCTCCAAGATCGACGTGGCCGAGGCCTTCACCGACGCCCAGCGCCGTGAATGGCTGATGCTCGGCCTGCTGGTCAGCCTCGGGTTGTTGCTGCTGGGCAGCATCGTCGTGGGCTGGCAATGGCGTGCCTGGCGCCGCGAGCGTGTGCTCAAGGGGGAGCTGGAGCGCAACCTGCGCTGGCTTGAAAATGCCCAGAAGGCAGCCGCGGTGGGTTATTTCACCTACGACGCTGGGGGCGAGACCTTTGTCATGTCGCCCATGGCCAGCACCATCTTCGGCCTGCCGCCGCAAGGGCGCATGTCGCTGCGCCAATGGGTCGCCATGCTGCACCCCGAGGAGCGCGAGCAGACCCTGAACATCCATGGCCGGGCGATGGCCCAGCGCGCGCCGCTGCGCACCCAGTACCGCATCCTCCGCCGCTCTGACACGCAGGAGCGCTGGGTCGATGTCTGGGGGGAGTACAGCCAGGCGTCGGACGCCGAGCCGCTGCTCATGACGGGCACGGTGCAGGACATCACCGAGCGCAGGCGCGCCGAGGAGCAGCTTGCCCGCTATCGCGCCGCGCTCGAGGCCCAGGTGCGGCTGGACCCTCTGACCCAGGTGGCCAACCGGCTGGCGCTGAACGAGGCCGTGGCGCAGGAATGGAGCCGGGCGCAGCGCGAGGGTACGGCGCTGGCGCTGCTGATGATCGACGTAGACCACTTCAAGGCCTACAACGACCACTACGGCCATGTGGCAGGCGACCAATGCCTGCAGCGCGTCACCGTCGCGCTGTCGTCCCTGCTGGGGCGTGCGGGCGACCTGCTGGCGCGCTATGGCGGCGAGGAATTCGCCGTGCTGCTGCCCGGCGCCGACGCACCCGCGGCCATGGCCGTGGCCCTGCGGCTGGAGGATGCGGTGCGCAGCCTGGCGCTGGAGCACCAAGCCAGCCCCTGCGGCGACATGGTCACTGTCAG
>JAFEDY010000053.1:22105-22636 GCA_018241405.1 Pseudomonadota bacterium | reverse complement strand
GGTGCGGACTGCATGGCGGCGCTGCACCCTTCGCAGTGGGCGTCGCTCACTCCCGATCGACTCCATGACATTTGAAGCCATCCTGTTTGACTGCGACGGCGTGCTGGTGGACAGCGAGCCCATCACCAATGGCGTGCTGTGCAGCATGCTGAACGAGGCCGGCTGGCTGCTGGCGCCCGAGGAGTGCATGCGCCTGTTCATCGGCAAGACCGTGCGCAGCGAGGCCGCGCGCATAGCGGCGCATACCGGCCGGCCGCTCACCGATGCCTGGATGGCCGAGTTCTATGCGCGCCGCAACGCCCGCCTGCGGGCCGAGCTGGTGGCGATACCGAACGCGCCTGAGGCCGTGCGCGCCGTGCATGCCAGGCTGGGTGGGCGTATTGCCTGTGCCTCCGGGGCCGACCGCCAGAAGGTGGAGATGCAGCTGGCCCAGGTGGGCCTGGCGCCGCTGTTTGCCGGGCGCATCTTCAGCGGCCACGAGATGCCCGCCACCAAGCCCGCGCCCGACGTCTACCTGGCCGCCGCCGCCGC
>JAFEDY010000053.1:13474-21987 GCA_018241405.1 Pseudomonadota bacterium | reverse complement strand
GACATGGCGGAATTGCAGGCGTTGATCTGAAACCGCCGGCGCCCTTGGGTATGTACCAGTCCTTGCTTCATTCTTGAACACTTTGCGCGCGCCCTGGTACTTATGTGCGCACAACACGGCGCAGCCGCGCGGTGGTGGCGTTGGCATGGATGTTGCCCCATGCAGAGGACAAGTCTTTGAACCCAACCGAAGGGCTACCCACCATGCGCAACATCTTCATCCTCGCCTCCCTGTGGGCCGCCTCTGCTGCCCATGCCGCTACCGACCTGGCTGCCGCGGCCGAGATCGCCAAGGCCAATGGCTGTTACAGCTGCCATGCGGCAGCCGAGAAGATCGTCGGTCCGGCGTTCAGCTCGGTGGCCGAGAAATACGCGGGTGACAATGACGCCGCGGCCACGCTGGCGCAGTCCATACAAATGGGCTCCAAGGGCAAGTGGGGCCGGGCCGCCATGCCGGCGCACTCCAGCCTCAGTGCGCAGGATCTGAAGCTGCTGGCAGGCTGGGTGCTCAGCATCAAGCCATGAGCTGCGCAGTCATGGCCGCCGCCCACCCACGCACGCTGCTCGGCGCCGCCTGGGCCATGCTCCAGCCGGCTGCCGATGCCCAGGGGCAGCACCTGCAGGCGCATGCCGCCTGCCTGCTGGGCGACTACCAGCGCGCGCAGCGGCTGTGGGAGGCGCTGGCACAGGACGGCGATGGCGAGGCGCTGGCGCAATTGCTCCAGCTGGCACAGCAGGCCAAATAGCCTCAATCGCTCCAGATGTCTGCGCAGATGGCCGTGTACCAATCCGCGCCCTGGCGGGCCTCGGCGGTGCGGTGCTCGGCAGATGCGTCCAGCGGGCTCACGCCCACGCTGTGCGGCAGATCCACGATGCGCCCGTCCTGCGCGCGGTACACGCCCACCACCGAGATGCCGTAGCCCGGCGCCAGCAGGCTGTAGCAGGCGTTGGCGTACCAGGCCGTGGGGGCGGGGCGGCCACTGAGCTCGGCGGCCAGGGCGGCGGCCACCACCTTGCCCTGGTTGTTGGCAGCAAAGCCGGACTTCGGGATCGGACCGGCCAGGGCCGCATCGCCCAGCACATGAACGTCTGGCACGCGCTCTGAGGCCAGGTTCTCGCCGCGCACCGGGGCCCAGCCGCTGGCGTCGGTCACGCCCGCGCGCTCGGCAATCAAGCCGGCCTTTTGCGGCGGAATCACGTTGAGCACATCGGCCTTGTGGCGCGCGCCAAAGGCGGTCTCCACCTCCAGCGCCTGGGCGTCCACGCGTATCACCTGACCATCCTGGGCCAGGCTCACCCATTCCACCATATCGCCGTACAAGGCCTTCCAGCCCTGCAGAAACAGCTCTTTTTTCGAAAAATTGTTCTTCGCATCCATTAACAGCACCTTGCTGCGCGGCTTGTGCTGCTGCAGGTAATGCGCCACCAGGCTGGCGCGCTCATACGGGCCGGGTGGGCAGCGAAACGGGTTGTCCGGTATCACCATCACGAAGCGCCCTCCGTCGGGCATGGCTTCGAGCTGGCGGCGCAGCAGCTGGGTCTGCGCGCCGGCCTTCCAGGCATGGGGGGCGAGTTCGGCCGCCGCCGGGTCATAGCCTTCGAGAGCGCCCCAGCGCATGTCCACGCCGGGCGAGAGCACCAGGCGATCCCAGTCCAGGATCTGGCCCGTGTGCAGCCGCAGCCGACGCCGCGCTCCATCCACGTCCTCGGCCCGCGCATGCACCATCTTCACGCCCGCGGCGCGCAGGCCGTCCCAGCCATGGCTGATGCTGTCCCAGCTGCGCAGCCCCGCCAGGTAGTGGTTGGAAAACGGGCAGGTGACGAAGCGCTCGGCCGGCTCCACCAGCGTCACCTGGATCTGCGGCGCCCAGCGGCGCAGGTAGCGCACCACCGTGGCGCCGCCAAAGCCACCGCCCACCACCACCACGCGGGCGCTGGCGCCCTGGGCGCGCACGAAGGCGGGCGCGGCCAGGGCTGCGGCGCTGGCCAGGATCTGGCGGCGCTGCAGCGGTGGCATCAGGGCCTGCCTCCCGGCGGCTGTGCAAACCACTGGGCCAGGGCCTGCATCTGGGCCGCGTCGTAGCCTTGCATGAGCAGCGGCATGACGGTGGCGCCAGCCACGCGCCCGGCCTTGAAGGCCTGCATGCGTTCGAGCAAGGTTGTGCTGCTTTGGTCGCGCAGGGCAGGGATGCTGCTGCCGGTGCCAACGGGCGGCCGGCCACCGGGGCCGTGGCAGGTGACGCAGTTGCCGGCGAGCAGGGCCGTATCCTGGGGGCTCAATGGGCTCTGGGCTTGCGTCGTGCAGGGCGCCAGCAGTAGCAGTGATATGGCCCATGGAAAATGCTTTTTGATAGCTGCTAGTGCTTGCTGCATAAGCGTTGGTGGCCAATCTATTGCGATTCGGAGGACCTTAGTCTAGCCAACCGCGGCGCGCGCCCTCGGCCAGCAGATTCTGCACCTGGGGGGCAATGCCCCGGGTGTCGAACAGCACCTCAAGTTCACTGACGATGTCGGCCACGGTGTGCCGCCCATCGCAGCGGCGCAGGATCTCGGCGGCGCTGTCGTTGAGCTGCACCATGCAGTCGGGGGCGATCAGCACCCAGCGCGCCTGCGCGGCCTCGTATTGCAGATGCAGCTGGCGTGAAAGATGGGGCAGCGTCGGCGGGCTGGGGAGGGGGAGCTCTGGTGCGTCGCTGGCGGCGTCAAAGTGCATGGCAGGTGTTCTCGGTGGCATTCAGCAGGGGCCACAGTGGCGAACCGCGCAAAACCATTTCCACGCAGTCGCTGAGCAGCGCAGCAAAAAAAGTGCCAAACCCCATGGAGATGCCACCACATGGCTTGGTGCGATGTAGGAAGACCTGTGGGGCCAAATGCGTTGCTCCAAAGCGGAGCAATGTCTGTCACAGCATTCAGGTGCTTGTACAGACGCATGGATGTGATGAAAATGCGCCGCGGTCGGGGCAGGTGGAGTAACAAAGGATGGCCTGGTTCTTGCATTTGTCGGGTATCACCATTAGTTCAAGGAGACATCCAATGCATTCAGTTTTTCAGACCTGGGCCCACAAGAGCACACGTAAGGTCCTGGCGCTGGCGCTGGCGGCCGGCGCCGGCGCCGTCTGGGCGCATGGAGACGTGACCCCTCAGCCGGTGGACACGCACACCCTGCCGCAGGTAGGGCAGAAATGGCTGGAGGACAACCCTTACAGCCAGGGTCCAGCGAAAACCGAGGCGGTGCGCATAGGCGCCTCCGGCTACAACCAGAACTGCGCGCGCTGCCATGGGCTCGAAGCCATCTCCGGCGGCATTGCTCCCGACTTGCGCCATCTGGACGATGAATGCACGAGCTTGGCGGACGCGGCCAAGAAGGCGGCCTGCTTCAAGGAGGTCAACGACTATTTCATCGGTACCGTGCGCCGGGGCCGCACGCGCGATGGCCGGGTATACATGCCGCCGTTCGAGGGTATGCTGTCTCAGGAGGCCCTGTGGGCCATCAAAACCTATCTTGAAACGCGTCGTGAACCATGATCGAGCAAGCGCAAACTCTCCATTCGCCGGGCCGGCGCCAACTGGTGCTGGGGCTGCTGCCCCTGCTCGCAGGCATGGGTGCGGCACAGGCGCAGGAAGAACCCAGCGCCCTTGCACGCATACGCGCCAGCGGTGCGCTCAAGGTGGCTCTGTACAACGCCTTCCCGCCTTTTTCGTCGCGCTCCGCACAGGGCATGCAGGGCCTGGATGTATCCCTGGCCCAGGCCTTGGCGCGCACCATGGGGCTGCAGCTGACGCTGCTGCCCTTCGATGCCGACGAGAACATGAACGACGACCTGCGCAACATGGTCTGGAAGGGCCATTACCTGGGCTATGGGCCGGCAGACGTGATGCTGCATGTGCCAGTGGACAAGTATTTCATGCAGCAGAACAAGCAGGCGCTGATCTTTGCACCGTATATGCGCGAGCAGGTGGTGTTGGTGCGGGACAAGCAACGTCTGCCCCAGGTGACAGGCGCTGCTGATCTCAAGGGCCTGCCCTTGGCGGCAGAGCGCGGCACCAGCGCCGCCAGCGTTTTGATCGGGCATGACAACCGCCTTTTGAGCGCACAGGTGCACCTGTACGACGACGGCGTGAAGGCCGTGCAGGCGGTGTTGCAGGGCCAGGCTGCCGCTGCCTATGTCACCCGCGCGCAGGCCGAGTCCGCCATCTTTCAGGCTCAGGCAAGGCCTGAGCAGCTGGAGATCAGCGAATTCCCGCTGACGGGCATCCCGCCCCAGGGCTGGCTGGTGGGCATGGCCATCAAGGCCAAGAACGAGGACCTGGGCCAGGCCCTGCAGCAGGCCCTGCAATCGCTGCGCAGCAGTGGCGAGCTGCTGGCGATCTTCAAGCAGCATGGCCTGACCCTGACCGCCCCCTAGTCCGTGCCCCATCAAAAAAAACCCCGGCGGGCCGCGCCAGGCCCGCCGGGGTTTTTTCTTGCGGCGCTGGACGCGCCACTTGTCACCTCATCTCCACTCGTAGCGCATGCCTACGACAAAGCTGCGCCCCATGCCCGGTGCCACGAAGCGCGCCGATCCCATGTCTTCGCCGGGCTTGACGACCACGCCGCCGGGGAAGGCGTCCTCGTTACCGGTGGCGTAGGTCACGTAGCGCTTGTCCAGCAGGTTGTTGATGCGCAGGTAGGCCTTCCAGCCGGCGTTGACCTGCCAGCTCACGCGGGCGTTGAACAGACCGTAGCCCGCCACGTCATTGAGTTTGGGGCGCGTGCCGCTCTCGTTGCCGGCGGCCACCATGGAGCCCACGGCCAGCCAGTCGCCGCCTACGACGACCGCGGGTGCCACACGCCAGTCGGCCGACAGCTTGAACACATGGCGTGGCAGGGCGGCCATGCGGGTGCCGGGATGGAACGTGTTGGGTTTCTTTGCCGTGCTCAAGGGGCCGAAAAGCACGCCACTGCTCTGGTAGGTGGCATCCAGGTAGGTATAGCTGGCGCGCAGATCCCAGTTGCTGCGCTGCACGCGGCCGCTCAACTCCAGGCCCTGGCGGCGCGTCTTGCCGATGTTGCTGAAAAAGCCCGCCTGCGCGATGCCCGAGCGCATGAAGGCGATGTCGTCGTTGTTCACCGAGCGAAACAGCGCACCCGTCACCTGCACGCCCTCGGCCGGTCGCAGCCTGGCGCCGAACTCCAGCGTGCGCGTGACCACCTGCTTGAGGTAGGGATCGGCCTGCAGGCCGGTGGGCAGGGTGCAGGGCTTGGCCGGATCGGCACAGCCCAGCTCCAGCGCGGTTGGCATGCGCGTGCCCTGCGACAGGCTGGCAAAGCCCAGGGCCGCGGGCGTGAAGGCGTGCGTGATGCCGATCGCCGGGTTGAGCTTGCTATAGGTGAAGCTTTCGCGGTCGTAGGGTGTGGGGTGGCCGAGGTCGTTGCGCACGCGGCTCTTGTTCCAGCGCGCCGACAGGCTCAGGCGGGTGATGTCACCGAGGGCGATGGTGTCGGCGGCAAACAAGCCTATGCGTGTGCTGCGTCCACGCAGCGACACTTCGTGCTCCAGGTCTTCCCCGGGGACGGGCTGGGTGACGCGGTGGGCGTCAAAAACCGCTGCCTGTTCGTACTGGTCGTAGTCGGCGGTGCTGCGCGCGAGCTCGGCGCCCACGGCCAGTTGGTGTGCACCGGCCTGGCGCGTCCATTGCAGCGTCGTGCCGACCTCTGAATAGCGTGCCTGGCTGACGTTGAACACGGCGTTGTGGCTGACGTAGCCGGGCGCGCCAGGGTTGGTGCAATTGGTGGTGCCGGGTTTCTCGCAGTCCTCTATCCATTCGGCCCAGTCCTCGCTGACGTCGCCATTGCTGCCATTGCGCCGTGATGAGCGGTGCCAGGCTACCAGCGATACCTGATCGTTCGGGGTGATGGTGCGCGTGAGCTGGAAGTTCAGCAGCCCGCCCCGGTTGCGCGTCTGATCGTAGAAGGTGTAGCCTGCGTTGCGCTGCATGTCGTACAGGCTCTGGTTAAGCAGGCCGTTGCCCATCAGATTGCTGCGGCCGTAGGTATAACTCAGCGCCCAGGAGGTATCGCCCAGGTTGCGCCCGAGCTTGAGGAACAAGTTGCCCAAGTGGCCTGGCGAGCGCTCGCGCCAGCCGTTTTCGTCAAACCAGGTGCCGGCCACATAGCCGTGCCAGCCCTCGCCCCATTGCACGCCATGACCAAACTCCACCCGCTTGCGCGCATGGCTGCCGAAAGAGACATCGAGTTCGGTGCCTGGATGCGTGAAGCCTGACTTGGTGCCCAGCACCAGTGCGCCGCCCAGCGTGTTGAGGCCATACAGCGGGTTGGAGCCGGGGATGATGGCCACGTCGGCCAAGGCCATTTCGGGCACCAGGTCCCAATCCATGATGTCGCCCAGAGGCTGGTTGATGCGCACGCCATCCATGTACACAGACATACCCTGGGGTGATCCGAGCAAGGGCGACAGGCGGTGGCCGCGGTAGCTCAGGTCGATCTGGTAGGGGTTGCCCTGGATATCGGCATTGATGACGCCGGGCATGCTGTGGCTCAGAAAGTCGGCCAGATTGGTTGCGCCGGAGCGCTCGATCTGGGCGTCGCTGCGCATTTGCGCATTGCCGGGATATTCCTCGACCGACACATCCAGACCAGGCAGCGGAGCCTGGTGCACGACTTCCACTTGTGGCAAACGGTGAACCTTGTCGATATCCACGGTCTGCGCTGCGGCCGCCAGGGGAAAGGTGGAAACCATGGCCAGCCATAGGCGGCGGTGCCTTGATGGGGGATTCTTCATTGGACTGCTTCGGTGTCCGGCGCTGCTGGCGAGTGCCGCCGGTGATTGAAAAAGATGTGCGCAGGCACGCCCTGCGTCGATACGCAGGACAGGTGGCGTGTCAGACATACGGCCCGCAGGCGGCAGAAATGAGCCGCGTGCAGGCCGCCTCTAAACCAGCGTTACTGCATGATCTTGAAGGTCCAGACGCTGCCGCCTTGCTCCAGGAAGTTGACCTTCTTGGCCACTTCGCCACCCCACAGCGGCACCGCGCCGCCCCAGCCTGAGACCACGCTCAGGTACTGTTCGCCGTCCTGCGTCCAGGTGACGGGTGGAGCCACGACACCCGATCCGGTCTGGAACTCCCACACCACCTTGCCGCTCTTGGCGTCGGCGGCCTTCAGGTAGCCCTCGGGCGTGCCCCAGAACACCAGGTCGCCGGCCACCAGCACGCCGCCCCACAGGGGCGCCTCGTTCTTCACCTCCCAGGCCACCTTGCCGGTCTTGGGGTCGATGGCACGCAGCGAGCCGATGTAGTCGTCAAACAGCGGCTTGATGGTGAAACCCGCGCCCAGGAAGGCGGCGCCCTTCTTGTAGGTGATGGGCTCGTTCCAGATCTCCATGCCCCATTCGTTGGTAGGCACGTAGAACAGGCCGGTCTTGGGGCTGTAGGCCATGGGCATCTGGTTCTTGCCGCCCAGGAAGCCGGGCGCGGCAAAGACGGACTTGCCCTTCTTGCCGTCGCCGTCGGCTGCCGTGGGGTCGCCAGGGCGGTTCTCGGCCACAAAGTTGGGTCGGCCGGTCTTCAGGTCAATGCTGGTGGCCCAGGTGACTTTCTGCACGAAGGGGAAGGCGTTGAGCAGCTTGCCGTTGGCCGCGTCCATGACGTAGAAAAAGCCATTGCGGTCTGCCTTGGCGCCCACGCGCTTGCCGTCCATGTCGAAGGTGATGAATTCGTTCACCCCGTCAAAGTCCCAGCCGTCGTTGGGCGTGCTCTGGTAATGCCAGACGATCTTGCCGGTCTTCACATCCAGTGCCAGGGTGGAGGCGGAGTACAGGTTGTCACCCTTGCGCACATGGCTGTTCCAGGGGCCGGGGTTGCTGGTGCCGATATAGGCCAGCCCCGTCTTGGGGTCGTAGCTGCCGCCCAGCCAGGTGGAGGCGCCGCCGGTCTTCCAGGTCTCGCCCGGCCAGGTGGCGTTCAGCGTGCCGGTGATGCCGTTTTCCTTGCCGTCCTTGTAGCCCATGTGGCCTTCGACGGTGGGGCGCGTCCACAGCAGCTTGCCGGTCTTGGCGTCGCGCGCATCCACGCGGCCGACGACGCCGAACTCGCCGCCGGAGTTGCCGGTGATCACCATGCCATCGACCACCAGCGGGGCCGCGGTGTAGCTGTAGCCGGCCTGGTAATCGTCGATCTTCTCGCGCCACACCACCTTGCCCGTATCCTGGTTCAGCGCCACCAACTGCGCATCGAGCGTGCCGAAGATCACCAGGTTGTCGTACAGCGCGGCGCCGCGGTTGACCACGTCGCAGCAGGGCATGATGCCCTCGGGCAGGCGGTGCTCGTACTTCCAGAGTTTCTTGCCGGTCTTGGAGTCGAGCGCAAAGATGCGCGAGTACGAAGCGGTGACGAACATCTTGCCGTTGTGGATCAGCGGCTGGCTTTCCTGGCCGCGCTGCTTTTCGCCGCCAAAGGACATGGCCCAGACCGGTGTCAGCCGTTTGACGTTGCCTTCGTTGATGCCGGTCAGCG
>JAFEDY010000053.1:10771-13365 GCA_018241405.1 Pseudomonadota bacterium | reverse complement strand
GTCGGTCTCCTTCGTTGTGAGAAAAGCCATGTCTGTGCACCATGCCCAGACTCTGCGCAACCGCCCCGCTAGGCGCGAAACTCTTGGCAAACAATTCCCACGCAAAACCTATGCCATGAAATCAAGGCGATTTGCAGGGGTGCTTGTGTCCCGCCGGCAGGCATTGGCGGGCGGAATGCTCCAAAAGGCAACACATCCTCCCCAGCCTGATGTGCCGCCATTGACCTTCACTGTGCAGGTCGCCCAAGCGCCCGCCGCTCATAGGTGGGATACCACTGCACCAGGCTGCGATGCAATTCTGCCGGTTGTGCCGCCCAGCCAGCGAACCGGCTGGGAACGGCGGTGCGCAACAATTCGCTCAAGTCCACGCCCTGCTCGGCGCTGTCCTGTAGCAGTCGGGTCAGCCACTGCAGCCAGTCGCGTGTCTGCGCAATGCCCTGCACGCCCCTGTCAACGGGGCCGTGGCTGGGCACCAGCAGCTTGAACTGCCCCTGCTGGCGCCATTGGTCCAGCGTGGCCAGACTTTGCAGCCATTGCGCGGGCTCGGCATGCGGCGTGGTGGGCACGCGATCGGCAAACACCAGGCCGCCGGCAAACAGTACGCCGGTGGTGGTGTCGAGCAATACCAGATCGTCCCTGGTGTGACCTTGCAGGCGGCGCAGCTCCAGGCGATGTGTGCCCAAGGTGAAAGCCTTGGGCTCCAGCGTCTCGCGCGCAGGGGTCGGCTCGGTGCCCTTCATCCAGTCACCGCACAGGCGGTACAGGTTGTCGGCGTAGCCTGCGCCCTCGGCGCGCATGCCGGCGATGCTGCCCGCCAGCGCCTGGGTGGGTACATCGGCCCAGGCCTGGTTGCCGAAGAAGTAGTCGGGGTGCAGATTGAGGTTGAGCACGGCGCGCACCGGCTGCGGTGTCACGGCGGCGATGGCGCGCCGCTGCTGCTCGCCGTACAGGCGCGAGGGCCCGGTGTTGATGACGACGACGCCGTCCCCCGTGGCGATGAAGGTGGTGTTGATGATGTTGCAGCCATTGGCGGGCAGGAAGTCGGCCACCGCTCCCTCTATGACCCAGGTGTCGGCGGCGATCTGGCGCGGCTGTAGGTGGTAGTTCAGGCGGGCCCGGTCGGGCGGTTGGGGGGTGTTTTGTGCCACCGCCGTCACGCAGCAGACGATGGCGATAAAAAGCGTGGCCCAGGCTTTCATGCGCGCACCCCGGCGTCGATGCGGTTGCCGTTGTTGTCCTGGCCCACCAGGCGAAATTCGCGCGGCCCCTGCGTGGGCATTTCCAGCGTGATGAGCGGGTTTTCCGACACCGGCTCGTGCAGTGCGAGCCGCCACCAGGGCTGGCCGCTGGCATCGCGCAGCTCCAGCTGCTCCAGGTAGAACGCCGGTATGCCGGCCACCAGGCCGGTGTCCATGGGGTGCATGACCTGCAGGCGCAGGCGGCGGCTGGCGTCCACCAGGTTGTTGAAAAAGCGTGCCTGTACCTGGTTGAGGGTCTGGCTCCAGGAGCCATCGGCGCGCGTCACGCCGGGCACCGTGCAGCCTCCGCCCGCGGCCTGCACCATGACCCCGCCCACATGCCAATGCCCATCCTGCATCTGCACCAGGCAGCGGATAGGCGACGCCTGCTCCAGCCGGATGCGAAAAGCCAGCAGCGGCAGGGCGCGCAGCGGCTCGAACGTCAACACCTCACGGATGGGGTTGCGGTCGGCAATGACGATCATCCTGGCAATGCCGCCGCCCTGGGCGCGCAGCGCGCGCGCGTCGATCTGCAGCGGGACGTTGAGCGCGTCGTCGGCAAAGGCGGGGGCGCGCACGAGCACCTGGTCGCTGAATTGCAGCGGGGCATTGCCCGCGTATTTCTTGCGCAGATCGGGCCATTGCATGGAGCCCAGGGGGTCGCCCCCTGTGGGGTCTTCGGTGGCCCACAAGGGCCCGGCTGCCATGGTCCACAGGCCTGTGAGTAGTGCGTTGCGGCGCCTGAGCATGATCATTGTCTCCAGTTTTCATAGCGGTTCACGCTTGCTGAACAAGCCTTACGCCGTTGTCAAGGCTTGCAGGTGCTTTGGGCCGCATCCATGCCCAGGGTGTCCAGCGGCTCGCCGGCGCGCAGCCATTCGCCCACCGGGGCCATGGCCGCGACCGCGTCGCCATGGGACAGCAGGACGGGTTGGCGCAGCTGCCCATCCCAGGGGCGGAAGGTCAGGCGCTGGCCCTTGAAACCATCGAGCGACACGGCGCCGCTGCGCAGCTTGCGCAGCTGCTCGGCCACGCTGGAACCGGGCGCATCCACCAGTACCGCAGCCACGGCCTTGCCCGCCATCCAGGCGGCCCAGTCCTGGCCCTGCATGGGGCGCTGGGCGTGCTTGCGAAAGCGCCGGTTGAGCTGTGAGCCGCCATAGCGCTGCCACTGCGGGTGCCAGGCCTGGGCCACCAGGCCGGCTGCGCCGACCACCGGGCGCGGCCATTGCGTGGCATAGGGCACGCCGCGGGCAAATTCGCCATCGCTGTCGAGCACGGCCACCACGTCGTAGCCAGGTTCGCTCGTGAGCTTGCGCACGTTGGCCAGATCGCGCTCATGCGCCTCGCCGCTGA
>JAFEDY010000053.1:9109-10726 GCA_018241405.1 Pseudomonadota bacterium | reverse complement strand
GCGGCGCGTCGTCCGGCTGCGCGCCCTGCAGCAGCAGCAGCTTGCGCCATTGGCGCGCGGCCAGGAACTGGGCCAGGGCGTCGGCCTCCATCTGCTGGCTGGGGGCGGTGTGCAGCAGCTGCGGGGCGCAGTCCTCGGCGCGCAGGTTGTCGTCGGCCAGGCCGGTGTTGAAGAGCATCACTTCGCCAAGAATGCCGGGGGCGCTGCGCACCAGCGCGCGCAGCGGCACCGCGGGCAGGTCGGCCACGATGTGCGCTACCTGCTCTGCCTTGAGCTCCTGCAGCGCCTGGGGCAGGGCATCTGCATTGGGCAGCACCAGGTCGCGCACGCTCAGCTCCACGCCCGCGTCCTGCAGCTCCAGCTGCGTGTCCTGCACTGCCAGCTCCACGCCCTGCAGGGCGCGGCCCTGGGGCTGGCCGGGGTAGGCGAGCTCCAGGCGGCGCTTGGTATAGCGTGCATCGTCGGCCACGGAGATCACGACCAGCGTGACCTTGCGCGCCGCGGCGGCCTGCAGCGGCAGGCATTGCGTCAGCAGCGTGGCAGCGGCGACCAGGCGCAGGGCGGTGCCCAGGGTGCTCATGGCTCGACCAGCACGCTGGAGGGTGTGCGGCCCGTGACTACGGTGCGCAGCGGCTTGGCGGTGGCCGTGTCGATCAGCGTCAATTCGTCGGACAGGCCGTTAGCCACGTACAGCGTCTTGCCGTCGGGGTGCATGGCCAGGCCCCAGGCGCGTCGGCCCACGGGCACTTGGTGCGTGACGGTCTTGTTGGCCGCGTTCACCTGGGCCACCCGGTTGGCACGGCCCAGGCCCACCCAGACGCTGGCGCCATCGGGGCTGGCGGCCATGCCTACGGGGGTGATGTCGGTCGTGGGCACGCCCTCCACCGTGAAGGCGATCTTCTGCTTGACCTGCCCGCTCTTGGTGTCGACCACGGCCACCGAGGCCTCCAGCTCGTTGGTCACCCACAGCTCGTTGGCGCCCGCCAGCATGATCAGGCGGCGCGGGCGCTTGCCGGTCTTGATGGTCTTGGCGATCTTTTTTTGACCCAGGTCGATGAGATACACCGCGTCCGCCGCCTCGGACGTAACGTAGGCGAACTTGCCATCGGCCGTGACCAGCACGCCCTCAGGCTCCTTGCCCGTTTGCACCTGGAACAGGGGTTTCTTGCTGGCGATGTCGTAGGCCGCCAGCACGTTGTCGTCCTCGATCGACACATAGACGGTCCTGCCATCGGGGCTCAAGTCGAAGATCTCCGGGCTCTCGCCCACCGGCACGGTGGCGACGAGCTTGCCCGCGGCCACATCGACGATGCCCAGCTGGTCGCTGTCGCCGCAGCTGACGATGATCTGCGCGTGCCCGGGCAGGAACATCATGTGGCGCGGGCGCTGGCAGACCGCTATCTCGCCCAGACCGTCGCCACGGGTGTTGAACACCTGCAACCGGTGGTCTTTTTCGTTGGACACATAGACCCTGTCGGCCACGCCCGCGCCTTGCGCCGCGGGAATTGATGCCAGACAGGCAAGCGCGGCCAAGGCCCAGGACAGTGGGCGTTTGCGATGCCGGGGGTGGTGTGGCTTTGGGGTTGTGCCTGCCATGGGAATGTCTCCGGTGTTGTT
>JAFEDY010000053.1:1092-8993 GCA_018241405.1 Pseudomonadota bacterium | reverse complement strand
TGCACGCCGCTGAGCAAGTCCTTGGCGGCGTCCCAGCGCTCGGCGATCTTGGGCAGCTGCATGCCGAAGAAGCGGATCGGATAGCCCGAGAACACCGAGCCGAAAAAGCCCGACACGGGCATGGCCAGCATCAGCGCATACAGCAGCCCATGGGCACTGCGCGCTGCCAGTTGCAGGGGGCGCGCCTGGGGCAGCGCCGCCACGCGCGGGCGCAGCAGCGCCCAGACTAGGCGTAAAAGGACGATCAGGCCCAGCACCATGCCCCAGGACTTGTGCACGTTGAACCAGGATGCGCGCAGGCCGGTGCCGTCCTTGGGCAGGCCTATCATCCAGACGCCCAGGGCGATTTGCCCCAGGATCAGGGCCGCCATGAGCCAATGCAGGGCGACGGAAAAACGGTCGTATCGGGCCGATGGCACGGAAAACCTCCTGTCGTCGATCAATCGAGCAGATCGGGTGGCAGCAGGTTCTTCTTGCGATAGATGGTGTTGCGGGACACACCCAGCGCCTTGGCCGCTGCCGACACATTGCCCTTGTGCAGACGCAACATCTGTGCCATGGCGTTGATGGTCACGTCCTGCAGACTCTGGCCGTCATCTCCGGGCTCGTCGGTGGTGGCGGGCGGTGGCGCGCCCACGCTGGGCATGAGGGGAAGCTCCGTCGCCGGAAATGAAATAGCGATGGGGTGCGTGGGCGCGCGCAGCTCGTCGAGGAAATCGTCGGGCAGATGCTCCAGGCGGATGGTGCAGTCGTCGTCCACCATCACGGTTGCCGTGCGCAGCAGGTTGTGCAGCTGGCGCACATTGCCCGGCCAGTGGTAGGCCCGCAGCAGCGCCATCACCTGCGGCGCGATTGCGATGTGGGCACAGCTCTCGCACAGCGAATGCAGCACTTTTTGCACCACTGCATCGAAGTCGCTGCGCTCGCGCAGCGCCGGCAGGCGCACGACCAAGCCGTTCAGGCGGTAGTACAAATCTTCGCGGAAGTCGCCGCGCGCGATCAGCTCCTTGAGGTTCTTGTGCGTGGCGCTGATGACGGTGACGTCGACCTCCACCTCCTTGCCCGCCCCCAGTGGGCTGACCCGGCGCTCCTGCAGCACGCGCAAGAGCCGCGCTTGCAGCTGCTTGGGCATGTCGCCGATTTCGTCGAGGAACAGCGTGCCGCCATGGGCCTGAAGGATCTTGCCGGGCGCGCCCTTTTTGCGCGCGCCGGTAAAGGCGCCTTCCTCGTAGCCAAAAAGCTCGGCCTCGATCAGCGTGTCGGGGATGGAGGCGCAGTTGACGGCCACGAAGGGCTGGCGTGCGCGCGCCGAGTCGTGGTGCAGGGCCTGGGCCAGCAGATCCTTGCCGGTGCCGGTTTCGCCCAGGATCATGACGGGGATGTCGCGGTCGACTACCTTGCGCAGCTTGGCGATGACGGCTGACAGCTGCGCATCGCCCGTGTCCAGATATCCGAGGGACGACAGCTGCGGCTTGCGCGCCGCATTGCTGCCGCTGCGTGCCGGCTGCGCGCCGCCCTCAGGCAATGGCGAGACGATGGGCGCCGCCCAGGGGCCGCTGGGCTTGACTTCCGTGCGGCACCAGACCGTGACGCCGTTGTGCAGGCACAGCTGGCGCGGCGCCGCGTTGGGGCTGCCAAACAGCTCGAACAGGGCCGATATCGGCAGGTTGAAGAGCGAGGGAAAGGTGTGCGCCTGCAGGGCGCCGAACGACATGCCGAGCTGGAATTGCGCGCTGCGGTTGGCAGAGACAAAGCGCCCCTCGGGCGTGAAGGCCGCAATGCCCTCCACCAGCGTGCCCAGAAATTCCGGGCGCGAATGGAAATGCACGCGCACGGCCTTGGGGAAGCTGCCCGCGAACATGTGGTTCTCGATCATCTGCGCCGACATGCGCACCAGCGCCAGCGTGTGATGGTGATAGCTGCGGTGGTCGCCCGACACGTCCAGCGCGCCGACGATCTGGCCGTAGGGGTCGAGGATGGGGGCGCAGGAGCAGGTCAGCGCATGGTTGACGTTCATGTAGTGCTGGTCGCCATGCACCGTGACGGGCTGCTGCGTGGCGAGGGCCGTGCCCACGGCGTTCGTGCCCTTGGCCTGCTCGCTCCAGTCCATGCCGGGCACCAGGGCCACGCGGTCGGCCTTCTCCAGGAAGTCGTTGTCGCCCATGGAGTGCAGCACCGTGCCCAGGGCAGAGGTCAGCAGCACCATGCTGTGGGTGTTGGCGATCTGGCCGTACAGCGTCTCCATGACCGGCACGGCGTGCTGGAAGAGAAAGCGGTTTTCCTCCAGGGCGTCCTTCAGGTGGCCGATCGCCAGGCCCTCGTGGTCGGGCCGGTCGTCGGTCGAGATGCCGAAGGCCTTGGAGCGCAGATGCGCCTGGTCGATCACCGCGACCGCATCCTGCTCCCGTGGTGCCTGCACGGCCATGGTGGCTTGCCTGACCAGCGTGGTGTCCATCTTGTCTCCTGAACCCGGGAAGTTGGCTTCCTCGGAGGCCTTGCGTTCTCACCCTGCGCTCGGCATGCGCAAGGCGGTCAAAGAGGCTTGCTTTGACAAGGCTGCAAATTGTCCCGGGCATGGGGAGGCTTGGCAACCCGGTAACCCTCCAGAGCCGCAGCAAAAAGTCTGTCGGACGCTGAATTGAATCCTATTATTGAGACAAAAGCCATTGTGGTACAAGCGTTTGTAGCTACAAAAACAGGATTTCCAAGCCTGCGTCAGAGCGGTTTAGAACTGATAGCCCAGGTTCACGCCCGCCATCCACTGCCGTCCGGGCGCGGCCTCGTAGTAGCGGCCATTGCCCTCATTGACGATGACCGAGCCAACGTACCTCTTGTTGGTCAGGTTGTCGATGCGCGCAAAGGCGTTGAGCCTCCAGGGGCCCCATTGGCGCGTGTAGCCCGCGCTCAGGGCCAGCACGTCGTAGGCCGGGGCTTCCACGCTGTTGCTGTCGTTGGCGGCAATGGCGCCGACATGGCGCCATTCGGCGCCCATGCGCCATTCGTGTTGCGGGCGCCAGTCCAGCCCTATGGCCGCCTGGGTGCGCGCCGTGCCTGCAAGGCGCTTGCCCGCGGGCACGCAGCTACCCTTGCCGTCGCAGAAGCCATCGCGCAGCTTGGCGTCCAGCACGGTGAGAGCCCCGTTGAACAGCCACTGGGGCGTCAGCTGCAGCTGGGTGGCCAGCTCCGCACCCTGGCGGCGCGTGCGCCCGGCGTTGCGGAAGGTGGAGCGTCCGCCGGTGTTGTCGGCGGTGACGATTTCGTTCCTGGTGTCGGTGTGGAACAGTGCCATCGACCAGTGGCCGCGCAGCGTATCGCCGGCAATGCGCTGGCGCAGGCCGACCTCGGCGCTGCTGGAGGTGGCCGGCTGCAGGCCGAAGTTCAGGCCCGGCAGGCCGCCGGGGCGGTAGGAGATTTCGTTGAACGTGGGCGTGTCCATGCCGCCGCCGAGCGAGGCGTAGACGTGGGTGAGCGCGTTCAGCTCGTGCTGCAGCGACAGCATGGGCAGCCAGCGTTGGAAGCGCGTGCTGCCACTGTCGTCGCCATTGCCGGGGACGATGTAGCGGTCGCGCGAGACGAAGCTCACATTGCTCCAACGCAGGCCGGCGTCGAGCTTCCAGTGCGGCGCAAAGGTCCAGCTGGCCTGAAGGTAGGGGTCGGCGTTCTGCAGCGTGTTGCGCTCGTTGCGGCGCAGTGCGCCCATCACGCCCAGCTGGCTGCCCAGGAAGTTGTTGTAGCCCTGGCGGTCTTCTTCAACGAGGTTGGCGGCCAGGCCTAGCACCAGGCTCAAGGGGCGGCCCGCAAGCCGTGTGTCATGCGCCCAGCGCAGATCGGCGCCGCCGTAGTCGCGCCCCAGGTCGATCACGCCGCCGGCGCTGGTGGCGGGCTTTTGTGCGGCCACGGGCGTGGACTGGTACTGGGTGATGTGGCGCTGGCCGACGTAGACCATGAGGCGCAGCGCGTTGCTCGCGTCCACCCGGTGGTCGTAGGTCAGGCCCACCTGGGTCTGGCGCATGGCCTTGCGCATGTTGAAGTCCAGCGGCCCTTGCGCCGTGGCGCGCGGGTTGGCGGCCCATTCGGCGGGCGTGACGCCGCCGGGATCCTGCGCGTCCACGTTCACATGGTTGGCCACCAGCATCAGGTGGCTGCTGTCGCTCGGGTTGGTATCCAGGCGGGCGTTGAGCAGGTTCTTGTCGGCCGCGCTTTGCGGGCGAATGCCGTCGGTCAGAAAGCGGCTGGCGCTGACCACGTAGCCCACGCCGCCCTGCTCGCCCTGGGCCTTGAGGCCCAGGCGCTTTTGCCCGTTGCTGCCCATGGCGAAGCTGCCGTCCACGCGCGGGCGGCCCTCGCCGCGCTCGGTGTAGGCGTTGATGGCGCCGCCCGAGGCGTTGCCGTACAGCGTGGAGTAGGGCCCGCGCAGCACCTCGATGCGCTCGACCGACTGCAGGTCGATGTTGTTGGTCTGGCCCTGGCCGTCGGGCATGGTGGCGGGTATGCCATCGACAAAGATCTGCACGCCGCGCACGCCGAAGGTGGAGCGCGCACCGTGGCCGCGGATCGACAGCTGTAGATCCTGCGCATAGTTCTGGCGGTTCTGCAGCAGCAGCCCGGGCGTGCCGGACAGCGACTCTGACAGGTTGACCTGCCACTGGCGGTCGCGCACCTTGTCGCCATCGACGATGGTGACCGCGGCCGGGGCGTAGTCCAGGGGCGACTGCACCAGGGTGCTGCGCACGGTGACATCGGGCAGGGCCGGGGGCTCTGTGGCTTGCGCGGCGGTGCCTTGGGCCAGCGCCATCAGGCTGGCCAGGGTGGACAGGCGCAGGGGCCAGCCCGCGGATAGGCATAGGCGGACGACATGCATGGAAGATCCTTTGCTCCAATGCGTGGAGCAGGGCGCAACCGTCCCTCTACGCCCTGCCAAGAATGAGCCCGACCCGCAGCGGCGTGCTGCGGGCCGGGTGGTGGGGCGCTTAGAAGAAGCCCAGCGCCTTGGGGTTGTAGCTGACCAGCAGATTCTTGGTCTGCTGGTAGTTCGACAGCGCCTGCTTGTGGTTCTCGCGGCCTATGCCCGACTTTTTGTAGCCGCCGAAGGCCGCGTGCGCGGGGTAGAGGTGGTAACAGTTGGTCCACACGCGGCCGGCCTGGATGGCGCGACCCATGTGGTAGGCCTGCATGCCGTTGCGGCTCCACACGCCGGCGCCCAGACCGTAGTCGGTGTCGTTGGCGATGCGGATGGCGTCCTCCGCGTCCTTGAAGGTGGTGACCGAGGCCACGGGGCCGAAGATTTCCTCCTGGAACACGCGCATGTCGTTCTTGCCGTAGAGCAGCGTGGGCTTGATGAAGAAGCCGTCGTTGATCTCGCCGCCGGCGCGCAGGCGCTCGCCGCCGGTCAGGCATTTCGCGCCTTCATTGCGGCCGATGTCGATGTAGCCCAGGATGCGCTCGAGCTGCTGCTGCGATACCTGCGCCCCCACCATGGTGCTCTTGTCCAGCGGGTGACCCTGCTTCATGGATTGCACGCGCGCCACGGCACGCTCCATGAAGCGCTCGTAGATCGATTCCTGCACCAGGATGCGCGACGGGCAGGTGCAGACCTCGCCCTGGTTGAGGGCGAACATGGAGAAGCCTTCGAGCGCCTTGTCCAGGAACTCGTCGTCCGCGTCCAGCACGTCGGCAAAGAAGATGTTGGGGCTCTTGCCGCCCAGCTCTACGGTGGACGGGATGAGGTTGTCGGCCGCGGCGTGCAGGATGCGCTGGCCCACGGGCGTGGAGCCAGTGAAGGCTATTTTTGAGATGCGCTTGCTGGTGGCCAGCGCCTCGCCCGCTTCCTTGCCAAAGCCATTGACGATGTTGAGCACGCCCGGGGGCAGCAGGTCGGCGATCAGCTCCATCAGCACCATGATGGAGGCGGGCGTTTGCTCCGCGGGCTTGAGCACCACGCAGCAGCCCGCGGCCAACGCCGGCGGCAGCTTCCACGCGGCCATGAGGATGGGGAAGTTCCAGGGAATGATCTGGCCGACCACGCCGATGGGCTCGTGGAAGTGGTAGGCCACGGTGTTGGCGTCGATCTCGGAGATGCCGCCCTCCTGCGCGCGGATGCAGCCCGCGAAGTAGCGGAAATGGTCGATGGCCAGCGGAATGTCGGCGGCCATGGTCTCGCGCAGCGGCTTGCCGTTGTCGATGGTCTCGGCAATCGCCAGCAGCTCCAGGTTCTGCTCCATGCGGTCGGCGATCTTGAGCAGGATGTTGGAGCGCTCGGTCACCGAGGTCTTGGCCCACTGAGGGTGCGCGGCGTGCGCGGCGTCCAGCGCCAGGTTCACGTCGGTGGCGTCGGACTGTGCCACCTGGCAAAAGGGCTTGCCGGTGATGGGGGAGACGTTGTTGAAATAACGCCCGGCAGCAGGCGCCACCCACTTGCCGCCGATGAAGTTGTCGTATTTCTGGCGATAGGGATAAGAAATATCGAGGTTGAAGCGCTTGAGTTCGAACATGTCCATGCTGGTCTCCTGAGTAAGGGTAGGGCCGGGATAGATGGGCCGGCTGACATGGGAGTAATCAAGCTTCGTGCCAACCTGTTTGCCGGGGGCTGGCGGGTGTTTTGTAACGGGGCAATGCGGCGGTTGTTCCAGTTTGGGCCAGTGGTGTGCAGGCTTGTGACACCGTTGTGGCGTTGTTGTGTGGCTAGGCCATGGATCACATTGACCGGCGTCATGTTGGACGCCCTTGCCTCATGATCTTGGGGTGGCTTGCTTGCGCAGTTCGGCCAACAGCGCCTGGGCGCGATCCGTGCGCACGTCCTTTTCCTGTGCCATGAGACGTGCGATGTGATCGATCTCGTCTCCCATGGCCCCTGCGACGATGGCGATGTTGCGCGCGTGCAGCGCCATGTGGCCTCGCTGTATGCCCTCGGTGGCCAGGGCGCGCAGTGCCGCCAGGTTCTGCGCCAGCCCTATGGCGACCGCGGCCTCGCCCAGCTCCTGGGCGGTTTTGACGGCCATGATCTTGAGCGCAAGCCGCGCCAGCGGATGCGTCTTGGTGGCGCCGCCCACCAGGCCCACGGGCATGGGCATCTCCAGGCTGCCCACGAGCCAGCCGCGGCCATCCTTTTCCCAGCGGGTGAGTGATCCGTAGTGCCCCTTGCGGCAGGCCCAGGCGTGCGCGCCGGCCTCCACTGCGCGCCAGTCGTTGCCGGTGGCGACGATCACGGGATCGATGCCATTCATGATGCCTTTGTTGTGGGTGGCGGCGCGGTAGGGATCGACGGCGGCGAATTCGTAGGCGTCCAGAATCCGTTCGATGACTTCGCGGCCATCGTATTCGGCGGTGGTGAGCACTTCGGGCGACAGTGCCACGCGCGCGCGCGACAGGCGCAGGTCGGCCAGGTTGGACAGGATGCGCAGGCGCACCTGGCCGCCGGTGATCTCTTCGACTAGGGGCGACACAGACTCCGCCATGGTGTTGACGGTGTTCGCGCCCATGGCATCGCGCACGTCCACGATCAGGTGCATCACCAGCATGGGGCCGCGGCGCGTGTTCTCCAGCACATGCACCTCGATGTCGCGGCAGCCGCCGCCAAGGCCGATGAGCACCCGGTCGCGCTGGTTCGCCAGGTCGATGATCTCCTGGCGGCGGCGCAGCAGCGACTGGCGCGCGCCGTGCGGGTCGGTCAGGCCCAGCACCTGTACCTGCGCGCGCATCAGCGGGGCGGTGCTCGACGTCTCGAAGCCGCCGCACTCGCGCGCGAGCTTGGCCATGAAGGAGGCGGCGGCCACGACGGAGGGTTCTTCCACCGCCATGGGTACGAGCACGTCCTTGCCGTTGATCTGGAAATAGCCGGCCACGCCCAGCGGCAGCTCGAAGGTGCCGACGACGTTCTCGATCATGCCGTCGGCCAATGCGGG
>JAFEDY010000053.1:0-1046 GCA_018241405.1 Pseudomonadota bacterium | reverse complement strand
CTGCAGGCGCTGGGGCACGGTCATGGAGCGAAAGCGTGGCAGGCGGGAGTCAATGGTGGTCATGGCGGATGGAGCAGGGTGAGTGAATCGGAAAGGGCGGGGTTTTGCGCGGGTACAGTGCGGACGCATGAGCGCCACACCTGCCCCCTTGTTCATCGCGCTGGCGGATTCGCTGGAGCGGCAGATACGCGACGGCGTGTACCACGGCGGCGACAAGCTGCCGTCGCTGCGCGAGATTGCGGCAATGCGCAGCTATGGCAAGAACACGGTCGTGTCCGCCTTCGAGCTGCTGGTCGCGCGGGGGCTGGTGGAGCCCCGGCGCGGCTCGGGTTTCTTTGTCAAGGAGGCCGTACCCGAGGCCTGCAACGACGACGCCCAGGGCCATTCGCTGCGCCGGACCATGGACATCGTCTGGCTCCTGCGCATGCAGTTGCGCAACGAGCCCGGGCAGCTGGCCGTGGGGGATGCGTTCCCCCCGTCGCAATGGCTGGAGGGCGCGCGGCTGGATCGGTCGCACCACAAGGTGGCGCGCGGCGGGCTGGGCACACTCTTTCGCTATGGTGACCGGCTGGGCTATGCGCCACTGCGCCACCGCCTCGTGCGGCGCCTGGCCGACATGGGGATCGACGCCCATCCCCAGCAGATCGTGCTGACCCATGGCGCCAATGAAGCCATGGATCTGATCGTGCGCTACTTTGTGCCCGCCGGTGGCGTGGTGCTGATCGACGACCCCGGCTACTACCCCTTGCGCGGCAAGCTGCACCTGGCCGGCGCCCGGGTCGTGGGCGTGCCCCGCCTGGCGGACGGCCCCGACCTGCAGGCGCTGGAGCACCTGCTCAAGACCTTGCGCCCGCGCCTGTTCTTCACGCAGTCGCTGGCCCACAACCCCACGGGCTCGGACCTCTCGCTGCCGAAGGCGCGCGCGGTGCTGCGCCTGGCGCAGCAGTACAACCTGCTGCTGGTCGAGAACGATGTACTGAGCGACTTCCGCCCCGCCACGGCGCCGCGGCTGTCGGCGCTGGACGGGCTGGAGCGCACGCTCTACC
>JAFEDY010000052.1 GCA_018241405.1 Pseudomonadota bacterium | reverse complement strand
ATAGGATTCGCTACTTGAGCCAAATGAAATCGATGGATTCGCCTGCAGGGCAAGGCGCAAACCGCAGCAATAGCCGTAGCTATTGCGAGGATTTGCAACGCCGCCATGCGGGCGAAGGCGCGATTTCATGTTCCGATACTTCCGGGCTGCAGTACTAGGCATTGCCTTACCGAGATCACCATGGACGTCGCCCTCACCCAATCCATCGTCAGCACCGCCAGCGCCCTGGCAAGCCGCGAAACGGCCGACGCCGTGCAGGTCAGCGTGCTGAAGAAAAGCATGGACATACAGGAAACGGCCGCGGCCACCCTGCTCGCCGCCCTGCCCCAGCCGCCCCTGGCGACCGAGGGCGCCCTGGGCACGCAGGTCAACACCTACGCCTGATCGCGCGCTGCCCATTCAGCGCAGCCGCGCCGGCGACAGGCCGGCCGCATCCACGCCCTCGCGGGCCAATGCGGGCGCCAGTGCCTCGCCCAGCGCCAGCTGACGCGCCAGCAGCGCCGCGCCCGCCGCGCTTTGTATGCCGTAGCCGCCCTGCGCGGCCAGCCAAAAGAAGCCGGGCACATGGTTGTCCCAGCCCATGACCAGATCGCCATCGGCCACGAAGGAGCGCAGCCCCGCCCAGGTACGCGTGGGCCGGCGGATGCTGAAGCAGCTCACCTGCTCGATGCGGTGTATGCCCAGGGCCACATCCAGCTCCTCGGGCACCACGTCGTGCGGCGCCACCGGGTCGGCATTGGCGGGTGAGCCGAGCATCTGCCCGGCGTCGGGCTTGAAGTAGTAGTCCTCGGCAATGCCGATCACGGCCGGCCAGTCGGCCCCCTGCATGCCCGCCGGCACCGGGAAGGTGAAGGCCGTGCGCCGACAGGGCTGCAGCCCTATGGGCGGCACGCCGGCCAGGCCCGCGACGACATCGGCCCAGGCACCTGCGGCGTTGACCACGGCGCCGGCGGCGATGACGGTGCCATCCGCGAGCGTGACGCGCCAGCCACCCTCCAGGGATGTGAGGCCAATGACCTCGGCGTCGGTGCGGATCTCGCCGCCGCGCTGGCGCAGGCCGCGCAGATAGCCCTGGTGCAGCGCGTGCACGTCGATGTCGGCGGCGCCGGGCTCGCTCATGCCCGCCGCCACGGCCTCGGGGCGCAGGCAGGGGGCGCACTCCACCATCTGCGCGCGCGTGAGCCGCCGCACATCGGGGTTGCGCGGCAGGGCCTCGGCGTAGGCAGAGTCAAGCAAATCGAGTTGATCGGGCCCCGCCAGATACACCACGCCACGCGGCGTGAGGATGGGCGCGTCGGCAAAGCCGGGCGGCGGCGCGTCATAGAAGGCGCGGCTGGCCCGCGTGAGCGCCCGGATGTTGGGCGTGCCGTAGGTGGCCGAATACAGCGCTGCCGAGCGCCCCGTGGTGTGGTAGCCAGGCTGGGATTCGCGCTCCAGCAGCAGCACGCGGCGCTGCGCGGCCAGCTCCCAGCCCATGGAGGCGCCGGCAATGCCCGCGCCGATGATGACGAAGTCCCAGCTCTGCATGGGTGATGCCTTTCTTCAAGCCGCAAGCGAACGGCCGCGCTGCACGAAGCGCTGGTATTCCTCGTCGGGCACGAACAGGCCGCCCGTGGTCCAGACCAGATGCGTGGCCTGCGGCAGATGCGCGAGCAGCCCCTGCGCCGCAAGCCACGCCCGGCCCGCATCCGACTCCATCAGCATGGCCGGGCCGCCCAAGCCTGCGGCGGCAGATGGCTCGATGCGCTCGCCCGTCGCATCCAGCACCTGCACCAACTGGCGGAACAAATCATCGTCCTGCACCGTGAAGCAGCCCGAGAGCAGCGGCCCCATGAGCTCGGCCGCGGGCAGCGAGGCGCGCGGCACGGCCAGGCCGTCGGCCTCGGTGCGGTTGCTCAGGCCCCAGTCGTACACCGAGGGGTGCGCGCCCTGCCCCGCCATCATCTGCAGCAGAAAACAGGGCGACTGCACCGGCTCAGCAAAGAAGCAATGCACATGCGGGCCCAGCACCTGGCGCAGGCCGAAGGTGATGCCCGCGGGCGCACCGCCCACGCCGCAGGGCAGGTAGACGAAGAGCGGGTGCGCTGCATCCACCGCGATGCCCGCCTGCTGCAGTTGCCCGTGCAGGTGCAGCGCTGCGGCGCTGTAGCCCAGCAGCAGGGACAGGGAGCGCTCGTCGTCGACAAAATGGCTGTACGGGTCGCCTGCCGCCTGGGCACGCCCCGCGGCCACGGCCGCCTCGTAGTCGCCCACATGCTCCACCACCTGCACGCCGCGCCGGCGCAGGCGCTCCTTCTTCCACTCCTTGGCATCCGCCGACATATGTACGACCGCGCGAAAGCCCAGGGCCGAGGCGGCCACGCCTATGCTCAGCCCCAGGTTGCCGGTGGAGCCCACGGCCACGGTGTAGCGCGCAAACAGCGCGCGTGCGGTCGGGTCGGCCAGGGCGCGGTAGGCGTCGGGGCCGGACTGCGGCGTGACCAGGCCGTGGCGCAGCGCCAGGCTCTCGGCAAACTCCAGCACCTCGTGCATGCCCCCACGCGCCTTGATCGAGCCGGCCACGGGAAGCAGATGGTCGGCCTTGATCCGCAGGCACCCCGGCGCCAGGCCCAGGGTCTGCGGCAAGCCAGACGCCGGCAGCAGCGGTGATTCGATCACGCCGCCCGATGCCTCAAGCTCCGGAAACAGCCGCGCCAATAGCGGCGCAAAGCGCGCCAGGCGCGCGGCGGCGGCCTGCGTATCTGCCAGGCCAATGCGCCCGCCAGCGATGGGCAAGGCCGTGGGCAGCGCCGTCTGGCGCTGCGGGTTGAGCCACAGGCAGGGCTGTGCCTGGCGCAGCAGCGCGGCGGGTGCGAGAGTGTCGGAGCCTTTGGTCATGGTTGTACACGCTTTCAAAACAATAGCTTCTGGCCCTTGGCCAATAGGCGTCAGCTGCCAATTAGACTCTTATCTTCCCGTACTCTTGGACAGCAGCTGCATGACCAGCACACCGCCCACGATCATGGCCATGCCGATGAGGGCGGGCAAGTCCAGCTTCTGCCCATGGAGCAGCCAGCCCACGAGCGAGATCAACACAATGCCCAGCCCGGACCACACGGCGTAGACGACGCCTGTCGCCATGTGGTTCATGACCTTGGAGACGAGGTAGAACGCAAGGCAGTAGCCCAGCACGGCCAGCGCCGCCGGCCACAGGCGCGTGAGGCCCTGGGAGGACTTCAGGGCCGAGGTCGCGACGACCTCGGCCACGATGGAAATGCCGAGCAGGATGTACGGATGCATGGGAATAGCGCGACGCAGCGGGTTAACCAATCTTATGCCTCACCTTCCGTCGCGGCGGCTGATGGACGCATCGCGTTCAGCGATGTCCGCCGCGCCGCAGCCGCGCGTACCATGGCAGGCTTTGCCGCGCCCACAATGCCAACCCCATCCATCAATGCGTCTGCCACCGATACGCGCCCCAGGCCTCGCAGCCTGCGCGAGCTGTTCTGGGCCTTCACCTGGCTGGCGCTGCAGGGCTTTGGAGGCGTGCTGGCCGTGGTCCAGCGGGAGCTGGTGGAGCGCCGCCAGTGGCTGACGAACGAAGAGTTCATGGAGGACTGGGCCGCCGCGCAGATACTGCCTGGCCCCAACGTGGTGAACCTGTCCATCATGCTGGGCGACCGCCATTTCGGTGCACGCGGCGCCCTGGTGGCCGTGGCGGGCATGTTGCTGCTGCCCATGCTGCTCGTCGTATCGCTGGCCGCGGTATACACCGCCTTTGCCGCGCACCCGATGGTGGTCGGCGCACTGCGCGGCATGGGGGCGGTGGCGGCCGGCCTGGTCGCGGGCGTGGGCTGCCGGCTGTTGGGAGCGCTCGCCAAGCATCCGCTGGGCCCCCTGTCCTGCGGCCTGATCGTCGCCGCCACCTTTGCTGCCATGAGCGTGCTGCGTCTGCCGCTGGCCTGGGTGCTTCCCGTGGTGGGCGGCGCGGCCTGCGCGCTCACCTGGCGCAAGCTGCCTGCCTGAGAGCGTGACACCATGGCCACGGCACTGACCCTGCAGCTTCAACCCCTGGATTGGCTGAACCTGTTCCTGTACTACATGTCGATCTCGCTGCTGGCCGTGGGCGGGGCCATCGCCACGGCGCCCGACATGCACCGCTTCCTGGTGCAGCAGCAGGGCTGGCTGACCGACATGCAGTTCAACACATCCATCGTCATCGCCCAGTCGGCCCCCGGCCCGAACGTGCTGTTCATCGCACTGCTGGGCTGGAACGTGGGCCTGAACACGGGCGACGGCACGCACATGGCCTGGGCCGCGGGCGCGCTCGGCGCGGCCCTGTGCATGCTGGGCGCCATGCTGCCCAGCAGCCTGCTGACCTGGGCCGCCACGCGCTGGGCGCACAAGAACCGCGAGCGCCGCGTGGTGCGCGCCTTCAAACAGGGCATGACGCCGCTGGTGATCGGCCTGATCCTGGCCACGGCCTGGGTGCTGGGCAGCGCCCATGGCGATCCGGCGCGCGACTGGCGGCTGTGGCTGCTCTCCGCCGTCACCACGCTGCTGGTATGGCGCACGCGCATCCACCTGCTGTGGCTGTTGGCTGGTGGGGCGCTACTGGGCGCGCTGGGCTGGGTCTGAATCGGCAAGCAGCGCCGGCAGCAGGTGCGCCGACGGGCCGCGCAGCACGGCGTGGGCCACGGCGTCGAGCTCGCTGGGCGCGGTGTTGATGACCACCACGCGCGCACCGGCATGGCGCGCCCGATGGGCCAGGCCGGCGGCGGGATAGACGGCGCCGGCCGTGCCAACGACCAGCATCAGGCCGCAGTTCTGCGCGGCCTGCTGCGCGGCGTCCAGCGCCTGCTGCGGCAGTTCCTCGCCAAACCAGACCACGGCCGGGCGTACCAGGTTGCCGCAACCCGCGCAGCGCGGCGGACGGCCCGGTATGGCGCTGGCCAGGTCACAGCAGGGGCGCGGGCGGTTCAGCCAACGGTTGTCGGCAATGCTGCCGTGCAGGCACAGCACGCCCTCGCTGCCGGCCAACTGGTGCAGGCCGTCCACGTTCTGCGTGATGAGGGTGAGCCGACCGGGGTGGCGCCGCGCAAAGGCGGCGAGCGCGTGGTGGCCGGCGTTGGGCTGCACGCCGCGCAGGCGCTCGCGCCGCTCGGCATACCAGTCCCAGACGCGCTGGGGGTTGCGCCGAAAGGCTTCTTCAGTGGCCAAGTCCTCGGGGCGGTAGCGCGCCCACAGGCCGGTCTGGGCGTCGCGGAAGGTGGGCACGCCCGACTCTGCGCTGATGCCCGCGCCGGTCAGCACGGCGATATGGCGCGCGCCCTGCAGCCAGGCGCGAACCTGATCAAAAGTGTCTGGATGGCAGTCGTCCATGGCGGCTCATGGTAACGAAGCTTCGGCCAGCAAACCCTGCTCAACCATGGCGACCAGCCGCTCGGCCAGCGCTTGGTGTTGAGGTTCGGCCAGGCCGCGCAAGGGGCCGTCGAGCACCAGCATGGCCATGCCGTGCACGGCAGACCAGGCCATGAATTCGGCGCCCGGCCGGCGCGCCGGCGGCAGCAGGCCGGCTGCGACCATGCCGTCGAGCGCATGGCACAGCAGCTCGAACGGGTTCATGCCGCTGGCGCCGCGCGCCGCGCCCTCGTCCTGCTGCCCGTGATCGTTCACAGCAAACGGTCGGGCTGCAAAGGCCGTGCGAAACAACCCAGGCTCCTGCCGCGCAAAGCGCAAGTAGCCCAGGCCCACGCCGCGGAACGCCGCACGCGCGCGCCGCTGCGGATCGCGCATGCGCCGCGTGGCGTCGATCTCGGCCTCTATGGCGCGCGCCAGCTGCGCCAGCGCCTCCGCGCGCACCGCCTCCAGCAAGGCCTGATGGCTGTGGAAATGCCGGTACGCCGCATTGGGCACCACACCCGCGCGCCGCGTGGCCTCGCGCAGCACGATGGCCGCCGGCCCGCCATCGCGCGCCAGCGCGACACCGGCCTCCAGCAACGCGCGCCGCAGGTCACCGTGCCGGTAGGTGCGCCGAACGGGGCTGGAATCTTTATCCGACATTTTTACTGGGTTTTACATGGGCGCCGCGCAATTTCAACTGGCAGGCGCGTATAAAAGTGTACATCGTCCACAAATAAGCCGCGTCATGAATGCCAACAGCTACATCGAGGGCTTCCTCTTGGCAGTGCCTACCGCCAACAAGGAGGTATATCACCGCGTCGCCACCCAGGGGGCGCAGCTATTCAAGGAGCATGGCGCCACCGAGGTCGTCGAGTGCTGGGGTGACGATGTGCCCGAGGGAAAGCTGACCTCCATGCCGATGGCGGTGCAGCGCAAGGATGACGAAACCGTGGTCTTTTCGTGGGTGGTGTGGCCCTCGCGCGCGGCGCGCGATGCCGGCATGAAGGCCGTCATGGACGACCCGCGTTGCCCCAAGGACATGCCGTTCGACGGCAAGCGCCTGATCTATGGCGGTTTTCGCGTGCTACTGGCTGCATAGCACGACGTGCCCCTATCTGCCACAAATCACACAGGAGCCTTTATGAAATACCAAGCCAGCTGCCACTGCGGAAAAGTCGCTGTGGCATTCGAAGGCGACATCCAGGAAGTCATTGCGTGCAACTGCTCGATCTGCCAGCGCAAGGGCTCGCTGCTGTGGTTCCTGCCGCTTGAAGAGCTCCAGCGGCTCACGCCCGACGACGCCGCGGCGCGCTACCAGTTCCACAAGCACCTCATTACGCACCGCTTCTGCCCAAGCTGCGGCATCCACCCCTACGCTGAGGGCATAGACCCCAAGGGCCGGCTGATGGCGGCCATCAACGTGCGCTGCGTGGAAGGCATCGACCTGGCCAGCCTGCCCGTCAAGCATTTCGACGGCCGCGCGCTGTTGTGACCCCCTACTTTTTTCAACGACAGGAGACAGGTATGCAATTCAACCCCTACCTCAACTTCGACGGCAACTGCGCCGAGGCCTTCGCCTTCTACGCCAAGCTGTTTGGCGGCACCATCGTGTACCAGGGCACCTTTGGCGAGATGCCGCCGCAGCCAGGCATGCCGCCGTTGCCCGAAGCCGCCAAGAACCGCATCATGCACGTGCACCTGCAGGTCGGCGCACAAGCGCTGATGGGCTCGGACACCATGCCGGCCGCGCCCGGCCAGGACCCCGCGCAATGCGGCGGCGGCTACCAGAAGCCGCAAGGCCTGTGGGTGTCCATCCAGGCCGCCGACGCGGCCGAGGGCCAACGCCTGTTCGACGCCCTCGCCGGCGGCGGCCAGGCCGTGATGCCCTTTGCCGCCACCTTCTGGTCACCCGGCTTCGGCATGGTGCGCGACCGCTTTGGCACACCGTGGATGGTCAACGTGCCGGCGCAGGCCTGAGCAACCCAGGCAACGCGAGGAATCCCCATGCCAGGCCACACCGCCCACCTGCACCGCGTGCTGCGCACAACGCCCGAGAAGCTCTACCGCGCCTTTGTCGAGCCCGACGCCCTGGCCAAGTGGCTGCCGCCCCATGGCTACACCTGCCAGGTGCACCACCTAGAGGCCCGCGTCGGCGGCACATTCCGCATGTCGTTCCGCCACTTCGGCACCGGCCACGGGCACTCGTTTGGCGGCGAATATCTGGAACTCGTGCCAGGCCAGCGGGTGCGCTATACCGACAAGTTCGACGACCCCAACCTGCCCGGCGTGCTGGAGGTCACCGTGCGGCTCACGCCGGTGGCCTGCGGCACCGAGCTGCACATCACCCAGGCGGGCATCCCCCAGGCCATCCCGCTGGAGATGTGCTACCTGGGCTGGCAGGACTCGCTCGCCCAGCTCGCCGCGCTGGTGGAGCCGGATATTCCGGGATAGCTTTTGCCCCAAGGCCCCATGCATGCCTTTGCGCCGAAAGACGAGGATGTGCAAATGTTCTTGCTCGATGACCAGGCGGCGTACTGCGCAAATTCGTTGTAGTTGACCTCGGTTGCTGCCCATGCCCCGCTACGTCGCATTTCTCCGCGGTGTCAGTCCTATGAACGCCAAGATGGCAGACCTCAAGGTATGCTTTGAAAAAATAGGCTGCACGGACGTCAAGACGATTATGTCCAGCGGCAACGTGGCTTTTACGGGCGCCCCCAAGCCGGAGCCCGATTGGGCCCAACACATTGAGGCCGGCATGGCAAAGCACCTGCCACGGGGCTTTCCCGTCCTGCTACGCAGCCGCGACTACCTGCTGTCCTTGCTCAAGGCGGATCCGTTTGCGGCATTGGACGTCTTGCCCACCGAAAAGCGGGTTGTCACCTTTCTGGGCGAGCCGCATCACGAGGCGCTGCCCTTGCCCATCGCGCTCGATGGCGCCCGCATCCTGGCCGTCCAAGGCACCGAGGCGTTCACCGCCTACACACCCCATGCGCGCGGCCCCGTGTTCATGGCGCTGATTGAAAAGACGCTGGGCAAGAACGTCACGACGCGCACCTGGGACACCCTCAGGAAATGCGCAGTGGCATAGGGCCCACCCTAGGCATCACAAACCTCTTACCTGGCGCCGCCAATCTATGACGCAACTTCTTTTTTCTTATGGAACGCTGCAGCAACGTGAAGTACAACTGGCCACTTTCGGGAGAGAGTTATTCGGCACGCCCGACCAGCTTGTCGGCTTTCATCAATCCATGGTGAAGATTGAAGACCCGGAAGTTGTGAAGACGAGCGGGAAGACGCACCACCCCATAGTCAGGCAAACGGGTGTGGCCGAGGAAATGGTTGCGGGCACCGTATTCGAGGTCACCGATGAAGAACTTGCGAATGCGGACAAATACGAGGTGTCTGATTACAAACGTATTTCGGCTCCGCTGGCCTCCGGCCGCGCCGCCTGGGTCTACGTTGACGCGCGGGCATAACAATCCACGGTGATTTCATGGAACCCATAGAAAGACGCTCCGATACACGCAGCATGCTCATTGCCGCAACCCCGGCTCAGGTCTTTGCGGCCATGAGCGACCCGGCGCGCGTTGCCCGCTGGTGGGGGCCGGATGGTTTCACCAACACCATCCACCAATTCGACTTCTCGCCTGGCGGCACCTGGCTGTTGACGATGCACGGGCCGGACGGCACGGATTACCCGAACGAAAGCCGGTTCACACGCCTTGCCCCCGGCGAACTCTTCGAGATTGAGCATTTCTCGGCCCACCATTACCTGCTGACCATTGCGCTGCGCCCTTGCGAACACGGCACGCAAATCGATTGGCGGCAAACCTTCGACACCGTGGAACATTACGAGCACATTGCGCAATTCGTCGCGGGTGCGAACGAGCAGAACCTGCAGCGCCTGCGGGCCGAGGTGCTGGGTGTTGAACACGAAATACGGCACTCGATGTACATCCACGCACCCATGGCGCCGATCATGGATGCCTTGATGCGCGAGGAGCAC
This sequence comes from Pseudomonadota bacterium, assembly GCA_018241405.1. Taxonomy (GTDB): domain Bacteria; phylum Pseudomonadota; class Gammaproteobacteria; order Burkholderiales; family Burkholderiaceae_C; genus Alicycliphilus. The sequence continues at coordinate 23,517 of JAFEDY010000052.1, read as the reverse complement.
ATTCAAAAATGGTGGACCAAGGAATGCCATGTTGCCGATGGCAAGGGCAGGTTCAGCTGGAGCGCCCACGGCTGGGCGGTAGAGCTCGATATGGCGCAAGACAGCGCAGCCTGCCAGGTGATCTGGAAATGCACCCGCTCCAACATGCAAAACACCCATGCCTGGGAGGGAACGACGATCACGTTCACCTTGCACCCTGATGGCGGCGGCACGCGCGTGGAATTCTCGCAAACGGGTTACCGGCAGTCCCCTTGTCTAGACGTCTGCACACAAGGCTGGGGCTATTTTCTCGGGGTCAGCCTCAAGCAATACCAGGAGATCGGAAAAGGCATCCCGTACCCAGAAATGCTGGACACCAGCGCCGAGCAAGCCCAGAAGAGAACTACACCATGACCCGCCTGCGCGTTCACTGTTTCACCCTCTCGCTGGACGGCTACGGCGCCGGCCCGGGCCAAGACCTGGCACACCCGCTTGGGGTGGGCGGCGAGAAGTTGCACGGCTGGATGGTGCCCACGCGCACCTTCCAGAAGACCGTACTGGGGCAGGAGAACGGCGAGGGCAGCGTGGATGACGACTTCACGGCGCGCGGCTTTGAGGGCGTCGGCGCCTGGATCCTGGGCCGCAACATGTTCGGCCCCCTTCGCGGCGCCTGGCCCGACCACGCCTGGCAAGGCTGGTGGGGCAACAACCCGCCCTACCACACGCCGGTTTATGTGCTTTCCCACCATGCGCGGCCCGCTATCACCATGGCGGGCGGCACCAGCTTTCACTTCGTCACGGACGGCATCCATACCGCCCTGGAGCAGGCGCGAGAGGCCGCCAAAGGCCAGGACGTGCGCCTGGGCGGTGGCGTCTCGACCATCCGGCAGTATCTCCAGGCGGGGCTCATCGACGAGATGCATGTGGCCATCAGCCCGGTGCTGCTGGGCAGCGGCGAACATCTCTGGCACGGCCTGGATCTGGTAGCGCTGGGATATGAATGCAGCCAACAGGTTTCCACCGCCAAGGCGCTGCATTGCACGATCACCAGGCGTGCCAGGTGACGCTGCGCGCAGTCCGCCTACCATACCTCAGACCTATCCAGCAACTCACATCGGACTGGAGAAACACGTGACCAAGCCCGCAAGAAACACGATCTGCCTATGGTACGACGGCGACGCCGAGGAGGCCGCGCGGTTCTACGCCAAGACGTTTCCCGACTCACGGGTAAGCGCGGTGCACCGGGCGCCGGCGGACTATCCCTCTGGCAAACAAGGGGATGTATTGACCGTCGAGTTCACGGTCCTGGGCATTCCCTGTCTAGCACTCAACGGCGGCCCCGCCTTCAAGCACAGCGAAGCCTTCTCTTTCCAGGTCGCCACCGTTGATCAGGCGGAGACGGATCGCTACTGGAATGCGATCGTCGGCAACGGCGGCCAGGAAAGCGCCTGTGGCTGGTGCAGGGACAAATGGGGGGTTTCCTGGCAGATCACGCCGGAGGCCCTGACCGAGGCGGTCACCGACCCCGATCGCACGGTCGCCCAGCGTGCATTCGAAGCCATGATGCAGATGCGCAAGATCGACATCGCCGCCATCGAGGCTGCCCGTCGCGGGTAGCGTCACTCAAGAATTGCACGTTCTACTGCCTCCCTCAACCACACAGGAGCCTTCCCATGAAACCCAACCCCGTCGTCTGGTTCGAGATCTACGTCCAGGACATGGCGCGCGCGCAGCGCTTCTACGAGAAGGTTTTTCAGTGCGCGCTGCAGCCACTGGCCACCCCCGCCGGTCTGGACGGCGGCATGCAGCTGCTGTCCTTCCCCGGCGACATGAGCACCATGGGCTCGGGCGGCATGCTGGTACGCATGGAGGGCATGCCCTCGGGCGGCGGCGGCACGCTGGTGTACTTTGCCTGCGACGACTGCGCCGTGGAGCAGGGCCGAGTGCAGGCAGCGGGCGGCCAGGTGCTGAAGCCGAAGTTTTCCATTGCGCCGCACGGCCACATCGCCCTGGTGGCCGATACCGAGGGTAACTGCATAGGCCTGCATTCCATGCAGTAAAGCGCGCTGGCGCCGCCGGACGGCGCGGCCCCGATCCGGTCAGCCGCGTTGGCGCAGCGCCTCGTACAGGCACAGGGCGCTGGCCACCGAGACGTTCAGGCTCTCGACCGCGCCCTGCATGGGGATGCGCACCAATTCGTCGCAAGTCTTGCGCGTGAACTGGCGCATGCCCGGGCCCTCGGCGCCAAGCACCAGTGCCACGGGGCCCTTCAAATCGACCTGGTAAAGGGTCTTGTCGGCGTCGCCGCTGGTGCCTATGACCCAGATGTTGCGCTCCTTGAGCTCGGTCAAGGTGCGCGCCAGGTTGGTCACCATGAAGTACGGCACGGTCTCGGCCGCCCCGCTGGCCACCTTGGCCACGGTGGCGTTCAGGCCCACGGCATGGTCCTTGGGCGCGATCACGGCGTGCGCGCCCGCGCCGTCGGCCGAACGCAGGCAGGCGCCCAGGTTGTGCGGGTCGGTCACGCCGTCGAGCACCAGCAGTAGCGGATTCGCCACACCGTCGGCCTCCAGCTGGTCGAGCAGGTCGTCCAGCGACTGCAGTTGTGCCACGGCCTCCACGCGTGCGGCCACGCCCTGGTGGCCGTGGCTGCCCGCGAGCTTGGCCAGGCGCAGGCCATCGGCCTCGATCAGGCGCACGCCGGCCTCCTTGGCGCGGGCGATGAACTGGCGCATGCGCGCGTCGCGGCGCGTGGCTTCGTAATACACCTCAATGATGGATTGCGGCGCCGTCTTCAGGCGCACGCCCACGGCATGAAAACCGAACAGGACTTTGGGGGAGGACATATAGGGGCATTATCCCGGCTTGCCGACTGCACTTTTAAAATCGCGTACGCACCCGACTCCCGAGCCCCCTGGCCACCCGCCCTGGTGCAAGCGCCTTTGCTGCCACCCCTCAGACAAGCGCGGCTCGCAACCCCTGATCAACCACCCATCATGATCCTCTCACCCTTGCTGCGCTGGGCGCAGCGCACCAGTCTGGTGACCCAAATCGTTATCGCCCTGATCCTGGGCGCGGTACTGGCCCTCATCTGGCCCTCCGCCACGCCCGCGGTCGCATTCCTCGGCACGCTCTTCATCTCGGCGCTCAAGGCCATTGCTCCGATACTGGTGTTCGTGCTGGTGATGGCTGCCATCAGTGACCACCGCCCGGGTGCCAATACGCACATGCGCCCCATTCTGCTGCTGTATGCGATCGGCACGCTCGCCGCCGCGGCAGTGGGCGTGGCCGCCAGCATGTGGTTTCCAAGCACGCTGTCGCTGAAGGCAGCCAGCGGCATGCAAGCCGCGCCCGGCGCGGTCTCCGAGGTATTGCTCAACGTGGTGGGCAGCATGGTGTCCAACCCGGTCAAGGCACTGCAGGAGGCCAACTACATCGGCATCCTGGCCTGGGCCGTGGCGCTGGGTATCGCACTGCGCCATGCGAGCGAGTCAACCCGCGAGGCGCTGCAGGACGGCGCCCAGGCCGTGACCCGGGTGATCCAGTGGGTGATCCGCTGTGCGCCGCTGGGCATTTTGGGCTTGGTAGCCACGACCGTGGCCGAGGCCGGCGCGCAAGGGCTGTGGAGCTACGCCCGCTTGATGGGCGTGCTCTTGAGCTGCATGCTGTTCGTGGCGTTGGTGGTCAATCCGCTGATCGTCTTTCTCACGATTCGCCGCAACCCCTACCCCCTCGTGTTCACCTGCCTGCGCGAGAGCGGCATCACGGCCTTCTTCACCCGCAGCTCGGCCGCAAACATCCCCATCAACCTGGCCCTGGCCAAGCGCCTGAACCTGAGCGAAGAGACCTATAGCGTCGCCATTCCGCTGGGCGCCACCATCAACATGGCAGGCGCAGCCATCACCATCAGCGTGCTGTCGCTGGCCGCGGCCCATACGCTGGGCATCCATGTAGACATGCCCACGGCCCTTATTCTGTGCGTGGTGGCCTCAGTCTGCGCCTGCGGCGCCTCGGGCGTGGCGGGTGGTTCGCTGCTGCTGATCCCGCTGGCGTGCAGCCTGTTCGGCATCAGCAACGACGTGGCCATGCAGGTGGTGGGCGTGGGCTTCGTCATCGGCGTGCTGCAGGACTCGGCCGAGACGGCGCTGAACTCTTCCACTGACGTGCTGTTCACGGCGGCTGCCTGCATGGCGCCGCGACGCGACTGATTCACGTAGGCTCAAACAACGATGCCTGTTGTCCCCTGTTCACCCCTGCGAAAGCGAGGACCCAGGCGCCATCCAAATCATAGATTCTTCGCTGCTTCGGTTCCCCGCCTTCGCGGGACAAACGGTAAGTGCGGCTGGCCTTGCGTGCAATCAACGGATATTGCTACTGGAGCCTCCACACAATGGCGTGCCGATTGCCCGGCGATGTTGTAGCGGCGCATAGCGGAGTCAAACCGGTGACCCGTATGCGCAAAATTGCCCTGAACTGATGCCATGATGCACGAAACACCCATACACAGTGCTTCAGGACGACAGTTGCATGCCATCGCCTACCCCGGCCACGCAGCCTCTTCAGTTTGATTCCAGGCAAAAGCTGCGCTGTCGGCGCCTGTTGCTTTCGGTGGCCGTCTATGTGCCTTGCGCGCTGATGCTGGTCATGGTGAGCTGGCTGGGCTTCCTGCCCCCATGGTTCACCCCCGCCTGGGCTGCTATCTTCACCTGCACCAATATTCTTTTCTTCGGGCTGATCAGGACCAACACCAACCTCCGGTTCAAGGACCCGAGCATGACGATGGCGCAGATGGCCGTAGCCATTGGCGCGGTGGCCTTCATCCTCTATCACGCAGGCGCAATCCGCGGAGGCTTGCTGATGCTGCTGCTGGTCATCATTCTTTTCGGGGTGCTGCGGCTCAGCACGGCAGAGTTGCTCGTCATGGGGGCGCTTTCGTCAGCAGCCTATGCCGCGGTCATCGTTCTGCTGCTCGTCAATCAGCCAGAGCAGGTTGACCCGCGCGTTGAATGGGTGCAGTGGGCCACGCTGACGACGACGCTGGCAGTTCTGTGCCCCCTGGTGGGCTACATGAGCAAGGTACGGCGGCGGCTGTCCGAATCCTTGCGCACGATCAAGGATATGGCGCAGCGCGATGCCCTCACAGGGATATTCAATCGGCACCATATGGGTGAGACGCTCGATCGGGAGATAGGCCGCTGCGAACGCGGCTCACCGGCCTTTCTCGCGCTCATTGCGGACATTGATCATTTCAAGCAGATCAACGACAACCATGGCCACCTGGTGGGTGACCAGGTGCTCAAGGCCGTAGCCGCCGGCACGCGGGAGATATTGCGCAAGTCCGACTACATGGCCCGCTATGGCGGCGAGGAGTTCGTGCTGATCCTGGCGGCTGACGGCCCTGCCGAAGCCGGCGCGGCGTGCGAGCGCATCAGGGCCAGAGTGGAGCGGCTTGGCATTCCAGAACTGCAGCCACAGGGCGTGACCATCTCCATCGGCGCGACCTTCTTTCGCCATGGCGACACGCAGGCTTCCGTACTGGGCCGCGCGGATGCGGCGCTGTACCGAGCCAAGAATGGCGGGCGCAACCGGGTCGAACTCGATGAGATCGCGCAAGCGGCCGCAGGCTGAATCGGCGCCCGCGACACGACCCTACTGCACCAGCCGCCCGGCCTCGATGGTGATACGCCGCTCGCAGCGCGCGGCAATGGCGCTGTCGTGCGTCACCAGCACCAGCGTCGTGCCCTGCTCGCGGTTCAAGGCAAACATCAGCTCCATGATGGTCTCGCCGGTGGCGAAATCCAGGCTGCCCGTGGGCTCGTCGGCCAGCAGCACGGCCGGCTCGACGACGAAGGCACGCGCCAGCGCGACGCGCTGCTGCTCGCCACCCGACAGCACCTTGGGGTAGTGTGCGAGCCTTTGCGCCAGGCCCACGCGGCCCAGCATGTCGGCCGCGCGCCGGCGTGCGTCGCGGTGGCCGGCCAGTTCCAGCGGCAGCATCACGTTCTCCAGCGCCGTGAGGTTGCCCAGCAGTTGGAAGCTCTGGAACACGAAACCCAGCTTGCGCGCGCGCAGTACCGCGCGTCCATCCTCGTCCAGCGCAAACAAATCCTGCCCGGCCAGCCGCACCGTGCCGCGCGTGGGCGTGTCCAGTCCCGCGATGATGGAGAGCAGCGTGCTCTTGCCCGACCCCGAGGCGCCGACGATGGCCGCGGTCTCCCGCGGGGCGAGGCGAAAGTCGATATCCCGCAAAATCTCCAGCGTGCCGGTGGAGTCGGTGACCGACTTGTACACATGTTCCACGGCGATGATGGGCTGCCGCGGCGCGGGCGACTCGGTGGCGGTGGCCGCCGTTACGGCAGAAATGGTCTCAGACATGAAAGGTTCTCGACAGTGATGCGTGTGTTTCGGCGTGACTTTATCGTGGCCGCTGCCCTGGCGCTCGTGGGCACCGCCCCCGCGCTGGCGCGGCAGGACGCCAAGGCGGCCCCCAAGACGCCTGTGATCCTGGTGGTAGGCGACTCACTGAGCGCCGAATATGGCCTGCCGCGCGGCAGCGGCTGGGTGGCGTTGCTGGAAAAGCGCCTGGCGCAGCAAAAGACCAACGCCACGGTGATCAACGCCAGCGTCAGCGGCGACACCACGGCCGGCGGTCGGGCGCGCCTGCCGGCCCTGCTCAGGCAGCACAATCCAACGCTGGTGGTCATTGAGCTGGGCGCCAACGATGCACTGCGCGGCCTGCCGCTGGCCAATACCCAGGACAACCTGGCGTGGATGGCGGAGCAGGCGCAACACGCCGGCGCACGCGTGCTGCTGGTAGGCATGCAGATGCCGCCCAACTACGGTGCCGACTATGGCCGGCGCTTTGCCGCCATGTACGAGAGCGTGGCCCGCGAGCGCAAGGTGCCCCTTGTGCCCTTTCTGCTGCATGGGGTGGCTGACGCACCCGATGCCGCGGCCCTGTTCCAGCCCGACCGCATCCACCCGCGCGCCGAGGCGCATCCGCGCATGCTCGACAACGTCTGGCCGCAGCTGCGCAAGCTGCTGTGAGCCAGGTGCTCAGGTATCGGCCTGGGGAGGCACCGTCGTGGAAGGCGCTGCCACGGCCGCACGGTAGGCATGCCAGCTGGCGTGGCCCAGCACCGGGCCCACCACCACCAGGGCCGCGCCCCAGGTCCACCACAGCGCCAGCACCACGGGCACGGTGATGAGCGCGCCCCACAGCAGCATCACGCCGGGGTTTTCCAGCACCACACGCATGCTCGCCAGGCCGGCGGTCAACGCATCGGTGTCGCGGTCCAGGATCATGGGTATGGACACCACCGTGCTGGAATACACCAGGGCCGCGAACACGCCGCCCACCAGCAGGTAGACGACGACGAACTGCCAGTTGCTGGGATTGAAGATGGCCTGCAGCACGCCCGTAGTGGACGGCATGCCGGTGTTGAAGAACACGGCAAATACCACCAATGATGCGCGGCCCCACAGCAGCTCCAGCACGACCAGCACCAGCACCAGCATGGCCATGCTGCCCATGTGACTGTCCCAGCAGGTGATGGAGGCGCCCAGCTGTGGAGGCAGGCCGGCCTCGCGCCGGCGGCTGGTTTCGTACAGCCCCATGGCCAGGAACGGCCCCACAAGCAGGCAGCCGCTGACCAGCGACATGGTGTATTCGGGACTGGCACGGAACACCCAGCCCAGCACCAGCGCCATGAGCCAGAAGCAGCCGCCATAAAACAGCGCAATGCCCGGCGCCGCCACCAAGTCGCGCAGGCCCTTGGCGAGCCAGCGAAACGGATCCGCCCACCCCAGGGGGGTGAGCACCAGCGGTGGCTGGGCGGAACTGCTGGGCGCGGGCGCGGGGGAATCGGTCATGGCAACGAGTTGGGGAAGCGGAAGATACGCCCACCTTACCGAGTGCGTGCCTTGCCGGCCATCAAGGAAATCACCACCCCTGCCGCCACCAGCAGCGGCGACCCGTCAACCGGCGAAGGCGTGCTCCATGGCCTGGGCCAGGTCCTGGCGCAGGTCCTCGGCGGCCTCCAGCCCCACGGCGAAGCGCACCACCGTGCCGGTCTTCAGGTGTGGCGTGGCGCGCTCGCGCATGCTCGCCAGGTCATAGGGCACGACCAGGCTCATCGGTCCGCCCCAGCTGTAGCCGATCTTGAACAGGCGCAGCGCATCGCAGAACGCATCCACCTGGTCCTGCGTGTGGCGTGCGTCCACAACCACGCTGAACAGGCCGGCCGCCGCGCCCTCGGGGCCACCTGCATTGCCGCACAGGGCGCGCCAGTGTGCATGTCCCGGCGCGCCGGGCAGCGCCGGGTGCAGCACCTGCGCCACCGGCGCCTGGGCGCCCATCCATTGCGCCAGGGCGCGTGCCGCCATGTCGTGCGCACGGTAGCGCAGCGCCATGCTGGGCAGGGAGCGCAGCACCGCTTCGACATCGTTGGCGCCCACACCCAGGCCCAGGCGCATGTGGGTCAGCTTCATCTTCAGGTGCAGCGGCTCGTCGCGCGTGGTGATGCTGCCCATGAGCACATCGCCGCCGCCGCTGGGGTATTTGGTGAGGGCATGGACGCTGATGTCCACACCCAGGCTGCCATCGCCCAGGAGGTCAAACGGCGCGAAGGCCAGACCCGCGCCCCAGGTGTTGTCCAGCGCGGTGGTTACGCCGCGGGCACGGCAAATACGCACCTGCTCGGGCAGATCGGGGAACTCCAGCGTCACCGAACCCGGCGCCTCCAGCCACACGAGCCGCGTGGCGTCGCTGATCTTGGCAGACAGGTCGGCCGGGTCCAACGGGTCATAGACCTGGTGCCTGATGCCGTAGTGGTGCAACTCCACCTCGGCCAGGGCCTTGTTCGGGCCATAGGCGTTGTCCGGTATCAGCACCTCGTCGCCCTGGCGCAGCAGGGCCAGCGACACGGTGGCAATGGCCGCCAGGCCGCTGGGCACCAGCAGGCATTGCACGCCGCCCTCCAGCGTCGCCAGGCGCTCTTCGAGCTGGTAGGTGGTGGGCGTGCCGTGCAGGCCGTAGGTGTAGCTGCTCTTGTCCTTCCATTCACGCGCGCGCAGGGCGGCCACGTTCGGAAAGATGACGGTGGACGCCTTGTGCACCGCCGGCTGCGGCGCCTCGAAACCCGCGGGCGGACGATAATCGTGGTGGATGAGGCGGGTGCGCAGGTCAGGGGCGAATGGTTGAGTCATGCGCCCATGTTAGCTGCCGCTGGACACGGTGAGCTTGTTCACGACCGAACTCACGCCCGAGACGCCTTGTGCGATCTGGCCGGCACGCTCGCGCGCCTGTTCCGACTTCACCGGGCCGCTGAGCGTGACCACGCCGGCGCTGGTGCCTACGTCGATCTTGAGTGCGCTCAGGTCCATGTCCTGCGCCAGGCCGGCCTTGACCTTGGTGGTGATGGCGGCGTCATCGACCAGGGCGGCCGCGTCGGACGCGGCGCGGCGCGTGGCATCACTCACTTCGCCGGCGGCGGTCACCGCCTTTTGCTTGGCCTCCTGTGCCGCCTGCTCGGTCTTGCTGATCGCCTCATCCACGCGCTGGCCCGTCGTGCGCTCCTCGGTCTTGTTGCATGCGTTCAGTCCCAGAGTCACGACCAACGCCGCGGCCAGGGAGGTCCAACGCAAGGGCTGGGGCATGGAAGGTGTTCTGTGCATACTCAACTCTCCGATGTATCGAAATCGAGTCCCACTGTAGGGCAGAGCACCTCCAAGCCGCCGGTCGGAGAGGGCTGAAATTGCAGTAGGACAACAGCGGTTCCCGCTGGCCCCACAATCACATTCCTATGCCCACACGCCTGTTGCACCGCCTGTTCCCCTTCCTGGCCTGGCCGCGCCCCACCACTGCCCTGCTGCAAGGGGAGTTCTGGGCCGGCATGACCGTCGGACTGATGCTGGTGCCCCAGGGAGTGGCCTATGCAGCGCTCGCCGGCATGCCGCTGATTACCGGCATCTACGCCTCGCTGGTCCCAGCCCTCGTGGCCGTGCTCTGGAGCTCGTCAACGCGCCTGGGCGTGGGGCCCACTGCGTTAAGTAGCTTGCTCATAGGCGCATCACTCACCGGCATGGCCGAGCCCGGCAGCGCCGATTGGGTGGCGCTGGCGGTGTGGATGGCGCTGCTGTCGGGGCTGCTGCAGCTTACGCTGGGCATAGTGCGCTTTGGCTGGCTGCTCAACCTGGTGACTTCGCCCGTTCTCAACGGCTTCACGCAGGCCGCGGCGCTGCTGATCCTCGCGTCGCAGCTACCCGCCCTGCTCGGCCTGCGCACGGGCTGGCATGCACTGGCAACGAGCCCCTCGCTGCACCATTTCGACTTCACCGCACTGGGCTTTGGCCTCGGCAGCCTGGCTCTGCTGGTGATTGCCAAGCGCTGGGGCTCGAACTTTCCGGCGGCGATCGTGGTCATCTCGCTGGCGGCGTTCACCAGCTGGGGCATTGGCTACGCGGATGCCGACGGCGCCGTGATCGGCCACCTGCCGTCGGGCCTGCCCTCACTGTACCTGCCCGGCTGGCTGTCTTGGGACGACCTGGGCGCCCTGGTAATGCCGGTGATGGTCATCACCCTGGTCAGCTTTCTGGAAACGGCGTCCAGCGCCAAGGTGGACCACCAGCAGGGCGGCACGCGCTGGAACGAGAACCAGGACCTGATCGCCCACGGCATGGCCAAGATCAGCTCGGGCCTGTGTGGCAGCTTCGCCACCAGCGCCTCGTTTTCGCGCTCCGCCATCAACCTGTACGCAGGCGCCAAGACCGGCTGGGCCACGCTGTTTGCGCTGCTGCTGGTGCTGGCCACCCTGCTGTGGCTCACGCCTGCGCTCTACCATGTTCCGCAGTCGGTGCTGGCCGCGGTGGTGGTGGCGGCCATCACCAACCTGATCAAGCCCCGCACCATGCTCAGGCTGTGGCGCATCTCGCACGTGGAGACGGTGATCGGCCTGGCGACCTTCGGTATCACGCTGGCGACCGCGCCGCGCCTTTACTGGGGCGTGCTGGTCGGCCTGCTGATGAACCTGAGCCATTTTCTGTACCAGCGCCTGCACCCGCGCATCATCGAGGTGGGCCTGCACCCCGACGGCAGCCTGCGCGACCGCCATCTGTGGCAGATCGCCCCGCTGGCGCCGCAGGCGCTGGCGCTGCGCATGGACGCGGAGCTTGACTTTGCCTCTGCCAACGCACTGGAGCGCCGCGTGGCCGATGAACTGGCCCAGCACCCCGACACCCGGCACCTGTGCCTGTTCGCTCAGCCCATCAACCGTATCGACGTGACAGGCGTTGAGGCCTTCATGCGCCTGCGCGCGTTGCTGCAAAGCCACGGCGGCATGCTGCATGTGGCAGGCATCAAACTACCCTTGCAGCACACGCTGGAGAGCGCCGGTGCCTTGGTGCATGGCCCCAACTTCATGACCTACCGCACCGACGCGGAGGCGATAGCCGCACTGCAGCGGACTGCCGCCGCGGCGGAGCCCGCACATGGCGCGGACGACGGAGATACCCCAGCACAGTCAACCAAGCCATAGCTGCTAGAATCGGCAAAAGCCAGTTTGTTTCATTTTGTGACCGACACCGCGTCCTCCGCCTCCATACGTCTGCGTGACCTGAAACTGGCCACGGCGCATGCGCTGGTGGCGCGGTCGCTGGGCTCCGAGAAGGCGCTGCATGAACAATCACCGGCGCAGTACCTGCAAAGCCTGATCGATGGGCTCTGCGAGCTTTCCCTGAAGGATCCCCTCACCGGCCTGCCCAACCGGCGCCATGTGCATGCGGTGCTTGAGCGCGAACTCGACCGCGTTGCCCGTTCGGGTGAGGCGGCGTTGCTGCTCATGCTTGACATCGATCATTTCAAGAAGGTCAATGACACGCACGGCCACCTGGCCGGCGACATCGTGCTGCAATCGGTTGCGCGCACACTCGAATCCTGCGTGCGGCCCATGGACACCGTGTCCCGCTATGGCGGCGAAGAATTCGCCATCGTGTTGCCGTCGTGCCAGTTCGCCTTTGGTCGCGTGGTCGCCGAACGCGTGCGTCGCGCCATCGAATCCACGCCGGTGCATGTTTCCCCGACGCTCACCTTGAACGTCTCCGTCAGCATAGGCGGCGCCTTTGCGCTGCAATGGATTCGCAGCACAACAGCGCTGTGGACCGATCGCGCCGACGCCGAGCTGTACAAAGCCAAGCTGGCCGGCCGCAACCGGGTCAGCATCGAAGACCAACCCGACAGCAGCGTGAGCGCGGAGGAAAAGAGCTTGTTGTTCGGCCCGCTCAACGTCCCCACGGATTGGGGCCAACTGCCCCCGCCCCTGGACGCCCCCACCAGCAGCGCCTATTGAAAGCCCAGAGATGAACGACGCGCTGTCCGCACAACCGACACCCGCAGCCGCCGGCGCCACCGCTCCGGCCGCCCCCGCCACGCCCGCAGCCATGGCGCCACTCGACGCTCGCATCATTGCCGTCACCAGCGGCAAGGGCGGCGTGGGCAAGACCTTCGTATCGGCCAACCTGGCCGCCGCGCTCACGCGCCGCGGCTTGCGTGTGCTGGTGCTGGACGCCGACCTGGGCCTGGCCAACCTGGACGTGGTGCTGAACCTGCACCCCAAGACCACGCTGCACGACGTGTTCACCGGCAAGGCCAAACTGGATGAGGCCGTGATCAAGGCCCCCGGTGGTTTCTCGGTGGTTCTTGCGGGCTCGGGCATGGTCGAGTATTCGCGCCTGACGCCCGAGGTGCGCAACGAGTTCTTCAACGTCATTCAGACACTGGCGCCGCACTACGACGTGGTGCTGCTGGACACCGGTGCCGGCATCTCCGACGTGGTGCTGTTTTCCGTATCCCTGGCGCATGAGGTGCTGATCGTGGCCACGCCCGAACCCACCTCGCTCACCGACGCCTATGCCGCCATCAAGGTGCTGACCACCCAGCAAAAGCGCCAGCATGTGCACATGGTGGTGAACCAGGCTGCGCGCGCTGGCGACGGCCGCGCCATCACCGGCCAGCTGCAGCAGGTGCTGGACCGCTTCGTAACCACCGACTCGGGCCGGCCCATGCGCCTGATCCACATGGGCGACATCCCGGCCGACCCATCGGTACGCGAGGCCGTGATGCGCCGCCAGCTGCTGATGCAGCAAATGCCCGGCTGCCCCGCGGCGCTGGCCGTGGCGCAGCTGGCCAACAAGCTTGAGACCACGCTGCTGAAACCCGCAAGCAATCGGTAAAAAAGCACCCAGCGCCCGTACACCAAGCGCCGGGTGCTATCAAATAAAAAGCTACATGGGCCGATCAGCCCAGCAGCTCCTTGATCTGCTGCAGCGCCACCGGGTCTTCCATGGTGGTCAGGTCGCCGGTGTCTCGGCGCTCGGCCACGGCCTGCAGGGCGCGGCGCAGCAGCTTGCCGCTGCGGGTCTTGGGCAGCAGATTCACAAAGATCACACGCGCCGGGCGGGCCACGGCGCCCAGTTGCGCGTCCACCTGCTTCATGACCTCGCCCTCAAACTTCAGGCGCGCGGCATTGTCCACCAGGCCCGAGGAATCACGCGGCACGGCGAAGGCCATGGCCACCTGGCCCTTGAGCTGATCGGCCACACCGACCACGGCCACCTCGGCGATGTTGGGGTGGCCGGCGATGCATTCCTCGATCTCGCGCGTGCCCAGGCGGTGGCCGGCGACGTTGATCACGTCGTCGGTGCGGCCCAGGATGAAGTAGTAGCCGTCGGCGTCACGTATGCCCCAGTCGAAAGTGCTGTAGACCATGCGGCCGGGGATGCTCTTCCAGTAGGTGCTGACGAAGCGCTCGTCGTCGCGCCACACGGTCTGCAGGCATCCGGGGGGCAGCGGGCCTTCGATGGCCACCACGCCCTTCTGGTTGGGTGCGGTCAGCTCCTCGCCCGTGCTCTCATCAATGAGCTTGACGTTGTAGCCATACACGGCCTTGCCCGGGCTGCCAAAGCGGGCGCCCTGCCGCTCGACGCCGTTGCACAGCGTAAGGATGGGCCAGCCGGTCTCGGTCTGCCAGTAGTTGTCGATGATGGGCACATTCAGCGCGCCACTGATCCACTGCGCCGTGGGTTCATCGAGCGGCTCGCCGGCCAGCCACAGGGCCTTGAGGCTCTTGAGGTCGTACTTGGTCAGGTATTCCGGGTCCTGCTTTTTCAGCACGCGCACGGCCGTGGGCGCCGAGAACATGTGCGTGACCTGGTACTTCTCTACGATGCTCCACCAGATGCCGGCGTCGGGACGGATCGGCAGGCCTTCGTAGAAGATGGTGGTCATGCCCGCCAGCAGCGGGCCGTAGACGATGTAGCTGTGGCCCACCACCCAGCCGATGTCACTGGTGCTGAAGTACACCTCGCCCGCCTTGGCGTCGAAGATGTGGCGCATGCTGGCCGCCAGCGCCACCGTGTAGCCGCCGGTGTCGCGCTGCACGCCCTTGGGTTTGCCCGTGGTGCCGCTGGTGTACAGGGTGTAGCTGGGGTGGGTGGATTCGACCCACACGCAGGGCACCTGGGCATTGAGGTGCTGGTTGCGCAACGCCGACCAGTCGTGGTCGCGCCCGGCGCGCATGCTGGCGGGGGCCAGGCCGCGGTCCACCATCAGCACAGCGGCGGGCTTGTGCGCCGACAGCTCGATGGCCTCGTCCAGCAGCGGCTTGTAGGGCACGACCTTACCGGCGCGCGAACCTGCGTCGGCGCTCACGATCACCACCGGTTCGGCATCCTCGATGCGCGAAGCCAGCGACGTCGAAGCAAAGCCGCCAAACACCACCGAATGGATGGCGCCGATGCGCGCGCAGGCCAGCATGGCAAAGGCAGCCTCGGCGATCATGGGCATGTAGACCAGCACGCGGTCGCCCTGCTTGACGCCCAGCGATTGCAGCACCGCCGCCATGCGCTGCACCTCCTGGTGCAGCTCGGCGTAACTGTAGGCACGCTCGGTGTCCGTCTCGGTGGAAATGGCCACCAGGGCGTTTTGCTGCGCACGCGCGGCAAGGTGCCGGTCCACGGCGTTGTGGCACAGATTGGTGGTGCCGCCGGCAAACCAGCGCGCAAACGGGGGATTGCTGTAATCGCAGACGACCTGCGGTGGTTGGTGCCAGTCGATCAGGCGGGCCTGCTCGGCCCAGAAGGCATCACGCTCATCGATGGAGCGGCGATAAAAATCGGCGTACGCAGTGGCCATGAGGCTGTCTCCTTGGAATGTGCCGCGCCGGCATAGCGCGGAACGATGATCATCCAGAATTCATAATTATTCACATCGCGCTTGCGGCAAGCTGACGCAGGATGTTTGCAAAAGTGCTGCGAAACGCATAGCTGCTCGCGCTTTACCAGAAAGCGAAGCTTGCTTATTTGATTAGCGTCAGCATGTCCTTGAACGCCGGGTGTTCGCAGCCGCGCAGCCACTCGAAGGCCACCATCTCGGTGGTCACCAGCTCGGCGCCGCTGCCTGCCAGGCGGTCGAAAGCGGCGTCGCGGTTGCGTTCGGTGCGCGAGCTGCAGGCGTCGGTCACCACCCAGACCTCGAACTCGTCCTCGATCAGCTGCAGCGCCGTCTGCAGCAGGCACACATGGGCCTCGCAGCCGGCGATGACGATGCTTGCGCGCTCATGGGCCGACTGCTGCTCACGGGGCTTCTGCAGGTGCCTGGGCAGGCTGCGCGCATTGCCTCCCTGGGGCTTGGGTGCCGGACGCAGCCATTCGACCAGGCCTTCCTCGGCGGCGCCGAACTGCATCTTGGCCAGCGTACGCTGGCACAGGGCGCGCAACTCGGCGTCGTTGGGTCCGAGGCGCGAGGGGTTCTGCTCGGTGCCCCACACGGGCACCTGCAGCAGCCGCGCGACCTGGGCCAGGCGGCGCGCGTTGGCCAGTACGGCCGGGCCTTCGAAGATGGCGGGCATCAGGCGCTCCTGGTAGTCCACGAGCACGAGTTGGGATTCGGAGGCGTCAAGCAGCATGGCAATCGGTGTTCAGAGAGCAAACGGTCATTGTCGCAGGCGCGTGCCGCCTATTTCAGCTTGTCCGCCGACAGATCCATGATCATGCGCGTCGCCAGGTACAGGCGCGGCACGATGGTTTTGAGCAGCACATATTCGGCATTGTTGGAGTGCGCGCCATGGCCCGACAACCCCATGCCCTCCACTACGGCGCCGCGGGTCTTGAGGGCTGCGAAGGCCGCATCGGTGCCGCCGCCAGCGGCCTTCTCTGTCACGCTCATCGGCAGGCCCAGCTCCTGCTGGTAAATGGCTTTGCCATAGCCGGCGACGCGGCGCGAGGCCTCGCTCGCCTCCAGCGGCGGACGGCGCACCTCAAACTTCACGGCTACTTTGGCTGCGGGCAGAAGCCTGTTCTGGACGCGCGCCTGCAACTCCTTCTCCAGCCCCTCGAAGTCGCTCACCTTGAGCGCGCGCGCGTCGCCCTGGGCCGTGGCTTCGGCGGGAATCACGTTGCGGTTGGTGCCGGCCTTGGCAACGGTCCAGTTGAGCTTGAGGCCCTCGTCGGGCCTGGACAGGCCCTTGAGCTGCAGCAACTGGTGCGCAAGCTCGTAAAGCGCGTTCACGCCATCCTCGGGCCTGGCGCCCGCGTGCGAGGCCTTGCCCTCCACCTTGAGGTAGGCCGCGCCAATGCCGCTTGTGGCCAGGCGCAACCCGCCATCGGCGCCACCCCCCTCGAACGAAAACACGGCGTCCTGCTCGGCCGCCAGGCGTGTGATGGTGCCGCGCCAGGCCGGCGAGCTGATCTCCTCGTCGCCGTTGATGAGCACGGTGAGTTCGCCATAGTCCTTGAAGCCCAGCTTGTTCAGCAGCGCCACGGTATGCAGGATCAGCGCCACGCCCTGCTTGTCGTCTGCTATGCCCAGGCCATAGGCCTTGTCGCCGTCGATACGAAACGGCTGCTCCTTGAGCATGCCCTTGAGGTACACCGTGTCCATGTGGGCGATGAGCATGATCTTCTTGCTGCCCTGCCCCTTGAATACGGCCTGCACGGCCGGTCCCAGCTTGTCGGGCGTGTCGTCCAGCCGGTACACATCCGAGGGCTGCAGCACCTGCACGTTGCCGCCCAATGCCTTGAGCTGCGCGGCCACGCGTTCAGCGATCTGGTTCAGGCCCTCGATGTCCTTGCTGCCCGACTCGATATGCACCAGATCGCGCAAGGTGTCGAGCAGCGGTTGCTGCTCCTGTTGCGCCAAGGCGTGTACCTCAGCCACGGGCGCGGCCTGGGCCAGCGCCGCCGCCACAGCCAGCGACAGGGATGTGATCAGGGGGCGAAGCAAGGAGCGTGAGGCGTTTGGCATGGCAGTCTCTGTGTGGAGGGAAACAGGGCCGCACGATAACTCACGCCGTCCCACCTTCACGCCCCGGGGCCAGCCTGCCCGCCTCTTTCTGCCCCACCTCCTTCAAGAACGCCCACACGGCCTGCATGCGCGCCAAGTGCTTGGCCTCGGCGGGCATGCTCATCCAGAAGGTGCGGGTGAACTCGGCCTCGTGCGGCAGCACGCGCGCCAGGATGGGGTCGCGGTCGGCCAGGAAGGCCGGCAGCACCGCCAGGCCCGCGCCGGCGCGCACGGCCTCGTACTGGGCGGTGATGCTGGTGCTGCGCAGCGCAAAGCGCTCGGGCGGGTAGAGCTGGTCGATGAACTGCAGCTCCTTGGTGAACAACAGGTCGTCCACGTAGCTGATGAAGTCGTGGTGGCGCAGGTCTTCGCGCCGAGCCACCAGCGGGCGGCGCGCCAGGTATTCGCGCTGGCCGTACAGGTAGAGCCGGTAGTCGGCCAGTCGCGTGACGATCACAGAGCCGCGCTTGGGGCGCTCCAGCGAAATCACGATGTCCGCCTCGCGCCGTGAAAGGTGCAGCATGCGCGGCAGCGCCAGCAGGTCGATGGACAGGTGCGGATGGCGCTGCGTCAGGCGCGCCAGGTGCGGCGCCAGGATCTGCGTGCCAAAGCCTTCGGACACGCCCACGCGCACCAGGCCCGTGGCGCCGGCCGTGGGCGAGTTGGCGGGCGAGGCGCGCTCCACGCCAAGCCAGGCGGTCTCCATGGCCTCGACGGCGGGCAGCAGCTGGCGACCGGCCTCGGTCAGGCGGTGGCCCGCCGCCTCGCGCGCGAAAAGCGGCGCGCCCATTTGCTTTTCCAGCGTCTGAATGCGCCGCGCCACCGTGGTGTGCTCCACGCCCGCGCGGCGCGCGGCCGCGGCCAGGGTGCCGGTGCGGGCCAGCTCCAGGAAGTAGCGCAGGTTGTCCCAGTCCATCACACTCCTGACCTCGTATGTTGTGCAAATTTGCAAAGATGAAGTGCAGGATTATCTATTGCATGGGTAATTTCGCACACATACCATAGAGCCCATTCATCCACCCCTTGCCCGGAGACATACACCATGGACGCATCCACCGCCGTACAGGCCCCCACCGTCAAGCTGCTCATCAACGGCCAACTGGTCGAATCCAAGACCACCCAGTGGCGCAACCTGGTGAACCCCGCAACGCAGGAGGTTCTGGCGCGCGTGCCCTTCGCCACGCCTGACGAGGTCAACGCCGCCGTGGCCAACGCCAAGGAAGCCTTCAAGACCTGGAAGAAGACTCCCATCGGCGCCCGTGCCCGCATCTTCCTCAAGCTCCAGCAGCTGATCCGCGAGAACATGAAAGAACTGGCGGCGCTGCTGACGGCCGAACAAGGCAAGACCCTGCCCGACGCCGAGGGAGACATCTTCCGTGGACTGGAGGTGGTGGAGCACGCAAGCGCCATCGGCAACCTGCAGCTGGGCGAGCTGGCCAACAACGTGGCCAGTGGCGTCGATACCTACACCGTGCTGCAGCCGCTGGGCGTGTGCGCCGGCATCACGCCGTTCAACTTCCCGGCCATGATCCCGCTGTGGATGTTCCCCATGGCCATTGCCACGGGCAACACCTTCATCTTGAAGCCCTCCGAGCAGGACCCCATGGTCACCATGCGCCTGTGCGAGCTGGCGCTGCAGGCTGGCGTGCCTCCCGGGGTGCTCAACGTGGTGCATGGCGGCGAGGACGTGGTCAACGCCATCTGCGACCATCCGGACATCAAGGCCATCAGCTTCGTCGGCTCGACCAAGGTCGGCACCCATGTGTACAACCGCGCAAGTCTCGCCGGCAAGCGCGTGCAATGCATGATGGGCGCCAAGAACCACGCCATCGTCATGCCCGACGCGAACAAGGAACAGTCGATCAATGCCATCCTGGGCGCTGCATTCGGCGCTGCCGGCCAGCGCTGCATGGCCATCTCGGTGGTGCTGCTGGTGGGTGAGGCGCAGAAGTGGCTGCCCGACTTCGTCGCCAAGTCCCAGGCGCTCAAGACCTCGGGCGGCGTGACCCCCGGCGCCGACCTGGGCCCGCTGATCTCCTGCGCCGCCCGCGAGCGTGTGGAGAGCCTGATCGCACGCGGCCTGGAGGAAGGCGCCAAGCTGGAGCTGGACGGCCGCAACCCCAGCATCGCCGGCTTCGAGAAAGGCAACTTCGTCGCCCCGACGATCTTCAGCGGCGTCAAACCCGGCATGAGCATCTATGACCAGGAAATCTTTGGCCCCGTGCTGTGCGTGGCGGCGGCCGACGACCTGGAGCAGGCCATCGACTTCATCAACGCCAACCCCAACGGCAACGGCACGGCCATCTTCACGCAGTCGGGCGCCGCGGCACGCATGTTCCAGGAAGACATCGACGTCGGCCAGGTCGGCATCAACCTGCCGGTGCCCGTGCCGGTCCCGCTGTTCTCGTTCACCGGCAGCCGCGCCTCCAAGCTCGGCGACCTGGGCCCCTACGGCAAGCAGGTGGTGCTGTTCTACACGCAGACCAAGACGGTGACCGAGCGCTGGTTCGACGACAGCACGCTGCACCACGGCGTGAATACCACCATCAGCCTGAAGTGACCGGCCCGCGCGCAGCCGCCCTCGCCCTTGCACTGTGCCTTGGTGGCCAGGCTGCCTGGGCACAGGCCGGCGGCGCCTGCCGCCCTGGCGGCACGGTCGATGAGGCCAACGCCTGCGCCGTGCGTGACTACCAGGAGGCTGACACGGCCCTGCAGATCCTGTACGGCGACGTAATGCGTGCCCTCTCGGCCCACGAGCGCCCCGCCCTGCGCCAGGATCACCAAGCCTGGCAGCGCGCCCGCGTCACGCAATGCAAGCAGGCACAGCGCGCGCAGGAGCAGCGCCCAGAATGGCCGCGCCTGTACCACGAGTGCCTGGCGGCGCAGACCTTGGCACGGCGCCAGGCGCTGACGTACTGGCTGCACCATGGTGAAGCACCGCCCCACAACAACTAAGCGATCAGATCAGAGAAGGAAAGCCCGGCCATGGACTTTGAACTCAGCGAGGACCAGCGCGCCTTTGCCGACACCGCACGCCAGTTTGCGGAAGGCCAGCTGGCACCTCATGCCGCTCACTGGGACGCCGAGGGCATCTTCCCCCGCGAGGCCATCGCCAAAGCCGGCGAGCTGGGCTTTTGCGGCCTGTACGCACCCGAGAGCGCGGGCGGCCTGCAGCTGCCG
The DNA here is from genome assembly GCA_018241405.1 of Pseudomonadota bacterium. GTDB lineage: Bacteria > Pseudomonadota > Gammaproteobacteria > Burkholderiales > Burkholderiaceae_C > Alicycliphilus. Next base: position 3,023 of record JAFEDY010000052.1, on the reverse strand, counting down.
CGCCTCGATGCCACCCTGGTCTTTGAAGAACTGGCCGCAGTGGACCCCAGCACGACGGCCTTCATCACCATTCACAACATGGCCACCTGGATGCTGGGCACCTGGGCCCAGGATGCCGTGCGCGCAGAATGGGGCGAGCAGCTGACCAGTGGTCAAAAGCTCGCCAGCTACTGCCTGACCGAGCCCGGCAGCGGCTCCGACGCCGCCAGCATCAAGACCCGCGCCGAGCTGGTCGGCCATGAATACGTCATCAACGGCAGCAAGGCCTTCATCAGCGGCGCCGGCAGTACCGACGTGCTGGTGCTGATGGCGCGCACCGGCGACGCCGGCGCTGGCGGCATCAGCGCCTTTGCCGTGCCGGCGCAGCTTCCCGGCATCCACTACGGCAAGAAGGAAGAAAAAATGGGCTGGAACAGCCAGCCCACGCGCACCATCAGCTTCGACAACGTGCGCCTCCCCGCCAACCACCTGCTGGGCCGCGAGGGCGAGGGCTTCAAGATCGCGATGAAGGGCCTGGACGGCGGGCGCATCAACATCGCCACCTGCTCGGTCGGCGCGGCGCAAGGGGCGCTGGGCCACGCGCAGCGCTACATGCAGGAGCGCAAGCAGTTCGGCAAGGCGATCGCCAGCTTCCAGGCCCTGCAGTTCAAGCTGGCCGACATGGCCACCGACCTGGTCGCTGCGCGCCAGATGGTACGCCTGGCTGCAGCCAAGCTGGACGCTGGCGCGCCCGACGCATCGACCTACTGCGCCATGGCCAAGCGCTTTGCCACCGACGCGGGTTTCAACGTCATCAACGATGCGCTGCAGCTGCACGGCGGCTACGGCTATATCCGCGAATACCCGCTGGAGCGCCTGCTGCGCGACGCGCGCGTGCACCAGATCCTGGAGGGTACGAACGAGATCATGCGCGTCATCATCGGCCGGCGCATGCTGGACGGCGACGCGCCGGATGCCATTCGCTAACTATTAAAACAAGAGCTGCCAGCGCATGATGGTCGCGCGCTAACAGCCATTTTGACAATAACGCCATGCCCGCCCGCCCTCTGTCCGATGACAGCCTGCAGCTCATCGCCGCGGTGCAGAACGCCCTGGCCGAGCATCTGGGCGCTGACGCAGACGTACAGGAGCGTGCGCTCTTTGGCAGCCACGCCTTCATGGTGAACGGCAAGCTCTGCCTGGCCATCAAGGGCGACGAGCTGCTGGTGCGCCTGCCGCCGCCGCAGCACGACCTGGTTGCCGAGACACCCGGCCTGCGCGCGCTCGACCCGCGCGGCGGCATGGCCGGTTACTTCTGGGTCAGCCCCGCGGCCTACGCCACGCGCGCCCAATGGCAGCACTGGATCAAAGCCGCCCTGGCGTACAACCCCCAGGCCCGGGCGACTCCCCGGCGCGGCCCAACCCGCCAGAGCCACAAACCATAGCCATACCAACCCACCACAGGAGACCTTCACCATGCAAATCGCATTCATCGGCCTCGGCCACATGGGCGCCCCCATGGCCATCAATCTGCACAAGGCCGGCCACACCGTACGCGCCTTCGACCTGAGCCAGGAGGCCTGCGCCCACGTCAAGGCCCAAGGCCTCACGGTCGCCGCCAGCGCCCAGGACGCCGTGCAGGGCGCCGATGCCGTCATCAGCATGCTGCCCGCCAGCGCGCATGTGGAAGGCCTGTACCTGGGTGGCGGCAAATCCCCCGCCCTGCTGGCGCATATCGCCAAGGGCGCGCTGGTGATCGACAGCTCGACCATCGCCGCCGCCACCAGCCAGAAAGTGGCCCAGGCCGCCGCAGCCGCGGGCGTGGACTTTATCGACGCCCCGGTCTCCGGCGGCACGGGCGGCGCCATTGCCGGCACCCTGACCTTCATGGTCGGCGGCAGCGATGCACAGCTCGAGCGCGCCCGCCCCCTGCTGGAAAAAATGGGCGCCAACATCTTCCACGCAGGCAGCGTGGGCGCAGGCCAGACGGCAAAGATCTGCAACAACATGCTGCTGGGTATTTTGATGATCGGCACCAGCGAGGCTATCGCCCTGGGCGTAGCCAACGGACTCGATCCCAAGGTGCTGTCCGAGATCATGCGCCGCAGCTCGGGCGGCAACTGGGCGCTGGAAAAGTACAACCCCTACCCCGGCGTGCACGAAAACGCCCCTGCGAGCAAGAGCTATACCGGCGGCTTCGGCACCGACCTGATGCTCAAAGACCTTGGCTTGTCGCAAGAAAATGCTACCGCCGTCAAAGCCAGCACTCCCCTGGGAGGCATGGCCCGCGCGCTCTACGCCGCGCACAGCATCGCGGGGCATGGCGGGGAGGATTTTTCCAGCGTGATCAAGCTGCTGCAGAAGAACGGGTAGGCTGGCCCGCTGCCGGCATCAAGGCCGTGGTGCTGGAGGTGGCGCACTGCTGATCTGGACCGATTCGGGCATCACGTACGCGCCGCGCCCATGGTACATGCCACCTGGGAAGGTGAGCCCTGAGACCGGCTATTGGCTGCGCTGTGCCGCATGGGAGGATGTCAAGGCTGGCGCTGCCGGCTGGTTTGCGTCTGATGCCGTGCAAGCATTCAAGCCGCCTACCCCTTAGACCTGCAACGGCCGCGCGCAAAAAAAAAAGAAAGCGACGTCTGTTCGTCGCCCCTGGCGCGCCCCTGAAGGCGTGCAAACGTGGGCAAGCGATGAGGCTGCAAAGCGCCCTACCCGCGCCCGCCTGGCCCTGAGCCTGCTACATGCTTTCCTGGCCTGGTGCACAGAACACCACGATTTCGCCGCCCTGGCGCCCAGCAAGAACCCTGCGCGAAGCCGCCGCGCCCGCGAGCTGCTGCCCCTGCCCAAGCCAAAGCAGGATGCGCTACTGAGCGAGCAGCTACCCGCCTGGTTCGCCGCGGTGCGCGCCATCGGTAACCTGGTCAAGATGGGGCCGGACAAGCTCCAGGTAACGGGCAGCGAACAACTGTGGGTGGCCGACATCACCTACCTGCCCACGGCGGACAAGTGCGTGTACTTGAGCCTGGTCACCGACGCGCACT
>JAFEDY010000051.1 GCA_018241405.1 Pseudomonadota bacterium | reverse complement strand
GACCGTGATCGCGCTCCAGCCAGGGGAGGAACTTGTGACGGTGGCGGCGGGCGATACGGTGCGCTGGATCGTCGGGGACACATCTAGCGGCAGCGGTGATGCGCTACGGGTCAACGTGATGGTCAAACCCATCCGCTCGGGCCTGAAGACCAATCTGGTTATCACCACCAGCCGCAGGACGTACCTGCTGGAGCTGACCTCGACCGAAAAGACGTGGATGGCGTCGGTGTCCTGGGAGTATCCGAAGGACAAGATGCTGGCCTTGCAGCGCCAGGCGCAGGCGGCCAGCGCCGCCGCGCCGGTCGATAGCGGCCTGTCGCTGGAGAAGATCCGTTTCCGCTACGCGGTCAGCGGCAGCAATCCGCCGTGGAAACCTCTGCGCGCCTTCGATGATGGCGAGAAGGTCTACATCCAGTTCCCACCGGGCATTGCCCAGGGCGAGCTGCCGCCGCTGTTCGTGATCGGCGCGCAGGGTGACGGGCAGTTGGTGAACTACCGCTTCCGCCCGCCGTACTACATCGTGGATCGCCTGTTCGGCGCGGCCGAGCTGCGCCTGGGCGGTGACAAGGGCGACGTGGTGCGGATCAAGCGCACGGATGGTGTCTCGGGTGGCACGCGGAGGAACTGACCATGAGCCAGGATGATTCCCCTGATCTTGCACCGCAGGCGGGCAAGGTCGCACCCGAGGCGGTGGCGCTGCGCGCCCAGCCGCGCCCGGTCACGCGCCTGAACCGGCGCACGCTGGCCATCCTCACCGGCAGCCTGTCGGTCGCGGTGCTCGGGGCCACGATCTGGTCGTTGCAGCCGCACCGGCGCGGCGCAGGCGAGCAGACCGAGCTGTACAACGTCGATCGCGTCTCGAAATCCGAGGGGCTGGATGACCTGCCTTCGGATTACTCCAAGCTGCCGCGAAAGGTGCCCGAGCTGGGGCCGCCGCTGCCGGGCGATCTCGGCCCGGCCATCGTGAAGGCACAGCAGCCGGTGACGCTGACGTATGCGCCATCGGGCCACGACCCGGAGGATGCGCGGCGCAAGGAAGCCGATGCGGCGGCGGCTTCGTCGGTGTTCTTCCGTTCGGGCGCTCATGGCAAGGCCGCAGCGCCAGCGACTGCGCAAGTCGCGGCGACTACGCCCGGCAGCGCCTTGGCGGGCTTCGACCCGCTGGCCGCCGGGCCGGCCTCGACGGCGGCGCAGCCCTCCGACCCGGCCGCCGTGCAGAACCGGCAAGACCAAAAAGAGGCTTTCCTGAAAGGCGGCTCTACAGAAACCCGCAATTCCGGCCATCTGGCGCTGCCGGCGTCGCCGTATCAGGTGATGGCCGGTACGGTGATCGCCGGGGCGCTGGTGACAGGCATCAAGTCCGATCTTCCGGGCGACGTGATCGCCACTGTCACGGAGCCGGTCTATGACACGGCCACGGGCAAGTTCCTGCTGATCCCCCAGGGCTCGCGCATCTTGGGCAAGTACAACAGCCAGGTGAGCTACGGACAGAGCCGCGTGCAGGTGGTGTGGAATCGCATCATCCTGCCGGACACGTCTTCGCTGAAGCTCGACAACCTCGCGGGCACCGATCCGGCCGGCTATGCCGGCCTGGAGGATGGCGTCGATTGGCATTGGGATCGGGTCTTCGCGGGTGCGGCGCTGACGACCTTGCTGGGCGTGGGCGCCGAGCTGGCCGCGCCGGAGAACCGGCAGAACGGCAATCGCATCGTCATCACCGGGCGCGACAGTGCACAGGACAGCATCAATCAGGTCGGACAGGAGATGACCCGGCGCAACATGAACATCCAGCCAACGCTGACCGAGCGGCCGGGCCTGCCGGTGCGCATCATCGTCAACCGCGATCTGGTGTTGCGGCCATATCAGCCGATGTTCTTCAACCGGGGAGCGCCACGATGAACACGACGCGCAATTTGCGGCTGGGGCCGCTGCCCAAGACCGAGAACATCAAGCTGACCTTCGCGTGCCCGACCGGCCTCAAGGCCGATCTCGACCGCTACGCCGCGCTGCACGCGCAGGCGTATGGGGAGGCGGTCGATGCCGTGACGCTGATCCCGTACATGCTGGAGGCGTTCATGGCGGGGGATCGAGGGTTTCGACGGAGCAGTTCGACAAACCCTGCCGCGCTGCGTCATGCACACGCTTCAGCAGACGCCGACCTGTCAGGACGCTAGTCAGCGGACGTACGCAGCAGGATTGCACCTGAACGCGTAACGCAGACCGGCCAGCACGCCGATGCTCGCTGGGCTGCGCTGTGTTGGGTTTGCCGAAAACACGATGTGGTTCATTCTTCGGCACATGAACACGTCAAGAGGATTCACGATGTCTCAGGCGACCCATGAAATGGACCGCCCCTTCACGGCCTCCATCTTCCCTGCCCCGGCCTTCTACAGAATGGTCGATGTCGTTCGCATCACTGCGTTGAGCAGGGCCACCGTCTACAGGCGTATTGCCGAGGGCAAATTTCCGCCCCCTGTCCATCTTGGCGGCCGAGCTTGCGGCTGGCCGCCTTCAGACCTTCAGCGCTGGATTGACGATCCGCAGAGCTATAGGTCTGCAGGAGCGGAAGGGCTGGCCCCAACCACCAGTTGATTCATTGAGCAACGGGCCATGCTGCGATGCGTCGCCCATAGCTACCGGCAAAATGCGGGGTTGATTCTTCTGGCTGCTTGGTGAGTGCATCTCGCCTGCGGTGGGTACTCGATCAACGCGAAATTCGGGCACTGGAAAGCGACGTCCAGCGCAGTGCATGAGACATCGCAGCGTTTTCAGATGGGGGCCTTTTTGGGGGCCTCAATCTATAACAAAAATTAAAACATAATATAAAACAAATCATTAGGATACTTATGAAAATCGCCACCTGGAACATCAACTCCCTCTCCGTGCGCCTGCCGCAGGTGCTGGCCTGGCTGGCCGCCAACCCGGTGGACGCCATAGGCCTGCAGGAACTGAAGCTCGTGGACGAGAAGTTCCCGCACGACGCCTTCGAGGCCGCGGGCTACCACGCGGTGTGCTTCGGCCAGAAGACCTACAACGGCGTGGCCATCATCAGCCGCACGCCGGCGCGCGACGTGGTGCGCAACATTCCGGGGCTTGCGGACGAGCAGGCCCGCGTGATCGCCGCCACGCTAGATGTGGCCGGCGGCCCGCTGCGCCTGGTCAACTGCTACTTCGTCAACGGCCAGGAGCCGGGCAGCGACAAGTTTGCCTACAAGCTGCGCTGGCTCGCCGCCCTGCACGACTGGCTGCGCCAGGAACTGGCCGCACACCCGCGGTTAGTGCTGGTGGGGGACTTCAACGTGGCGCCCGAGGACCGCGACTCCTACGATCCCGTGGGCCTCAAGGACACCATTCACCACACGGTGGAGGAACGCCGGCATTTCCAGGACCTGCTGGCGCTGGGCCTGACCGATGCGTACCGCCTGTTCGAGCAGCCCGAGAAGAGCTATTCGTGGTGGGACTACCGCATGCTGGGCTTCCAGAAGAACCGCGGCCTGAGGATTGACCATATCCTGGTCAGCCAGGCGCTGCGCGCTGGCGTGACGGCCTGCCACATCGACCGCGCGCCGCGCAAGAACCCGCAGCCTAGCGACCATGCGCCGGTGGTGGTGACGCTGGCGTGAGCCCGACCGGCGTCACTCTGTTTTACATAGCTGCCAGCGGTCTTTAATAGGGCGTTACAGCCCCTTTTCCCTATTCATCCTGCACATCCAGCCCCAGCTCCTGGATCTTGCGCGTTATGGTGTTGCGGCCTATGCCCAGGCGCTGCGCGGCCTCCATGCGGCGGCCGTGCGTGGCGTGCAGGGCGGTGCGGATCAGGCGCGACTCGAAGCGGCGCGCGAGCACATCCCAGACATCGGGCCGGCCGTCCTGCAGCAACTTTTGCGCCTCGCCTTCCAGCGCCAGCTCCCAGCCTTCATCGGCGGCCACCGCCGGCACATGGGCGGGCGTGCCTGCCTGCAGCACTTCGGGCGGCAGGTCGCGCGCCGAGATCACCTGGGCCGGCGCCATGACGGTGAGCCAGTGGCAGATGTTCTCCAGCTGGCGCACGTTGCCGGGGAAGGCAAAGCGCTGGAGCAATTCCAGCGCCGCGTCGGAGATGCGTTTGGGCTCCACGCCAAGCTGGCGCGCGCTGCGCTGCAGGAAGTGGCGCGTCAGCATGGGTACGTCCTCGCGGCGCTCATGCAGCGCCGGCAGGCGCAGGCGGATGACGTTGAGGCGGTGGAACAGGTCTTCGCGGAACACGCCGTCCTTCACGCGCTGCTCCAGGTCCTGGTGCGTGGCGGCAATCACGCGCACATGGGCCTTGACGGCCGCGTGGCCGCCCACGCGGTAGAACTGGCCGTCGGACAGCACGCGCAAGAGGCGCGTCTGCAGATCGAGCGGCATGTCGCCGATCTCGTCGAGAAACAGCGTGCCGCCCTCGGCCTGCTCGAAGCGCCCGCGCCGCTGCGTTTGCGCGCCGGTGAAGGCGCCGCGCTCGTGGCCGAAGAGCTCGCTCTCCAGCAGGTCCTTGGGGATGGCCGCGGTATTGATGGCCACGAAGGGGCCGCCCGCCACGGGCGAGTGCCTGTGCAGCGCACGCGCCACCAGCTCCTTGCCCGTGCCGGATTCGCCCGTGATCAGCACGGTGACCACGCTCTGCGACAGGCGCCCGATGGCGCGAAACACGTCCTGCATGGCCGGCGCCTGGCCCAGCATCTCGGGCGCATCGGATTGCTGGTGCTCGGCAACCTCCTCGCGCTGGCTTTCCTCGACGGCGCGGCGGATCAACTCCACGGCCTTGGGCACGTCGAAGGGTTTGGGCAGGTACTCGAAGGCGCCGCCCTGAAAGGCGGAGACGGCGCTATCCAGGTCGGAATAGGCCGTCATGACGATGACCGGCAGGCCCGGCTGCTGCGCCCGCACCTGCTCCAGCAGCTGCAGGCCCGAGGCACCGGGCATGCGGATGTCGCTGACCAGTACCTGTGGCCCCTGGTGCGCCGCGTCAGCCGCTGTCAGGTCGGCCAGCGCATCCAACACCTCGCGCGCTTGCGTGAAGCTGCGCGTGGGCAGGTTCTCGCGCGCCAGCGCCCGCTCCAGAACGAAGCGAATCGAGGGGTCGTCGTCCACTATCCAGATCGGCTTCATGTGTTTGTGCTCCCTTTCCCGTAGCTAAGGCCGGGATCAGGGCAACGGAATGAGGATGCGAAAGTCCGTGCGGCCCGGCTCGCTCTCGCAGTCGATCAAGCCATGGTGCTGCTGCACGAAGTTTTGTGCCAGCGTCAATCCCAGTCCCGACCCCCCATCCCGGCCCGTCACCAGCGGATAAAAGATCCGCTCCTTGATGGCCTCGGGCACACCCGGCCCGTTGTCGATGACATGCAATTCCAATGCCAGGCGGTAGCGTTGACGCCCGAACGTGACCTGCCGGGCCACGCGCGTGCGCAGGGTGATCCGTGCGTCGCCCGTGGCGATGCGTGCGACGAGGGCCTGGGCGGCGTTCTGCACGATGTTGAGCAGCGCCTGCAGGAGCTGCGCGCGGTCGCCGCGAAACTCGGGGATGGAAATATCGTAGTCGCGCAGCACGGCCAGGCCCCGCGGATGCTCGGCCAGCACCAGGGAGCGCACGCGCTCGCAGACCTCGTGGATGTTCACGTCGCCCACCTCATGCGGCTGGCGGTGCGGTGCCAGCAGCCGGTCCACCAGGCTCTGCAGGCGGTCGGCCTCGTGGATGATGACCTGGGTGTATTCAGCGAGCTCGGGGCCGGTCAGCTCCATCTCCAGCAGCTGCGCCGCCCCGCGTATGCCGCCCAGCGGGTTCTTGATCTCGTGCGCCAGGTTGCGGATCAGCTCCTTGTGCGCCTGGGCCTGCTCGCGCAGGCGTTCCTCGCGGTCCTGGCGTGCCTGTGCCTCCAGCGGCCACAGCTCCACGATCACCTCGCCGCCAGGCTCGGCCAACGCCACATTGGCGTGTACGGGCAGGGGCTCCTGCTGCGAGCGGCGCAACGCCGCCTCGAAGCGCAGCGCCGCGAAGTCGTGCCCACGCGCACCGGTCAGCGCCGTCTGCAGAATGGCCGGTTCGGTCAGCAACGCACCAAAATCCACGCCCACCAGCGTGCGCAGCGACAGGCCCAGGGCGCCCTCTAGCGCGGCATTGACGAAGAGGACTGCACCATCGGGGTGCAGCACGGCAATCAGTGTCGAAACCAGGTTCAGCGCCTGGTAGCGGTGCGGCTGGTCGCGCTCGGGGCTCAGCGTGCTTTTGTGCAAAATTTACTTCAGCCGCGCCAGCTCGCGCCTGATGCCGGCCACGTCGGCCTCGGCGCGGGTCACGGAGGCCTTGAGCTCGTTGGTACGCTCTATGTAGACCTGCGCGTTGCGCATTTCCAGGGCCGAGCGCTGGGGAAAGCCATCGTTGTATTCCTTGCGCAGGTCGGTCAGGCGGGTCTCGGCCTTGCGCAGCTCATCTTCCAGAATGGCGCGTGCATCGGCGTCGCGGGCACGCTGGTCAGCGGCGCCAACGCGCGGTGCATTCGCGGGCGAGGCGGCACCAGCACCAGAGCCGGAAGTGCCGCCAGCGGGCGCCGCTGCCGCCGGTCGCGCGCCCTGCAGCACCGTCACGTTGCCGCCCTCGACGAGCCTGCAGCCGCGCTCCTTGGCCTGGCTGGCATTGTTGGTGTACTCGTTGCCGCAGCGGTAAATGCGGTCCTGCGCCCAGGCAGGCTGGAGCATGGCGGCAATGACGGTCAGGGCAAGCAGGCTGTGTTTCATCGAATTCCTCATGGCATGCGCGGCGCATGCACGGCGGCGCTGAGTATCGCCCAATCACCCCGGGCCGCCAATTGCCGCCAATTGCGCCGTCCCGAGGCGGGCAATGAACAAAGACCCACGACGGTGCCCAATGTTCCTGGCCGCACGGAGCACCATACAAAAAGGCGGCCGAAGCCGCCCCATGGAGCATCGTCGAGGGGGCCCAAAGCGCCCCCACGCCGATTACAGCGAGTAGTACATGTCGTACTCGACGGGGTGCGGTGCCATGCGGAAGCGCTGCACCTCGCCCATCTTGAGCTCGATGTAGGCGTCCAGCATGCTGTCGGAGAACACGCCGCCCTTGGTCAGGAAGCCGCGGTCCTTGTCCAGGAAGTCCAGGGCCTGGTCCAGGCTGTGGCACACGGTGGGCACCAGCTTGTCCTCCTCGGGCGGCAGGTGGTACAGGTCCTTGGTGGCTGCCTCACCGGGGTGGATCTTGTTTTCCACGCCATCCAGGCCGGCCATCATCAGTGCCGAGAAGCACAGGTAGGGGTTGGCCGACGGATCGGGGAAGCGCGCCTCAATGCGGCGGCCCTTGGGGTTGGCCACATAGGGAATGCGGATCGAGGCCGAGCGGTTGCGCGCGCTGTAGGCCAGCTTCACGGGCGCCTCAAAACCGGGCACCAGGCGCTTGTAGCTGTTGGTGCCGGGGTTGGTGATGGCGTTGAGCGCACGCGCGTGCTTGATGATGCCGCCGATGTAGTACAGCGCGAAGTCGGACAGGCCCGCGTAGCCGTCGCCGGCGAACAGGTTCTTGCCATCCTTCCAGATCGACTGGTGCACATGCATGCCCGAGCCGTTGTCGCCGGCGTAGGGCTTGGGCATGAAGGTGGCGGTCTTGCCGTAGGCGTTGGCGACGTTCCAGACCACGTACTTGAGGACCTGGGTCCAGTCGGCGCGCTCGACCAGAGTGCTGAACCGGGTGCCGATCTCGTTCTGGCCGGCGCCGGCCACCTCGTGGTGGAACACCTCGACCGGGATGCCCAGGGATTCGAGGATCAGCACCATCTCGGCGCGCATGTCCTGCGTGCTGTCCACGGGCGGGACGGGGAAGTAGCCGCCCTTGGTCGTGGGACGGTGGCCACGGTTGCCGCTCTCGAACTTGGTGCCGCTGTTCCAGGGAGCCTCGTATTCCTCGATCTCGAAGAACACCTTGCCGGGCTCGTTGGCCCAGCGCACGCCGTCGAAGATGAAGAACTCGGGTTCGGGGCCGAAGTAGGCCGTGTCGCCCAGGCCGGAGGCCTTCAGGTAGGCCTCGGCGCGCTTGGCAATGGAGCGCGGGTCGCGGTCGTAGGCCTTGCCGTCGCCGGGCTCGACCACGTCGCACTGCAGAAACAGCGTGGTTTCCTCGAAGAATGGGTCGATATTGGCGGTGCTCGGGTCGGGCATGAGTTGCATGTCAGAGGCCTCAATGCCCTTCCAGCCAGCGACGGAGGAGCCGTCAAACGCATGGCCGGAGGTGAACTTGTCTTCGTCGAAGTGAGAGACGGGCACGGTCACGTGCTGCTCCTTGCCACGGGTGTCCGTGAAGCGCAGGTCCACGAACTTGACTTCGTTTTCCTCCACCATCTTCATCACATCTGCAACGGTCTTGGCCATCAGGTTTCTCCAGGGATAGAAATGCGCATCAAAAAAGGGATGCACAAAGGAAAGCAGGTTGCGTGCCAGCGCACGAGGCACCGCCAGGGCATTGTGGTGCGTCCGCATGGCCGCCTTGTATTTGTGCGACACCGCGATGCACCGATTGCGTGCGGGATTTTAAGTGGGACGCGCCCTCACAGATTGCGCACCATTTCGGGGCCCATATCCGCCCCAATTTGGTGCAGAGCCTGCAAAAGACCCTTCCAGGCGGCAGGAACCAGGGTCGCTGCGCCCTTGACCCCCAGCTCCACATGCCGGCCGTGCACCGGGTGATCGACGCTGGGCAGGCTGAACACCTTGATGCCCGGGTGTTCGGCCTCGATGCGTTCCATGAGCGGGGTGAGCGCCGCCTCCATGGCGCCATAGAGCACGATGGAATGCTCGGCCTGGGGCTCGCGGTGGAACCATTGGGCGCAGTAATGCTCCAGCGCCCATTCCACCATGGGCCATGCCATCACCGGGAAGCCGGGCACGAAATGCACCATGCTGCCGCCCGGCCCAGCGCAGGAAAAACCCGGTATCTTGTTGTAGGGGTTGGGGATGATGCGCGCGCCCTCGGGAAACACGCCCATGTTCAGGCGGTGCAGGTTGTCGGGCCGCTCGGGCTCATAGGCCTGGCCTTGTTCGCGCGCCACGTCCTGCATGCGCTCGCGGATCAGCGTCGCCGCCTCGGGGTGCAGCAGCAGCGGGCGCTGCAGAGCCGCCGCGGCGCATTGGCGCGTGTGGTCGTCGGGCGTGGCGCCTATGCCGCCGCAGCTGAACACGATGTCGGTCGAGGCAAAGGCGCGCTCAAGCGCAGCCGTGATGCGCGGGCGGTCGTCGCCCACATAGTCCGCATAGGAAAGCTGCAGACCGCGGGCTGCCAGCAGCTCGATGACTTTGGGCAGGTGTTTGTCGGCGCGCTTGCCCGAGAGGATTTCGTCGCCGACGATGATGAGGCCAAAGGAGGGAGTCATGAAGGATGCGGGTCCGAGGAAGGCGGGGGCGCAAGCACCTGTGGCGCAGGCATATCGATAATGACCGGACCGGCCGGCATGTGCCCGGGCGAATCACCGTCCCGCTCGCGCAGCTGCTGAAGCGCTGCCAGGCAGAAATGGCTGAACCACAGCGAAGAAAACGCAAACACCAGCGTATAGATCCAGATAGCCACGGGCACCAGCACGAAGAACGCTGCCGCGAACACCACACCCGAAGCCCAGACGACAGCCGGCGCCGCACCCAGGAAACCCGTGAGTACGCCTATGGTCAGCAGGCTGAGCCGGTGGCGCTTGAAGATCTCCTGGCGTTCCGGCTTGCTGGCATGCTCGGCCAGCGCATCGAAGGCCATGACGCGGTAGGTCAGCCAGCCCCAGATCAGCGGCGGCAACACCAGCACCAGCGGCGGGACCAGCCACAGCGGCATGGAGACCAGCAGCGCGAACAAGGCCGCGATGGTCGAACCCAGCGACCACAGCACGCTGGCCACGAAGCCGCCGCCGCGCTTGCGCTGTAGTTGGGCAAAGCGCCGCTCGGCCACCAGGGAGACGATGGCCGGCGCCATGAGCACGGCCACGGCCAGCACGCAAACGATGACGATCACCGGCGTGGCCAGCATCAGCACCAGCAGCGGCGCCAGCACCAGGGGAAGGTTGTCCACGCCGAAATGACGCAGCCAGCCCCACAGCAGCGCCAGCCAGTCCGAGCCCTCCAGCATGGCCTGCATCCAGACCACGGCCGGCTGCCAGTAGAAATGGCCGCTGCCCCAGGCCAGCAGGGTGATCAAGAGCAGCGGTAGCAACGACAGCGCCACGACGCGTGGCAGCAGACAGTAGGCCGCGGCACGCCAGAAGGAATCAAGAAGAGGCCCCATGCGCGCAAGCATAGCGCCATTGGCGGGTCAGGCGCGTCCCGCCAGGCGCAGCAGGCCGCGCCACTGCTGGGTCCAGAAGCCGCGGCCATAGTCGCGCAGGCGGCCGTCGGGGCCGGGCTCGACCTGGTCGCGCACGCCCGTGGGGTCGTAGCGGAGCTCGAAGTTGGCGGTGCCGAACAGCATGTCCCACCAGGGCAGCAGCACGCCGAAGTTGCGCCCGCCCAAGGCCTGCGCGCCGGGGTGCAGCGCGGGCGTCGACGCGTGGCCAATGCCTATGGCATGGTGCAGGCGGTGAAAGCGCGGGCTGACCCAGAGGCGTTCGCCCAGGCGGCCGAACCATAGGCGCAGGTTGGCGTGCTGCAGGTTCTCGCTGAGCTGGGTGAGCGCCACGATGGCCACGAACTGCCCCGGCGCCACGCCTATGCATTGCGCCACGACGACGATGATGGCGTCGCGCAGCAGGTCGTCGAGCAGATGGTTGCGGCTGTCGCTCCACATCGTCATCTGGCGCTGCGAATGGTGCAGCGAATGCAGGCGCCACCACCAGCCGAAGCGGTGCTGGCCGCGGTGGATCCAGTAGTCCACGAAGTCGAACGCCAGCAGGTAGAGCAGCAGGCTCACGAGCGGCCGGTCGCTCACGCCGGGCCAGAGCGCGTCGAGCTGCAGGGTCTGCCAGCCATGGGTGCGCAGCGTGCCGAACAGCGCATCCCACAAGGGCATGGCCGTGAAAAACAGCACCAAGCGGAACAGGCCCAGGCGGTGGATCAGGGTGTAGATCACATCGACGCGCACGGCAGCGCGGTCGCGCAGCGGCTCCACCGGTCGCCAGCGCTCCAGCGGATAAATGACGAGCAGCATGACCAGCAGCTGCAACAGGCCGACCAGCAGCCAGCCAGTGGCGTCGTAGGCATCTTCGAGCACGCTCGCCTGCCCGAGCGCGAACAAGACCGGTTGCACCACCGCCTCGAACAGCCATTGCTGGGCAACTTCAAACAGCTGCGACAGCCAGGAGATGGGATTCATGGGCGCTACTTCCTGTCGATTTTGGCGTCGTAGACGGGATGCTCGCGCAGCGTGCGAAAGCATAGTCCACGCTCCTTCAGGCCCTTGATCAGGGGCTCGAGCACGGCCGGCGCCCAGGGGTCCTTGCGCGACCAGATGCCCAGGTGGGCCAGCAGGATATCGCCATCATGGACGCCGCGCAGCGCCTGCTCCAGCAACATCTTGTTGCTGTAGCGCTCGCTGGGCAGTTCGTCGCCGAGAAAGCCAGCCGGCGACCAGCCCACATGCCGGTAGCCACAGGACTGCGCAATCTCCAGCAGGCGCCGCGAGGTCTTGCCCCCCGGAGCGCGAAACAGCGGCAGCGGCTCCTTGCCGGTCATGGCGCGCAGCCGGTTGGCCGCGCCATCGATCTCGGTGCAGTACTGCGCCGCCGTCATGGTGAGATCCTTGCCAGCCTGGGGCCCGGCCGATGGCCTGACCTTGAGTTCCGCACCTTCATCGGCACGCCAGTAGGTATGGTGCAGCGTATGCGAGGCGAACTCGTGCCCCTCGGCGGCCCTGGCGCGCCACCAGGGCGCCCAATGCGCATCCAGGCTGCTGCCGTCCTGCGTGCGCTCATCGGCGGCAAAGAAGGTGACGCGCACGCGCTGGCGCTGCAGCACCTCGGCCACCAGGGGGGCGATGCCCATGTGCCCGGTGTCGAACGTCAGGTACACCGCGCCACTGCAGCCGCCTTGGGCATTGCTCGTGACATTGCTTTGGGCGCTAGCGCCCTGTGGACAAGCGCTGGCAGCTATCAAAACGATTGTGCAGCCCAGGCGCCTGAACGCTTGCGTCCAAGGAAATCGCCTACCGCTTGGCATGCTTGAGCGTCCAGACTCCATGGGGCGACTTGCCAACGTTGATGGCGCGGATCACCTTGCGCTCCACCGTATCGATGACGAGCATCTTGCGCGCCCAGCGTGCGCTGACGTAGATCCAGCGGCCGTCGGCCGACACATCCATGCAGTCCGGCCCGCCCGGCGCCGGGTAGACATCCACTACGCGCTGTGTCTGCATGTCGATCTTGCTGATGGTATTGGCCACGCGGTTGCTGACGAACAGGTGGCGCCCATCGCCGGCTGCGCGGAAGGCATGGGCACCGCTGCCGGTCTTGATGCGCTGCAGACTGCGCGGCTGCTCGCCCGAAATATCGAACACCTCCACACTGTCGCTGCCCGTGAGCCCGACGAAGAGCTGCTTGCCATCAGGACTGCCATACACGTCAGCCGGCATGGCGCCGGTGGGGGTGCGCCATTTGATCTTCTGTGTAGCAATATCAATTGCCACCAATTCGTCGCTGTCCTGCATCGTGGAATACACCGTGCGGCTGCCGCTGTCTATCCACAGGTGGCTCGGCGTTTTGCCCGTGGCCACGCGCTGTACCAGGGTCAGCTCCTTGCCATCCCAGCGGTAGAAATCCACATGGTTGAGCCGGTTCGCGGCCGTCACCAGCCACTGCATGTCGGGCGAGAAGCGCAGGTGGTAAGGATCGACGATGCCACGCACGACGCGCTGCACCTGCGCCGTGGCCGGGTCCACGAAGGTCAGGCTGTCGCCCAGGGCGTTGGCCACGATCAGCGACTTCTCGTCGGGCGTGAGGTAGAGGTGGTGCGGCTCCTTCCCCGTGGCGATGCGCGCCGTCTCGGTCCATGTCAGCGGATCGATGACGCTGATATCCGCCTGCAGGGAGTTGAGCACAAACACCGGCGGCTCCGCGGCATGGGCTCCAAGCGCCAGGCAGGCGGCACAAAGCGCGCCAACCACGCGTTGCATCATCCATTCTTTCACTCCAAAACTCCCTTCGACACAGCCCTCATCACGAACGCCCATGGACAACGCCCATGCGACACATGAGGTTGACGAAACCAGCATTGTGCATCGCTATTTCAGCAGTTCGAGCTCATCCGGCCGCAACCAGCGCCACTGCCCCGGCGCCATGTCTGCGGGGAGTTCCAGAGCGCCGATGCGGGAACGATGCAATGCCTTCACACGATTGCCCACCGCCGCAATCATGCGCTTGACCTGGTGGTACTTGCCCTCAGTCAAGGTCAAGTCGAGATGATACGTGTCCCGCTGCACGCAAGCCGCCGCACGTACTGGCCTGGGGTCGTCATCGAGCACCACGCCGGCAAGCAGCCGCTCCATCTGCGCCTCATCGACGGGGTGCTTGGCGGTCACCTGGTACACTTTTGGCAGATGCTTTTTGGGCGAGCTCATGCGATGAATGAATTGTCCATCATCGCTAAGCAGCAACAGGCCGGTCGTATCCTGGTCGAGCCGCCCTACCGCCTGTACGCCACTCACCGCACCCCTTGCCGGCCGCTGCCGCAGTGGGCCCGGCAGCAGCGTGTACACGCTGGGATAGGCGGAAGGCTTTTGGGAGCATTCCGTACCTACGGGTTTGTTCAGCATGACATAGGCCTTGGCCTGGTATGGCCAATCCTGCCCCTGGACACGCAGCAGCAATCCCTGCTCGTCAAAATCCAGCGCTGGATCCAGGCAGGTCACGGACTCCGGTGCATCTGCGTCACGCACAGACACCCATCCCTGCTGAATCAGGCCGACGCAAACGCGGCGAGTGCCAAAGCCTTGTGAATAGAGTATTTCTTGAAGCTGCATGGACCTGGGATCTCGCGCCTATTCTTTGCCCAAAGCAAAACGCCCTCCCACTCGGCTGAGAGGGAGGGCGGCTTGGGCTGTAAGAGCCTGACGATGACCTACTTTCACACGGGGACCCGCACTATCATCGGCGCGAAGTCGTTTCACTGTCCTGTTCGGGATGGGAAGGAGTGGGACCGACTTGCTATGGTCATCAGGCATAACTGGGTGCTGGGCAGTGCTGGGCACTGCCTGGCGAATTCATAGGGTCTGGAATCAGGGGGTATTTGATTGCGTACTTGGCACAACAGTCTTTGGCTCATGGAGCCATCAAAGTTATAGGGTCAAGCCGCACGGGCAATTAGTACTGGTTAGCTTAACGCATTACTGCGCTTCCACACCCAGCCTATCAACGTCGTGGTCTACAACGACCCTTCAGGGGGCTCAAGGCCCCGGCAGAT
>JAFEDY010000050.1:50888-51349 GCA_018241405.1 Pseudomonadota bacterium | reverse complement strand
GGCACCTGGGCTGCCATCCCAGGCCCCGTCTGACACGGCGTTTGCCGTGTCATGGCATGGCGCACCGCATACCAGACCGGGTTGGCTGCGGCCCATAGAATCACCGGCCACAAGGAGTGCTACGACATGGACACCCTCAGCCTGGACGCATCGGTCGCCATCACCGGCATCAGCCGCAGCACGCTGTGGCGCCGCGTGACCGACGGCACGATTGGCCGGGGCGACAAGGACGCGCGCAGCCGCGCCATGCTGGCGCTGGGCGATGTGCTGACCCTGGTGGATGGGGCCCTGGGCGCCGATGACGTTGCCATGCTGCTGCGCGCCGACGCGGGCGAGGCCGCTGCCCAGGCCGACATGGGCGCGCTGTTCTATGTGGCGGGCGCGCACAAGGCGGCGCTGTACTGGCTGAACGAGGCCGCCGCCCAGGGCCATGCCGAGGCCATGCAGTGGCTGGGGCAGGC
>JAFEDY010000050.1:0-50813 GCA_018241405.1 Pseudomonadota bacterium | reverse complement strand
GTGGGATCACGCCGGCCGTGTAAAAACAATAGCTGCTTGCGCTTGATGGGCAAGGGTTTTGGCCGATATTATTTATCTACTTGCCTCGGACCAGGCCGCAGGCCCTCGCCCCCGCCCCCGCCCCCGCCCTCCCAGAGGGTTTGTGTATGCGCATGTATTTATTGACTCAGTTAGCGGTAATCGTTGATTGCACGCAAGGCCAGCAGACCCACCGCCAATCCCGCGAAGGAACGTCACCCCGGACTCCGATCGGGGGACCTGTTCAATTGATTTGCGAAGTGCCGCCTTGCGGAAAAGTAGTTGGCAGCGCGAGCCTTGCGTAGGGCTGCGCCGGCTTGATGCGCACATGATTGGCCACATACGGCTGGCAATGACAGCATGGCGCGAGACAAGTTCAAGAAATAGCCGGCATGTCGCCGAAGCGCGCCCCCAACGCATCCTCCAGCCCAAACTCCCGCAAGATGGCCGCCAGCCGTTCCTGGGCGCTGCGTTTTTTCTGCCCCGTCCAGCGCGCCAGGATCAGCTCGTTCTTCAGGCTGTGCTCCCAGCCCACGAGCTCGGTCACGGTGACCTGGTAGCCCGATGCCTCCAGGTGCAGGCAGCGCAGCACGTTGGTGATCTGGCTGCCCAGTTCGCGCGTGTGGATGGGGTGGCGCCAGAGTTCGGCCAGCGGCGTGCGCGACAGGCTCAGGGCCTTGGTCTGGCGCAGGCAGGCCGCGACCTCGGCCTGGCAGCAGGGCACGAGCACCATGAAGCGCGCGTGTTTTTGCAGGCCGAAGGCAATGGCGTCGTCGGTGGCGGTGTCGCAGGCGTGCAGGGCGGTGACGATGTCAAAGCGCTCAGGCAGCTGCGCGGCGGCTGCGGCGTCGGCCACCGACATGTCGAGGAACTGCATGCGCGCAAAGCCCAGGCGCTGGGCCAGGTCGCGCGAGCGCTGCACCAGGTCGGCGCGCCACTCTATGCCGTAGATGTCGCCACGGCCCAATGCCTTGAAGAACAGGTCGTAGAGGATGAAGCCCAGGTAGGACTTGCCCGCGCCATGGTCGGCCAGCAGCGGTGCGTGGCCGCCTTGTGATAGCTCGGTGAGCAGCGGCTCTATGAACTGGTACAGGTGGTAGACCTGCTTGAGCTTGCGCCGCGAGTCCTGGTTGAGCCGGCCTTCGCGCGTGAGGATGTGCAGCGCCTTGAGCAATTCAACGGACTGCCCTGGGCGCAGCTCGGCCAGCACCGCGGCCTGGGCGGCATCGGCCTTGGCCTGGGCGCGGCTCATGCCCCGCCCTTTGCATCGTCTTTTGCATCGTCTTTTGCGCCACCCTTGGGGCACCATGCCCCATGGGGCAGCGCGGGCCCACATCCAGGTCGGCCCAGCCCTGGGCGCCCAGGCGCTCCAGTTCCTCGATGTTGCGCTCGAAGATTTCTTCCGCCTCGGGGAAGGCCTCGACCGCGCGGTCGATGCTTTCCTCGCGCAGCAGGTGCAGCGTGGGGTATGGCGCGCGGTTGGTGCAGTTGCTGACGTCATCCGCCAGCGTGCCCTCGAACTGAAAGCGCGGGTGGAAGGCGGCGACCTGCAGGATGCCGGCCAGGTCCATGGCCTCGACGAGCTCGTCGGCCAGCTCCAGAAAGTCGTTGAAGTCCAGAAAGTCGGGCATGGCCAGCGGCGCCATCAACAGCGTGGTGTCGCGCTTCTCGGGCGATGCCTCGGCCAGGGCCTCCAGCTCTTGCTGCAAATCCTGTAGTAGCTCACGCGCGTCGGTGGCGTGACTGACGGTGTAGTGGATCTGGCCCTTGGTGTGCACGCTCTTGGCGAAGGGGCACAGGTTGAGGCCGATGACGGCGCGCTCCAGCCAGCGCACCGTGTCCTGCACGACGATGGCATCGTCGCAGGTGGATAGGTCGGGCTGCTCGGGTTTAGGGGCGGTGGTCATGGCATGGATCGTTGCATCGAAGGGGCAGGCATTATCCGCCCAGCAGGCGCTGGCCGGTCAGCCGCTCGTGCTCGCGTGCGGCGTAGCGGTCGGTCATGCCGGCGATGAAGTCGGCCACGGTGCGCGCGCGCTTTTGCACGTCCCCTTCCAGCGCTGATGCTGCCTGCGCGGGCGGCATCTGGCGCGGGTCGGCCTGGTAGATGGCGAACAGCTCGCGCACCACCTGGCGGGCGCGCTCGGTGGTCTGCATGACCTGGGGGTGGCGGTACAGCTCGCGGAACAGAAAGCGCTTGAGCTCCTGCGACAGCGCACGCATGGCGGGCGAAAAGCCCACCAGCCGCGGCAGGCGGCGCACGGCATCGGCATCGGCCGGCGCATGCTCTGCCAGGGCGGCGCGCGTGGCCGCGATCACGTCATAGACCTGGTCGCTGAGCATGCGGCGTATGGCCTCGGCCAGCAGGCGGCGCTGGTTGGCAGCCTGCAGCAGGTGCGGGTATTCGGCTTCGGCCTGGGCGCGGTAGCGGTCGAACAGCGGCACGTCGCGCAGCTGCTCCAGCGTGATGAGGCCGGAGCGCACGCCGTCGTCAATGTCGTGCGCGTTGTAGGCAATCTCATCGGCCAGGTTGCACAGCTGGGCCTCCAGGCTGGGCTGCTGGCCGAGCAGAAAGCGCTGCCCTACCCCGCCGGGTTCGCGCGCCTCCAGCAGCTCGGCGTTGCGCCGCGAGCAGTGCTTGAGGATGCCCTCGCGCGTCTCGAAGGTCAGGTTGATGCCGTCGTACTGCGGGTAGCGCTCCTCCAGATGATCCACCACGCGCAGGCTCTGCAGGTTGTGCTCGAAACCGCCAAAGCCTTCCATGCACTCGTTGAGCATGTCCTGCCCCGCATGGCCAAACGGCGTGTGGCCCAGGTCATGCGCCAGGCACACGGCCTCGACCAGGTCCTCGTTCAGGCGCAGCGAGCGCGCGATGGAGCGGCCCAGCTGCGCCACCTCCAGCGAATGCGTGAGCCGCGTGCGGAACAGGTCGCCCTCATGGTTCAAAAACACCTGGGTCTTGTAGACCAGGCGCCGGAAGGCCGTGGAATGCACGATGCGGTCGCGGTCGCGCTGGTACGCGGTGCGCGTGGGCGCGGGCGGCTCGGGGTAGCGCCGGCCACGGCTGCGCATGGGGTCGCAGGCGTAGGGGGCGAGGGTGGATTCAGGCATCAGCAGCTATCAAGTTTGGGCGCTGTCTGGCTCCTTCCCTCGTTGGGGGGAAGGCAGGGATGGGGGCTGCCCGCACAAATGCCTACCTCTCGTGCCGCACATAGGCCGCTGGCCCCCACCCCTGCCCTCCCCCAAAGGGGGAGGGAGCAAGAAAAACGGCTGAACCCCTTGTCCAGCATGCGCCAAAAGCTATGCATCAAGGAGCACAGCAAGCGTCAATGACCTCGCGCACCAGCGCATCGGGCGCGGCACGCATGATGGCCTTGCCGGGGCCATCGATGAGCACGAAGCGGATCTCGCCGCCTTCAGCCTTCTTGTCCACGCGCATCAGCTCCAGGTAGCGGCCGGCGTTGTCCTGCGCATCCAGCACCGGGCCGCGTGTGGGCAGGCCGGCGCGCGCGATCAGGCGCGTGAGGCGCTCAACAAACGCAGCATCCACCAGGCCCAGGCGGCGCGACAGCTCGGCCGCCATCACCATGCCGGCCGCGACGCCCTCGCCATGCAGCCAGACGCCGTAGCCCATGCCGGCCTCGATCGCGTGGCCGAAGGTATGGCCAAAGTTGAGAATGGCGCGCAGGCCCGCCTCGCGCTCGTCGGCGCCCACGACGGCCGCCTTGATCTCGCAGCTGCGCTTGACGGCATGGGCCAGCGCGCCGCGCTCGCGCGCCAGCAGCGCACCCATGTTCTGCTCCAGCCATGCGAACAGCGCCATGTCGGCAATCGGCCCGTACTTGATGACCTCGGCCAGGCCGGCCGCCAGCTCGCGCGCGGGCAGCGTATCGAGCGTCGCCAGGTCGCACACCACGAGGCGCGGCTGGTAGAAGGCGCCGATCATGTTCTTGCCCAGCGGATGGTTGATGGCGGTCTTGCCGCCGACGCTCGAATCGACCTGCGCGAGCAGCGTGGTCGGCACCTGCACGAAGGGCACGCCGCGCATGTAGCAAGCGGCGGCAAAGCCGGTCATGTCGCCGATGACGCCGCCGCCCAGAGCGTAGAGCACGGTCTTGCGGTCGCATTCCTGCGCCAGCAGGGTGTCGAAGATCTGCTGCAGGGTCTGCCAGTTCTTGTGCTCCTCTCCGTCGGACAGCTGCACCTCATGGATCTGCGCGTAGCGCCCTGCCAGGGCCGTGCGCAGGCGTTCTGCGTACAGCGGCGCGACGGTGGTATTGCTGACGATGAGCGCGCTGCGGGCGCCGGGCAGGCCGTCGTAGGTGGCGGGGTCGGCCAGCAGGCCGCTGCCGATGGCAATGGAGTAGCTGCGCTCGCCCAGGTCAATGGCGACGCGGTCTGCGATCGTGGACATGGATGGGGGAATCCTTCGAAGATGAGGCGTGGCCTACTGAGCGCCGCCGAGGTCAATCATGGCGCAATCATAAAAAAAATCCCCGGCCAAGCCGGGGATAAAAAAGTGACAGGCTGGCAATCACCTTCGCACGGCTGCGAAGGTGCGCCAAATCATGGGCACCTGTTAGGCGGAGTACCACCCGCAACTGTGACGGCCACCTTGCGCGTCACCGACATGACGCCACGCTGGGCCGTCACCAGGAATTCGGAACTGCCACAGTTATCCGGCGCCTGCGGTGTGCCCGTGATGAAACCCGCGGTCCCTGCCGTACCATTCTTCAGCCATGCGGGCAGGCCGGACACAGACCATGTCACCCCACCGACCGAGGCCGTGAACGCATAGGTGTAGGTATTGCCCGGCGTTGCTCCCGGCAGGGCGCATGCGGTATTAATGTCCGTGCTGGAGCAGCCGGTGATCACGAAGTCATCCGGATTGATGGGCAGGTGTTCCCCGGTGAGCTTCAGCGTGATGCTCAGCGTGGACTTTTGACCGTTTTGGTCGGTCACTGTGGCCTTGGCCCCATAGGCACCGGCCTGTGCCTTGGGAGTTCCGCTGATGAGACCTGTGCCGTCGGCGGACAGACCATTGGGCAAGCCAGTAACACTCCACTGATAGGGTGGCACGCCGCCCGAGACTGCGAGCGCGTAGGCGAATGGCACGCCATTGGTCAAGGTACCGAGGTCGGTGTTGCTGGTGCTCAAGGGGGTGGAGGCAATTTCGTTCACGGCATAGACCTGGGTCACCGCGAAGATCGGATCCTGGATGCCATTTGCAACACTGTTGTCCCCGCGATCCGCACGGTACTCGAGCACGATCGGGCCTACGGCGTTGCCACTAATCAGCGAGAACAACGCCACGCCCGTGCCATCGGTCTTGAGCTGCAGTACGCTGCCCGACTGGTTGCCAGCCACCAGGCGCGCACCTGAACCAGCTCCAAGATCCGAGCGAATGCTGACCTGGACATTGGGTGCGCCGCTGTTCACAACCTGCTGGTTGGCGTCGTCAAGCAACATGGCTTGCATGGCCACCTGGTTGGCGATGCCGATGGCATTCTGGGTACCCAGATAGCCCGGGGCCTGTGCAACTGCCTGGATGCGGGCCGCCTTCTGGGTGGTTGCTCCGACAGTAATGTTCACGCTCGCGGACTTGGAGTTATTGTCTCGCGGATCATTTACCGAGCAGGAGATGGTTGAAGTTCCTGCCTGATTGCCCGCATGGAAATGGAAGGATGCGCCACCCGAGTTCGAGCCCAGGGTGATGCTGCGGTAGGCCAGCGGCACGGTGATCTTGCCGCCTTTTCCATCGTCGATTTCCTTTTCGTGGGCA
Organism: Pseudomonadota bacterium; assembly: GCA_018241405.1. GTDB lineage: Bacteria > Pseudomonadota > Gammaproteobacteria > Burkholderiales > Burkholderiaceae_C > Alicycliphilus. The sequence goes on along the minus strand of JAFEDY010000050.1, from coordinate 45,013 downwards.
GGATCACCATCCAGATAATACAGAGAGCCTGCGTTCAGGCCGCCCGCCACATTGCAGGCAAAAATCTTTTCACCACCTGGAATGGGCTGGCCATTCTTCGTGGCCTGCACGTACAGGGTCGTGGTAAATGGGCGATAGACCCCTTGCCCTGCCTGAACATTCGCGATATTGACCGGCAGCTCGGTTTTATCCGCCCGCAGGCTGATCTGGTATTCGGCAGACACCGTGCCCGAACTACCCCCACCTCCGCCGCAGGCGGCCAGCGCCGCCGTGAACGCAGCGGCGCTGACCGCTTTCACGAAGCCGATATTGGAAATTCTCATGATTGATTCACTTTCAGACACACTAACTCAGCGCACAGGCCCGCGATCCGTAATGACCTTGGGCGTAATAAACACCAGCATTTCACGCTTGGCGGATTCCTTGGTGCGGCTCTTGAACAGATTTCCCACCACAGGCACGTCACCCAGCAGGGGGATCTTGTTTTCCTGATTGGTTTCTTCCATCTCAAAGATGCCACCGATCACCACGGTGCCGCCGTTTTCCACCAGCACCTGGGTCTTGATGTGCTTGGTGTCTATGGCCACACCCTGGGTGGTGCTCTCGCCGCGACTGTCCTTGTTGACATCGAGGTCGAGGATGATGTTGCCCTCGGGCGTGATCTGCGGTACGACTTCGAGTTTGAGCACGGCCTTCTTGAAGGCAATGGTGGTGGCGCCGTTGGGGGCCGTGACCGTGTAGGGGTACTCGGTACCCTGCTCAATGAGCGCCTTGGTCTGGTCGGCGGTGATCAGGCGCGGACTGGACACCACCTTGCCCTGGCCATCGGCCTCCATGGCGGACAGTTCCAGCGTCAGGAAGCGGTTGGCGGCCGAGTTGAAGATGGACAGGGCAAACGAGCCCACGCCAGTGACGTTCGACAGCGAGGCGGGCAGGTTGACAAAGCGTCCGCCCACATCCACCGGGCCGCCAAAGCCCGAGGAGTTGGTGGCATTGCTGTAATTGGTGCCCCAGGCCACGCGGTTGTCTGCGCCCAGGCTGTAGCCGCCGTCGCCGCCACGGTTGGCGCGCAAATCACCGCCGCCCAGGCGCACGCCCAGGGATCGGCCAAAAGTGTCGCGTGCCTCGACGATGCGCGCCTCGATCATGACCTGGCGCACCGGCACGTCCAGCGTCAGCAGCAGCTGGCGTATCTCTTCCAGCTTGGCGGGCGTATCGGTCACGAACAGCTGGTTGGTACGCGGCTCGGCGATCGCGCTGCCGCGCTCGGTCAGGAAGCGCGTGTTGCGCCCCGCGCCACCACCACTGCCCGACGAGGTATTGGTGGTCAGCTGCACCACCATGTCGGCGGCCTTGGCGTAGTTGAGCTGGTAGGCCTGGGTGCGCAGCGGCTCCAGCTTCTGGATGGCCTGCGCGGCCTCGTAGTCCTTGCGGGTACGCTCGTCGATTTCATCCTTGGGCGCGATCCACAACACGGTGCCGGACTTGCGCATGCCCAGGCCCTTGGCGTCCATGATGATCTGCAGGGCCTGGTCCCAGGGAACGTCTTTCAGGCGCAGGGTCAGTGCGCCCGTGACGGTGTCGGAGGTGACGATGTTGAAGTTGGTGAAGTCGGCGATCACCTGCAGCAGCGAGCGGACCTCGATGTTCTGGAAGTTCAGCGACAGCTTCTCGCCGGTGTAGTTCGGGCCCTGGGTCAGCTTGCTCAGGTCCACCTTCTTGGGGCGCACCTCCACGACGAACTGGTTGTCGCTCTGGTAGGCGCTGTGCTCCCACTCGCCGACGGGTTCGATGGTCAGGCGCACGCGCTCGCCCTGCTGGGCGGCAGTGATGGTCTGCACCGGCGTGCCAAAGTCGGATACATCGAGCCGCCGGCGCAGTCCCTCGGGCAGGGATGAGCGCAAAAAGTCGACGACCAGCCCCTTGCCCTGCACGCGCAGGTCCACGCCCACCTGGTTGTTGGGCAGGCCGACGACGATGCGCCCCGCGCCATCGCTGCCGCGGCGGAAGTCGAGGTCCTTCAGGGCCAGCACGTCCGCGTTCTGGCTCGGGGCAAATGTCGTTGCCTGCGGAACGGGTACCCGCGCGCCACTGGAGACCGCATCGAGCAGCACCAGCACCGCTTTGCCGTGCAGTTCGGCGCGATAAGACGTGGGCTGCTTCAGGTTCAGGACAATGCGCGAACGCTCGCCCGCCTGGACGATGTTTGCGGATTTGACGTTGCCCTGGTTGATTTCGACCATCGTACGGCCCGAGGCGTTGCTGACGCCGGGGAAATCGAGCGCGATGCGCGCCGGGCTTTGGATCGAAAAGCCGGTGGGCAATTCGGCCTGCGGCTCGGAAAATTCGATGCGCAGCACCTCGGCGCCGCCCTGCATAAAGCCGGTGACGGACTCGATGACGCCCGCTGCATGCGCCACACCTGCACCCCATGTGGTCAGGATGGCAACGCCAGCCGCCCACAGATGCCGTCGCAAACGCGTCTTTTGTTGCCTCATTTCCTCACCTCATTTCCCTCTTGCAGGTCCAGTGTTGTCATGCGCTCCACCCAATCTCCCGTGGAGTCCTGGACGATCTCCCGTAAACGCATATTGGTTTCAGAAATACTGACGATCTTTCCGTAGTTCTGCCCCAGATAGTTGCCCGCGCGCACCTGGTAGAGCAGCTTGTCCACGCTGACCAGTGCCGTCGGCACGCCGGTCTTGTTCAGGCTGCCAACCATCTTCACGGCGTCGAGCGGATAGGCCTCCAGCGGCTCCTTGCGCCTGGCCATCTCGGGCGCGATCAGGGTGGCATTGGCCACCGTTTCCGACGACTCGCGGCGCAATGCCTGGGTCAGCTTGATCGGGTTGAACGGGTCCATGCCCTTGTCGCCGGCATAGTCCTCGGGCAGGAACTGCTTGGGCTCCTTGAGCGGCGTGACCCGCGGCTTGGTGGTGGCGCGCAGATCGGCCATCCAGTGGCGCAGCTCGTCCTCATCGCTGCTGCTGCAGCCCGACAGAACCAGCAGCCCCGCCAATGCGATGAGCCTGCCGTGGCGAAGGTGCATCATTTCTTGACTCCCTTCGCTGCGGCTTTCTGTGCCTGAATCTCCTCGGCGTCGAGATAGCGGAAGGTCCGGGCCGTGGCCTCCATGGTCAGGTTGCCGGCGGCATCCTTGGTGGCCGGGGCAATCGACAGATTGTTCAGCGTCACAATGCGCGACAGATTGGCGACATCGGACGCAAAGGCGCCCACATCATGGTATTTGCCCACTACGCGTATGGCGATGGGCAGCTCGGCGTAGTAGTCCTTGACCACCACCTGGCCCGGCCGGAACAGCTCGAACTGCAGGCTGCGTCCCAGGCCGGCCTGGTTGATGTCGGACAGCAGGGCCGACATCTCTGCCTTGCTGGGCAATTGCTTTTCCAGCTGGATCACATACTGCTGGATCTGCTCGCGCTGCTTCTTGAGGGCATCGAGGCTCACGGCCTTGACCAGCTTCTTCTGGTAGTCGGCGCGCAGTGTCTGCTCGGTGTTTTGCTCGGCGGTCAATTCATCCTGATACTCGCTGAGCTTGAAAAACCACAGACCGGTCGCCACGCCACCGGCAATCAACAGGCACAGCAGTGTGCGCGGCAATTTCGGCCACAGCGACGGATCCTTGGGGTCCAGATTCTGGAACTGGCGCTGCAGGTCGGCCTGCAGCTTGGCGAAATCGAATTTCGGCGCTTTTTTCTTTGCCATGCTCACTTCCCTGCTGCCGCTTCACTCGCGGGGTCCATGGCCTTGTGCGCCTCCGAACTGCGCACCAGGCGGAAGCGCAGATTGAAGGAGGCCACGCGTCGCTGGTCCTTGGGAGTCAGGGCCACCTGGGAGGCCACGATTTCCACCAGTTCCGGCTTGGAAAACCAGGGCGTGTTATTGGTGAGATTGCGCAGCATCTCCGACACCCGCTCGTTGGACTGCGCCATGCCCTGCATGGTCACAACCTGGTCGGTCTGCTTGAGACTCGTCACATACACACCGTCGGGCAGCTGCTGCACCAGTTCGTTGAGCAGATGCACAGGCAGATTGCGATCGGACTGCAGGTCTTCGACGGCCTTTTGGCGGGCCTGCAGGGCGGTGATTTCCTCCTCGATCGTGGCAATTTCCTTGATCTGCTGCTCCAGGACCTGGATCTCGCCGCGCAGGAGGTTGTTCTTGCCCTGCTGGTCGGTGATCATCATCTGGAACCACCAGTAGATGGCGGCCGCGATGGCCAGGCCCGCCAGGGCCGAGGCTCCCATGATGATCTGAAAGGTCTCGCGTCGACGCTTGCGCGCCGCCTCCCGGTGCGGGAGCAGGTTGATGAGAATCACTGCAGAAACCTCCGCATCGCGAGCCCGCAAGACGTCAGGTACGACGGTGCCTCACGCGCCATCTTCTTGAGGCGTACCGCGCTGCCCACATCCATGCCCTCGAAGGGATTGATGACGCTGCAGGCGAATCCCGTGTTCTGGGTCACCGTCTGGGTCAGTCCGGCCAACGGGGCCGAGCCCCCCGCCAGCATGATGTGATCCACCCGGTTGTAGGGCGTGCTGGTGAAGAAGAACTGCAGCGCGCGTCCGATTTCCTGCGCCAGGCTATCCACAAAGGGTTGCAACACCCCCGACTGGTAATCCTCGGGCAGGTCACCACTGCGCTTCTTGTTTTCCGCCTCTTCCAGCGAAAATCCGTACTGGCGCACGATGAGCTGCGTGAGCTGGGCGCCTCCGAAGGCCTGGTCGCGCTCATAGAGCACGTCATCGTTGCGAATGACTTGCATGCTGGTGGTGAGCGCGCCCACCTCGAACAGCGCCACCACGCTGTCTACGCCGCGATTGGGCAGGGACTCGATGAGACGCCCAGCCGCCAAACGCGCGGCATGGGACTCGATGTCGATGATGATGGGCTTGAGACCCGCCGCCTCGGCCAGGCCTTGGCGATCCTGTACCTTTTCCTTACGCGAAGCGGCGATCAACACATCCACGTCGCCGGGTGCGTTCTTGCTTGGCCCCGCGACGCAGAAATCCAGACTCACCTCATCCAGCGAGAACGGGATGTACTGGTTGGCCTCGGATTCGACCTGCACCTCCAGTTCCTGCTCGGTCATACCGCCCGGCAACGAGATGCGTTTGGTGATGACGGCAGAGGGCGGCAAGGCCAGGGCCACATTCTTGGTTCTGGTGCCGCTCTTTTTGACCACGCGGCGCAGGGCCTCGGCGACCTCATCGAACTTCTCGATGTTGCCATCGGCGATCCATCCACGCTCCAGCGGCTCGATGGCACAGCATTCGAGCACCAGCGCCCCCCCCTTATCGCGCCCCAATTCGACCAGCTTGACACTGGACGAGCTGATGTCCACCCCCAGCAACGGGGCTGACTGACGACTGAACAACGACCCCATTGCGATCAAGGTGCCCCCTGTAAAACCTGGCGAGACTAAGCAACAAAACTTAACACTTCACATAGATGCTATCAGCATGCTCCTACACCAGCAAAGAGTTTTACGACGTTGATACGTCTTGGACGTTGTCAAAAGCCGACGACCGTCCTCCCCACCGAAGGCGCCCCCAGTGCGCTCGCCCGAGGGCGGGCACTGACTCTCATCCTGGCAAACCCGGTCGCAAGGCGCGGATTTTTATAATGGACGACTGCTTTCCGATTGAGCCCTATGCCCCATTCCCGAGACAAAGCCTCACAACCACCCGCCTCCCATACGCCGCGCTGGCTGCGCTGGCTGTTGCGCGGGTTTACCTGGCTCGTCGGCCTGGGCGTGGCGGGCGCTCTCACTGCGGTGCTCGTCGTGGGCGTGGGCTTGGCCATGGCCTACCCCAACCTGCCCGATGTGTCGGACCTGGCGGACTACCGCCCCAAGCTGCCGCTGCGCGTGTATTCCACCGAGGGTGCGCTTTTGGGCGAATTTGGCGAGGAACGCCGCAGTCTCACGCCCATTGCAGAGATTCCACCGGTGATGACCAACGCGGTGCTGGCCATCGAGGATGCCCGCTTCTTCCAGCATGGCGGTGTGGACTACAAGGGCGTGCTGCGCGCGGCCCTGGCCAACCTGGGGCGCGTGAAAAGCCAGGGAGCCTCGACCATCACCATGCAGGTTGCGCGCAATGTGTATCTTTCGTCAGAAAAAACTCTGACTCGAAAGATCTATGAAATATTGTTAACTTTCAAACTTGAGCATTTGCTGACCAAGAATCAGATTCTCGAGATTTACATGAACCAGATTTATCTGGGAAATCGCGCCTATGGATTTGCCGCGGCCTCCGAGACCTATTTTGGCAAGCCGCTGAAGTCCATTTCCATCGCCGAGGCCGCCATGCTGGCCGGCCTGCCCAAGGCGCCCTCGGCCTACAACCCGATCAGCAACCCCAAGCGCGCCCGCATTCGCCAGCTCTACATCATTGACCGCATGCTGGAGAACGGCTTCATCACGACCGCCCAGGCCGCTGCCGCCAAGCAGGAAGACCTGAAGCTGCGCTCGTCCACCAACAGCACCCGCGTGCACGCCGAGTATGTGGCCGAGATGGCACGTCAGCTCGTGTTTTCCCAGTATGGTGCCGAGGCCTATACGCGTGGACTGAACGTCTACACCACCCTGAATGCGGGTGAGCAGGAAACGGCCTACGCCGCGCTGCGCAAGGGCATCATGGACTACGAGCGGCGCCAGCATTACCGCGGCCCGGAGCGCTTCGTGAACCTGCCCACCGCTGCCGCCGAGGCCGAGGATGCCATCGACGACGTGCTCGCCAGCCACCCCGACAACGGCGACGTGCTGGCCGCCGTGGTGCTGGAGGCCAATAGCCGGAGGATCGTGGCCGCGCGCGCCGATGGCGAGCACATCGAGATCACGGGCGACGGCCTCAAGCCCGCGCAGTCGGGCCTGAGCGACAAGGCCCCGCCCAACATCAAGCTGCGCCGCGGCGCGGTGATCCGCGTGGTACAGACACCTAGAAAGACCTGGGAGATCACCCAGCTTCCCGAGGTCGAGGGCGCATTTGTCGCCATAGATCCGCGCACGGGCGCCATCCGGGCCCTGGTCGGAGGATTTGATTTCGACAAGAACAAGTTCAACCATGCCACCCAGGCCTGGCGCCAGCCGGGGTCGGCCTTCAAGCCCTTCATCTATTCCGCCGCGCTTGAAAAGGGCTTCTCGCCGGCCACGGTGGTCAACGATGCGCCGATATTCTTCGGCGCCGGCGCGACGGGTGCCCAACCCTGGGAACCCAAGAACTACGACGGCAAGTACGACGGCCCGATGACGCTGCGCACGGGCCTGGCCAAGTCCAAGAACATGGTCTCCATCCGCGTGCTGCAGGCCGTGGGTCCCAAAACCGCGCAGGAATGGGTGAGCCGCTTCGGCTTCGACGCCGACAAGCACCCGGCCTACCTGACGATGGCGCTGGGCGCGGGCTCCGTCACGCCCATGCAGATGGCGACGGCCTATTCGGTGTTTGCCAACGGCGGCTACCGCATCAACCCCTGGCTGATTGCGCGCGTGACGGACCAAAAGGGTCGCGTGCTGTCCGATTTTCAGCCTCCCCCGCTGCAGGACCAGCAGCGCGCCATCGACGCGCGCAACGCCTTTGTGATGGACAGCCTGCTGCAGGAGGTCACCCGCAGCGGCACGGCGGCGCGCGCGCAGGCCACGCTCAAGCGCCCCGACCTGTACGGCAAGACCGGCACCACCAATGACTCCATGGATGCCTGGTTCGCGGGCTTCCAGCCCACCGTCACCGCCGTCACCTGGATTGGCTACGACCAGCCGCGCAACCTGGGCAGCCGCGAGACCGGTGGCGGCCTGGCGCTGCCGATCTGGATCGGCTTCATGGAAAAGGCGCTCAAGGGCGTGCCCGTGGCCGAACCCACCGTGCCCCCCGGCGTGGTGAATGTCAGCGGTGAATGGTTCTACGACGAATATGCACGCAACCAGGGCGTGGCCAGCCTGGGCATGGATGCGCCGGCTGCCGCTGCGCCCAGCGTGGCGCCGGCGCCCGAGGAGCGCAGCCGCATCCTCGATCTATTCCGTAACTGATACGGCCGGATCGGCCGCAAGACCGGTCAGGCCCTGAATTGCAGCGCCTGACCGGCCTGGCGGCTGGCGTCGCGGCTCAGGGCCGCGAAGAATTCCCCGTCGCCCTTGGTATCCATCCATCGCGTGCCATCAAAACGGTAGTGGTACCCGCCCGACTGCGCGGCCAACCAGACTTCATGCAGCGGCTTTTGCAGATTGATGACGATCTGGCTGCGATTGCGAAAGCTGATGGTGATCATGCCTCCCGTACGCTGGCTGTCGAGGTCGGCATCGCTATCGTCGTTGATGCGGTCGCAGCCCTGCTCCACCGCCAGCAAGAGTTGCTCGGCACGGTCCATGAATTCAAGGTCGGTCATTACAATTTGCGTATGTTGATTGCTCGCCAAATTCTAGTCAGGACGATTGCCCTTGCAATGAGCGCGGCAGCCCTGGGTTGCGGCCAGCGCGGTCCGCTGTACCTGCCGACCGAACCGGCGGCGGCACAGCGTGCCACCCTGCCCGAAACACTCAACCCCGCCGCCACGCGCGCCACGGCGCCTGCCACACCCTCCTCCGCCCCCGCACCATCGTCCCAACCATGACGCCAACCGTTCTGCCCGGCCAACCCCAGCTGCACTACCGCGATCAAGCTCTGTACCTCGAAGACCGCCGCCTGTCGGATCTGGCGCGCGCGCATGGCACGCCGCTGTACGTGTATTCCAAGGCCGCCATGCTGCAGGCGCTGGCCGCCTACCAGCGCGGCTTTGCCGGGCGCAAGGTGCAGATCTACTATGCGATGAAGGCCAACTCGTCGCTGGCCGTGCTGCAGCTGTTTGCGCAGCATGGCTGCGGCTTCGACATTGTCTCGGGCGGCGAGCTCGAGCGCGTGATGGCCGCCGGCGGCGACCCCGCCAAGGTCATCTTCTCGGGCGTCGGCAAGACCCGCGCCGAGATGCGCCAGGCGCTGGGCGTCGGCATAGGCTGCTTCAACGTGGAGAGCGAGGCCGAACTGGAGGTGCTGAGCGAGGTCGCCCAGGCCATGGGCCTGCGCGCGCCCGTGAGCATCCGCGTGAATCCGAACGTGGACGCCAAGACCCATCCCTACATCTCCACGGGGCTCAAGGGCAACAAGTTTGGCGTCGCCCACGAGTGCACCCTGGCCACCTACCGCCGCGCCGCGCAGTTGCCCGGCCTGCGCGTGGTCGGCATCGACTGCCACATAGGCTCGCAGATCACCGAAGAGACGCCCTACCTGGACGCCATGGACCGCCTGCTGGACCTGGTGCAGGCCATAGAGGCGGCGGGCATCGCCATCCACCACATCGACTTTGGCGGCGGCCTGGGGATTGACTACAACGGCGACTGCCCGCCCGCGGCCGATGCGCTGTGGACCAAGCTGCTGGCCAGGCTGGATGCGCGCGGCTATGGCCATCGGCAGCTCATGATCGAGCCCGGCCGTTCGTTGGTCGGCAATGCCGGCGTGTGCCTGACCGAGGTGCTGTATTTGAAGCCGGGCGAGCAGAAGAACTTCTGCATCGTCGACGCCGCCATGAACGACCTGCCGCGCCCGGCCATGTACCAGGCCTATCACGCCATCGTGCCGCTCGATGCGGCCGAAAAGACGCCGCAGCAGGTCTACGACGTGGTCGGCCCGATCTGCGAGAGCGGCGACTGGCTGGGCCGTGAGCGCAGCCTGGCCCTCGTGCCGGGCGATCTGCTGGCCGTACTCTCCGCCGGTGCCTATTGCAGTTCCATGGGCAGCAGCTACAACACGCGGGCACGCCCCGCCGAGGTGCTGGTCGACGGAGCGGCGGCCCACCTGATCCGCGCGCGCGAAAGCGTCAGCGACATCTTCCGCGGCGAGCGCCTGATTCCGGCCGGGTCTTGATGGCGGCAAAGCAGCTGTAGCGCACGACCAGAAACCGGTTACAGCTATCAAAAAAGTAGTCAACTGCCAGAACGAGGCTTGTTCCGCAGCAATGGCCGGGCCAGCAGCAGCGCAGCCAAAATGGCGGCATAGACCGCCACCTCGGCGAAGTCATTCTTGCCGGCACGCATCCAGAAGAAATGCAGGATCGCCAGGCCCGCGATCAGGTACACGCTGCGGTGCAGGCGCTGCCAGCGCCGCGCACCCAGCCAGCGTATGGCGCGGTTGAACGAGGTGGCGGCGAGCAGCAGCAGCAGCACGAAGCCGCACATGCCGACGAGGATGAAGGGCCGCTTGGCCACATCGCGCGCGATCTCGCCCCCATCCAGCCCCATGTCGAACCAGGCGTAGCTCAGCAGGTGCAGCGCGGCATAGAAGAACGTGTAGACGCCCAGCATGCGACGCAAGCGCGCCAACGCGGGCAACGCAAACCCCATGCGCAGGGGCGTCACGGCCAGGGTCAGGCACAGCAGGCGCAGCGTCCAGTCACCCAGGGAGCGGATCAGCGCCTCAGCCGGGTTCGCACCCAGGCGATCGAGCGCCGCGCCGTACACCAGCCAGGCCAGCGGCAGCAGGCACAGCACAAACAGCAGCGGCTTGGCCGCCCGGTGCAGCAGCGCCCGCCCCAGCAGGGCGCGCGGCGCGGCGCTGGCAGCACGGCCGGCAAGGCTAGCGTAGGCCATCAGTAATACTTCCTGAGGTCCATGCCGGCGTAGAGCTGGCCGACCTCTGTCTCGTAGCCGTTGAACAGCAGGGTCTTGCGCCGCTTGGCAAACAGCCCGTCCTCACCGATGCGCCGCTCGGTGGCCTGGCTCCAGCGCGGGTGGTCCACCTCGGGATTCACGTTGGAATAAAAGCCGTATTCATTGCGCGCGGCCTTGTTCCAGGCCGTGCCCGGCTCCTTGTCGGTGAAGCGGATCTTCACGATGCTCTTGGCGCTCTTGAAGCCGTATTTCCAGGGCACGACGATGCGCACCGGTGCGCCGTTCTGGTTGGACAGCAGCTCACCGTACATGCCGAAGGTGAGCAGCGTCAGCGGGTGCATGGCCTCGTCCAGACGCAGCCCCTCGGTGTAGGGCCAGTCCAGAACGCGGCTGTTCACCCCGGGCATGGTGGCCCTGTCGGCCAGGGTCACGAACTCCACATACTTGGCGCTGCCCTGCGGCTCCACACGCTTGATCAATTCCGCCAGCGAGTAGCCCACCCAGGGGATGACCATGGACCAGCCCTCGACGCAGCGCAGGCGGTAGACGCGTTCCTCCTGCGGCGAGAGCCTGAGCAGCTCGTCGATGTCGTAGCGCCGCGGCTTGTTGACCAGGCCCTCGACCTCCACCGTCCAGGGCCGGGGCTTGAGGGTGTGGGCATTGCGCGCCGGGTCGGCCTTGTCGGTGCCGAATTCGTAGAAGTTGTTGTAGCCCGTGGCGTCCCTGTAGCTGGTGGGCTTTTCCATGGTCACGGCGCCGCTGACTGCAGAGGGCCCACCCGCCAGTGCGGCCAGCTTGCCAGGGCGCGCTGTAGCGCTGGCCAAGGCTTCACGCCCCGCCCAGGCGGCCAGCGCAGTCCCGGCCGCGCCGCCCGCCATCAGGCGCAACAGCGCACGCCGTTCCTCATAGACCGCGCGCGGCGTGATCTCACTGCCGCGCGGATGGTTGAAAGCTGTGTTGCGTGGATGAATCAGCATGGCCTGGTCTCCGGTCCTTCATGGTGGGGAACTCTATCGACAGAGCCCCGCAAGCGCTAATTCGTTCCCGCGGACCGGCTGGTTACAGCCGCGCCGGTCAGAGCGTGCCGTAGCTGTGCAGGCCGCTCAGAAACATGTTCACACCCAGGAAGGCGAAGGTGGTGACGACCAGCCCCACCAGCGCCCACCAGGCTGACATGGTGCCGCGCAGGCCCTTCATGAGGCGCATGTGCAGCCAGGCCGCGTAGTTGAGCCAGACGATCAGCGCCCAGGTTTCCTTCGGGTCCCAGCTCCAGTAGCCGCCCCAGGCCTCGGCGGCCCACAGCGCGCCGAGCACGGTGGCGATGGTGAAAAAGGCGAAGCCCACGGCGATGGCCTTGTACATCACATCATCGAGTACCTGCAGCGCCGGCAGCTGCTCGGCGATGCGCCGGCGCCCGAGCAGGATGCCTGCCACGATCAGCGCCGAGACGCCAAAATACACCATCCAGTAGGCGCCGCCGCCGTCAACGGCGCCCTGGCGAAAGACGATGGGCTCGAAGCACAACACCACGCCCAACAACCACAGCGGCGCGAGCTTGTACCAGCGCGTCTCGCTCGCCTGCTGCTTGATGAGGTAGGCAAACGCCACCATGGCCGACAGCGCGAAGGTGCCGTAGCCGATGAAGTTGGCCGGCACATGCAGCTTCATCCACCAGCTCTTGAGCGCGGGCACCAGCGGCTGGATCTCGTGCGCCTCGCGCACCACGGTGTACCACAGCAGAAAGCCCACGGCGGCGCTGACCACCAGCATCACGAAGCCGCCCAGCGCGCGCGTTTGGTACTGCGCTTCGTAGTACAGGTAGAACAGCGCCGTCATCCAGCAGAACATGACGAACACCTCGTAGAGGTTGCTCACCGGGATATGGCCGATGTCTGCGCCGATCAGGTAGCTCTCGTACCAGCGCACCATGGTGCCGATCAGCGCCAGCCCCACCGCCACCCAGGCGATGCGCGAGCCTATGCGCATCATGGCCTGGCCCTGGCCGCGCGCGAACATGCCGATCCAGTAGAAGGTCGTGCTCATGAAGAACAGCATGCTCATCCACAGGATGGCCGACTGGCTGGACAGGAAAAACTTGAGGCCGAACACCGTCTCAGCGCGCGCCAGGTCGCCCGCGCCATGGTTTTGGTACAGGCCAATGGCCAGCAGCGAACAGCCCGCCACGGCCAGCATCAGCGCGCGCAGCGGGCGCCAGAACCAGCCCAGCCAGATGGCGCCGGGCATGGAGGCCAGCAGGATGCCCTTCTCATACACATCCATGTACGGCGCGTAGCGCTGCAGCACGAACAGGCCGCCGGCCACCACGGCCAGGGCAAACAGCCAGTCCAGCCAGTTGCGGCGCGCGAAATAGCCTTCGTTCAGGGTCAGCGTCGTGGTGGCGGTGTTCATGGGGTACCTCCGTGGGGGGGCTGCGCCGTTTCCAGCAACTGGGTGCGCAACTGCGCAAATTCGCGGTCGGTGTCCAGTGTCCGGCGGTTGGCCGACAGGGCCATGGTGGCGCGCGCGCCGTCGGCCTCGGGCGCCAGCCAGACCCACAGGCGGCGGTCGCGCACATAGAGCAGGGCAAAAACGCCCAGGATCAGCAGCGCGCAGCCCAGATACACCACGTTCTTGCCGGGGGCACGCGCCACCTGGAACACGCTGGCCTGCACCTGCTTGAAATCGCGCAGCTCGAATACCAGGGGCGCGGGGTAGGCCTGGGCATCGCTGAGCGACAGCACGGCCTGCGTCATGAAGGCCTGGGTCTTGGCGTCCGGCGGCAGCGGCGCGAGGCCGGCACGCTCGCGCGTCAGTTGCGCCAGCTCGAAGAGTGCGCCGTTGAGGATGCGCACCAGCACCTCGCCCGCGCGAGCGCGCTCGGCCTCGGGCACGTTGGCTTCCATGAAATCGGAGATGGCCTGCAGGCCGCCGCGCGGGCGGCCCCTGGCGCCGGCCACGCCATCGTCGTCCGCACCACCCGGGGCCACATCGCCCGCGAACAGCGCCAGCGCACGCCCGGCAGATTGCGCCAGCTGGGCGGCGAGCTCGGGGCGCGCGCCGTCCACGGCCTGGGCGGCATAGCGGCGCACGGCCAGCTCGCGCAGCCTCGGATCGGCCAGCGCCAGGCGCATGCGCAGGAAGCCATCCATGCCGCCCTCGGCGTCCACCGGCACGCGCAGGTAGCGCAGGGGCTCGGATGGCGTCTCGCGCACGCCCAGCAGGAACACCGGCTGGCCGTCGCCCGTGTCCACGGGCAGCATGAAGTTGTTGAACTCGCGCGCCTGGCCCGAGGCGTCGCGCAGCTTGTAGCTGATGCTCGGGCCCACGTTGCGCAGCTCGCGTTTGGCCTGGGTCTTGTTGCCCGCGCCCAGGCGCGACTCGATGGACTCGCGCAGATCGACCTTGCGCACGTCAACGCCCGAGCCAGCGCCCGCATCGCCAAAATTTTCCACATTGAGCACGCGCAGGCCGGTGAACTCCAGCGTCATGGCCTCGCCCGTGCCTTGGCGGGTCAGGCGCGTGGAGCCGCCGATCACGCCCTTGACGTCGAACGCCTCGGCGCCCGGCACCATGGGGCGCGCGCGCAGCTGCACCTCGGAGCCGCCATCGTCAAAGCTCGATTGGTAGATCTCCACGCCGCCGTAGCTGACCGGATGGTTCACCTCCACGCGCGCAGGCGTGGCCTCGCCCGTGATCCGGTCGTGGATCACGATGTCGCTGGCAAACAGCTTGGGCATGCCGGTGGAGTAATGCTCGACGACGAATTTCTTGAGCTCGACCGAGAACGGCAACTCCTGCAGCAGCACGCCATCGGACTGGCTCAGGATGGCCGTGCCCGACTGGGCGCCCTCGGACACCACCAGGTTGCCGCGGAACGTGGGGTTGCGTTCGGACAGGCGGTGCTCGGGCTTGACCTCGGAGACCAGCCCGCTGCCGGAATAAGGCGTCTTGCCGCCGAACCACATCTGCGCACGCACGATCAGGTCGCCGTCGAGCAGGCCGCCCAGGCACACCAGCACGATGGCGCTGTGCGCGGCGATGTAACCGAGCTTGTTGGCCGCGCCGGCCTTGGCCGCCACCATCCAGCCATCTCCAGCGGGCGTGGTGCGCTGCTGCAGGCGCACCTTCCAGCCGCCCGAGACCAGAAGCTTGCCTATGCGCTGGGCCGCCGCCTCGGTGGTTTCGCCCGCCAGGGGCGCAGTCGCCTTGTGGTGGAAGGCCTGCAGGCTCTGCTCGCGGATGTTTTCCTTGTAGTTGCGCAGGTCGGCCAGGTACTTGGGCGCATGGCGCGCGATGCACAGCGAGGTGCTGACCACCAGGAAGCCCAGGATCAGCAGGAACCACCAGGCGCTGTAGACGGCATTGAGCCTGAGCGCCAGGAACAGGTCGGCCCAGAACGGCCCGAACTGGTTGACGTAGTTGTTCACCGGCTCCTGCTGCTTGAGCACCGTGCCGATGACCGATGCGATGCAGATCACCGTCAGCAGCGCAATCGCAAAGCGCATGGACGCCAGCAGCTCGGTCATGGAGCGCGTGGCGTGCGGGCGCCAGGCGTGGCCGTGGCCCAAAGAGGAGTCAGACATGAGGAACGCGAAGAGCCGAAAGAAAAAAAGGGCGGACCATCCGTTCAGATGAGCCCGCCCGTCTTGGGTGCGATTATCGGCGCAAGGTTCCTGGGGCGCACCCCAGCACCCCTACTCGTTTGATGTGAATCAACGCAAACCGGAGATGTAGTCGGCCACTGCCTTGATCTCGCGGTCGGTGAGATAGGCGGCCACATCGTGCATCGGGTCGCTATTGGCGCGCTTGCCATCGCGGAAGTCGGACAGTTGCTTGACCGTGTAGTCGGCATGCTGGCCCGACAGGCGCGGGTACTGCACCGGTATGCCGGCGCCATTGGGGCTGTGGCAGCCGGCGCAGGCGGCGATGTGGCGGTTCTGGATGCCGCCGCGATAGATGCGCTCACCCAGGGCCACCAGGTCCTTATCCTTGGCAAAGCCATCCTTGGCCTTTTGCGAGGCCAGCCACCAGGCCACGTTGCGCATATCGTCGGGGCTCAGCATGGCGGCCATGCCCTGCATCACAGGGTCGGCGCGCTTGCCCGACTTGAATTCCTGCAGCTGCTTGACCAGGTACTCCGGGTGCTGCTGTGCCAGCACGGGGTTGACGGCGATGGTGGAATTGCCGTCCGCCGCATGGCAGGCTGCGCACACCGCACCATAGCTAGCAGCACCCTTGGTCAGGTCAGGCTTGGCGGCCTTTGCCGGGGCTTCACCCGCTGCAAAGGTCGAAAACGCGGGAGCTGCCAGCGCGGCAGCCATGAGCAAGGAGGCGAGCAACTTCATAGTGGGTTCTTATGTCGTGGGCGCAAAACCCCGCGATTCTACAATGCACGCTGATTCGCTCCATCCCTTGAAAACCCGATCTATGTCAACCACACCGCATGTACCTGTGCCCGGAACGCCCGAAGCCAAGGTCGCCATGGGATGGATGCACACGGCACGCTTTCTGACAACGGCCGCCCAGCTGCATCAACTGCCCGCCATCACGGTGCCCGAGATCGCCTTCGTCGGCCGCTCCAACGCCGGCAAGTCCACCTGCATCAACACCCTCACGCAGCAGCGCCAGCTGGCCTTTGCCTCCAAGAAGCCGGGACGCACCCAGCACATCAACCTGTTCGCGCTGGGCAAGCAGGGCGTGACCGACGCCGTGCTGGCCGACCTGCCCGGCTACGGCTACGCGGCCGTGTCGCGCACGGACAAGCAGCGCTGGCAACAGGTGATGGCCAATTACCTCGTCAGCCGCCAGGGGCTCACGGGCATCGTGCTGCTGTGCGACCCGCGGCTGGGGCTCACCGAACTGGACGAGGCATTGCTCGAAGTGGTGCGCCCGCGCGTGGAGCAGGGCCTGAAATTTCTGGTGCTACTCACCAAGGCCGACAAGCTCACACGCTCCGAGCAGGCCAAGGTGCTGTCCATCACCCGGCTCAACGCGGGCGGCGGCGAGGTGCGCATGTTTTCCGCCCTCAAGCGCCAGGGCGTGGACGAGGTGGCGCAACTGCTGTGGCAATGGGCACATCCCGCCACCGTGGCGCCGGAGTATGCGGCACCGGACACGGCCCCTGCGCCAGAATCAGACGCTCACTGAATTGAGATGCCCGACGGGCCAACGCAAGCTGCTCTCATATACGCAGCAACATCCGGGTATTAGCCGGGTCAATAAACCGACGCCTGCCCTTCGGGCCGCGTCTTGAAGCGCTTGTGCACCCAGTAGTACTGCGCGGGCATGGTGCGAATCGCGACCTCCAGCTCGCGGTTCATGCGCGCCGTGTCCGCCACATGGTCGTCGGTGGGAAAGTCCTGCCACGCCGGGGTGAGCTCGGCCACATAGCCGTCCGGCGTCATGCGGCTGTACAGCGCCACCACCTTGGCGCGGCCCAGGCGCGCAAAGCGCGATAGCGAAGGTATGGTGGCTGCGTCCGGCACGGCGAAGAAGGGTACGAAGACCGAATCGTTCTTGCCATAGTCCATGTCGGGCAACAGGTACAAGAGCCCGCCCTTGCGCAGGCAGGCGATGATGGGTTTGACCCCATCCGCACGGTTGAGCATGCGCACATTGCCGAATCGCTGGCGCCCGCCCATGAACCAGGCGTCGAGCGCCGGGTCGGGGTTGGTGGCGAAGATGGAGGTGAACTCGCGCGTGGTGCTCAGGGGCAACGCCAGCCCGCCCGCGTCCATGCTGTAGAAATGCGGCGCGAAGACGATGGTGGGTGCGTCGCCATCAAGCTCGTGCACGGCGCCCACGAGCTTCACGCGGCTGCGCACCAGGGCTTCCGACCCGGCCCATAGCCAGCCGCGGTCCAGGAAGGTCTGGCAAAACACCTCGAAGGACTCGCGCGCCCAGGCACGGCGCTGCGCCTCGGGGACGTCGGGAAAGCACAGCTCCAGGTTGCGCAGCGCCACCTTGCGCCGCGGCGCAGCCAGCACGAACAGCAGCCGGCCCAGGAGGCGGCCCAGTGCCCGCAGCAACGGCAAGGGCAGGCGTGCCAGCAGGCCCATGAGGGCGACGGCCAGGCGCGTCGTCATGCGCCGCCCTCTGCGGGCTGGGCGCTGGTGTGCATCTCGGCGCGCGGCTGCTTGTAGCGGGCATAGCCCCACAGGTATTGCCCGGGGCTCTGGCGAATCAATTGTTCCATGGCTTGGTTGATCTGCAGCACGGCGGCGTCGAGTGTAGGCGCCAGCGGCTGTTCCAGCGCCTGCAGGTGCAGCACATAGCCGCGCCCCGCTGGCTGCCGTTCGCAGCGCGCCAGGATCACGGCGGCGCCCGTCTGCTGCACCAGGCGCGCGGCCAGCGTCATGGTGTAGGCCGGCTGACCAAAGAAGGGCGACCACAGGCCCAGCCCCTGGGGCGGCACCTGGTCGGGCAACAGGCCGACGGCGCGACCGGCGCGCAGCGCCTTGAGCATCTGGCGCACGCCCTGCAGCGTGGTGGGCACGGCGGCAATGCCGGGGCGGTTGCGCGCGGTCTGCATCAGCGTAGCCAGCCAGCGCTGGCGTGCGGGACGGTACAGGATGGTGATCGCCCCATGCCGCGCCGACCAGCGCCGCGCTGCCTCCTGCACCGACATCTCGAAACAGCCGATGTGCGGCGTGAGGAAGACGATGCCGCACCCACGCGCCCAGGCCTGCTCCACGCATTCAGGGTTGCGCACCTCGCAGGCGGGCGGCCGGGCGGCCAGCCACAGGCGCGGCGCCTCGGCCACCATGCGGCCCGCATGGGCCACGGCGGCGCGCACATCGGCAAGCGCGTAGCCGGCGTGCGCGGCGTTGGCCAGGAAGCGGCGCCGGTACGTGGGCGAGGCCAGAAACGCCACCCAGCCCAGCAACGCGCCGATGGCATGCAGCAACCACAATGGCAACGCAGAAAAAAGGCGAAAAATCGATGGCATTACAATGAAGCGGTCGCCGAGTTAAATGAGCAACTTGCAGGGCGACGTTAAACACAACTGCTAAAGCGTTCGCCACAGCTCCAGAGGCTATGGGCAACGCCCAAAATTGCTGAACCACGGAGTTTATTCAAATGGCGAACGATTTCCTCTTCACGTCCGAATCGGTCTCTGAGGGCCACCCCGACAAGGTGGCGGATCAGATCTCCGATGCCATCCTGGACGCAATTTTTGAGCAGGACCCGCGCTCGCGCGTGGCCGCCGAGACGCTGACCAACACGGGCCTCGTGGTGCTGGCCGGCGAGATCACCACCAACGCGCATGTGGACTACATCCAGGTGGCGCGCGACACCATCAAGCGTATCGGCTATGACAACACCGACTACGGCATCGACTACAAGGGCTGCGCGGTGCTGGTGGCCTACGACAAGCAGAGCAACGACATCGCCCAGGGCGTGGACCACGCCAGCGACGACCACCTGAACACAGGCGCCGGCGACCAGGGCTTGATGTTCGGCTACGCCTGCGACGAGACGCCCGAGCTCATGCCCGCGCCGATTTACTACGCGCACCGCCTGGTCGAGCGCCAGGCGCAGCTGCGCAAGGACGGCCGCCTGCCCTTCCTGCGCCCCGACGCCAAGAGCCAGGTGACGATGCGCTACGTGGATGGTAGGCCCCACAGCATCGACACCGTGGTGCTGTCCACCCAGCACAGCCCCGACCAAAGCGAGAGCGCCACCAAGATGAAGGCCAGTTTCACCGAGGCCATCATCGAGGAGATCATCAAGCCGGTACTACCCGAGGCGTGGCTCAAGGAGACCCGCTACCTCATCAACCCCACGGGCCGCTTCGTCATCGGTGGCCCGCAGGGTGACTGCGGCCTGACCGGGCGCAAGATCATCGTCGATACTTATGGCGGTGCCTGCCCGCACGGCGGCGGCGCCTTCAGCGGCAAGGACCCAACCAAGGTGGACCGCAGCGCCGCCTACGCCGCACGCTACGTGGCCAAGAACATCGTCGCGGCGGGCCTGGCGCGCCAGTGCCAGATCCAGGTGGCCTACGCCATCGGCGTGGCGCGGCCCATGAACATCACCGTCTACACCGAAGGCACAGGCGTGATTCCCGACAACGAACTCGCCAAGCTGGTGCACGACCATTTCGACCTGCGCCCCAAGGGCATCATCCAGATGCTGGACCTGCTGCGCCCCATCTACCAGAAGACCGCCGCCTACGGCCACTTCGGCCGCGAGGAGCCCGAGTTCACCTGGGAACGCACCGACAAAGCCCAAGCGCTGCGCGCAGCGGCGGGCCTGTAAGGCTGGGCCCATGTACGACGTCGCCGTCCTGATCGGGCGCTTCCAGCCCGTGCACAACGGCCATCTGGCGCTGCTGCGCGAGGCCATGGCCCAAGCGCGCCAGACCGTCGTCGTCGTGGGCTCGGCGCACCAGGCGCGCACGCCCAAGAACCCCTTTACCTGGCAAGAGCGCGCCGAGATGCTGCGCGCCGCCCTGCCCGAAGCCAAACGCGCACGCCTGCTGGTGCTGCCGATCCGCGACTACTACGACGAACCGCGCTGGGCCGAGGCCGTGCGGCAGGCGGTGGCCGCACACACCACACCCCAAGCGCGCGTCGGCTTGGTCGGGCATTTCAAGGACGCCAGCAGCGGCTACCTGCGCGCCTTCCCTGGCTGGGAGCTGATCCGCATGGAGCGCCAGGGCGCCATCGACGCCACCCCCATCCGCGACGCCTACTTCAGCGGCGGCGATGCGCTCGCGCCGCTGGCGGGCCAGATGCCGGCCAGCACCCTGGCCTGGCTGCAGCAATTCACCCGGCAGCCAGCCTACGCCGCCCTGCAAGAAGAGTGGCGCGTGCTGCGCGCCTACCGCGAGAGCTGGGCCGGCGCGCCCTACCCGCCCGTCTTCGTCACCGTCGATGCGCTGCTGCGCTGCCAGGACCGGGTGCTTCTGATACGCCGCGCCCACGCACCCGGCAAGGGCCTGTGGGCGCTGCCGGGCGGCTTCGTCGAGCCGCAGGACACGCTGTGGCAGTCCTGCCTGCGCGAACTGGCCGAGGAAACCCATTGCCCCCTGCCCGAAGAACGCCTGCGAGCCGCACTGTGCAAGGTCCAGGTGTTCGACCACCCGGGGCGCAGCCAGCGCGGGCGCGTCATCACCCACGCGTATTTCTTCGACCTGGGCGTCGCGCACCTACCCACGGTACACGCGGATGACGACGCAGCGCAGGTGGACTGGGTGCCAATTCACCAACTGGCGGGCATGGAGGAGGCCTTCTTCGAAGACCACTTCCACCTACTGGATCGCTTCTTGCATTTTTCCCCGCCCACCTGAGCGGTATCAAGAGTCGCCCCGATAGTGGGCGATTACACTCTCCGACCTCCATCCCACCGCCAGTCATGACTGGCGCGCCCCCCTTACACCACCATGAGCCTGACACCGAACACTGCAAAGCGAACCAAGTCCCTTTCCTGGATCTTCGCCTTGGTTGTGCTCCTCGCAGTGCTGGGTGTCCATCTACCCGGGCTACACAACGCCCTGCTGTTCGATGACATCCCGTTACTCCAGAACGGCTCCCTCTTCAAGGCATACGGCAGCCTGCTGGAGATCAAGCAGCGCATGGTCTCATACGGCAGCTTCGTATGGGTCGAACACCTCGCCGGGCCAGGCTATTGGAAGCAGCGCCTGGTCAACGTCGCGCTGCACATGGCCGTGGTTGTAGCTCTGTATGCATTGCTCAAGTCGTTGTTCACGCAGACCCACTTTCCCGAAGACATCCAAGGCCATCCACACTTTGCCGCATCTCGCACTGCTGCGCTTCAAGTGAGCGTGGCCCTGTTTGCCCTTCACCCAATGGCGGTATATGCGGTGGGCTACCTGATCCAGCGCTCGATCCTCATGGCGACGCTGTTCTCCCTGCTCGCCTGCCTGGCGTGGGTGCGCGCGCTGAGCACCCAGCGCTGGCCCTGGTATGGGCTGGCCGTGCTCTGCTACGCGCTTGCGGTGCTGTCCAAGGAGCACGCGGTGATGACCGCCGCGCTTGCGATCCCGCTCTACATCCACGTGCGGCGCCCCGGCTGGAAGAGCCTCGTGGCAGTGGCCGGCTCCGCCCTGCTGCTGCTCGCCATTGCCGCTGCCTTGCTCCTGCATTTCTACAGCGATTTGGTCGGCCAGCTCTTCGACGGGCAATCCCGGGCCTTTGCCCAGCAGCTCGAGGCACTGCGGCCGGGCGTCAGCCAGCACATGTACCCGCTGAGCATCCTGAACCAGGCCGCGCTCTTCTTTGGCTATGCGCTGCGCTGGCTCGTGCCCTACCTGGGGTGGATGTCCATCGACCTGCGGCCGGCGTTCCCCCTGGGGCTCGCATCGTGGCAACTCGCCGGCGCCATCGGCTACCTGGCCCTGTTCGCGGCCGCCGCCTGGTTGCTGCTGCGGCGCACCGGTGTGTGGAGTTTGGCAGGCCTGCTCCTGCTCTTTCCTCTGCTCTGGTTCTGCACCGAATTCGCCACCGTCTGGGTACAGGACCCATTCGTGCTCTACCGCAGCTACCTCTGGGCCACGGTGCTGCCAGGCCTCTTGGCCATCCTGCTGACCGGCCTGCAGCCGCGCACCATCTACACCCTGGGCGCCGTTGCCGGCCTGACGCTGGGCTCGCTGGCCCTGGAGCGCAACCTGTCCTTGCACAACGAAGCCACCGTCTGGACAGACGCCGCGGAGAAGATCGACCTCCAAGCCTCCGCCAATGCCGTCGGGCGCAGCCGCCCCTTCCTGAACCTGGGCACCTACTACCTGAAGAGGCAGATGCTGGACCAGGCGGACCGCAACCTGTCCATCGCAAGAACCTTTGGAGACCGGGGAGAGCTTGGCGGCGCCGTGGAGTTCAATACCGGCGTCATGCTGCAACTGAAGCGGCAGGACGCCGCAGCGCTCCAGGCCTTCTCGGCTGCTCAGGCGCTGGGCTATGCCAACTACCCTTTGCATTACCACCGCGGCGAATCGCTCGCAGCCCTCGGTCAATGGGCCCCGGCCTACCAGAGCTACAGCACCGCGCTGGCCCTGGCGAAAAAGAGCCCCGACGCCACGGCAGATCAGCAGCTCCTCATGCGCGTACGGCAGGCAGAAATCGCCATGACCGCGCAAATGTACGATGAGGCCATCGACGACTTCAAGGCACTGCTGCAGCAACGGCCCAACGACCCCCGATTTGCACTGGGCCTGGGCATGGCCTTCGTTGGCAAGCATATCCCGCAAGCGGCCATCGAGATGTTCGACCAGGTCATCGCTCGTGGCCCCAGCGCCTCCGCCTACTATGGCCGGGCCATGGCCCGTCGCTTGACAGGCGAGCGTGGTGCCAGCTTGAGCGACCTGGATCAAGCCATCCGACTGGAGCCCAACCACCCACAGTACGCCAGCATGCGCGCCACCATCGCAGCATCGAAAAAATAGGCCTGCCATGGCGTTGCGTGTACTCCACATAGGCAAGTTCTACCCTCCCCATCGGGGAGGAATGGAAGTCTTCCTGGCCGACCTGGTCGATGAACAGCGCCGCCAGGGCATCGAGGCACATGCCCTCGTTCACGGCACGCCGTTGCCCAGCGACCCCCACTATCTGGCGCGCGTGCCCGTACAGTTCCACCTGTCCTATGCGCCCATCGCCCTGGGTTTTAGATCCGCGCTGCGCCAGGCCATCGACCGTGTACAGCCCGATGTGCTGCACCTGCACATGCCCAACAATTCCGCGCTGTGGGTACTCACCCTGCCGAGTGCACACAAGATTCCCTGGGTCGTGCACTGGCACTCCGACATAGTGGTGTCAAAGATCCGCACAGCCCTCGCTTTGGCCTACTACCTGTACCGCCCATTCGAGCAGGCCGTGCTGAAACGCGCAACGCGCGTGATCGTCACCTCCCCCCCCTATCTGCAAGCCAGCGAACCGCTGCAAGCATGGCGCGACCAATGTGCCATCGTGCCCCTCGGTTTAGGCTGCGTCGAAAACCAACCCTCTTCCGCCAAGCCTATGCCGTGGCGCAAGAACACGGCACTGCGCCTGCTCTCCATCGGCAGACTGACCTACTACAAGGGGTTTGAAACACTGATTCAGGCAGCAGCGAGGCTCCCCGGCGTCGAGCTCCTGATTGTGGGTGACGGTGAATTGCGCACCGAACTCCAAACACGGATCGAAACCTGTACGCCACCCGGCCACACCGCCAACGTCAGGCTGCTGGGCAACGTGGGGGACGACGAAAAAAATGCCTTGCTGCAAAGCTGTGACGTGTTCTGCCTTGCCTCGCGCGAACGCACCGAGGCCTTTGGCATCGTATTGCTGGAGGCGATGCAGCATGCACGGCCCTGCATCGTCTCAGACCTCCCCGGATCGGGCATGCCATGGGTCGTCACCAAGGCGCATGCAGGCCTGCTGGTGCCCCCGGAGGACATCGCCGCATGGCAAGCCGCGATTGCGCAAATGCAACACAGCCCGGCGCTGCGCGCCCAATGGGGCGAAGCTGGGCAACGTAATCTGCAGCGCTATTTTTCCATAGCGGCCTGCACTTCCCAGGTGACGGCCCAATACGCATTCGCCACACCTGAAGCACGCCGCAAACCGCCGCACAAAGACATTCTCATCGTCATCCCTGCTCGCAATGAAGCCACCACCATTGGCGCCGTGCTGCAGCAATTGAAAACTGCTGGGTGGAACGACGTACTCGTCATCAACGACCAAAGTACCGATGCGACAGGCGCCATCGCCAAGGCTGCAGGTGCCCAGGTATTGACTCCCGTACTGCCCATGGGAGCATGGGGGGGTATGCAAACCGGCCTCCGGTATGCGCTGCGCCACGGGTACAAAGCCGTCATCACCATGGATGCCGACGGCCAACACGAAGTAGATGAAATACCGGCGCTGCTACAGGCCAGCCAGCAGGCAGACTTGGTGGTGGGCGCATTTCCGGAGCGTGCGAGCCGACTGCGCCAAATTGCCTGGCATTGGTTCCGGCAATTGGCCGGATTCGACCTGCGCGATCTCACCTCGGGCTTTCGCCTCTACAACTACCATACGATGAGGGTACTGGCCTCTCAAGAAGCCACACTGCTCGACTATCAGGATCTTGGCGCGCTGCTACTCATACGCCGCGCAGGACTTTCGATCTCGGAGATCCCGGTATCCATGAATCTGCGCAGCGCAGGCAAGTCGCGCATCTTCAACTCATGGTTCAGCGTAGGTAAGTACATGGGAGCAACCACGCTGCTGTGCTTGGCACGATGGCGGATTCCCGTGCGACAGACCTGAGAGGGCTTTGTTGCACAAATTGGCATTTGTGCACTGCTTTCGGGGCGTGACACCTTGGCACAGGCGGTGTCAGGCCCCCACAATGGCACGCATCGCCTGCACGAAGCGCGACTCGTCAAACCGCTGCGCACGGGCCATGCAAGCCGCTGACATGGCATCGCCAAGCAAGCCCTCAAGCCGGTCCACCGCGTCACCAATGGCCTGCGGCGTTGGCGGATCAGCGATCAACACACCCGTCTCGCCATCGACCACCGTCTCCAGCAGCCCCCCCTGCGCCACACCTATGACCGGCTTGCCCGCTGCCATGGCCTCCACCGGCGACATGCCAAAGTCTTCATCGACGGGCAGGTAAATCACGGCACGGGCCTGGCCCACCCACCGGTACACCTGCTCATCCGTCTGCCAACCCGTAAAAACAATATTGCTCGCGCCCACTGCCAGCGCCTTGAGCCGCTCCAGTTCAGGCCCGCCCGAAAGCACCACCAACCTGCGCCCGGGCATGCGCGCAAAGGCGCGCACTATCACATCCACGCGCTTATTGGGCACTAGGCGCGCTGTGGACAGATAAAACCCTTCATCCCCCAGCGGCCGAAAATGCCGCGTCGCCACAGGCGGATACACCACCTCGGCATCAAAACCCGTGTAGCGCTTGAGGCGCATGCGTACGTTCTCTGAGTTCACCACAATGCGATCCATGCGTGCCACAGCCGCCTCGTACTGCCGACGAAACCACCATACAAACACGGCATACAGGGGCCGCAAAACCAGAGGAAAGCCCGCCAGCGTGCTCTCATACAAGTCATAGGCATATCGCGGAACGGTGTGACAGTAGTAAATGCGTTGCCCGCCACGCTGCTGATGAACAGCCAAAGGCGCATAAAACCCGCTGTACACAACCTGCTGCGCTTGTTGCAAGCAATGAGAGCGGAACCGGAAGCACCACATGCTCTCCAAGATGCGCGGCAGGCAGGACGACCAACCGCCCCGCAACTCACGCACCCGCACAGGCGAACCATCCAGCAACGGCCGCGCCTGCGGATAGCAACGGCTTACAACCACTTGCAGCGAAGGGAAAGCCTCGGCCAGCGTCAAGGTGACACGCTCCGCGCCACCTGCCACCTGCATGAAGTCATACAGCAGAAAAGATGCGTTTTTCAATCCATCACCATGCTTGCACACAATCGGGTCAGCCATATTTACGACACAGGTTGATCCTGACGATCCGCCGCCACGTCCCGCAACAAGCGCTCCAACACATCGACCCGCGCCGACCAACCATGCATTGCCTTTGAACGCTCCACCTCGGCAGGAGCGACCGTCAACGTTCCACCCTTCCAGTGATCGACAATCTCACCCAACGCCGCGGCTATGGATGCTCGCTGATTGTCCACAACAAACGTCGATTGAACCCCTTGCAGGATGGGCACAGCAGGGTCTGTACTGGACCCACGCAAATGCAATATCGCCTTACCTGCTACAAGATACTCAAATATTTTGCCCGGCAACTGATAGTCCTGCTTGTTTCCTATATTCAAAAGCAGATCTGCCGACGCCTGCAAGGCAAGACAATCAAAATGTCCAATTTTCCCCAAGAGCTCGACACCAGGAATACCTTGAAATAGCGGTGCAAAGCGCCCGTTATCACCAGCAATGGTGACACGCATTGTATCGGTGTTACATGTCCGCAGGGCATGCGCAAATTCTTCAGGACTGCGAAAATCTTGGTAAAAATTACCGGTAAAAACAATATGCAACCGATCTGCCGCATGGCGAAATTTACCAGGACAGGCGGGCAATTCATCAGGCGCCCCTTGCGCAATCGTGGTAAATTTGTCACGCATATTCACCGCTTGCCGCCTGGTCAATACCGTACGCAGTTCATCATTGGTCAAAATAACCTTGTCAGCCTTACGCAAAACCAAGTTTTCAAACCAAGCGTCGAACCACCGTCGCCACCGAGGCGAATACGGCGCACAAAGCGGATCAGCCAGGTCAACAACCCACGGCAGTTGGGCATGGCGCTTTAACCACAAGCCCAACAACAAATCCACGCCAGGCTCATGCGAGCTGATAACCACGTCAAAAGAATACTGCCGCAGCAAACGCTTCAGTTCACGCTTGGCAAAGGGATACCACTCGGTCCGCACATCAGGGTACAGCACACGATCGAGCACAAAACGCATGCCCTTGTATGCCCGCATCAACAAAGTTGACGTAACCGGCTGCGGCGCCGTGTCGCCCTCCGTTTCAAGCGTGCGCGGCGGGCCTGCGAGCCACTGGGCCAGCCCTATGAACGGCCCCGGCCACACCCTGTGCTCAATGATCGATGCGTGATTGGCAACTGCGTAAGGCTGCAGTGATGTGATCGCCGGGCACAGCACATGGACCGTTACGCCGCGCCTTGCCAGCCCATTGGCCAGATAAAACCAGCGCAATGCCTGCGCTGCGGTAATAGGTGGCCACTCATAGGCCAGCAACAAAACCCTCATCCGCCGCACACGCTATTGGGCAAAATAAGACCGCAGCACACTCACGATGCGCTCGGAAGCCTTGCCGTCGCCATAGGGTGATATACCACGCGCCATGGCATGGTATGCATCCTCATCATCGAGCAAACGCTGCGTTTCATTCACAATACGTTCGTAGTTGGGGCCAACCAGTTTCACGACACCTTGTTCAACGGCTTCTGGCCTTTCCGTTTCATCCCGCAACACCAATACGGGCTTGCCAAGCGCGGGGGCCTCCTCCTGCACACCGCCTGAGTCCGTCAAGATGATGTGCGCACGTTGCATCGCAGCAATAAATGGAGCGTAGTCCAAAGGATCGCTGAGTGTGAAGTTGGGTAGCCCGGCCAGAAATTCCTGAGCTACATGCTTAACATTGGGGTTGGGATGTACAGGGTACAGAAACTGAACTGCCAAATTTCTTTCCGCCAGAGCACGCAGCGCGCGGCAAATATTGCGAAAAGGTTCACCAAAATTTTCGCGGCGATGGGATGTCACCAAAACGAGCCTCTTGGCAGGTTCCAACAGCACTGGCAGATCCAGATTGCGGGCAGCCGTCATCAGCAGCGCATCAATGACGGTGTTACCCGTGACGACAATATCCTTATCCTCAACCCCCTCCTTGAGCAAGTTCTGCCTTGCACCCTCTGTGGGTGCAAAGTGCCAGCGCGACAGCTTTCCGGCGATGACTCTATTGGCCTCTTCAGGGAAAGGGTTCTGCATATCCCAGGTGCGCAGTCCCGCCTCAACATGCCCCACGGGAATTCGGTGATAAAAGCACGCCAGCGCCACCGTCATCACCGTGGTAGTGTCCCCCTGTACCAGCACTGCTTCCGGTTGCTCGGCCTGCAAGACCTCATCCAATTCCAGCAACAAACGTGCAGTCAGCTCCGTGAGCGCCTGGTTAGGGCGCATGATGTTCAAGTCAATATCAGGATCGATGCCAAAAAACTCATTGACTTGGTCCAGCATGTGCCTGTGTTGGGCTGTTGCAAGAACACGGACATTGGCCCACGGTTGCTGTTTTAGGGCCAAGATGACCGGAGCCATTTTTATGGCTTCGGGGCGGGTTCCAATGACACACAATATTTTCCTCACGGCAACACCTTAACCATGATATTCAGAATAAAAATGTGGATAATCTGCCCACTTACGCCTGAAATAATCCGCGTTTCTCTTGAAAAGCCGACTGTACGCATCCGAGCCAGAAGAAGCCTTAGTTGTTTGATGTGGTTGATGTCTTATTCCCACCAAATCCCTGTAGCACACATCAAATCCAAGTTTCTTGATTTGAAACGAGAGATCAGTATCTTCAAAACACGTTGGATCATAAGCAACATCAAAACCGCCTGTGGCATCAAATACTGAGCGATGCAGAAAAAATCCGCCCGTACCCAAATATCCAATATCCGATCTGTAGCCCACCTTATTTGCCTGCTCGTTCATCGCCTTATTCTGAAAATAGTCCGCTATCGGCCCACCAAGGTCATCACGGCCACGATCAAACCATCCAGCGGCCCAACCGACTGCCCCAACGCTTGCATCACGCGTCAATATTGTCAAAGCCTCTTCAAACGCAGAAGAACAGGTAAACCACTGATCCGAATCAAAGAATGCCAATAACTCTCCGGTTGCGAAGCGGGCACCAAGGTTTCGACCAGAGGAGCAGCCATTCACAGGGTTACTAAGGACCTTCACCTGCGGAAATGCTGACCGCACAAAATCAGCGCCTCCATCAGCACTAGCGTTATCTACAACAATCACTTCCTTCAAATAGGAAGAACAGTGCAGCAACAAGGACTCCAGACAGCGCCCAATAATATTCATATTGTCATGAATTAATATTACAACGCTGACCGATGCTCGGAACTGTGAACCAGCTCCCGCGCTCATAATTTTTTCAACCCGAGAGAACCAGGAGTTGCTGAATATAAATTTATCATTTTCACACCTCGCCTCGTCCGTGAGTGCCACATCGCGACAAAGCGCAGAAAATTCAGCAGCCGATTGCGCAACAGAGACACCTGGGTAATCAACGATTTCCGGCAATTCCGTCGCCACAACTGGACAAGCTGCAAATAAGTATTCAAATACCTTTATAGGTGATACCGCATCAGAAATTTTGCCTGGCACAAACGGCAGAAGGCTGCAGTCAGCATAAGCAAGATACGCCGGCAAATCCAGTATACTCTTCCCCCCCAAAAAATAAACATTCGACGGAAGAGAGGGCATCCTGTCCCTTGCTGGCTTATCACCAATCAAAATAAAGGCAATGTCACCATTATTAACCGCAGCCTCACGCAAATAATCCCAAGAAAACCATTCACCATAAAGGGATCCAAAATATAAAGCTATCCGCCGGAACCCCGTAGGCATATCAAAAGGTCGAGTGTACTTTTTATATTTATCAAAAATACATTCATTTGCAGCATTAGGCAAATAGATCGCATCAACCCTTCCAAGGTCGCGCAACTTATTCACCAATACCTTGGCAGTTCCCACAACCACGTTCGACTTGCCAACGAAGTCACGATAGGTTTCGTAATCGAACCAATCGCCGCCAAGGCTCGAATCCCAATCGTCGATCAATTCGAAGACCGTACGCATACCACGAAGGTTAAAAGTCTCAAGATACGGCAAGGCCTTGGGATGCGGAAACTCAATCAACAATGTCGATCCGGGCGTAACGCTTCTGAGAACATCAGTCGGCGTAGCCGCATCAACGTGCACATGCCATAAGCCCGGGACGTTGACGATTGATTCGACATGACGATTCAGATCAAAATCAAATTTCTTGTATATATAGACATACACAACATGGCGACCCATCTTTAAAGCACTTCTCGCAATTTGTGCTGATCGCTGCCCTCCACCAATATCATCAAATGGTACACCAGCAATAATCACAAGGGCGTCACGCAATAGGGGCAATATGATTTGATCTCCTTTAGGAGATATTACATTTCGTGAAGCACCTAAATTCTGATCGCTTGAACCACTCGTCTTGGCAATACTTTTTTTCAGCACAACATCTCGAATCTTCGTACGAACAGCCCGCACAAGTGCAAACCCACCCTGCTCCCTTGCTATAACAACTGCCTCCCGCGCGTAATGTGACAGCCTCTTAAAATGCGCCAATGATCGAATTACCCTATTTCCCCAACGCATACTGAGCCGTTCGTTCTCCAGCTTCAGCATAACAATATATATCTCTTTATCTTCTATGTACAAGTCTTTCTCTTCAACAATTCGCCGACAATTATCCTTAATGACGCGGATCGTTCTGTCACGATCAGCCAGGGTCTCATTAAGGTCTTTAATTTGGCGACCAAACTCCGCCACAGTCCTATTCTGCTCATTTATCAGCCGATCAGACTCAAGAACCGCCTGATTAGAATTGAGATGATCCATATTTTTATGAGACGTGGCTACTTCCTCCAAAAGTTTTTGATCGTAATACTTAGAACAACAAGCCAATATTTCCAGTTCATTCAACACATCGCCACTCATGACGAAAGGCGTCGCATCAACATCTGTGTTGCTGGAAAGTACTTTGTATAAGCCTGTCAATATTGTCGGCTCGGGATTTCTGGCTGCGCCCATTTCCTCGCTAAACCATGCCCATGCATTGATCGCATCAAAAGACCGTTTCGCATAGTTGAAAACATCTAAAATGACTGCTGGCGTTGATAATTCTCGCAATTGAGCAGACAATAGATCACCATCAATCACAGGAAGGTTGCGACCAGAAAAGTTCTGCTCTGCTGCATTCTTGAACAGATTTTTATCAAGAACTCCTTTGACCCCGTCATATCCAACCAGCACTACCGACTTGCGCGCGGAAACCGCTTCAAGGACAACTCGCCCCATACCGGCAACGCCTGCAAACTGTTTTAATAATGACGCAATTTTATTGCTGGCACCAATAAGCTCAACAAAGTCAGAGACAGCTTCAGCATCCAGCATGCTGCTCAACTGCTCTCTTGCAGGGCCATCGCCAGCAATAACAACCCCAGAAACTCCGCAGCACCTCGCCTTCCTACAAAAATCAATAATGCCCTGAATCTTAAATTCATCCAGCCGCGACACAACCAGCCAGCGCGGGTCACGTGGTTCACTGCAAAAATGGCCCTCATCGAGGGGAAAGACGACAGAATTGGGGATACAAAGAACAGCATTCTCTCGGCCGCCAACCGTCAGCAGACTCTTAACTTCCGGCGAAACCGCGACAAGAAGGGGCACGTTTGGCAATATGACTTTTTTAAGCAACAAGTCATAAACTGGCCCATAGCTGGTCAATACCGACGCCGGACCATGCATGGTTATGGCGTAAGGGATACCTTCCAACTCAGCAGCGGTCGCCGCGGGTATGATTGATGCAAATGGATGAATATGAAGTCTATCAATTTTTCTATCACAGATAATTTGTCTTATCTGATCGACCCCAGCCACCAATTCACTGCTAGTGCTATACGCGTCAAAAGGAAGCCCTTTCGTTATGGAGGCAAGACCCGGGAGGAGGATGAGATCCTCATACCTCTTGCCCACTGCCAGGTGCACTTCTATACCAATTCGAGTAAGGAGTTCAATCTCATCGCGAATATGCGTTTCGAGACCACCCAGCGTGAACTGTTCTGTAACTATCAGGAGTGACTTCATACCGAGTTCCCGGCGTGGGTCACTTTGACATGCGCGTCAAGCATGGCAATACCACTCGCAAGAATACGCGGCTGGAATGTCTTGAAGACAATTACGTCCGTCTTCCGATCAAGATACCGCATATCTGCGAGGGATATTGCTTCCGCCACGGCTAAAGTTACAAAGTAGGTGCCAGCACACAAATTTGCGCACAGATCAAAATGAAAACAAAGGCGCGATCCAGGCTGCGCATCAATTACATTCTTTTGATGATACAAGGTGCTTGTTCCGAATGCACTGACGCCTTCCACCGTTCTTATTAATATACCCGCCTGCATCTCGTTTATCGGATTTAATATATCCACAAAAAAACGGATTTTAATATTCTCTCCGATACTGAACAGTTCGCCCAGTGTGTCTGACGCATCAGTAATCTGCCAATCGGTTATCACTGCGCGAATGCCGTCCGCGCCGGTCCTGTTCTGATTATCATTTGGGTCTTTTAAGATCGAAGACTCTTCCGAATTATCATGGATTGCTGGCGGCTGATTTGCTTTCTGGCTTTGCTGACGGTACCTAATGTATGCTTGCTCGTCGGAATACAACAATGCATGGTATTGGTCAACTATTTCTTTAGCGGGACCAACACCATGAACGACCCCCTTATGCAAAAGTACTCCGCGTTGACAAAATTTTTCCACTGTCGCTGTCGAGTGCGTCACCAGCAAAATGGAACACCCCCCCTCGCGCAACCGTTGAATATAATCGAAGCATTTTCTTTGGAATTTTTCATCCCCAACAGATAATGCCTCATCAACAATTAATATCTGCGGTGACACACAGGCCTGTACGGCAAAAGCTAGACGTACCGTCATGCCGCTTGAGTATGTTTTGACCTGTTGATCCAAGTGTTCACCGATATCAGCAAACGCGGCAATATCATCAAATCGGGCATCCATTTCTTCCGCTGAGAAGCCCAGAATTGATCCATTGAGGTAAACGTTCTCCCTGCCTGTGAACTCCGGATTGAAGCCTGAACCGAGCTCAAGCAATGCCGCTAGAACTCCGCTTTTATGAACGACACCACTGGTCGGCGCAAGGGTACCGGCAATAATTTGAAGAAGGGTGCTCTTGCCACTACCGTTGCGACCAAGAATACCAACGGTTTCACCCTTTTTCACATCGAAAGAGACACTGCGTAGCGCCCAAAACTCCTTGAAGTATTGACGCCGTCCGAACGAAAAAAACTGCAGCAGTCGATCTCGTGGCTGCGAATACATTTCATAGCGTTTGGACACTTCCCTAACAGAAATTACGATTTCAGAGGACATCAGCAAAACCTCTTCTGGTCTTTTGAAACCAAGCGAATCCCAACCAAGAAAATGCAGCTGAGCCGATCAGGTAGACTCCCAGGACTGCAAAATCGGGGCCTCGCCCCCAGTAGAGGATATCTCTGAACTGCTCTATGGTGACAGTGATAGGATTAATATAAATCCACAGCCTGAACTTCTCAGGCAAGGCAGAGACAGGGTAAAAAATAGGCGACAAAAACATCAATATAGTAACAATAGTGCCTATGACCTGCGCAACGTCGCGCAAAAATACACCAATCGATGCAAGCATCCAACTAATGCCGGAAATAAGAAACAAAAATGGCAGAATGACCAAAGGCAGATAAAGAACCGTAGCGTGGGGAAGATCAAAAAACAACAAATACGCGAATAGCCATACAACAACGCTGACAGCAGCGTGAAAGAGCGATGAAAGCAGAGCGATAACAGGCAATATTTCCAATGGAAACACTACTTTCTTGACGTAGTTCTGATTACCGAGTATCAACACTGGTGCACGGCTGATACATTCACTAAACAAGTTGAAAACAATCAACCCAGCAAACAGAACGAGCGCAAATTCTGTTTTCGAATCGCTTCCCACACTCCAGCGTGCCTTGAACACCACGCTAAATACAAAGGTGTAGATAGCTAGCATGAATAGGGGATTGAAAAATGACCAAAATAAACCGAGCACGGAGCCTCTATAACGACCCAGCACTTCTCGCTTGGCAAACCCCTTGATAAGTTCACGATTGCGCCAGAGTGTGGCGACCATTTCAACTGGAGAGATGGAGAAGTTCTGCATCAGTGCCTGCCGCTCTTGCGAAGAATGATTCTGGAAGTCATTCGTAATCCTGTGGGTCAAGGTTGTGTTTTTGCTTGTCAGCCTTGGACATGCTGGCCGAACGACTGAGAGCGATCTGCACCACCAGCTAGCTCATCCGTCGCGGTTTACACGGCTAAGCCATGCTGAACGCTTTGGCTGATGCTCAAAGCGCCTGTGACGAAGTTGATGATTCAGCAGCCGCGTGACGAACGCTCTCCACATCCGCCTCCAACAAGGCCAACCGCTGATTTAGCCTCCGCACGTCTCGCTCGATGCGGGTGTTGACCATGTCGGCGTACAGCGCCTTGATGAGCAGCACGATGCAGGCCAACAGCAACAGCAGCGAGGGCGGGTATGCAAAGCCGACCAGTGCGGCCAGGCGGTCGATGAG
Source organism: Pseudomonadota bacterium (assembly GCA_018241405.1). Taxonomy (GTDB): domain Bacteria; phylum Pseudomonadota; class Gammaproteobacteria; order Burkholderiales; family Burkholderiaceae_C; genus Alicycliphilus. The sequence continues at coordinate 10,414 of JAFEDY010000050.1, read as the reverse complement.
TCCGGGCCAGGCGCCGAGCAGGGCCACGGCGGCAGCCACCAGCACCCAAAACAGTCCGTGCATGAGGTAGAGGTGATCGCGCCGGATCAGGTACAGGATTAGCACGGCCAAGCCTATCCCCATCAGGCCGGTGGTTGCTTGCAAAGACGCCATGGACTCAGTTCTCTTGTATCTGCGGTGGGCTGAAGTAGGCAGGTGCGCGGGCCTTCCGGCAGTGAACCGTGCGTGCGGCTAGGGCTCGGGTAGGTGTGGATGCGGGATTCTACCTACTGCGATCTTGTGGGCAGGTTGGGATGGGCGCAGTGTGGCTGGGGTGATGGGGTAATTTGCTGGAATCCGGCTTTCGCCGGAATGACAGGGCGGGAAGACGGTGGTCATCCTGGCGGCTGCCGCAGTGAAGGCTATGGTGGCGAGTCGGGTGTCCGGGTTACGGCTTGCTGGGGTGACGCGGGTGGGTTGGCCGGGGCGGCTGGCACCAACTTTCTGGGCCTGCCCTCTTGAAGTCGGGCAAAACGGGCTTATTATTAGCACTCGTAAGAGTTGAGTGCTAGCAACACCACCCTTTCCTCAGGCAGCCCTCCCGGGCTGCTGTCGTTATCACCCTTTGTTTGTGCACCGCAAGGAGATCCTATGAACCTGCGCCCTCTCGCCGATCGCGTGATCGTCAAGCGCCTCGAAAACGAAACCAAGACTGCATCGGGCATCGTGATCCCCGACAACGCCGCCGAGAAGCCCGACCAGGGTGAAATCGTGGCCGTGGGCCCCGGCCGCCTGGACGAAGACGGCGACCGCATCGCCATGAGCGTGAAGGTGGGCGACCGCGTGCTGTTCGGCAAGTACAGCGGCCAGACCGTCAAGATCCACGGTGACGAGCTGCTGGTCATGAAGGAAGACGATCTTTTCGCCGTTGTCGAAAAGTAAGCCCTCTCACTCTCATTTTCATAGCTGTTAGCGTTTGCCATACAAGCGTTAGCGGCCTGTTTGATCAAAAATTCTTAGGAGCCACACATGGCAGCAAAAGACGTAGTTTTCGGCGGCGAAGCCCGCGCCCGCATGGTTGAAGGCGTGAACATCCTGGCCAACGCGGTCAAGGTCACCCTGGGCCCCAAGGGCCGTAATGTGGTGCTGGAGCGCTCGTTCGGCGCCCCCACCGTGACCAAGGACGGCGTGTCCGTGGCCAAGGAGATCGAGCTCAAGGACAAGCTGCAGAACATGGGCGCCCAGCTCGTGAAGGAAGTGGCCTCCAAGACCAGCGACAACGCCGGTGACGGCACCACCACCGCCACCGTGCTGGCCCAGGCCATCGTGCGCGAAGGCAGCAAGTACGTGGCCGCCGGCCTGAACCCCATGGATCTGAAGCGCGGCATCGACAAAGCCGTCGCCGCCCTGGTCGCCGAGCTGAAAAAAGCCTCGAAGGCCACGACGACCTCCAAGGAAATCGCCCAGGTGGGCTCCATCTCCGCCAACTCCGACGAATCCATCGGCCAAATCATTGCCGACGCCATGGACAAGGTCGGCAAGGAAGGCGTGATCACCGTCGAGGACGGCAAGAGCCTGAACAACGAGCTGGATGTCGTGGAAGGCATGCAGTTCGACCGCGGCTACCTCTCGCCCTACTTCATCAACAACCCCGAGAAGCAGGTGGCCCTGCTGGACAACCCCTTCGTGCTGCTGTTCGACAAGAAGATCAGCAACATCCGCGACCTGCTGCCCACGCTGGAAGCCGTGGCCAAGGCCGGCCGTCCGCTGCTCATCATTGCCGAGGAAGTCGAGGGCGAGGCCCTGGCCACCCTGGTGGTCAACACCATCCGCGGCATCCTGAAGGTCGTGGCCGTGAAGGCGCCCGGCTTTGGCGACCGCCGCAAGGCCATGCTGGAAGACATCGCCATCCTGACGGGCGGCAAGGTCATCGCTGAAGAAGTGGGCCTGTCGCTGGAGAAGGTGACGCTGGCCGACCTGGGCCAGGCCAAGACCATCGAAGTGGGCAAGGAAAACACCACCATCATCGACGGCGCCGGCAATGCCGACGACATCCAGGCGCGCGTCAAGCAGATCCGCATCCAGATCGAGGAAGCCACCAGCGACTACGACCGCGAGAAGCTGCAGGAGCGCGTGGCCAAGCTGGCCGGCGGCGTGGCCGTGATCAAGGTCGGCGCCGCCACCGAGGTCGAGATGAAGGAAAAGAAGGCCCGCGTGGAAGACGCCCTGCACGCCACCCGCGCTGCCGTGGAAGAAGGCATTGTGGCCGGTGGCGGCGTAGCGCTGCTGCGCGCCAAGCAGGCCGTGGGCACCTCCATCAAGGGTGACAACGCCGACCAGGACGCCGGCGTCAAGCTGATCCTGAAGGCCATCGAGGCGCCCCTGCGCGAGATCGTCAACAACGCCGGCGGCGAAGCCAGCGTGGTGGTCAATGAAGTGCTGAACGGCAAGGGCAACTACGGCTTCAACGCCGCCAACGACACCTACGGCGACATGCTGGAGATGGGCATTCTGGACCCCACCAAGGTGACCCGCACGGCCCTGCAGAACGCCGCCTCCGTGGCTTCGCTGCTGCTGACGACCGAGGCCATGGTGGCCGAGGCTCCGAAGGACGACGCCCCGGCAGGCGGCATGCCCGACATGGGCGGCATGGGTGGCATGGGCGGCATGGGCATGTAATCGGCCCGGGCTGCTGGCGCCTCTCGCCGAGGCGCCATGCGCACCAAGTCAAAAAGCCCGCAGGTTGTGCCTGCGGGCTTTTTTTATGCTGCGGCGCTCCTACGACGCCAGGCGCCGCAGCAGCCCGGCGGTGGAGGCGTCCAGCCCCTCGGTATCGCCCGTGGCCAGGCGCGGCTCCAGGTCGCGGGCGATGGTCTTGCCCAGCTCTACGCCCCATTGGTCAAAGCTATTGATGCCCCAGAGCGCGCCGCTGGCGAACACGCGGTGCTCATAGAGGGCGATGAGAGCGCCCAGCGAGGCCGGATCCAGGCGCTCCAGCAGCAGGAAGCTGCTGGGCCGGTTGCCCGAGAAGCTGCGGTGGCCGCAGTCCTCATGGGGGCGGCCCGTCATCAGCGCGCGCGCCTGGGCCAGGGCATTGGCGACCAGGCGCGGGTGCTGGCCGGGCAGGTCGCGGCCACCCTCGCGCAGGGCGATGAATTCCACGGGCACGACATCAGGCCCCTGGTGGATCATCTGGAAGAACGCGTGCTGGCCGTTGGTGCCGGGCTCGCCCCAGATCACGGGCGAAGTGGCGTAGGGCAGCGGCGCGCCCTGCGCGTCCACACCCTTGCCGTTGCTCTCCATCTCCAGCTGCTGCAGATAGGCCGGCAGGCGGCGCAGGCCGTGGCTGTAGGGCGCCATGCTGCGGCTGGTGAAGCCGAAGAAGTTGCGGTACCACAAGTCCAGCAGCGCCAGGCGCACGGGCAGATTGGAGGCCAAAGGCGCGCTGCAAAAATGCGCGTCCATGGCATGCGCGCCGGCCAGCAGTTCGCGAAAGCCCTGGGCGCCGATGGCGATGGCGATCGGCAGCCCTATGGCGGACCACAGCGAATAGCGCCCGCCCACCCAGTCCCAGAAGCCCAGCGTGGTCGTGATGCCAAACTCGGCCGCGGCCTCCAGGTTGGTGGTCAGCGCATAGAAATGCCGGGTTAGCCTCTCCTGGCTGCCGCCCTGCGCCAAAAACCAGTCGCGCGCCGCGTGGGCGTTGGTCATGGTCTCCAGCGTGGTAAAGGTCTTGGAGGCGATGAGGAACAGCGTGCGCTCGGGCCGCAGGCCGCGCAGCAGGCTGCCCAGCTCCATGCCATCAACGTTGGAAACGAAGTGCAGGCGCTTGGCCGGATGGCGCAGGTCGTCCAGCGCCTTGACCACCATGGCCGGCCCCAGGTCCGAGCCGCCTATGCCGATGTTGACGATGTCGGTGATGGCCTCGTCGGCGCGCACCTGCTCGGCAAGCTGCAGCATGGCGTCCAGCGTGGCATGCACGTCACGCAGGCCGTTCACTACGATATTGGTAGCTGTCTGCACTTGCCCTGATTGCGCTGGAGCCGGTTTTCTCAACAACCAGTGCATGGCCGCGCGCTGCTCGGTGTTGTTGATGGGGGCGCCGGCAAACATGGCGTCGCGGTAGGCCTCCAGGCCGCATTCGCGCGCCAGCTCAAGCAGCAGGGTCTCGGTGGGCGCGTCGATCAGGTTCTTGGACAGATCGGCAAACACATGGGGCGCCTGCTGGCTGAAGCGCTCGAAACGCTGCGCGTCCTGCGCGAAGGCGGCGCGCAGGTCAAAGCCGCGGCCGGCGCGCTCGTAGTGCGCGCGCAAGGCCGCCCAGGCGCCCGTGCGGTCGCAGCGCGTGCGAGGGTCGGAAAAACTCATGCAGCGGCTTGCATCAATTGTTCGAGCTTGGCGGCGTCGGCGGCAAAGGCGCGTATGCCCTCGGCCAGCTTCTCGGTGGCCATGGCGTCGGCGTTGAGCGCGTAGCGGAAGCCCGCCTCGTCGTACTGCACGGGCTGCATGCTCACGCGGCGCGCGGCCTCGGGGTCGAGCACGCGCTGCACCGGCGCGTCGCTGGCGGACAGCTGCGCCAGCAGCTCGGGCGCAATGGTCAGCAGGTCGCAACCCGCCAGGGCGATGATCTGGCCGATGTTGCGAAAACTTGCGCCCATGACCTCGGTGGCGATGCCGAAATGCTTGTAGTGGTTGTAGATGGCGCGCACCGACTGCACACCCGGGTCGTTGGCGCCGGCCATGGCGGCCTCGTCCCAACTGGCGCCGGCCTGTTTCTTGTACCAGTCGTAGATGCGGCCGACGAAGGGCGAGATCAGCTGCACCTTCGCCTGCCCGCAGGCCACGGCCTGGGCGAAGGAGAACAGCAGCGTGAGGTTGGTGTGGATGCCACGGGCCTCCAGCTGGCGCGCGGCCTCAATCCCCTCCCAGGTCGCGGCGACCTTGATCAGCACGCGGTCGATGTGCACGCCCTCGGCCTGGTACAGCTCCACGATGCGCTCGGCCCGGGCCATGGTGGCGGCGGTGTCGAAGGACAGGCGGGCATCGACCTCGGTGGACACGCGCCCGGGGATGAGGGACAGGATCTCGCAGCCAAAGCGCACAATGAGGCGGTCCATGAGTTCATGGATGTCGCGGCCATGCCAGCGCGTCACGCAGTCCTTGAGCAGCGGCGCGTACTCCGGTTTTTGCACCGCCTTGAGGATCAGCGAGGGGTTGGTGGTCGCGTCCTGCGGCTGGAACTGCGCCAGCTGCTTGAAGTCGCCGGTATCGGCCACCACGGTGGTGAATTGCTTGAGTGCGTCGAGTTGGTTCATGCGGTTCCTCGTTGTCGTGCCTTGCCGGGCAACCGTTAAGTGTATGCGGCGCCCGGCGCATGAAACCGGGTTACATTCTTCGGGTCACCCCTAGCCCACCGCGCCACCCCATGCTGGATCGCATCACCGCCTCCCTCCCCTCCCTGGCTCCGGCCGAGCAGCGCGTGGCGCGGCTCGTGCTCAAGGACCCGCGCGCCTTCGCCCACCTGCCGGTGCGCGAGCTGGCCGAGCGCGCCCATGTCAGCAAGCCCACGGTGGTGCGTTTCTGCCGCAGCATGGGCTACGACGGCCTGGCGGACTTCAAGCTCAAGCTGGCCGGCAGCGTCAGCGAGGGCGTGCCCTTCATCCACCGCAGCGTGGACGCCGACGACAGGACCGGCGACGTGCTGGTCAAGGTGGTGGACAACGCCGTCGCCGCCTTCCTGCAGTACCGCAACGCCGCCAGCACCCAGCTGATCGAGCGCGCGGCCGAGGCCATCGCCGCCACCTGGAAGACCGGGCGGCGCATCGAGTTCTACGGCGCCGGCAACTCCGGCATCGTGGCGCAGGACGCGCAGCACAAGTTCTTTCGCCTAGGCATCACCAGCCTGGCGAGCAGCGACGGCCACATACAGGTCATGAGCGCCACGCTGCTGGGCCCGGGCGACTGCGCCGTCATCATCAGCAACTCGGGCCGCACGCGCGACCTGATGGACGCAGCCGACATCGCGCGCAAGAACGGCGCCACCACGATCGCCATCACCGCCAGCGGCTCGCCCCTGGCACACAGCTGCCGCATCCACCTCGCCGCCGACAACCCCGAGGGCTACGACCGCTACAGCCCCATGGCCTCGCGCCTGCTGCACCTCTTGATCATCGACGTGCTGGCCACCTGCGTGGCGCTGCGCATCGGCGAGCCGCTGCAGCCGGTGCTGCAGCAGATGAAGAACAATCTGCGGGCGAAGCGGTATACGTGAACACCCCCCTGAGCAGCTGCGCTGCTTCCCCCCGCTCTCGCAGCGTTGCGCGCTGCGGGCAGGGGGACGCCACCAGCGCGGCGGGGCGGCCCTTGCGCGGTGGCTCTCGCCTGGGTTGCGCCAGTTGCATGCGATGTGGGCGATGCCCGGCGCAAGAAAACCAATGAAATCAGCCTCTAGCAATTTCTGGGTAACCGCTGTCAGCTACGTAAACAAGAGCGAATCACGCATGCACGGCCGCGCGCTCCAGCCGCTGCGCGTGCTGCGCACACACCACGCGGAACTCCGGGCTGATGCGCCCGTCCTGCGCCGCCTGGCGCCAGAAGCCCAGCGCCGCGCCGCAGGCCGCATGCCAGGCGGCGCGCTGGGCCGGCGGGGGCAGCGGGGGCTCAAAGCTGCGCGGCGGCACCTCGCCGCCCGGTAGCGGAGCGTGCAGCATGGGCAGCATGTCGTAGGCAGGGGCCAGCGCCAGGCGGCCCTGCACCGGGCGAAAGGCCAGGTTGCCCAAATGCATGTCGGTATTGGCGATCAGACGGCCGAACCACCACAGGCGGGTGATGGCGGCCACATCCTCGTCGCCCAGCAGGCCGGCGCGGGCCAGGCGCGCGGCCAGCAGCGCCCAGTCGCGCGAGGGCTCGCCCAGCAGCGCGGCGTTGGCCGTCTCCAGGCTCAACAAAGGGCTGCGGCCCTGTTCGCCGTGGCGGTCAAAGCGTTCCGATTCGAGGAAGGTGCGCCCCGCATGCTGCAGCACGCGGGTGCGCGCGGCCTGCACCCCCTGCAGGCGCGCGGCATGCACCAGCGCCAGGTGCTCGCAGACCAGCAGATCGGCCCAGCGCCGCACCGTGGGCCCATCACTCGCGCCCGTGCCCGCGCCCGAGAACTTGACGAGCACATGTGGCGTCGCACTCTCCATGCCGTCCGGCACGGCGCGGCGCGCGGTGAACTTGGGGAATTCGCCCGCCGCGCTGGAGCCCGGTACGCCCTGGGCCACGGCCTGATCGGCCAGCTGTGCATAGGCGGAAGGCAGGTCTGCGGGCGCCAGCGGTGCCGGCTGGGACAGGCGCCGCGCCTGCCAGAGCGCATGCGCCTCGTCGCCCAGGATCCAGTCGCCGCTGGTGTCCTGGCCGCGCAGCGAGAGGGCGAGCAGCACATCGTCGTCGCCCCAGTCCTGCGGGTCCAGCGGCACGCCCAGCGCGCCATGCTCGGCGCGCGCGAACAGGCGGCCCATGTAGCCCTGGGGGCGCATGTCATAGAGCGGATATGGCAGGCCGGGCCACCAGCCGTCGCGCGACTCGGCGGGCTCGGGCCAGCCGCTGTCCCCCAAAGACATCCAACAGCCCCCGCCCTGCAGCGCCGCAAGCGCTGCCAAGGGCCTGGCCTGGCCGGCGCGATCCACCTGGTAGACGGGTAAATCCTCCACCCCGCCACGCCGTCCCGCCACGGTGCGCCGCAACGCATAGCGCGCACGCCGCGCCTTGCCGGCCGCCACCCATTCCTGCGGCGCCAGGCGCTGCAGCAGGCGGTGCAGCGTGGGCACGCTCACGTCCAGCGCGGCGGCCAGGCCGGCGGCGCTGGCGGGCGCCTGCGCGGCGAGCGCGGCGCGCAGGGCGGGGAGTGGGTCAACAGCCATGAGGTGAGAAGATTTCCGAGAAGATTCTATGGAATAAACTTCATATTAATCAATGCATTACACAATCACCGGTATGGTTTCCGAGTCGATTTTCCAATAAAAAAACCGCATGCCTCGCGGCACGCGGTTGTCACGATGGGGCGCTGCACCGCAGCGTTCGCGTTACCGCCCGTAGGTCGCCGTGAACGAGGCCTTGGCAAGGGTGTTGGCATTGACCATGAAGCCGGTCAGCGCCGCAGGGGCGTCGTCCGGCACGTCGATGCGCGCCACCGACAGGGCATGCACCGTGAAGATGTAGCGGTGCGGCTTGTCGCCGGGCGGCGGGCACATGCCGCCCCAGGCGTAGCTGCCATAGTCGTTGCGGATCTGGCGCGCGCCCTGGGGCAGGTGGGCGCCGCCCTGGGCACCGGCGTTGGCGGGCAGCTCGGTGGCGGTGGGCGGCAGGTCGATCACGTACCAGTGCCAGAAGCCCGAGCCCGTGGGTGCGTCGGGGTCGTACACATGCACGGCGAAGCTCTTGGTGCCCACGGGCGCGCCGCTCCAGCGCAGCACGGGCGACTGGTTCTTGCCCGTGCAGCCGAAGCTGTCGAACTCGAAGCTCGGGTCGATGCTGCTGCCGGCGGCGATGTCGGGGCTGGTGAGGGTGAAGGCGGTCATGGGTACTGCTCCTTGGCGTTGTTGCACACGAAAAACGCCAGTATGCCGCCCATGGCATCAGTCGCGCGGAATGCGGCCTTCCTCGACGGCATGGCAGGCCACGCGCGTGCCGCCATCGTTCAGCAGCTGGGGGCGCTCGGCCCGGCAGCGGTCGTTGGCAAAGGGGCAGCGCGGGTTGAAGGCGCAGCCCGGCGGCGGATTAAGGGGATTGGGCACCTCGCCCTGCACGGGCGTGCGCGCGCGGCCGGTGTCGTGCATCTTGGGGATGGCGTCGAGCAGCATGCGCGTGTAGGGGTGGCGCGGCTGGCTGAACAGCTGCTGCTTGTCGGCCAGCTCCACCAGGCGGCCCAGGTACATCACGCCGACCTGGTCACTCACGTGGCGCACCACGGCCAGGTTGTGGCTGATGAACAGATAGGTCAGGCCCTGCTTTTTCTGCAGGTCCTTCATGATGTTGAGCACCTGGGCCTGCACCGAGACGTCGAGCGCGCTGGTGGGCTCGTCGCAGACCAAAAATTCGGGCTCGGTGGCCAGCGCGCGGGCAATCGAGATGCGCTGGCGCTGACCGCCCGAGAATTGGTGCGGGTACTTGGCCATGTCCAGCGGCGACAGGCCCACGGACGTGAGCAGCTCACCCACGCGGTTTTTAAGCGCCGCGGCGTCGTTCATCAGGCCGTGTTCGCGCAGCGGCTCGGCGATGATGTCCTGCACCAGCCAGCGCGGGTTGAGGCTGGCGTAGGGGTCCTGGAAGATCATCTGGATGCGTCGGCGCATGGCGCGTGCGTCACGGCCCTTGAAGGCGGCGTGCGCGTCCTGGCCGTCAAAGGTGAAGCCCCCGCGCGTGGGCGCGTACAGGCCCACCAGGAGGCGCGCCACGGTGCTCTTGCCGCAACCCGACTCGCCCACCAGGGCCAGGGTCTTGCCCTTCTCGATCTCGAAGCTCACGCCATCGACGGCGTGCAGCAGCTGGCGCGGCTTGCGCTCCAGCACGCGGTTGAGCCAGGGGGCCGACACGTCAAAGGTGCGGGCCAGGTCATGCGCCTGCACCAGCGCGGCGGTGGTGCTGCTCATGCGGCCTCCTTGTGTACAGCATGCAGCCAGCAGGCCGCCTGCGTGGCCCCGGCTGGTATCAGGTCGGGGCGCTCGGCGCGGCAGCGGTCGAACACTTGCGGACAGCGCGGGTTGAAGGCGCAGCCACGGGGAATGGCGTTCAGGCGCGGCATGGCGCCGTCGATCTGGTTCAGGCGCTCGCGGTCCTGCTCCATGTCGGGTATCGAGGCCATGAGGCCCACGGTATACGGATGGGCCGGGCGGTTGATGACCTCATGCACGGGGCCGATCTCGGCCACGCGGCCGGCGTACATCACGGCCACGCGGTCGCAGGTCTCGGCGATCACGCCCATATCGTGCGTGATCAGCATCACGGCCGCGCCGCGCGTCTTGCAGATGTTTTTCAGCAGCTGGATGATCTGCGCCTGGATCGACACATCGAGCGCCGTGGTCGGCTCGTCGGCCACGATGAGCTGGGGCTCGGCCGCCAGCGCCAGGGCGATCACCACGCGCTGGCGCATGCCGCCCGAAAACTGGTGCGGGTAATGGTCTATGCGCTGCTCGGCCGCGGGAATGCCCGTGTCCTTGAGCAGGTCGATGGCACGCTGGCGCGCCTGCGCGGCGCTCATGGGCAGGTGGGTCAGGATGGTCTCCACCAGCTGCTGGCCCACGGTGTACAGCGGGTTCAGCGAGGTCAGCGGGTCCTGGAAGATGGCGGCTATCTTGCGCCCGCGGATGTGGCGCATCTGCTCGTGCTGCAAGTTGTCGATGCGCTGGCCCTCCAGCCTGATCTGCCCCGAGGCCACGCGCCCCGGCGGCTCCAGCAG
>JAFEDY010000004.1:28866-30191 GCA_018241405.1 Pseudomonadota bacterium | reverse complement strand
CGCGCCGCGAACTGGTGCAGCAGCCGGCGTATGTCGGCGGTCGCGCCATTCAGGGCCTGGGCATGCTCGGGCAGGCCGCGCGGCAGAAGTGGCACATGCTGCAAGGCATGCTCAAGCGTACGCGCCATACCGGACAGCGCTGCAAAGCCCACGGTCGCCGAACTGCCGGCCAGCGAGTGCGCCAGTGCCACGGCGCTGTCGGGCAGGGGCTGGTGCAGCTCCAGCGACCATTCCTGCAGCGCCGTGCTCAGGCGGCGCGACCATTCGTCGGCCTCGTTGAGGTAGACGTTGTACAGCGGGATGCCTATGCGCAGGTGCTCGATGACCTTGACCGCCTCGTCGGACGGCGCCGGCACGCCGGGCTCCAGGTTGTCGAAGGCTGCGATCTCCACCGGCGAGGGCGCGGTGGCGGGTAAGGGCTCGGCGCCATGGCCTGCTGCGTCCAAGTCGGGCGCGGCATCGGCCGGTTCAACGTTGCAGTCCAGCACCGCGGCCACCGGCGGCGGCTCGGCCACGACAAGGTCTGGCGTGCGCGGCTCGTCGGACTCTTGCGGCGGCGGCAGGTCGCTGCCAGGGCCGCCGTCGGCCGCGAGGCTGGCCTGCAGCGCCTGCTCGAAGAGCGCAAAGTCCACCTCTTCGAGCAGGTCGGGCGCAACGGCCTGCGGCGACGCGGGCGCATCACCCATCAGATCGAAGGGCTCGATGCAGGTGTCCGCAAAGTCTTGTTGTGCCGGGCCATGGGCATCGGCCAGCAGCCGGTCAATATCGAGCGGGACGGGGTCCTCGACCAGGGGCGCCACGGGCGCCGGCACGGCCGCTGCGTGCGCCAGGGCCACCGGCTCTGGCGCGGGCCAGTCCGACTCCAGCGGCTGTCCGGCAGGCATGGCGGGCTCCTGCGGGACCTGCGGCACAACGGCGACCTGCGCCTCGGCCACGGCAGCGGCAAGGGGCAGGAACCTGCCATCCTGGCGCATGGCATCGGCCGCCGCGCAAAAGGCCTGGGCCTGCCAATGGTCGGCCTGGCCGGCGGCAATGTCGTCCGCCCATCGGGCAAATGCCTGCAGGGCCTCGGCGGACAGCTGCAGTAACGGCGCCTGCATGGGCTTTTGCTCGGCCAGCCAGGCATTGAGCAACTGCTCCATGGACCAGGCCGCCTCACCAAACTCACCCAGGCCCACCATGCGGGAGCTGCCCTTGAGCGTATGGAAGGCCCGGCGCAGACTGGTCTGCTCGCTCAGATTGTCGGGCTCGGCCTGCAGCGCCTCGATGGCGGCGCGGCCGGTGGTGACCACTTCGCGCGCCTCTTCGAGGAAGATGTCCAGCAG
>JAFEDY010000004.1:22754-28753 GCA_018241405.1 Pseudomonadota bacterium | reverse complement strand
GCGGGCGCCGCAGGCATCTCGACAGCGGCGGCCTCGGGCGCGCGTGCACGGCCCATGAGGATGCGCAGCTCGCCGCGCTCCTCGTCATAGACGAAGAGTTTGCGCGCCATGGCGCGCTGGTAGCTCAGCATGTCCACCAGGAAGCCCAGCGCGCCCAGGCTGTTGCCCAGCTTCTCGAAGACCTGTTGGCGTTCGCCTGCGGGAACGTCATTGATCAGCAGGCGCTCGACCATGTCGCGCATGCGCACCACGGCCAGCGAGGCCTGGTCCAGCCCCAGCACCGACAGCACGCCGCGCATCTGCTGCAGGCTGCCGGGTACGGGCCGCAGCACCTCGGGGCTCTCGGGCTGGCGGAAGTACTGATCCATGGACTTTTCGGCGTCCGTCAGCGTGGCGCGAAGCTCGCCCACGACGCTGCCCATGGTCTGGCGGTCGCTGACGCTGCGGTACAGATCCTCCATCCACGGCTCCAGGGGCTGGGAATCCCCGCCCGCGGCCACGCCATCAAGGCGCTGTGCAAGCCGCGCCGCACGCTCGGTCATACCCGGGCCGCCGTCGAGCTCTTCCAACGACGCCTGCAGGTACAGCACGGCGGTGGCGACTTCCATGGCCAGCGCCGCCGACGGCGGCTCGCCCGAGTGCAGCACGCCCTCGATGACGCGCGTCAGGGCCTGCGCCAGGCTGCCGCTGTCGGGATGCAGTTTGCGCAGCGAGTCACACACCAGGCTGAACTGGTCTGCCGCAGGCTTGAGCTTGCTGCGGTCGCCGCCGGCCAGGGCCGACCAGGTTTCCGTGGCCGTGGCGATGCGCTTGCGCGCCTGGGCCAGGACGGCCGGGTCGAAGCGGCCGAAGCGCGGCTGCTCATAGTCCACCGGACCATGCCGCTGCAGTCCGAAGGCCGTGCGCACGGCCTGCAGGGCCGGCATGCCGGCTGCATCTGCAGCCGACTCTGGCACCGCGGCCTGAGCGCAGAAGAACAGCAGGTCCTGCAACAGGCGCTCGCCAATGCTGGCATCGCCCCTGGCCAGGGTGGCGTACTGCATGAGCACGCGCGAGGCCACGCGCTTGGCGTACACGTCGGGCTTGAGCGCGCCCTGCGCCAGCGCCTCGAAGAAACCGGCGCAAATGCCCCAGAAGGCACGCACCTCCTGCGCCGGCTGCGCAGCGGCAAAGCCCTGGCAGAGGGCCTGCAGGTCGGCCGCGGCCGCCGGGTCGGCATTCTTGACGATGCGCAGCACGGCACTATCCAGGCGCGCGCGGGCCTCGGGGCCATAGGGCTGGGGCGCGGCGTCGACCGGCAGGGCGGGGGCCTGCGTGCGGCGCTCCACCGGCCACAGGTCGGCCGGATGCACGCGTTCAGCGCCCGCCAGCGCCTGGGCATCGCGGTATTGCGGAAACAAGGCCACGGGCGACACGGTCTTGCCGGCAAGCACATGGTCCAGGTATTCGATCAGTGCAAAGCTGGCACGCTCTATCGTCGCCGCGGCCGCATCGCTGCACAGCTCGGGGCGCTGCACAAAGCGCTGCACCGCGGCCTCCATGGCGCGCAGCACCAGGGCCGGCTGCGTCATGCCCACCATCTCCAGTGCCCCTCCGGCCTGGTGCAGCTGCTGGCGCGCAATGCGTAGCGGCCCGGCATCGAGTGCGGCGAGGTCGGACTCGCGGGCAATGTCGGCATCGCGCACGAAGCGGCGCATGGACTTGGCGGCGCCGTCCAGGGATTTGCGCAGCTCGTCGAGCACCCATGCCAGCGGCCCGAGGTCTTGTTCGCTCTGGGCCCCATCGGCGCCCGGTGTGATTGCGGCGTCAAGAGATGACATGGATTCGTCCCCGGCTGCTGCCGAGCCAGTTCGTTGATGAAAATGTCTCAGGCAATCTTGAATCGGGCCACCGACTGCCGCAACTCCTCTGCCATGTGGGACAGCTCGCGCACCTGCTGGGCGGTGGTGCGCGTGCCCTCGCCGGTCTGCTCTGTCACCGCGAAGATGTGCTGAATGTTGTCGGCCACGTCGTTGGCCAGCTCGGCCTCGCGCGATGTCGAGGAAGAAATCTGCTCGATCAGCTCGGCCAGGCGGCGCGACACGCGGTCGATCTCGGACAGCGCCGTGCCGGCGCTGTCCGACAGGCGGGCGCCTTCAACCACGCCCTGCGTGGAGCGCTCCATGGCGGCGACCGCATCCTGGGTATCGGTCTGGATGGCTTTCACAAGGGCCGCGATCTGGCGCGTGGCGTCGGCGGAGCGCTCGGCCAGGCGCTGCACCTCTTCCGCCACCACGGAAAAGCCCCGGCCCGCATCACCGGCCGAGGCCGCCTGGATGGCAGCGTTCAGGGCCAGCACGTTGGTCTGCTCGGTAATGTCGGAGATCAGCTCGGTGATTTCACCGATCTCCTGCGACGACTCGCCCAGGCGCTTGATGCGCTTGGAGGTGTCCTGAATCTGATCGCGGATGGCGTTCATGCCGCCAATGGCGTTCTGCACGGCCTGCAGGCCCTGGTCGGCGGCCTGCAGCGACTGGCGCGCGACGGCGGCCGACTCCTGCGCCTGGGAGGAGACCTCGTTGATGCGCGTCGCCATGTCCAGCACCGAGCGGCCGGTTTCGCGAATCTCGCGCAGCTGCTCGGAGGAGGTGGCCAGCAGCTCGGTGGACGTACTGTCCACCTGCTCTGTCGTCTGCGCCACGCGCGCCGCCGTGTTCTGCACACTGCCTACGAGCACGCGCAGCTCCTCCACCGTGTAGTTCACCGAGTCGGCAATGGCGCCCGTGATGTCCTCGGTCACGGTGGCTTCCTGCGTCAGGTCGCCTTCGGCAACCGATTGCAGCTCATTCATGAGCCGCAGGATGGCCGCCTGGTTGGCGTCGTTGACGCGCTTGGCCTCCTGCTCCTGGCGCCGCGCATCGCGCTGCTGCGCCTCGGCTGCGCCCTGGCGCTTGCGGCTGTCCAGCAGCTGCACACGCGAGATGCCCACGCCGCACAGCAGCACAAAGACGGATGCCAGCACCAGGGCGGCAAGCTGCATCGCCCGCATGCCGGACTGCCCGGACAGCTTGTCCTGCAAGCCCTCCAGCTGGCGGCGCAGCGGCTCGCTGTCGGCGACGATGGCGGCCTGGGCCTCGCGCGCCGACACCAGCCCCTGCAGGTTTCCCAGGATGGCGCCTGCCTGCGTGCGGGTCTGGTCGAAGAGCTTGAGCAGCGCCTGCAGCTGCTCGCGGGCCTGTGCGTCACGCGTGGCGGTCAAGCGCAGGTCGGCACTGCCGTCCAGCATGCCCTGGGCGATTTCCTTGAAGGAATTCAGGTCCTTGCCGAGCAGAAACACGGCCTCGGGACTCCCCCCCTGGGAGGTATGGAATTCGTTGGCGGACTTGCCTATGCGCTGTGTCAGCATCACCAGCTGGCCAGCGGCTGAAATATCGGCCGCGGGGGCGTTGTGCTGCAGCTTCAGCGCCACGATGGTCTCGGCCACCTCCAGCAGGTCCGACGACTGGCTGTTGATGGTGCGCAGCGCATCGCCCACCTGGGTCAGAATCTGCTTTTGCCCCAGCACCACGCCGGCATTGCGCTCGGCGCGCTGCACCAGGGGCGTGATGACGTCGAGCTCGGACTTGAAGTCCTCGCCCAAGGCCTGCACATCGAGCTCGCCATCGCCACTGCTCAGCGCCTGCACGTTACGCGCCAGCACGCCCGAACTCTCCGACACGTCGGCGAAGGTCTGCGGATTTCCCAGCAAGGCCTGCGAAACCGCCTTCGCCAGGCGCTGCGACTGCATCAGCGACTGGCCGGTGGCCGTCAGCTGGCGCGCCGAGCGGTTGGCCTGCTGCAACGCCCAGCCTGCAATCAGGGCCAGCGCCAACAGCCCGGCGCCGAGCAGCATCAGCAAGCGGCGCTGGTGCGCCGCCGTGGTGGCACTGCCCAGCAGGGGCAATGTCACCAGTTCCTCCTCGCGCCCCCCCCCACCCTCGTCGTGGTCCCGCAACACCCCCGCATCACCCGCGACGCGCGCCGCACCTTCGCCCTGATGGGCCTGCGAAAGCGGGCCGGCAATCATGGAGTCGGCTGCCATATAAGAGGGGTTCAGATCCGCCTCGGGATCGACGGGTTTGCGCTGGAACAGTTTCCCCAATGAGTTAGCGACGGACATGGTTCAGCCTTACGAAAAATCAAGCACTGATGCTGAGAAAAGTGGGGTGCCGTGACAGGGCCAGCAGATCGAGCTCCTGCCAGCGGATGCCCTGGTCATCGACATAGACGCCGCCGAAATACCCTGGCGCTCCCGGCTCGGGCGGCTCGGAAGCGACGAATGCCTGCGCTCCGCGCAGACCCGCAAGTCGATCCACGAGCAGCGCGGCGTTTACCTCCAGGGCGCCATTGAGGGCCAGCACGCTGGACTCCAGCAGTGCCTGTTCGGACCGTGGCCGCGCGTCACCCAGCAGCCCTGCCAGATCCACCACGCCGTTGAGCGTGCCGCGCAGATTGGCCATGCCAAGGAACCAGGCCTGGGTATAGGGGACGGATTGCACGCCGCCCCACGGGAAAATCTCTCCCGATTGCGCCAGCGGCAGCAGGTAACGCCGACCACCGGACTCCACCGCCAGCCAGGACGAGACGGACACCGACTCATCTCTTGCGGCCTGCAGGCGTTGTGCAAGCCGGGACTGGAACTCCTTCAGGGCTTCGCGATTGGCCATGGCGGACGCAGCGGCTTCAGTTAAGCGCGTCGATCTTGGCCTGCAGCTCTGCAGGATCGACCGGTTTGGTGACGTAGCCGCGCGCACCCTGGCGCATGCCCCAGACGCGGTCCGTTTCCTGGTTCTTGCTCGTGCACATGATGATGGGCACGTCGGCGTATTGCGGATCGCGGGTGATGGCGCGCGTCAGCTGGAAGCCGTTCTGGCCGGGCATGACCACGTCCATGAGGATCAGGTCGGGCTTGTCCTCGGCCAGGCGGCGCAAGGCCTCATCGCCGTTCTCGGCCGTGCGCACCTGCATGCCTTTTTTCTGCAGCAAGTCGGTCAGGTACATCAACTCGGTCTTCGAGTCGTCCACGACCAGGACCTTCCGAATCGGCATTACATAGCTCCTTGTTGTGCGTTGCCGAATTGCTGCACCGCCTGCAGCAACTGGTCTTTGGTAAATGGTTTGGTGAGGTATTCCTGGCAGCCGACCATGCGGCCGCGCGCCTTGTCGAATACCCCGTCCTTGGATGACAGCATCACCACCGGTGTGCCAGAGAAACGGGCGTTGCGCTTGATGATGGCGCAGGTCTGATAGCCGTCGAGCTTGGGCATCAGGATGTCGCAGAAGATCAGCTGCGGCTGATAGTCATTGACCTTGGCCAGGGCATCGAATCCGTCGTCGGCCAGCAGCACCTCGTGCCCGCCCTGCTTGAGGAAGATTTCGGCGCTGCGCCGGATGGTGTTGCTGTCGTCCACCACGAGGACCTTGAAGGGGGGGCTGGTTGTCGTCATAGCCAAACTTTCAACTCTCCTGATGGAACGAAAACCAACGCTGGACCTTGCCGCATCTCATATCTCAACCATCTCGAACTGCTCTTTGCGCGCCCCGCATTCGGGGCATGTCCAGCTCGCGGGGATATCGGCCCAGCGGGTGCCGGGCGCGATACCGTGCTCGGGCGACCCCGTGGCCTCTTCATATATCCAACCGCAGATCAGGCACATCCAGGTTTTGGGATCGGTCACAGCTTAAGGGGCCTTCACATAGAATGCAACGATTGTATCTAGTCATAACTGCGGAACGCGGCTTTCGTGCCACGGGTTACGCTGGCGCCCTTCCATGCAATCCAACACCTCTTCATCACCGGGTAGCCCGGAACTGGCCGCGGATGACGACGAGCGCCTGCTGCCCGCCATCTGCGTCATGGTCTTCAACGCCAACGATCCCAGCGGCGCGGGAGGGCTGGCGGGCGACATCGCTGCCGTGTCCTCCGTCGGCGGCCACCCGGTGCCGGTGGTGACCGGCACCTACGCGCGCGACAGCGCCGA
>JAFEDY010000004.1:2489-22738 GCA_018241405.1 Pseudomonadota bacterium | reverse complement strand
CTCGAAGATATGGCCGTGCAGGCCATCAAGGTGGGATTTGTGGGTAGTCCCGAGAACCTGAGCGCCATCGCCGAGATCGCCACCGACTACGCCGAGATACCGGTGATCGCCTACATGCCCGACCTGTCGTGGTGGCGCGACGACCTCATCGACCAGTACCACGACGCGTTTCGCGAACTGCTGCTGCCCCAGGCCTCGGTGCTGGTGGGCAACCACAGCACGCTGTGGCGCTGGCTGCTGCCCGACTGGGGCAGCGAGCGCGCACCGTCGGCGCGCGACCTGGCCGCAGCGGCCGCCGAGAATGGCGTGCCCTACCTGCTGGTCACGGGCATTCCGGCGGCCGAACAACATATCGACAATGTGCTGGCCTCGCCAGAGTCCGTGCTCGGCAGCGGCCGTTTCGAGCGCTTCGAGGCGACTTTCGTCGGCGCGGGCGATACCCTGTCGGCGACGCTCGCGGCCCTGGTGGCCAGCGGCAGCGACCTGGGCGAGGCCACGAAGGAGGCGCTCACCTACCTCGACGGCTGCCTGGAACATGGCTTTCGCCCCGGCATGGGCCATGTGCTGCCCGACCGCTTGTTTTGGGCCCAGCCCGACGACGACGAAGATGACGACAACGAGCCCTCCAGCGACGCCCAGGGCTTTGACATGCCACCCCATGACACACAGCACTGACAGCAACCAAACCCTGTTCGACCGCGCCAAGGCGCTGATCCCCGGCGGCGTGAACTCGCCCGTGCGCGCCTTTCGCGCCGTGGGCGGCACGCCGCGCTTCATTGCCCGCGCCCAAGGCCCCTATATGTGGGACGCCAACGGCCAGCGCTACATAGACTACATAGGCTCCTGGGGCCCGATGATCCTGGGCCACGGTCACCCGGCCGTGCTCGAAGCCGTGCAGAAGGCCGCGCTGGAGGGCTTTTCCTTCGGCGCGCCGACCGAGCGCGAGGTGGAGCTGGCCGAGGAAATCGTCCGCCATGTGCCCTCGATGGAGATGATCCGCCTGGTCAGCTCCGGCACCGAGGCCGGTATGAGCGCCATCCGCCTGGCGCGCGGCGCCACCGGGCGTTCAAAAATCATCAAGTTCAACGGCTGCTACCACGGCCATGCCGATTCGCTCTTGGTCAAGGCCGGCTCGGGCCTGGCAACGTTTGGCCACGCCACCAGCGCCGGCGTGCCGCCCGAGGTGGTGCAGCACACGCAGGTGCTGGAATACAACGACGTGGCCCAGCTCGAAGAGGCCTTCGCGCTGTATGGCAAAGAGGTCGCCTGCGTGATCATGGAGCCCATCGCCGGCAACATGAACTTCGTGCGTGCTACTACTGCCTTCATGCAGCGCGCGCGCGAGCTGTGCACCCAGCATGGCGCGCTCCTGGTCATCGACGAGGTGATGACCGGCTTTCGCGTCGCCCTGGGCAGCGCGCAAAGCATCTACGCCCAGGCCATCCCCGGCTTCCAGCCCGACCTGACGGTGCTGGGCAAGGTCATCGGCGGCGGCATGCCGCTGGCGGCCTTTGGCGGCCCACGCGCCCTCATGGAGCAGCTCGCGCCCCTGGGCCCGGTCTACCAGGCGGGCACGCTCTCGGGCAACCCAGTGGCCACGGCCTGCGGCCTGGCGACGCTGCGCGAGATTGCCAAGCCCGGCTTCTACGAGGCCCTGGCCCAGCGCACGCGCCAGCTGATCGACGGCATGGGCGCTGCGGCCAAGGCGGCCGGCGTGGATTTCTGCGCCGACAGCGAGGGCGGCATGTTCGGCTTCTTCCTGCTGCCCGAGCTGCCGCAGAACTACCCCGAGGTGCTCAAGACCGAGGGCGCGCGCTTCAATCAGCTGTTCCACGGCCTGCTCGATCGCGGCGTGTACATTGCGCCGGCGCTGTACGAGGCCTGTTTCGTCAGCGCCGCGCACACCGAAGATGACGTGGCCGCCACCGTTGCAGCGGCGGAGCAAGTGTTTCAAACACTCACAAAATAAGAGCTGATTGCGCTTGCTCAGAGCGCGTTTACGGCATTTTTAGCCTACTCGCGCAACTGCCGGTACACCTCCTCCACCAGCAAGCGTGCCAACCCCTTGAATATTTTCTCGTGCCGCAGCGCCTGGTCGGCCATGGCATTGTGGCTTTCCAGGGCATCGACCACGGCGATGTTCAGCTTGGCCTCGTACGCACCATTGGCGAAGGCTTGCACCGTGTTATTGGCCTGCGCCTGCTCCTGCAAGGTGGGGTCGCTCACCATCTTGCCAATCAGTGTGGTGGCGTAGCCCCTGAAATCGGCATCTGACAGGTTGCCCGAGAACACCTCATTCATCTTTTGGATGATGACCGACAGCCGGTCTTGCGGGTCTTCCCAGGCTTGGCCGCCGCCTGGGCCCATGGGCTTCATCGGCTCGGCAGTGCCTGCCTCCATGTCCAGCTTGTGTTGCTGCTCATTGACCACCTTGTAACCCGCCAGCCGCACGGATTGATCCAGCGCCTCATCACCGCCCGCCTGGCCCTGCAAGCGCGGCAGCAACATGCGGCAAAACGCGTGTAGGCGCTCCAGGTCGGCATCGTCGTAAGAGCGCAATTGCGACAGGAAATCGTAGGCGCTGATGTATGACGACACATCGCCACGGAACAGGTCTTGCACCTCCTTGGCTTGCGCCTTGAAGCGTTCGTGCGCCTTTTTCAGCGGCGCCTGGATGGTGGCCTGCTTGCCCTTGGGGTTGAAATAGCCTTGGGCAAATTGCAGCACCTCTTCCCACAGGTAAATACCCGCGTCGTCGAGCTTCTGGCGCAGCGTGTGCACCAGGTTGGAATCGGTAATGCCCGACATCCTGGCCGTGCGGTAGTACGGCAAAAAGGCTTTCAGAATGCCCTCGGCCTCATTGCGAAAATCCAGCACAAAGGTGGTTTCCTTGCCGGGGTACATGCGGTTCAAGCGCGACAGGGTTTGCACCGCCAGCACGCCATCGAGGCGCTTGTCCACGTACATGGCGCACAGCTTGGGCTGGTCAAAGCCGGTCTGAAATTTCGACGCAACGATCAGCACCTGGTAGGCCTCGGTCTTGAACGCCTCCTTGATGCCGTCGTCATGCTCCTTGCCGTCGTTGAGGTCGCCTTCCCTGGCTTTGAGCACCTTGGTTTCTTCGTCCGTCACCTCGCCCGAGTACGCTACCAGCGCCTTGCAGTCGGTGTAGCCCATCTTGCGGATGTAGTCGTCGAATGCCTTTTTGTAGCGCACCGCCGCCACGCGGCTGTCCGACACCACCATGGCCTTGGCCTGCCCGCCCAGCAGGTGCATGACATGCTCGCGAAAGTGCTCCACGATCACCGTCACCTTCTGCGCGATGCTGGTCGGGTGCAACTGCGCGTAGCGAAACAGCTTGGCCTTGGCCTTGCCGGATTTCACCGTCTTGTCGTCGCCCGCCTGCTCCAGCTTGAAAGCAAAGTCATAGGTGGTGTAGCCGCGCAGCACATCCAGAATGAATTTTTCTTCAATGGCCTGGCGCATGGAATACACATGGAAAGGCACCGGCGTTCCTTCCGCACCGATGCGCCCAAACAGCTCCATGGTCTTGGGTTTGGGCGTGGCCGTGAAGGCGTAGTACGACACATTGGGCGGGCGCGGGCGCGATGCCATCACCTGGTTGAGCACATCTTCGTCCGTCACCTCGGCGTCTTCCTGCGCGGCGGCCACGGCATCGTCGTAGGCCGTGCTGGGTGCCAGTTCAGCGCCCACGGGCGCTGCCACCTTGCCCACGGTGGTCAGCACCTCGCGCAGCTTCACCGCACTCTTGCCGGCCTGGCTGGAATGGGCTTCGTCCAGGATGAGGGCAAAGCGCTTGTCCGCCAGGCTGCCCACCTTGTCCAGCACCCAGGGGAATTTTTGCAAGGTGGTGATGATGATGAGCTTGCCCTTGTTCAAGGCGTTGGCCAGTTGCGTGCTGTTGTCGTCGATTTTTTCCACCACGCCCTGCTGGTGGTCAAACTGGTAAATGGTGTCTTGCAACTGCGTGTCCAGCACCCGGCGGTCGGAAATCACGATGACGCTGCTGAACACCTTCTGATCCTTGGCATCGTGCAGGGACGCCAGCCGGTGCGCCAGCCAGCCAATGGTGTTGGACTTGCCCGAACCCGCCGAATGCTGCACCAGATAGGTCTGCCCCACGCCCTCGACCAAGGTGGCTTGCAGCAGCTTGTTTACCGCATCCCACTGGTGGTAGCGTGGAAACAAGAGCGATGTGTTGAACCGCTTTTTGCCCTTGGCATCCTTGGCCTCGGACACCTCCACCGATAGAAACTTGCCCACCACGGCCAGCCAGGCATCGCGCTGGAACACCTCGTGCCACAGGTAGCCGGTGGCATAGCCCAAGGCATCATCGGGCGGGTTGCCCGCGCCAGCGCCGCCCATGCCATCGGGGTTGCCCCGGTTAAATGGCAAAAACCGCGTGGCGGCGCCTGCCAGCCGGGTGGTCATCCGCACCTCGTCGGTGCTCACGGCAAAGTGCACCAGGGCCCGCTTGCCAAACGACAGCAAGGGCTCGGGCTGCCGGGTGGCCACATCCACCGGGTTGCGGTCGTATTGGTACTGGCGCACTGCATCTTCAATGCTTTGCGTGGTGTCGGTTTTCAGCTCGATGGTGGCCAGCGGCAGGCCGTTCAGGAACAGCACCAGGTCAATGCACAACTGGTTGTGCAGCGAGTAATGCAACTGCCGCACCACGCGCAGGCGGTTCTTTTGGTAGTGCGCCCAGGTGGTGGGGTTTTGCTGGTTGCTGGGGGCAAACTGCGCCATCTTGAAGCTGGCGTTGATGTCCTTGAAGCCCTTACGCAGCACGTACAGCGTGCCCCATAGCTGCGGCGTTTCTTTCTTGATGGTGGGGCGATCCATGTCCAGCTCTTGCGCCAGCCGCTCGATGAACACCGCCTCGGGGTTTTTGGTGTGGTTCTTGGCGAACTTTTCCCAGGCCTCGGGCTGGGTGTCCTTCACCCAGGCCAGCGCATCCTCGGGGTAGAGCGCCGTGCGGCGGTCGTAGCCCTGGTCGTAGGCGTAGCCCTTTTGAAAGGGCAAAGGCCCATCCATCAGCCACCCCTGGGCCTTCAGGATTGCACAAACTTCGTCTTCAAACTGTTCTTCGGTGTGGATGGCCGCCATGGGTGTCACTCGTGTATTTTTAAATGAAATATGGCTCTAGCGCCCGCCATCCAAGCGCAGGCAGCTATGGTTTCTGATGTATTGCATCACTCCCCCAGATTCGCCAGCACCGCATCCATCACCGCCCGCCCCAGGTAATAGCCCACCCCGGCCAGCCGCTCCAGCACAGGGCGCGCTGCGGTAATCAAGCCCTCGGTTTTTGCCAACCCAATCACGCCCGCCGTGCCAATCAGCGCCAGGCCATGCGCCCTGGCCTCCAGCCGGCCGGCCCGGTCATCCATCACCAGCAGCACGGCATCGCCCGCATCGCGCCACGCGCATGCCGTGTGAATGGCGCTGGCCTCGCCCGCATCCACACCGGGGTTCAGCGGCTTGAAAGCACTCGGTGGGGCGTCCACCACCTCCAGCCAGCCCTCCTGCAAAGCACGCGCCAGCACCGCAGCGTCAGGGAAAACAGCCGTGCCGGGCAACACTTCCTCGCGCACCGTGGCAGTGATGTACACGCGACCAAACAAGCCGGGCAGCAAAGCCAGTGCATCAATACGGGCCAGCGCAATCAGCGGCCCGGCATCGGCAATAACGACGCGGCGGCCCGGTGCGGCGCTCATGCCTTGCCGGCTCCGCCCGCCAGCCAGTGGCGCGCTTCGCGCATGTCCGCCAGCGCATCATCGGCCACACCCGGCCCCTCGCCCGTCAGCGCAAGCCCTTGGCTGGACAGCAAGGTCAGCATCTCGCCCAGCGGCAGGCCCGCCACCCGCGCTGCAAAACCCGCCGACACCGCACCACCGCGAAACAGCGACACCGCCAGCGCCACCCGCACTGCGGGCAAGTCAGGCACACCGAGTCGCTCCAGATCCACCAGCAATGCCTGCGGCTGGTCGCGGTTCATCACCACCACCACGTCATCGGCACGCGCAGCGGCCAGGGCCGTGCTGGGGTTGTTTTTGAGTTGGCGAATATTGACGGTCTGCATGATGTTCTCCCGCAAAGGGCTGCGCAATGTAGGAACATGGACAGTCTAGCCCAATGCGTGCCGCAAGCCGGGTGCGCCGCCCATATCTGGCCTGCCACCTTGCATGAAATACCAGCAAAAACAGCCTCTAGCGCCTGCCAGTCAAGCGCAAATAGCTATCATTTTTGATAAGTTCGAACATCCACCCGCCCCAGCACCGCATCGGCAATGGTGGCGGCGCGCAGTTCTTTGAGCAGGGTGATTTCTTCCTGGGTGTGGGTGATGAGGTCGTCAAATGCTGCCAACTCTGCCCCCAGCTTTTTCAGCAATGCCTCGCGCTGCGCCTTGGGTGGCAGCAGGATGGGCAGCTCTTTCACACTGCTTTGGCTGATGGATGCCAGATTGGTGCTCTGCTTGGCGTTGTTCATGAAGTAGAACTTGGCGTACTGCGTTTGTGTGATGGCGGCCAGCCACTCTGACAAATCGCGATCTATGGGGCGAACGGCAAAAACGTGGTTTTGATGCAAGCACGGGGCAATTTCGCCCGTCCATACGGCCCCGCGCCCAACTTTGTCGTAGTCGCCACCTTCGTTCATGAGAACGTCGCCTTCTTGCAGAGAAAAGCGTTCCACGGCATCCAGCTCGACCGGCATGGTGGATATTTCACGCAAATCCAGGCTGCCTTCTTGCACGTTGGCAACCCGCAGATAAGGCAGCTCCACCATTGGATTGCTGCCGTTATCTTTGCCCTTTGCCAACCCTGAGCGCACTTGGGCGAGGTGTTTGATCCGCTTCAATTCCCATCCTTGCGGAAGATGAGGTGCCCAGGGATTGCCCGTAGCGCTACCAGGGAGGCCATCACCCGAAATCAGCTCGCTGATACGACTAGAACGAACCTCCCGCAACAACCCAATCAGCTCCACCTTCTCACGAATCAGCTCATCAATGCGGGCGGTTTCGGTATCGAGGTAGTCGGCAATGGCTTGTTGTTCAGACAGCGAAGGTACAGGCAAAAATGCATCGTTAATACGTTGCTGGTTCAGCAATCGCGCTCCATAAATATTGATAGCGCTATTTTCTGGAATGAATAAAGGAAATGCATAGAACGCCCAACCAACTACATAGTCGCGAGATGGAAGAAATGTAGCAATAGCCTCATTGGTGTACATGGCTTCACCAACAATTGAGACTTGACCAACGCTCAACTTAAAACTAAACAACAAGCTGCCTAGTGGTGATGGTCGAATGCCTGCATTCACTACCGCGTCATTGCTGATTCGAGCTTTCGTATCTTTGATTACAAAATCCCCCAAATCGGCAATGGTTGCCCAAAGATTTTGGCCTTCATATGCCGCACTGTTTCCAGTTGGTGGAGTCCATCCCGTTGTGTGATTAGTGACGTGCTTCACTTTTTTCACATTCCACCCTTTGGGCACATCCCCCAACCACTCCACCCCCGAAGCCTTGTAACTCGCATACGGCTTCATGCGCGCACCTCGCCTTGGATGCCGCGCAGCAACTCCATGAATTTCTGCTCTTTGGCTTCAATGTCCTTGGCAATGTCTTCCCGGCTGCGCGGGGGCGTATAGACGTAAAACTCGCGGTTGAAGTTGATTTCCGTGCCCACCACGCCGGTTATTTCATCCTGGGCATCGCGCACTTCGTGGTTGATCCAGGCGTCGGGCCAGTGCGGGTACACCTCGCGGTCAAAGTAGGCTTCGATGTCCTCGTGAAACGGCACGTACTCGGCATCGCGCAGTTCCGAATCGCTCAACACCTCGCCTTTTTCATTGGTGGTGGGCTCGGCGCTTTTGTCTTTGCTGCCCAGGTATTTGCGCGCCAGCTCCAGCGATTTGGCGGACAGCTTGGCCGCCTTGCCCGTCCAGCCCTGCTGGCTCGCCACCTCGGCGGCGCTGGCGTGCAAGGCGGCGCGCAAGCTGTCGGCGTCCAGGTAAGTGGCCTGCGCGTCCATGCCCTGGATGGTCTGGGTCAGCAGGTCTTGTTGCTCCTGCGCCAGCTTGCCAAAGGCGCTGTCGTGGCCCAGCAGCTTCAGCGCGCCTGAGCTGGCCTGAAAGCGCATACGCAGGGGGCGTTCGATGGTGACTTTGCGGTAGAAGAAATGCTCGCGCTCAAACACCTTGGCCTTGAGCGCGCGCCCGGTTTTGCCGTCCGGGCTGTCCGGGTGCTCGCGCCACTCCATGGGTGCAAAGTCGGCATAGGCGCGGGCGATGCGCTGCACGCAATCGGGCGTGAACTCGCGGCGCTTTTTGCCCAGGTTTTTCTTCATCAGCACGCTCATGGCGCTGGCGTCGATCAGCAGCACCTTGCCCTGGCGCTCGGGGCTTTTGCGGTTGCTCAGGAACCACAGGTAGGTGGTGATGTTGGTGTTGTAGAACATGTCGGTGGGCAGCGCCACGATGCAATCGAGGTAGTCATGCTCCAGGATATGGCGGCGGATTTCGCTCTCGCCGCTGCCCGCGTCGCCCGTGAACAGGGGCGAGCCGTTGTGAACGACTCCCACGCGGCCCCCGCCGCGTTGCGTGTTCTGGCCACCGCCTTTGCCCCCCACCACGGGCTGCATTTTGGACAGCAGGTGCTGGGTAAACAGCATTTGCCCATCGCGGATGGCCGGCAGCCCTGGGGCAAAGCGCCCGGCGGCGCCCTTGGCGTGTTCGCGCTTGACTGCTGCTTCGGCGGGCTTCCATTCCACGCCATAGGGTGGGTTGGCGGCCTGGTACTCAAAGGTTTTGCCGGGGTGCATGTCCAGCGCCAGCGTGTCGCCCAGCATGATGTTGGCCGGGTCTTGCCCGCGAATGAGCATGTCGGCCTTGCAGATGGCGTAGGTTTCGTCTTCCAGCTCCTGGCCAAACAGCTTCAGGGTGGCGCGGTCGTTGAATTGGCGCAGGTGCTCTTCGGCCACGCTCAAGATGCCGCCCGTGCCTGCCGTGGGGTCGTACATGGTGCGTACCACGCCGGGTACGGACAGGACCTCGTCGTCACCGTTGAACAGCAGCGTGACCATCAGCTCGATCACATCGCGCGGGGTGTATTGCTCACCGGCGGGGGATACGTCGTTGAACTTGCGTAGCAGTTCTTCAAAGGCTTGCCCCATGTCGTGATTGGTCACTGCCTCGGGGGACAGGTCGGTTTCCGCAAAGCGCTGCACCACCAGGTAGAGGCGGTTTTTCTCGGCCAGCTTGTCCAGGGTGGCGGCAAAGCCGAATTTCTCGAAGATGTCGCGCACGTTTTGCGAGAAGCCGTTCACCATGGCGTCCAGGTTGTCGCGCACGTCGTCGGGGGTCTCGGCAATTTTGGGCAGCGTGAAGAGGGAGGTGTTGAAGAACGGGTACTCGCTGACCGGGGTCAGCATCTTGTCCAGGTCGTAGCCCTTGCTGCGTATGGCCTCGTAGCGTGCCAGCACCGCTGCGCGGGTGGGCTGCAGCACGCAATCGAGGCGGCGCAAGATGGTGAAGGGCAGGATGACCTTGCGGTATTCGTTTTCTTTGTACGCGCCGCGCAGCAGTTCGGCGTTTTTCCAGATGAGATCGGCGAGTTTGGACATGGTGTGTAGGAAAGTCTGGGCTGCTGCTGCTGGTGGTGGGGATGCGGTGGGGATGCAAAAAAGGCCCTGACGGGCCTTTTCGTTGTGCGTTGTGCGCTGCGGTCAGCTCAATGCCGGAAGTGGCGCACGCCCGTGAACACCATGGCCACGCCGCGCTCGTTGGCGGCGTCAATCACCTCCTGGTCGCGCATGGAGCCGCCGGGCTGGGCCACGCAGGTCGCGCCCGCGTCCACCACCACATCCAGGCCGTCGCGGAAGGGGAAGAAGGCGTCGCTCGCCACCACGGTGTTCTGCAGAGAAAGGCCCGCGGCCTGGGCCTTGATGCTCGCGATGCGCGCCGAATCGAGGCGGCTCATCTGGCCGGCACCCACGCCCATCGTCATGCCACCCTTGCAGAACACAATGGCGTTGCTCTTGACGTACTTGGCGACCTTCCAGGCGAACATCAAATCCTGCATTTCTTCTTGCGTCGGCTGCTTGATGGTCACCACCTTCACGTCGGGCAGTTGCAGCTCGTGGTTGTCCGCCGTTTGCAAGAGCAGGCCCGAGCCCACGCGCTTGGCGTCCACGGCGTTGCGGCCCTGCTTCCAGGCCGTGTCGCCGCCCGGCGGCAGGGCGATCTTCATCAGGCGCACATTGGCCTTGGCCTTGAAGACTTCGAGCGCCTCGGGCGTGAAGTCGGGCGCCATCAGCACCTCGACGAACTGCTTGGAAATCTGCTGCGCCGCCGCGCCGTCCACCGTGCGGTTCAGCGCGATGATGCCGCCGAAGGCGCTCGTGGGGTCGGTCTGGAAGGCCTTGGAATAGGCCTCCAGCGCGCTCGTGCCCACGGCCACGCCGCAGGGGTTGGCGTGCTTGACGATGACGCAGGCCGGCAGCTTGAAGCTCTTGACGCATTCCCAGGCGGCATCGGCGTCGGCGATGTTGTTGTAGGACAGCTCCTTGCCCTGCAGCTGCACGCCCATGGCCAGCGATCCGGGCGCGGGGTAGAGGTCGCGGTACCAGGCGGCGCTCTGGTGGCTGTTCTCGCCGTAACGCAGGTCTTGCACCTTGATGAAATGGCCGTTGCTCTGGCCGGGGAACTGGCTGCGCTCGGGCACGTAGGCCTCGGACAGCTTCTCGGCCTCGAACTGCACCGAGGACAGGTAGTCGCTGATGGCGCCGTCGTACTGCGCGATGCGGTTGAACGCCGCCACCGACAGCGCAAAGCGCAGCTTGTCGCTGAGCTTGCCGCGCTCTTTCAGCTCGGCGAGCACGGACTCGTACTGGTCGGCGCTGGTGAGCACGCCCACATCCTTCCAGTTCTTGGCGGCGCTGCGCACCATTGCCGGGCCGCCGATGTCGATGTTTTCAATCGCGTCGGCCAGCGTGCAGCCGGCCTTGGCCACGGTGGCCTCGAACGGGTACAGGTTGACGACCAGCAGGTCTATGGTGTCGATGCCGTGCTCCTTCAGGGCCGCCATGTGGGCGGCGACATCGCGCCGGGCCAGCAGGCCGCCGTGCACCTTGGGGTGCAGGGTCTTGACGCGGCCATCGAGCATCTCGGGGAACTGCGTCACCTCGGCCACCTCGGTCACGGGCAGGCCCTCCTTGGCCAGCAGC
This sequence comes from Pseudomonadota bacterium, assembly GCA_018241405.1. Classification (GTDB taxonomy): domain Bacteria; phylum Pseudomonadota; class Gammaproteobacteria; order Burkholderiales; family Burkholderiaceae_C; genus Alicycliphilus. The sequence continues at coordinate 11,492 of JAFEDY010000004.1, read as the reverse complement.
TGGGCCGTGCCGCCGGTGGACAGCAGTTTGATGCCCAGGGCGTGCAGGGCGCGCGCAAATTCGACGATGCCGGTCTTGTCGGAGACGGAGAGGAGTGCGTTCATGGTGGCCAGTGATGGTTTTGATTAAAAATCGGCTCTAGCGCTTGTCAGTCAAGCGCTGGCAGCTATGCTTAAAGAAGCAAATTCAGAGCAGCTTGTGCTCCACCAGCTTCTTGCGCAGCGTGTTGCGGTTCAGCCCCAGCCATTCGGCGGCGCGGGACTGGTTGTTCTCGGCGTGGTGCATCACCACCTCCAGGAGCGGTTTTTCGACCAGGCGCACGACCATGTCGTACACGCCGTCCGGCGTCTCGCCGCCCAGGTCGCGAAAGTAGCTGTGCAGGTTCTCGCGCACGCTTTGTTCAATGCTGTTGTTCTTGCTCATGCTTGCATTCCCTAGCCTGCGGGGCCGCGTCGTCGCGCGCGGTCGGCAGCCTATCCATTTGCGTGCCCAGGGCATCGAAATAATCCGCCACCGCCTGCCACTGCGCCGCGCAGTCCTCCATGGTGTTGATCTGTTGCCTGAAGGCCTCGCCCCCGGGCAGGTCGCGCACATACCAGGCGATGTGCTTGCGCGCGCTGCGCACGCCGCTGGCCTCGCCGTACAGGCCGTAATGGTCCTGCAGGTGCGCGAGCAGCAGGCGCCGCACCTCGGCCACCAGCGGCGGCGCCAGATGCTCGCCCGTGGCCAGGTAGTGGGCGATCTCGCGAAAGATCCACGGCCTGCCCTGGGCCGCGCGGCCGATCATGATGGCGTCGGCACCGGTCTTGGCGAGCACCAGGCGCGCCTTCTCCGGGCTGGTGATGTCGCCATTGGCTACCACCGGCACGCGCACGGCGGCCTTCACTGCCGCGATGGTGTCGTACTCGGCGTCGCCACGATATCCCTGCTCGCGCGTGCGTCCGTGCACCGTGAGCATCTGCACGCCCACGGCCTCGAAGGCGCGGGCCAGCCGCACGGCGTTGCGCTGCTGCTGGCACCAGCCGGTGCGCATCTTCAGCGTGACCGGCACGCCGCGCGGTGCGCAGGCATCGACCACGGCCTGCGCGATTTCCACCGCCAGGGCCTCGTCTTGCATCAGCGCCGAGCCGGCCCATTTGTTGCAGACCTTCTTGGCCGGGCAGCCCATGTTGATGTCGATGATCTGCGCGCCGCGGGCTATGTTGTAGGCCGCCGCCTCGGCCATCATGGCCGCGTCGGTGCCGGCGATCTGCACGGCAATCGGGCCGGGCTCGCCCTCATGGTTGGCGCGCCGGCTGGTCTTGAGGCTGGCCCACAGGTCTTTGCGCGAGGTCACCATCTCGCTGACCGCATAGCCCGCGCCCAGGCGCTTGCACAGCTGGCGAAACGGCCGGTCCGTCACCCCCGCCATGGGGGCGACGAACAGGCGGTTCGCCAGGGGAATATGGCCTATGTGCATGGGGGTCTGGGGATGTGCGCGGGGCGGGTAAGGGCCAGGATTTTACCTGCCCAAAATTTCAGCAAATGAAAAGCGCGCGCGGCGGGTTGGCGAGGTGCTGCGTGGGAGCCTCTACACTCCCAGCCCTGCCATGGAAATCTGGATGCAACAACTGCTGGACCTGCTGGCCTTGCCGCAGTACGGCCTCAGCACGGTGTTCATCGTGGCCTTCGTCTCGGCCACGCTGCTGCCGCTGGGCTCGGAGCCGGCGGTGTTCGGCCTGGTCCAGCTCAACCCCGATCTGTTCTGGCCCGCGGTGCTCGTGGCCACCGTGGGCAACACCCTGGGCGGCGCGGTGAGCTGGTGGATGGGCCTGGGCGCGCACCAGGCCTGGGACGCGGCACGCCGCCACCGCCGCGCCGGCCATCCCGCCCCCCCCGATGCCAAGCCCGCACGCGAGCTCACGCGCACCGAACGCCGTGCCCGCATCTGGCTGCGCCGCTGGGGCGCCAAGACCTGCCTGCTGTCCTGGCTGCCCGTGGTGGGCGACCCGCTGTGCGCGGTGGCCGGCTGGCTGCGCCTGCCGTTCTGGCCCTGCGTGGTGTACATGGCCATAGGCAAGCTGCTGCGCTACACGGTCATGACGGCTGCGCTGCTGCACCTGGTGAATTGAGCGCCGCGGCGCCCGGCACGCGCCACAGCGCCAGCATCTCCAGCAGCAGCGCCGGCGCGGCCTCACGCTGGTACACAACGCCCAACGGGGCCAGCGCGAGGGCCTGCGGTGGCAGCGCCATATCCAGCACACAGACACCGGCCGTGGCCGCGCCATGGTTCAGCCCCGGCAATATGCTGCGCGGCGCCACGGTCACGGCCTGGGGCTGGGCGAGCAGGCTCTCGAGCACCGGCAGCGACACCGTGGACACCGGAAACCACTGCGCCCGCGGCAGCTGCGCCAGCACCACGCGCTCAAAGATGTCGCGCACCGCAATGCTGGACGTGGGCAGCACCCAGCGCGCATCGACCAGCCGCGCAAGCGGCACGCTCCGGGCGGTGGCCAGCGGGTGGCTGCGGGCGGCAATGAACACCGCCTCGTCCGGCAGCAGCGCGTCGAAGGCGAAGCTCTCGGGCAACTGCGCCGGCTGGCGGCAGAACGCGGCGTCCAGCGCCCCGCCGATCAGCAGCGACAGCAGGCGTGCGCCCTCGCCCTCCTGCACGTCCACATGCACCTGCGGGCGCAGCGCGTAGAAGCGCGCCAGCAGCGGCGCGAGTATGGAATGCGCCGCCGACGGAATGGCCCCCAGGCGCAGCGCAGCCGAGGCGCCCAGGCGCAGGGCGGCCAGGGCCTCGGCCGCGTCCTCCAGCTCATGCATCACGCCACGCGCCGCCTCGGTCAGCGCCTGGCCGGCCTGCGTAGGGCGTATGCCGCGCGCGTGGCGCTCGAACAGCCGCATGTCCAGCAGACGTTCGAGTTCCGCCAGCGCCTGCGTGGCGGCGGACTGGCTCATGTCCAGCTGCTGTGCGGCCCTGCCTATGGAGCCGCATTGCTGCAGCGCCAGCAACAGCTGTAGCTGGCGCAGACGGCCCTGCCGGGTCAGGCGCGAGAACAGCAGCCGGCCTTCAGGAAAGTGCTTGGATTGACGCATGGGCAGGGCAATACGCGTTCAGGAATCGTGCAGATGCCAAGTATGCAGCCATCGGCAATGCTTATGGCCACCCCAAAAAACGGCATGCCGTCGCGGCCGGTTTTTCCTATAGTTCGCAGGCCATGCGGTGCACGCATGAGCAGCCAAGTCGCTCACAGGCCCCGCAATCCTTCATAGCGACACCAAACACAAAGGAGACACGCATGCACACCCGCCACAACACCCCTGCCTACACCTGCCGCCTGAACCCCAAGGCCCTGGCCGTCGCCACGCTGACCGGCGCCGCACTGGCCTTGGCCCTGCCGCTGGCCGCGCGCGCCGCCGACGTCTACCCCAGCAAGCCCGTCAAGCTGGTCGTGCCCTTTGCCGCCGGCGGCTCCACCGACATCGTGGCGCGCATCATTGCCGACGGCATGCGCAGCACCCTGGGCCAGGCCATCGTGGTGGACAACAAGGCCGGCGCGGGCGGCGTGATCGGCACCGAGGCCGTGGCCCAGGCCGCTCCCGACGGCTACACCATCGGCATGGCCACGGTCAGCACCATGACCATCAACCCCTTCCTGTTCACGCGCGCCCAGGCGCTGCCCGCCAAGCTCACGCCCGTCGCCAATCTGGTGACCATGCCCGCCGTGTACATGGTGCACCCCAAGCTGGGCGTGAACACGTTTGAGGCCTTCGTCGCCAAGGCCAAGGCCGAGCCCGGCAAGATCAGCGGCGCCGTGCCCGGCCTGGGCACGCTGGGCCACCTGCTGCTGGCCTCGTTCAACGACACGCTCAAGACCGACATCCAGATCGTGCCCTACCGCGGCGCCGGTCCGGCGCTCAACGACGCGCTGGCCGGCATGGTGCAGCTCATGCCCGACCAGCTGCCCTCGGCCATGCCGCACATCAAGAGCGGCAAGCTGATTCCGTTCGTGCAAGCCTCCGAAGGCCGCTCGCCCGAGCTGCCCAACGTGCCCACCTTCAAGGAACTGGGCTACAACGACCTGAACCAGCTGGGCATCAGCTGGTTCGGCATCGTCGCGCCCAAGGGCACGCCCGCGCCCATCATCCAGCGCCTGCAGGAGGCCGCCGTCAAGGCCGCCCATCTGCCCGACGTGCAAAAGCGCCTCAAGACCGTGGGCGCCAATGCCAGCGACATGGACCAGAGCCAGTTCCCGGCCCAGATCGCCAGCGAGTCGCAGCGCAACAAGGCGCTGCTGGACAAGCTCGGCGTCAAGCCCGAATAAGCGGGAGGCCCCCATGGAACAACTGCAAGACTTCTTCACGCGCGAAACGCCGCGCATGACGGCCCTGGCCGACCAGATCTGGTCGCTGGCCGAGCTGCGCTACGCCGAGACGGCATCGGCCCAGCTGCACATGGACGCGCTGGCCGGCTCGGGCTTTCGCATCACGCGTGACGTGGCCGGCATCCCCACGGCCTTCATGGCCGAGTGGGGCGACTCTGGCCCGGTGATCGCCTTCCTGGGCGAATACGACGCACTCTCGGGCCTGAACCAGCAAAGCGGCGCCCTGGTGTGCACGCCCTCGGTCGATAGCCCGGGCCTGGCCGGCCATGGCTGCGGCCACCATCTGCTGGGCACCTCGGCGCACTTTGCCGCCATTGCGCTGCAGGCGCATCTGCTGGCCAGCGGCGGCCAGGCACGCGTGCGCTACTACGGCTGCCCGGCCGAGGAGGGCGGATCGGGCAAGACCTTCATGGCGCGCGCCGGCGTGTTCGACGACGTGGACGTGGCCCTGACCTGGCACCCGGCCAGCTTCACCGGCGTGTTCAGCCAGACCACGCTGGCCAACATCCAGGCCAAGTTCATCTTCCACGGCAAGGCCTCGCACGCCGCGCATTCGCCGCACCTGGGGCGCAGCGCGCTGGACGCGGTCGAGCTCATGAACGTGGGCGTGAACTACCTGCGCGAGCACATGCCGCCTTCCGCGCGCGTGCACTACGCCGTCACCGACACGGGCGGCCTGTCGCCCAATGTGGTGCAGGCGCGCGCCGAGGTGCTGTACCTGATACGCGCGGCGCGCAACGACGAGGCCGCCGACCTGTACCAGCGCGTGCAGAACGTGGCCCGCGGCGCCGCGCTGATGACCGACTGCAGGGTCGAGGTCGTGTTCGACAAGGCCTGCTCCAACCTGCTGCAAAACACCACCTTGAACCAGGTGCTGCACGCCCGGCTGCTGGCCGAGGGCGCGCTCACGGTGGATACCGGCACGCAGGCCAAGGCCGGGGACTTCCAGGCCACGCTGAGCGCCGACGAGATCGACGCCGTCAGCCGCCCGCTGGCCAGCGTGCTGCGCGGCAAGGTGCCCAAGGTGTTCGAGGGCGTGGCGCCCTACGATCCGCAGGCGAGCGACATCCTGTTCGGCTCCACCGACGTGGCCGACGTGAGCTGGGTCACGCCCACGGCCCAGGCCTGGGTGGCCTGCTACGCCTTCGGCACGCCCATGCATTCGTGGCAGATGGTGTCGCAGGGCCAGTCCAGCCTGGCGCACGCCGGCATGGTGCGCGCGGCGCGCGTGCTCGCAGGCACGGCCATCGATCTGCTGCAGCGGCCCGAGCTCATCGCCCAGGCCAAGGCCGAGCTGCTGGAGCGGCGCCAGGGCAAGCCCTATGCATGCCCGATTCCGGCCGATGTGCCGCTGCCCTTTCTTCGCTCTTGATTCAATAGCTGCTAGCGCCCACCCCTAGGGCGCTAGCGGCATATTTTCTTTAGAAGCAGATTTCGCCACGCGCTGCTGCCACAGGCCCTCGGCCGTGTAGCACAGCAGCGCCGCCCAGATCAGCCCAAAACCCACCAGGCGCGCTGGCGACGCCGTCTCACCCAGCAGCCACACGCCCAGCACGAACTGCAGCATGGGCGAGATGTATTGCAGCAGCCCCAGCGTGGCCAGCGGAATGCGCCGCGCGCCTGCGGCAAACAGCAGCAGCGGCACGGCCGTGATGGGACCCACGGCCAGCAGGCTGGCCAGCAGGCCCGGGCCGGCATGGGTCCAGGCGGCGTGGCCGGTCTTGCCCGTCCAGGCCAGGTAGGCCAGGGCGAGCGGCAACAACAGCGCCGTCTCCAGCGACAGGCCTTCGAGCGCGCCCAGCGGCGCCGTCTTGCGCAGCAGGCCGTAGAAACCGAAGGTCAGCGCCAGCGCCAAAGCCGCCCAGGGCAGGTGCCCGGTCTGCCAGGTCAGCCAGGCCACGCCCGCCGCGGCAATGGCCACCGCCAGCCACTGGCCGGGCCGGGGCCGCTCGTGCAGGAACACCGTGCCCAGGGCCACGCTCACCAGGGGCAGCATGAAGTAGCCCAGGCTCGATTCCAACACCTGCCCATTGGTCACGGCCCACACGTAGACCAGCCAGTTGCCCGCCAGCAGCAGCGCCGACAGCGCAAACACCCCCAGCACGCGCGGCTGGCGCAAGAGCGGCCGCAGCCAGGCCAGCTGGCGCCGCCAGACCAGCACGCCGGCCAGAAATACCAGCGACCACAGCGTGCGATGCGCAATGATCTCCACCGGCGACACGGCCTTGAACAGCTGGAAATACAGCGGGAACAGGCCCCAGGCGATGTAGGCCAGGGTGGCGTAGAGGATGCCTGGGTGCATGGCGATAGAACGGGCGGGAAGATCGCCCGTCCATTCAAGGGAAAAGGCTAGACGTTGAACAGGAAGTTCATCACGTCGCCATCCTTGACGACATATTCCTTGCCCTCGGCGCGCATCTTGCCCGCGTCCTTGGCGCCCTGCTCACCCTTGTACTGGATGAAGTCGTCAAACGCGATGGTCTGCGCGCGGATGAAGCCGCGCTCGAAGTCGCCGTGGATCACGCCCGCGGCCTGGGGCGCGGTGTCGCCCTGGTGGATGGTCCAGGCGCGCACTTCCTTGACGCCGGCGGTGAAGTAGGTCTGCAGGCCCAGCAGCTTGAAGCCGGCGCGGATCAGGCGGTTCAGGCCCGGCTCGTCCTGGCCCATCTCGGCGAGGAACATGTCGCGGTCTTCGTCGCTCATCTCGGCCATTTCGGCCTCTATTTTTGCGCAGATAGCGACCACGGGCGCGTTCTGCGCGGCAGCGTATTCCTTGAGCTTGTCGAGCAGCGGGTTGTTCTCGAAGCCGTCCTCGGCCACGTTGCCCACGAACATCGCGGGCTTGGCCGTGATCAGGCAGAACTGCTTGAGCAGCGGCGCGTCTTCCTTGGATACGGGCACGTTGCGCGCGGGCTTGCCTTCGTTGAGCACGGCCTGGATGGGCGTGAGCAATGCAACGAGCTTGGCCGCCTCTTTGTCGTTGCCGCTCTTGGCGGCCTTGCTGTAGCGGTTGAGCGCCTTCTCGACGGTGGCCAGGTCGGCCAGGCACAGCTCGGTCTGAATGACCTCGATGTCGGAGATCGGATCGACCTTGCCCGCGACGTGGATCACGTTCGGGTCTTCAAAGCAGCGCACCACGTTGACGATGGCGTCGGTCTCGCGGATATGCGCGAGGAACTGGTTGCCCAGGCCCTCGCCCTTGCTCGCGCCGGCCACCAGGCCCGCGATGTCCACGAACTCGACGATGGCGGGCACGGTGCGCTCGGGCTTGACGACCTCGGCCAGCGCGCCCAAGCGCGGGTCGGGCACCTCGACCACGCCGGTGTTGGGCTCGATGGTGCAGAAGGGGTAGTTCTCGGCGGCGATGCCGGCCTTGGTCAAGGCGTTGAAGAGGGTGGACTTGCCCACATTGGGCAGGCCCACGATGCCGCATTGCAGGCTCATGGCAGGGCTTTCGTAGGTACGGGAGACAAACCGGCCATTTTAAGAGATCAGGGAAATCCATGCCCCACAAGGACGGTCGCCGCCACACCCGGCACGCCGACCCTGGCCGCGGCGGGGCCGGGGGCGCGGCTCCTACAATCCGCGCCATGGCGCAGACTTTTGACATATGTATCCGTGGTGCGGGCATTGTGGGCCGCACCCTGGCACTTTTGCTGGCGCGCGAGCGCCTGCGCGTGGCCCTGGTCGCGCCGCCCGCGGGCACGCAGCCGGCGACGGACGACGTGCGCGCCTACGCGCTCAATGCCGCATCGCGCGCGCTGCTCGAATCCGTGCGCGGCTGGCCCGACGCACAGTACGCCACGCCCGTGCTGCAGATGCAGGTGCAGGCCGACCAGGACGGCATGGTGCGCTTTGATGCGGCCCAGCAGGGCTGCGACGCACTGACCTGGATCGTGGATGTGCCCGCACTGGAGGCACGCTTGGCTGATGCCGTGCGCTTCCAGCCCCTCGTGGAGCCGCTGACCGAGCCCGTGGCCGCGCCGCTCACCGTGGTCTGCGAGGGCCGCGCCAGCCGCACGCGCGCCGAGTTCGGCGTGGAGTTCGACATCACCCCCTACGCCCAGCACGCCATCGCCACGCGCCTGACCTGCGAGCGCCCCCACGGCCAGGTGGCACGTCAGTGGTTTGCGCCCGACGGCAGCATCCTGGCCTTTCTGCCGCTAGCTGGCGCCCAGGGGAACTCCGTGGCCGTGGTGTGGTCTGTTCCCCAGGAGCAGGCCGCACATTGGCTGCAGGCCAGCGACGAAGACTTTACGCAGCAGCTGCGCGCAGCCAGCCACGACAGCCTGGGCGCGCTGCAGGCGCTGGGCCCGCGCGCCAGCTGGCCGCTGCAGCAGGCGCAGGCACGCCATTGGTGCGGGCAACTGCCCGGGCAACGCAACCAAAGCTGGGCGCTGGCCGGCGACGCGGCGCACAACGTGCACCCGCTGGCGGGCCAGGGCCTGAATCTGGGCCTGGGCGATGCGCGCGCGCTGGCGCGGGTGCTGCACGAGCGCGCCCTGTGGCGCGGCGTGGGTGATATGCGCCTGCTGCGCAGCTACGAGCGCGAACGCAAGGCCGCGCTGCTGCCCATGGGCATGGCCATGGACGGCCTGCAGCAGCTGTTTACCCGGCGCGAGGGCGCGCTGGC
>JAFEDY010000004.1:2265-2421 GCA_018241405.1 Pseudomonadota bacterium | reverse complement strand
CCGCCGACCAACACATTCGGAAATGAAAGAACGGAACGACGCAATGAAACTTCTCCCCGCCCTGCTGGCCGCCGCCACTCTGTGCCTGGGCCTGAACGTATCGGCGCAAGAGGCGACGATACGCAAGACCCTGGCCGAGCGCATCCCGCAGCTGCA
>JAFEDY010000004.1:1762-2148 GCA_018241405.1 Pseudomonadota bacterium | reverse complement strand
GCCGTGGACTTCAAGGCCCTGCCGCTGCAGGACGCCTTCACCATCGTGCACGGCAAGGGCGAGCGCAAGCTGGCCGTGTTCGAGGACCCGAACTGCGGCTACTGCAAGCGCTTCGAGAAAGACATGCAGAACGTGGACAACGTGACCGTGTACCTGTTCCTCTACCCCATCCTGAGCCCGGATTCGGCCGAGAAGTCGCGCAATATCTGGTGCGCCAAGGACCGCGCCGGCGCCTGGCAAGACCATATGCTGCGCGACAAGACCCCCGCCGCCGCCAGCTGCGACACGGCCGCGCTGCAGCGCAACCTGGCCTTGGGGCGCAAGCACAAGATCACCGGCACGCCCACGCTGATCTTTGCCGACGGCTCGCGCGTGCCCGGCGCCAT
>JAFEDY010000004.1:799-1717 GCA_018241405.1 Pseudomonadota bacterium | reverse complement strand
TGTCACTCAATGGTTTCAGGTACTTCTCATCTAAAACCAAGGAATGGCAAGCGCGGACAGCTATTTCTTTGACACAGCCGCCAGCCTCCCATGTCTTCCAGCACAGCCGCCACGCCGCCCATCCACTACCGCATCGACCTCGGCGCGTACCACGCCCACCTGTACCGGGTCACGCTCACCGTCGCGGCGCCCGCCGCGCCGCAGGAACTATCGCTGCCCGTGTGGATACCCGGCAGCTACCTGGTGCGCGAGTTCTCCAAGAACCTGCAGTCGCTGCGGGCGCGCCAGGGCGACAGTGAAGTCGCGCTCACGCAGTTGGACAAGCACCGCTGGCAGGCCGCGTGCCAGAGCGGCACGCCCCTGGTGCTGAGCTACGAGGTCGCGGCCTACGACAACTCGGTGCGCACGGCCTGGCTGGACGCCACGCGCGGCTTCTTCAACGCCACCAGCCTGTGCCTGCGCGTGCATGGCCAGGAGGGTGCGGCCCATGGCCTTGACGTGCTACCGCCCGAGGGCCTGACCGGCTGGACGCTGGCCACGGGCCTGCCGGCCGACGAGGTGGACGCCGCAGGCTTCGGCCGCTACCGCGCGCGTGACTACGACGAGCTGGCCGACTGCCCGGTGGAAATGGGCCCGCTGTGGAGCACGCAGTTCACCGCCTGCGGCGTGCCCCACCGCCTGGTGGTGGCGGGCGCCGCGCCATCGTTCGACGGCGAGCGCCTGGCGCGCGACGCGCAGCGCATTTGCGAGGAGGCCATCCGCTTCTGGCATGGCGACGCGCGGCCGCCCTTCGACAACTATCTCTTCATGCTCAATGCCGTGAATGACGGCTACGGCGGCCTGGAGCACCGCAACAGCACGGCCCTGATCTGCAGCCGCCGCGACCTGCCGCGCCTGGGCCAGAGCGACAAGGACATC
>JAFEDY010000004.1:0-661 GCA_018241405.1 Pseudomonadota bacterium | reverse complement strand
TCGACCACGCCGGCTACCTCCGGCTGCTGACCAAGGCCATCAACCAGGTGCTGCAGACGCCGGGGCGCCTGGTGCAGTCGGTGGCGCAGGCCAGCTTCGACGCCTGGATCAAGTACTACCGCCAGGACGAGAACACGCCCAACAGCACCGTGAGCTACTACACCAAAGGCTCGCTCGTCGCCCTGTGCCTGGACCTGGCGCTGCGCCGCGAGGGCCGCACCGCGCTGGACGACGTGATGCGCGCGCTGTGGCAGCGCACGGGCGGCGGCCCCATGGCCGAGGCCGATGTGCTGGAGGTGCTGCAGGAACTCTCGGGCCGCGACTGGTCGGCCGAGATCGCCCAATGGGTGCATGGCACGGCGGACCTGCCCCTGGCCGAGCTGCTCGCCGCGCACGGCATCACCCTCAAGGCCGAGCCCGCGCAGATCGCCCAGCGCCTGGGCCTGCGCGTGGCCGAGAACGGCGGTCTGCAGATCAAGGCCGTACTGCACGGCGGCGCTGCCGAGACCGCGGGCTTCATGGCCGGCGACGAATGGCTGGGCGTGGAGGCGCTGGGCCAGGCCTGGCGCCTGTTGAAACTCGACGAGCTGCCCCTGTACGCCGGCAGCGCCAGCGAAGTCACCGCCCTGGTGGCGCGCGACCGGCGCCTGCTGCGCCTGCC
>JAFEDY010000049.1:50291-52596 GCA_018241405.1 Pseudomonadota bacterium | reverse complement strand
TTGGCCCAGATCGCCTGGCCCTCGTCGGAAAGTACGAAGTCCAGCACCTTCCTGGCTTCTGCCGGGTGGGGCGCCTTGTTCACCAGGCTCATCACATAGGGCACGACCACCGTGCCCTCGGACGGGATGACGAACTGCACGTTGGCGCCGTCCTTGTACTTGGCGCGGTAGGCGTTGAAGTCATAGTCCAGCAGGATGGCGATTTCGCCCGAGAGCACGCGCGCATACGAGGTCTGCTTGGGCACGATGGGCTCGTTCTTTTGCAGTGCCTTGAAGTAGTCAATGGCCGGCGCGAAGTCGGCCAGCGTGCCGCCGCGCGCGCCGTTGACCGCGACCGCACCGACATAGCCGACGAAGGCCGAGGCCGGATCCAGATAGCCGACCAGGCCCTTGTAGTCGGGTTTGAGCAGGTCGGCCCAGGATTTGGGGACCGGTTTGCCCTTGAGCGCATCCACGTTGACCATGAAGCCCAGCGTGCCCGAGTGGATGCTGAACCAGTGGCCGGCCGGGTCCTTCATGCCGTCGGGAATGTCCTTCCAGTGCGCGGGCTGGTAGGGGGCGACGACGCCGTCCTTCTGCGCCTGGATGGCGAAGGTCACGCCCAGATAGGTCACGTCGGCGACGGGGCTGGCCTTCTCGGCCACCAGCTGGGCCAGTGCCTGGCCCGAGTTCTTGTTGTCCGCCGGCACCGTGATGCCGGTCTTGGCCTTGATGGCGCGCAGCTGCGTTCCCCAGTCGGCCCATTCGGTCGGGCAGTTGTAGCAGATGGCGGTCTGCGCCCAGCTGCCGGTGGCTGCCAGGCCAGCGGCTGCCAGCACGACTGTGCGGGCCAGGCGTTGCAAGTTCGGGGTCATGGGGTTTCTCCTTGGGTTGGGACAGGGCAGGGCGGATGGGGGGCAAGGGCGTTCGGGCCGCAGGACTCACCGTCATAAAAGCGGTAGGGCAGGCACAGGCTGTCGCCGGCTGTGGGGGCATGGCCTCGGGCAATGGCGTGCACGAGCAGCTCCACCGCCTGGCGCCCCATGTCGTGGCTGGGCTGGGCGATGGTGCTCAGCGCCGGGGTCAGATCCTGGCCGATGGCGATGCCGTCAAAGCCGATCACGGCCAGATCCCGCGGCACGGCCAGCCCCGTCAGGTGCGCGGCGCGTATGCCGCGTATGGCCAGCAGGTCGTTGGAGCAGAACAGGGCCGTGGGTCGACCAGGAGCGCGCAGGTAGCGCGACAGCGCATCGACGGCGCTGGCGACGAAGGGCACCTCGACCAGGGCGGGGGCGTCGAGCACCGCCGCCGCCATGCCGCGCAGATAGCCGCGGTAGCGCTGCTGCGCCCGGTCGGAGGCCGCCAGCGTGCCGCTGACCATGGCGATGCGCGTGTGGCCCAGGGCCGCGAGCCGCGCCACCACCTCGGCCGCCGCGGCCTCGCCATCGACCGAGATGCAGGGGTGCTCGGGGTGGGCGTTGTAGGCCAGCACATAGGGCAGGCCCGCGCCACGCAGGCGCTCAAGCGCCCGCGACTCGGCGGGGTTGGATACGGCCAGGATCATGCCGTCCACGTTGGCGGCCAGCAGCTGCGCGACCGCCTGGCGCTCCTGCGCGTCCTCGTAGCGCGTCATGACCGGCACGATGGCGTAGCCGCTCTGGGCCGCCGCCAGGGCGATGCCCTGCAGGCATTCGGCAAAGACCGGGTTGAGCAGCGTGGGCAGCACCACGCCGAGCACGCGGCTGCGCTGGGTGCGCAGCGTGCGGGCGCTGGCGTTGGGCTGGTAGCCGAGCTCGTGCGCCGCGCGGGCCACCAGCGCGCGCGTGGCGGGTGCCACCTTGTCGGGGAAATTGAAGGCCCGCGACACGGTCGCGGCCGACACGCCGGCGTGCGCAGCAACGTTGTGGATGTTCAGAGATTCCTTGGGCATGGCGCGATGAAAACGATTTCATTGCACCGCGCCAGTATGACGCCGCGATGACATGCGGTCCTATCGGGTTAACCCGGGACTTGACTTGGGCTGCCGGCTTGTCCGCGCAGGAAAGGCAGTGCGGCAAGAATCTGCTGCAAACTACGGGCTGAAATCAACGCCCGAGGCGATTCACGCCGCCAAACGGCAAGGAGCACCTAGATGAGTATTTCCTCGCAGACCGTCGTCATTTCCGGCGCCGCCGGCCAGTTGGGCGCCGCCGTGGTGGCGCATTTCCAGGGCCTGGGCGCGCAGCTATTGCTGCTCGACCGTGATGCGGCGGCGCTGCAGCGCCACTATGGCAGCCTGCCCAATGCCCAGTTGATCGAGGTCGATCTGCTCGACCGCGACCAGGTG
>JAFEDY010000049.1:0-50268 GCA_018241405.1 Pseudomonadota bacterium | reverse complement strand
GGCGGCTTTCACATGGGCGAGCCGGTGCACGAAACGCCGGCCGGCGCCTGGGACCTGATGATGGACCTGAATGCGCGCAGCCTGATCCACGTGGCCGCCGCGGTCGTGCCGCAGATGGTCCGGCAGGGCGCGGGCCGCATCATCACCGTGGGCGCCGCGGGCGCGCTCAAGGGGGCGGCCGGCATGGGCGCCTACGGCGCGTCCAAGAGTGCGCTGATGCGCCTGACCGAGGCGATGTCGGCCGAGCTGCGCGACCAGGGCATCAATGTCAATTGCGTGCTGCCCTCGACGCTGGACACGCCCGCCAACCGCGCCGCCATGCCGGACGCCGACCCCACGCGCTGGGTCGCGCCGGCGGCGCTGGCCGAGGTGATCGGCTTCCTGGCGTCGGACGGCGCGCGCGCCATTCACGGGGCGCTGATGCCGGTGCTTGGACGGGTCTGAAGTGACCTCGTCCCTCAGCCCGTCTTGCGCACGCGCAGCAGCTCGTCGAGGATCAGGCAGGCCGCGCCCACGGTGATGGCGCAGTCGGCCACGTTGAAGGCCGGGAAATGCCAGCCGCGCAGGTGAAAGTCCAGAAAGTCCACCACATAGCCATGCTGCAGACGGTCCACCACGTTGCCGATGGCGCCGCCCAGGATGGAGGACAGCGCGAAGCTGAACAGCCTTTGCCCTGGATGCGCGCGCAGCTGCCACAGGATGAAGGCCGCCACCACCACGGCGATGCCCGTGAACAGCCAGCGCTGCCAGCCCCCGGCGTCGGCCAGGAAGGAGAAGGCCGCGCCCGTGTTGTGCGCGCGCACGACGTTGAAGAAGCTCGTGACGAACGTAGCGTCACCCAGGCGGTAGTAGCCCAGGATCAGCGTCTTGGTGAACTGGTCGGCGATGATGAGCAGCACCGCCCAGGCCAGCCAGGGCCACAGGCTGGCGCCGCCGCCTTTTCCGGCGCGCGCCATCAGGCGTGTGCCCGGTGTTCGCCGGCACCGTGCAGATTGCTGTCGCAGCGTGCGCACAGCGTGGGGTGTGCGCTGTTGCTGCCCACGTCGGCGCGGTAATGCCAGCAGCGCTCGCACTTTTGGTCAGAACTGGCGCTGACGCTGATCTGTAGCGCGTCACCAGCTACCAAATTGATAGTGGAGACTATGAACACGAACTTCAGGTCATCCCCCAGGCTTTGCAGCAGCGCATGGTCTTCGGGCGCTGCCGTGAGCGTGACCACGGCCTGCAGCGACGAGCCCACGGTGCCGGCGGTGCGCACGTTCTCGATCTCCTTGTTCACCGCGTCGCGGATCTGGCGCAGGCGCTCCCACTTGGCCAGCAGGGCCTCGTCGGCGGCGGGAATGCTCTGGTAGGTCTCCAGGTAGATGGAGTCGGACTGGCCGAAGAGCTTCCAGGCTTCCTCGGCCGTGAAGGACAGGAAGGGCGCCATCCAGCGCAGCATGGCGTGCGTGATCTGGTAGAGCGCCGTCTGCGCGCTGCGCCGCGCTTGGGATTTGGCAGCGGTGGTGTAGAGGCGGTCCTTGAGCACGTCGAGGTAGAAGCCGCCCAGGTCTTCCGAGCAGTACAGCTGCAGCTTGGCGACCACGGGGTGGAACTCGTAGACCTTGTAATGCGCCAGGATGTCCTGCTGCAGCTCGGCCGCGCGCGTGAGGGCGTAGCGGTCTATCTCCAGCATCTCGGCAAACGGCACGGCGTCTTTGGCCGGGTCGAAGTCGCTCACGTTGGCCAGCAGAAAGCGCAGCGTGTTGCGGATGCGGCGGTAGGCGTCGACCACGCGGGCCAGGATCTTGTCGTCGATCGCCAGGTCTCCCGAATAGTCGGTGGACGCGCACCACAGGCGGATGATCTCGGCGCCCAGCTTGCTGCTGACTTCTTGCGGCGAGACGGTGTTGCCGAGCGACTTGCTCATCTTCTTGCCCTGGCCATCGACGGTGAAGCCGTGCGTCAAGAGGCCCCGGTAGGGCGCGCGGCCGAAGATGGCGCTGGCCAGCAGCAGCGATGAATGGAACCAGCCGCGGTGCTGGTCGTGGCCTTCCAGGTACAGGTCGGCCTCGGGGCCCTCGTCATGGTGCATGCCGGCGTGCGTGCCGCGCAGCACATGCCAGAAGGTACTGCCGGAGTCGAACCAGACTTCGAGGATGTCGGTGCTCTTGGTGTAGTTCTTGGCGTCCTCGGCACCCAGGATTTCTTCCGCCGTCACGCGGCTCCAGGCCTCGATGCCGCCCTGGTCAACGATCGCGGCTGCCTGGTCGATGATCTCCATGGTGCGCGGGTGCAGCGCGCCGCTGTCCACATGCAGGAAGAAGGGCAGGGGCACACCCCAGCTGCGCTGGCGCGAGATGCACCAGTCGGGCCGGCCGGCGATCATGTCGCGCAACCGAGCCTTGCCGTTTTCGGGATAGAAGCTGGTTTTTTCGATAGCTGCCAGCGCAATCTGGCGCAGGGTTTGCGCGGGTTTTTGTTCCGGGTCGGTGAATACACCCTCGCCCTCGTCCATGCGCACGAACCACTGGGCGGCGGCGCGATAGATCACGGGCGACTTGTGGCGCCAGCAATGCGGGTAGCTGTGCGTGATGGTGACCGAGTCGAGCAGGCGGCCCGCGACCTTGAGCGCGTCGATGATGACCGGCACGGCCTTCCAGATATGCTGGCCGCCGAACATGCCCAACTCCGGCGCATAGACGCCGTTGCCCTGCACGGGGTTCAGGATGTCCTCGTATTGGAGGCCATGGGCCACGCAGGAGTTGAAGTCGTCCACGCCATAGGCCGGCGCGCTGTGCACGATGCCGGTGCCGTCCTCGGCCGTGGCGTAGTCGGCCAGATAGACGGGCGAGATGCGGTCAAAGGCCTTGTCCACATGGGCCAGGGGGTGCCTGAAGGGCATCAGGTCCAGCTTCTGCCCCAGGGCGGTGGCGACGACCTGGCCTTGCAGCTTCCAGCGCTCCAGGCATTTCTCCACCAGCGCGCTGGCGACGATGACCAGGCCGCGCTCGGTATCGACCAGGCTGTATTCCAGCTCGGGGTTGACGTTGAGCGCCTGGTTGGCGGGAATCGTCCAGGCGGTGGTGGTCCAGATGACGATGAAGGCGTCCTTGGCGAGCGCAGGCAGGCCAAAGGCCGCGGCCAGGCGCGCCGGGTCGGCGGCCGGGAACATGACGTCCAGCGTCTGGCTCTGCTTGTCCTGGTATTCGATCTCGAACTCGGCCAGCGAGCTTGCGCAGTCGAAGCACCAGTACACGGGCTTCAAGCCCCGGTAGACGAAGCCGCGCTCCATGACCTTCTTCAAGGCGCGCATCTGGTGCGCCTCGCTGGCAAAGTTCATGGTCTTGTAGGGGTTGTCCCATTCGCCGAGCACGCCCAGGCGCTGGAAGTCGGCCATCTGCTGCGCGATCTGCTCGGTGGCAAAGGCGCGGCCCTTGGCCTGCATCTCGTCGCGCGGCAGGTTGCGGCCGTGCTTTTTTTCAATCGCGTTCTCGATCGGCAGGCCGTGGCAGTCCCAGCCCGGCGTGTAGAGCGCGTCAAAACCCTCCAGCTGGCGGCTTTTGACGATCATGTCCTTGAGGATTTTGTTCATCGCGTGGCCGATGTGGATCTGGCCATTGGCATAGGGCGGGCCGTCGTGCAGGATGAACTTCGGATGACCGGTGCGCGCGGCGCGCAGCTTCTTGTACACGCCCTGCTCGTCCCAGTCCTTGGCCCATTGCGGTTCGCGTTTGGGCAAGTCGCCACGCATGGGGAACGGCGTGTCGGGCATGTTCAGCGTGGCGCGGTAGGCGGACGCTTCGGGCTTGGCGGGTTTGTTGTCGGACATGGGGAAACCTTCAAATCATGGGCGTTCCGGGCGCCAGGGCCCGGAAGAGAGTCTGGGAGAGCGAGGGGCGAAGGGGGCCCCGTCAAATTCGGTCGCGCGTGGTCTGGCGACGGGTTTCGGCGTGGCTGGATGCGAAGAAGGCGCGCGCGTCATCGCAGTCCTTGGCGATGCCGGCCGTGAGGGCGTCAAGGCTGTCGTACTTCAGCTCGTCATGCAGTTTGTGCAGCAGTTCCACGCGCACGATTTTACCGTAGGCCCCCTCGGCGCCCAGGTGGGCGGGCCAGGTGAGGCAGTGCGCCTCCAGCAGCACCCGGCCGCCGTTGACATCCCGCGGGTCGAGCGAGGGGCGCACCCCCAGGTTGGCGACGCCGGGCAGGGGCTCGTCATGCAGGCCATGCACCAGCACGGCGAAGATGCCGCTGGCGGCCGGCTTCCAATGCGCAAAGCGCAGGTTGAGCGTGCGAAAGCCGTCCTGCTCCGGGCCGCTGGCGGCCGATCGGCCGAGCTGGCGCCCCAGCTTGCGGCCGTGCACCACATGGCCCGATATGGTGTAGGGCCGGCCCAGCAGGCGCGCCGCGTCCTGCATGCGGCCGGCGGCCAGGGCCTCGCGCACGGCGGTGCTGGAGACCCGCAGGCCGTGCACCTCGTAGCTGTTCATGCGCGCCACCTCAAAGCCATGCACGGGGCCGGCGGCGTCCAGCATGGCGTAATCGCCCGTGCGCTGACGGCCGAAGCGGAAGTCGTCGCCCACCAGCAGGTAGCGTGCGCCCAGGCCGCGCACCACCACGTCCTCGATGAAGGCCTCTGCCGACTGGCTGGCAAGCCGCTCGTTGAACGGCAGCACGATGGTCTGCTGCACGCCGCAGCGCGCGAGCTCGGCCAGCTTGTCGCGCAGCGTGCCTATGCGCGCGGGGGCCAGCTCGGGGCGCCGGTGCAGCGCGGCGAAATAGTCGCGCGGGTGCGGCTCGAAGGTCAGCACGCAGCTGGCCACCCCGCGGTGCTGGGCCTCGCTGTTGAGCAGCGCCAGCATGGCCTGGTGGCCCCGGTGCACCCCGTCGAAATTGCCAATCGTGAGGGCACAGGCTGGCGCCACATCAGGATGATGGAAGCCGCGGAAGATCTTCATCGCAGTGCTTTTCTTTTGATAGCTTTTGGCGCAAGTCCATCAAGCACTTGACGCCTGTTTGTCACGAAAAGAGTATATTGTGCGCCAGCGGTCGCGTGAATACACATGCGGCCGGCGAGACGTCAACGTTCCGATTCTTGTGCACAGAGACAGGAGGCAGGTGGTGAAGGTCTTGAAGCTGTCGGCCCAAGGGCTGCCGCAATCGTGGATATCGCTGGAGCAGGCGGTCACGCATTACGCCGCGGGCGAGGTGCGCTGGGAAATCGGCGCCCAGGTGGCGCTGTTTCGCGGCGGTCACAACGCCATCACGGGCGAGCAGTCGCAGATTGCGGTCAGCAGCATCATAGGCACGCGCGGCGTGCCCAACATCAACCCCTTCGACCTGCGCCCCAGCCTCACCAACAACAAGCTGTTTGCGCGCGACCGCAATATCTGCGCCTACTGCGGCGGGCTTTTCGATGAACATGAGCTGACGCGCGAGCACATCGTGCCCTACGCCAGCCGGGGCGCCGACCACTGGATGAACGTGGTCACCGCCTGCCGCTCCTGCAACCACCGCAAGGGCCCGCGTACGCCCGAGCAGGCGCGCATGCCCCTGTTGTACGCGCCCTACGTGCCCAGCCTGTGGGAAGATTTCATCCTGCGCAACCGCCGCATCCTGGCCGACCAGATGGAGTTTTTGATGGCGCATTTGCCGCGCAATTCGCGGCTGCATGCCTGACGACGGTTTGCCCCGCTGCGGCTATGCTTGCCGCATGCCCCGCCTGATCTTCTTTTGCGGCCACGCCGGCACCGGCAAGACCACGCTGGCCCAGCACGCGCTGACCGCGTTGCGCCAGCGCACCGGCGAATCGTTTTGCCTGCTGGACAAGGACACGCTGTACGGCGACTACAGCAGCGCCGTAATGGGCGTGCTGACGGGCGATGCCAACGACCGCGACAGCCCCCTGTACCTGCAACACCTGCGCGCGCCCGAATACGGTGGCCTGCTGAAAACCGCGCGCGAGAACCTGGCGCTGGGCGTGAGCTGCGTCGTTGTGGGGCCGCTGTCGCGTGAGGTGCGTGCCCACCAGCTGGCCGACCGTGCCTGGCTGGGCGTGGCGGGCGACGTGGCGGTGCGCATCGTCTGGGTGCACCTGGACGAGGCCGAGGCGCGCCGGCGCATCACCGCGCGCGGCAACCCCAACGACGCCTGGAAGCTGGCGCACTGGGACGCCTATCGCACGCGCCTGTTCATGCCGACCGCAGCCGACTATCCCGAACTGCTGCTGTACGACAACAGCGCGTCGTCGCCGGCGCAGTTCGAGGCGCTGCTGGGCCAGCTGGCGGGTTGACGGGGCCGTCAGGCCACGTCCGCCACCGCAGCAGCCGGCACATCGCGCGGCTCGTCCGGGCGCAGCTGCCAGAAGATCGCCGCCGAGCCCATGCGCGCGAACAGTTTGCCCAGCAGGCCCACGCGAAAGCTTTGCACCGCAAACAGCACCGGCGCGAAGATGGGCGCCGGGCTGCGCAGCGCGTGCAACCAGTTGGCGGCCAGCGCGGCCAGGCCCAGCATCATCAAAAGCACCAGCAGCGCGTGCGCCCAGTCCAGGCCCGACAGCCCGTCCAGCGCCAGCGAGGTGGCCACCATGGCCACCACCACCAGCAGCGCGTAGCCGCCCGTGTCGAACCGCCCGGCGTCGGCCGTGCGAAAGTTGGGGATGAAGCGCTGCACGGCAAACAATCCCTCCAGGCCGACCGGCAGGCTGATCAAAAAAATCCAGTGCCAGGACGCCACTTCCACCAGCCAGCCGGCCAGCGTCGGGCCGATCAGCACGCCGATCGCCGCTGAAGGCGCCCCGGCGGCGCCGCGTCAGCGCTCCTGCCGCGTCACCTTGCCCGGCAGCGACAGGTTGCCTGACGCCACCTTGAACACGTTGACCACGCACAGCAGCGGGCTGTGCACGCTGGCATTCACGCGCAGCGCTGCAGTGACGCCGTCGAAGCCGCCGCTTTCGACCACGCCGATGTCGTCGAACGGCACCCGCACCTCGACGGCGTGGCGCTTGAACGCGGGACTCCATCCGGGGCTGTCGATCAGGATCGGCAGGCCGGGCCAGGTCTTGGGCAGGCGCGGTTTGGCGCCCTCGGGGATGTCCACCACCTTGAGCGAATCCTTGCCGCAGGCCGCGTCCGGTTGCAGCACCACCCAGTGCGAGTGCCAGACGTTGCCATCGTTGGCGGGGTTGCCGTCGCCGTTCTCGTCGAACAGCGGCGTATCGTCGAAGTCGGGGTGCGCCGTCACGGCCAGCGCCAAGATGCCGGCCTTGGGTTCAAAGCCCACCACGGCAGGATCGAGGTTGGTGGGCCACACGTACGAAAACACCGTGCTGCCGGCCAGCTTGCCGGTGCGCGCGGGACGGGTCTGGCCTGCCTTGCCCGAGACGGCCATGCGAAACACGGCGACGTTGCCCTCGGTGGTGATGCTGGTGCGCACGATGTCGAACGGTGCCTTGACGGCCTTGGCAGGCTGGGTGGTGATCGCTCCGGGCGTGTCCGGCCCATGAGCTGCCGCGATGCCGGCGAATGCGCCCAGCGCGATGGCAAGCAGGCATGTGGTTTTGAACGGTCGCATGGTCGGCTCCTGCAAAAGAGTGAACGGAGACGGGCAGTGTGCGCGCGGTTTGTGTACGATAAGATTGCGTTGGTACAAAATTGATGACTATTCGTTCAAATGCACCGCCTGCCTCCCGTTGACCGCCTGTCGGACATCCTGGGCCAGTTTCGGCTCAGCGCGCGTTTTCACCACGCCGGCGCGCTGTGTGGCGTGAGCCATTTCGACGCCTGTGAAGGGCATGGCTACCTGCACCTGCTGCGCCGCGGTCGGCTGGAGGTGAGCCACCCTGGCGCCAAAGGCGTGCCCAGACGCTTGCGCCTGGACGAGCCGGCGTTGCTGCTCTACCCCGGCCCGCTCACGCACCGCTTTCACAACGCACCGGCGGATGGCTGCGATTTCACCTGCGCGCGGCTGGACTTTGACGGCGGCGCGCGCAACCCGATCGCGCGTTCGCTGCCGCCGGTGATCGCGCTGCCGCTGGCGCGCGTCGATGGGCTGGCGCCAGCGCTCGATCTGCTGTTTGCGGAGACCGAGCGCGTGCGCTGCGGCCAGCGGCTGCTGGCCGATCGGCTGTTCGAGGTGGTGCTGATCCTGCTGCTGCGCTGGCTGCTCGACCACCCGCGCGAGGCTGGGGTGAACCCAGGGCTGATCACCGGCCTGTCGGAGCCGCGCCTGGCACGCGCGCTGGTCGCCATGCACCGCGCGCCCGGCGAGCCGTGGCCTCTCGCCCGCATGGCCGAGCAGGCCGGCATGTCGCGCACCGCGTTTGCCAACACCTTCCGCGCCGTCGTGGGGCAGACACCGGCCGACTACCTGGGCGACTGGCGCATCGCGCTGGCGCAAAGCCGGCTGCGCGAAGGCCAGGCAGTCAAGGCGCTGGCCGATGAACTCGGCTACGCCAGCGCGTCGGCGCTGTCGCGCGCGTTCGCGGCCCGGGTCGGCCAGTCACCGCGTGAATGGCTGGCGCAGGCCGAGGCCGGCGCGGCCGCGTGAGCGGGGCGGTTCAGGCGAACACGCCGGCCGTGTCCTGCATGCGCTCGCTCACCTGGCCCAGGTGGTGCAGCGTGTCGCCCCAGGTCATCTCCAGCTGCGTCAGGCGCTTGAAGTAGTGGCTGCCGGCGTATTCGTCGGTCACGCCGATGCCGCCGTGCAGCTGCACCGACTGCTGGCCGACAAAGCGCAGCGACTGGCCGAGCTGCACCTTGGCGCGCGACAGCGCCAGGCGCCGGTCGGCCTCGGGCGCGCCGAGTTTCAGCGTGGCGTAGTAGCTCATGCTGCGCGCCAATTCGAGCTGCATCTTCATGTCGGCCACGCGGTGGCGCAGCGCCTGGAAGCTGGCGATCACGACGCCGAACTGCTTGCGCTGGTTCATGTAGTCGACCGTCAGCTTGAGGGTCTGGTCCATTGCGCCCACGCCCTCGGCGCAGGCGCAGGCGATGCCGACGTCGACCGCGTGCGTCAGCGCCTTCAGGCCATCGGTGGTGATGAGTTGCGCGGGCGCGTTGCTCAGCTCCACATCGGCGGCGCGCGCCTCGTCCTGCGTCAGGTAGCCGCGCGTGTCCACGCCCGTGGCCGGGCGCGGGGCCAGGAACAGCGCCAGCTTGCCGTCCAGCATCGCCGGCACGATGAAGGCGTCGGCCTGGTCGCCCGCCGGCACAATGTTTTTAAGAGCTGTCAGCGCGTATCTTGAGCCGGTCTTTGCCGCTTTTGCCTCGCAAACATCGAGGCGGTAGCGCGCCTTGCGCTCTTGCTGCGCCAGCACCACCAGGGCCTCGCCGCTGGCGATCTTGGGCAACCAAGCTTTTCTGATGTCGCCCCCGCCATAGGTCTGGATGACGGTGCTGGCGATGAAGGCCTGCGCCAGCGGCTCCAGCACGATGGCGCGGCCCAGTTCCTCCAGCACCACCATGGCCTCCACCGGGCCCATGCCCAGGCCGCCATGCTCCTCGGCCACGCAGATGCCGGTCAGGCCCAGCTCGGCCAGTTCGTTGTAGACGCCGCGGTCGAAGCCGCCGGCGGCGACGATCTTGCGGCGGCGCTCGAAGTCGTAGCTCTTTTCAGTCCATTTGGCAACGGCGTCGCGCAGTTGCTGCTGGTCGTCGGTGAAATCGAAGTCCATGTTTTATCTCCTGCGAGGAAAGCTTCAACCCAAGACGGTCTGGGCCACGATGTTGCGTTGGACTTCGTTGGAGCCACCATAGATGGAGGTCTTGCGGTAGTTGAAGTAGCTGGGCGCCAGCGTGGCGTTGGCCACGTCGCCGCCCGGAAAGCCGCGCAGCGCGGCACTGGCGGCCTGGTCGCCCTGCCAGCCGGCGGCCATCGCCTCGTGGATGAAGGGCAGGGCATAGGGCCCGGCGGCCAGCATCATCAGTTCGGTGTAGCGCTGCTGGATCTCGCTGCCTTTGATTTTCAGGAGGCCCGCGATGTCCAGCGCGTTGCGGCCCGACTTGGCGGCCGAGAGCACGCGCAGCACCAGCATCTCCAGCGCCACGATGTCCACTTCCAGCAGCGCGATCTGGTCCCGGAAGCGCTGATCATGGAGCACGCCTTCGTTCTTGGCGATGCGCTTTAAGCGCTCCAGCTCGCGCTTGGCGCGGTTCACATCCGCGATGTTGGTGCGCTCGTGGCTGAGCAGGTGCTTGGCGTAGGTCCAGCCCTTGTTTTCCTCGCCGATCAGGTTATCAAGAGGCACCTCGACGTTGTCGAAGAACACGTCGTTGACCTCGCTCTCGCCGTCCAGCAGCTTGATGGGGCGCACGCTGACGCCCGGCGATTTCATGTCGATCAACAAGAACGAAATGCCCGTTTGCGGCTTGCCCTCGTTGCTGGTGCGCACCAGGTTGAACATCCATTCGCCGTACTGGCCCAGCGTGGTCCAGGTCTTCTGGCCGTTGACGATGTATTTGTCACCGCGCCGTTCGGCCTTGGTGCGCACCGACGCCAGGTCCGACCCCGAGCCCGGCTCGCTGTAGCCCTGGCTCCACCAGACCTCGCCGCTGGCGATGCCGGGCAGAAAGCGCCTTTGCTGCTCGGGCGAGCCATAGGCCATGATGACCGGCGCCACCATCACCGGGCCGAAGGGCACGATGCGCGGCGCGCCGGCCATGGCGCATTCCTCCTCGAACAAATGCTTTTCCACGGCGCTCCAGCCGGGGCCGCCAAATTCAGCGGGCCAGCCGTAACCCAGCCAGCCCTTCTTGCCCAGAATCCTGGCCCAGGTCTGCATGTCATCGCGCGACAGCAGCTGCGCCTGGTGCACCTTGGCGGCGATGGCGGGCGGCAGGCTTGCCTTGACCCAGGCGCGGATCTCGTCGCGGAATTTCAGTTCTTCGGGGGTGAATGCCAAGTCCATCAGAGCTCTCCTTGTCAGCGCGCAGTTGTAGCATGGCCGGCCGGGGTGTCCGGTCCGTCAGGCGACACCCCCAGCTCGGCGCACAGGCGCGCGACGGTGGCCTGGAGCTGGGCGACTTCGGCCTCGAGCCGCGCCATGCGGTCGGATTGAACATCAAATCGGCCGCCAGCGCTTGTCTGCGCTGCGCTACAAGCTCCTGATTCGATAGTGACCGGGCCACACAGCAGCTGCGCCCAGCGCGCCTCGCGCGCACCGGGTGCGCGCGGCAGCAGGGTGGCCAGCGGGCCGCCTTTTTCATCGCTGCGCTCGGCCAGCTCTTCGAGGAAGGCCTCGACCGAGGAGGTGTCGGCAAAGCGGTGCCAGCGCTCGGCGTTCAGGCGCAGCTCGGCGGCGGTCTGCGGGCCGCGCAGCAGCAACAGGCCCAGCAGGGCGGCGGCCTGCATGGGCACGCCGATGCCGCGTTCGAAGTTGTGCTCCCAGCGCGCCACGCGGGCGCCGCCAATCTCCAGCACCAGGGTTCGCTGGCGCAGCTCGTCAAGCGCCTGCAGCACGTCGTTGTCGGACAGCTGCATGACCGGCTCGCGGCTGGTCTTCTGGTTGCAGCCTGCCACCAGGCTGTTGAGCGTGAGCGGGTAGCTGTCGGGCACGGTGCGGGACTTTTCCAGCAGCGTGGCGAGCACGCGGGCCTCGGGGGCGGCAAGGGGGCGCTGTCGTGGGTCGAAGGGCATGGCGGGATAATCCGGGCTACATGAAAAACATCGTGATTTTGATCTCTGGCGGCGGCTCCAACATGGCCGCCATCGTACGCACCGCCCAGCAGCAGGACTGGGCCGGCCGCCACGGCATCCGCGTGGCGGCGGTGCTGAGCAACAAGGCGGACGCCAAGGGCCTGGCACTGGCGCGCGAGCAGGGCATTGCCACCGAAGTGCTGGACCATAAGGCATTCGCCAGCCGCGAGGCCTTCGACGCCGCCCTGGCCCAGGCCATAGACGCCTACGAGCCGGCCCTGGTGGTGCTTGCGGGCTTCATGCGCATCCTGACGCCCGGCTTTGTCGATCACTTTGCGGGCCGACTGGTCAACATCCACCCCTCGCTGCTGCCGGCCTTCACCGGGCTGCACACGCACCAGCGCGCCATCGACGCGGGCTGCAGGTTCGCGGGCTGCACGGTGCACGAGGTCACGGCCGAGCTGGACGTGGGCCCCATCCTGGACCAGGCCGTGGTGCCGGTGCTGCCGGGCGACCAGGCCGATACGCTGGCGGCGCGCGTGCTGACGCAGGAGCATGTGATCTACCCGCGTGCGGTGCTGGCGCATTTGCTGCGCTATCAATAGCTGTCGGCGCTTGATGGATAAGCGCTGGAGGCTGTTTTTGCCATAAGTGCAGCGGACGGAGCGGCGGGGCGGCAAGATGGGACAATCACGCCCATGCATCCCAAAGCCCTTCTGGACGCCTGCGCCGATCTGCTGCAGCAGGTATTGACCTTTGAGCACCCGGCCGACGCCGTGGTGTCCCGCTACTTCCGCCAGCACCGTGAGCTGGGCCCGCGCGAGCGTGCCACGCTGGCCGAGACGGCCTACGCCGTGCTGCGCAAAAAACCCTTGTTCGAGCAACTGGCGCGCTCAGGCAGTGGCCCGAAGGAGCGGCGCCTGGCCATCCTGGGCTTCTACGGCCCGCGTGACTTTCTGAAAAGCGCCCTCACGCCGCAGGAGAAGGACTGGGTCGATGCCTGCGACGCCGTGCGCGAAGCCGACCTGCTCGAACCCCAGCGCCACAACCTGCCGCAGTGGCTGGCCGAGCCCTTGAAGGCGCAACTGAGCGATGAGTTCTGGGCCCTGGCGCAGAGCCTGCAGGAGCAGGCGCCGCTGGATCTGCGCGTCAACATCTTGCAGGCAAAACGCGACCAAATCCAGAAGGAGCTTGCGCAGGCAGCTATTCAATCAGTAGCGACACCGTTCTCCCCCTGGGGCCTGCGCATAGATGGCAAGCCGGCCCTCAACAAGCTCGACGCCTTCACGCGCGGCGCGCTGGAGGTGCAGGACGAGGGCTCGCAACTGCTGGCCTTGCTGCTCGATGCCAAGCGCGGCGAGATGGTGGTCGATTTCTGCGCCGGCGCCGGCGGCAAGACCCTGGCCATCGGCGCGCAGATGCGCAACACCGGGCGGCTGTACGCCTTCGATGTGTCGGGCCACCGGCTCGATGCGCTGAAACCCCGGCTGGCACGCTCGGGTCTGTCCAACGTGCACCCGGCCGCTCTGGCGCATGAGCGGGACGACCGTGTCAAGCGCCTGGCGGGCAAGATCGACCGCGTGCTGGTCGATGCGCCGTGCAGCGGCCTGGGCACGCTGCGCCGCAACCCCGACCTGAAATGGCGCCAGAGCCCGCAGGCCGTACAGGAGTTGACGGCCAAGCAGACTGCCATTCTGGGCAGCGCGGCGCGCCTGGTAAAGAGCGGCGGGCGCTTGGTCTACGCCACCTGCAGCGTGCTGCCCGAGGAAAACGAGGCCATCGCCGAGTCCTTTGGCGCGGCCCACCCGGACTTTGTGCCGCTGTCGGCCGGCGAGCTGCTGGCCCAGCTCAAGGTGGAGGGCGCCTCCAGCCTGTGCAGCGGCGGCGAGGACGGCCAGCGCTACCTGCGCCTGTGGCCGCACCGGCACCAGACCGACGGCTTCTTTGCGGCCTTGTGGCAACGCAGGGGCTGACTACCCCTGCTCGCCGGTCGGCGTGGGCAACTTTACCTGCGCGATAGGGCCGGGATCGGCGCTGAGAAAGCGATCCATGACCTCGTAGAGTTCGGCGATCATGGCCCGGCCATAGGCCTTTTCGATGGTGCGGTACTGCGCCTCTATCAGGGGCGCCAGCTGCGCCACAAGGGCCTGCGCGCGTGGCGCCAGGCGCACGATGACACGGCGTGCATCACCTTCCATGCGCGTGCGCGTGACCAGGTCCAGGTCTTCCATGCGCGCGAGCACGCCCGTCAGGCTGGGGCTGAGGATCTGGCATATCTCACACAGTTCGCGCGGTTCGAGCTGGCCGTGTTCATCGACCGCGCGCAGGATGCGCCACTGCTGCTCCGTCAGGCCAAAGTGCGTAAGGATGGGACGAAAGTGACCCAGCAGCGCTTCACGGGCTCGCAGCAGCAGCTGGGGCAGATTGCGATGGGCGAGGGCGCGGTTCATGGTTGGATCTCTGGACGGCTGCGAGGGCGGGTGCAAATTACTAATATATTAACAAAAACCTCGACTTCTGCGTGGGCGTGGCGATGGGACAAGTGCACGCAGGCGCATTCTCCTTGCCTCTCGCGATGGCAGGCGCGTGGTGAGACAAGCGAAATGTCTGGTGGTTACCCTAGTGTTCAGGAATCCCCTGTTGACTCACTAATATCGTAGTGATTTAATGAAAACGCTAATATATTAGTAATAAAGCCAACTATACGCCTGCAAGGAGAACCTCATGAACGCTCGCCGATTGACCGTCGCCGCCGCCTTGGCGGCAGCCTGTGCCGCTGCTTTGCCCGCTGGGGCGCAGGAAGTGACCTTCAAGATTGCGCATTTCCTGCCCTCGGGCGCGCCGGCGCAGCAAAAGGTCATGCAGCCCTGGTGCGATGAGATGAAGCAGGCCTCGGGCGGGCGCATTGCCTGCCAGTTCTACCCCGCCATGCAGCTGGGGGGTACGCCCGCCCAGCTGGCCGACCAGGCCAAGAACGGCGTGGCCGACATCGTCTGGACGGCGCCGGGCTACTCGGCCGGACGCTTCCCGGCCATCGAGGCCTTCGAGCTGCCCTTCATGGTCAAGGACTCCAGCTCCAGCTCCAAGGCGCTGTGGGCCTTCTACCACCAGCACGCGCAGCAGGAATTTGCCGCGTACAAGGTGCTGGCCTTTCACACCGACGGCGGCCAGGCGATCCACACGGCCGCTAAGCCGGTGATGAGCCTGAAGGATTTCTCGGGCCTCAAGCTGCGCACCTCCACCCGCGTGGGCGCCAAGACCCTGGCGGCCCTGGGCGGCGCGCCCGTGGCCATGCCGCCCGCGCAGGTGACCGAGGCCATCTCCAAGGGCGTGGTCGATGGCGCGCTGGGCGCCTGGGAACTGGTGTTCCCGACCAAGCTGTCGGAGGTGACCAAGTTCCACCTGCAGCCCGATGCGGGCGCGGCCTACCCCACGGCGACGGTGCTCACGGTGCTGATGAACAAGGCCAAGTACGACCGTCTGCCCGCCGACCTCAAGGCCATCCTCGACAAGACCACCGGCGATGCCCTGGTGGCGCGCTTTGGTGCTGTCTTCGATGCCGAGGCTGCCGACACCAAGAAACGCATCACGGCGCAGGGTGACAAGATCACCACCCTGAGCGCCACCCAGGTCACGGCCATGAAGCAGGCCACGCTGGCGGTGGAGGACGAGTGGGCCAAGCAGGTGGGCGAGAAGGGCCTGGATGGCAAGAAGCTGATCAGCGCCGCGCGCGAGTTGACCGGCACAGCCAAGTAAGTCCCCAGGCTGCGAGGAGCACAACATGCACGATCCCATGGGGCTGCCCCATGAGCTGGTGGAGCACGACCGTGTCGAGCACTACCTGATCCTGGCGGGCAAGGCGATGGCCATCTCGGGCGGCCTGCTGTTCATGGCGCTGATCGCCATGTCGCTGGTGTCCATCGTCGGGCGCAAGCTGGGCTTTGGTTCGGTCAACGGCGACATCGAACTCATGCAGGCGGGAACGGCGGTGGCGGCCACGGCCTTCCTGCCCTATTGCACGCTGTTGGGCGAGCACATCAAGGTGGATTTTTTCACCGAGAACATGCGCCCGGCCCTCAAGCGCCCCATTGACGCGCTGACCGACCTGCTGTTCGGCCTGGTTTGCGCGGCGCTGGTGTGGCGCACCGCGCTGTCGGTGCGCGATATCTACGAATCGCAGGAAACCACCACCCTGGTGGGGTTACCGCTGTGGATTCCCACGGCGCTCTTGATCCCCGGCCTGGCGCTGATGGTGGTCAGCGCCCTGTACCGCGCCTGGGCCCAGTTCCAGGGCGCCAAACGCCTTCCTGGAGCCAAAGCATGAGCGGAACCGCTGTAGGACTGGTGGGCTTTGCCTGCCTGCTGGCCATGCTGGCGGTGCGCGTGCACATTGCCATGGCCATGCTGGTGACGGGCGCGGGCATCTACGTCGTGATGAACCAGGGCGAGACCTCGGGCCTGCTCTTCACGCTCAACAACCTGGTTTACGCCCGGGTGTCGAACTACGACCTGGCGGTGATTCCGCTGTTCATCCTGATGGGGCAGTTCGCCACGCACGGCGGCCTATCCAAGGCGCTGTTCAAGGCCGCGGGCGCGCTGATAGGCCATTGGCGCGGCGGGCTGGCCATGGCGGCCACGGCGGCCTGCGCGGCCTTTGGCGCCATCTGCGGCTCGTCGCTGGCCACGGCGGCCACCATGGGCCAGGTGGCGCTGCCCGAGCTCAAGGCCCAGGGCTACTCGGGCAAGCTGGCCACGGCGACGCTGGCGGCCTCGGGCACGCTGGGCATCATGATCCCGCCCTCGGTGCCGCTGGTGATCTACGCCGTGCTGACGCAGGAATCCATTGGCAAGCTGTTCATCGCTGCCGTGGTGCCGGGCATCATTGCCGCGCTGGGCTATGTGGCGGTGATCGCCATCCAGGTGCGGCGCGACCCCAGCGCCGGCCCCGCAGGCCCGCGCGTGCCCTGGGCCGAGGTGGTGCGTGCGCAGGTCAACATCATCCCGGTGCTGCTGGTGTTCATGGTGGTGATTTTCGGTATCTACGGCGGCTGGGCCAACCCGACCGAGGCGGCCTCCATCGGCGCGGCGGCCTGCGGGGCGATTGCCCTGGTCTCGGGCGGCATGGGTTGGCGCGGCGTGGCGCAGAGCATCTACGGCACGGCGCATGCCACGGGCATGATCTTCATGGTGCTGATCGGCGCCGATCTGCTCAACTCCAGCCTGGCCCTGTCACAAATGCCCACCGAGCTGGCCAACTGGGTGCTGCACAGCGGCCTGCCGCCGCTGATGGTGCTGTTCGCCATTTTGCTGATCTACATCCTGCTGGGCTGCGTGATGGATTCGCTGGCCATGATCCTGCTGACCATCCCCATCTTCTATCCCATGGTCATGGGCCTGGACTTCTTCGGCATGCCGGTGGAGGACAAATCGGTGTGGTTCGGCATCCTGGCGTTGATGGTGGTCGAGATCGGCCTGGTGCATCCGCCCGTGGGCATGAACCTCTACGTCATCAACAAGATCGCCAAGGATGTGCCCATGAAGGACACCGCCTGGGGTGTGATGCCCTTCCTCACCTCCGACTTCATCCGCATCGTGGTGCTGGTGTTCTTCCCGGTGCTGAGCCTGGGGCTGCTGCGCTACCTCGGTTGAAAGAAAGCCATTGCCATGAACCAACGACCCATCCAAGGCACGGTCTACGGCGTCATCCTGAACGATGCTGCCTCCGTGCAGGCGCTTGGCGACCTGAACGCCGCCCCCTACAAGGGCGCGCCCAAGGCCCCGGTGCTCTACATCAAGCCCGCCAACACATGGGCCGCCAGCGGCGCCGTGGTGGGCTTGCCCAGGGGTGCGCCAAGCGCCGAGGTCGCCGCCACCGTCGGCCTGGTGCTGGGCCGCCCCGCCGCGCGTGTGCCCGTGGCCGATGCCCTGGCCTGCGTGCGCGGCCTGGTGCTGGCCGCTGATCTGAGCCTGCCGCACGCCAGCTACTACCGCCCGGCCATCCGCGAGAAATGCTGGGACAGCTCTCTGGTGCTGGGGGCCATGCAGCCCCTGGTGGACGTGGCCGGCCTGACCCTGGTGACCGAGGTGAACGGCCAGCCCGTCGATAGCCGCAGCCTGGCCGACCTGCTGCGCCCGCCGGCGCAGTTGCT
Organism: Pseudomonadota bacterium; assembly: GCA_018241405.1. Lineage (GTDB taxonomy): Bacteria > Pseudomonadota > Gammaproteobacteria > Burkholderiales > Burkholderiaceae_C > Alicycliphilus. Next base: position 32,506 of record JAFEDY010000049.1, on the reverse strand, counting down.
GGCTGAGGTCAGCCAGTGGATGACGCTGCAAGCAGGCGATGTGCTGCTCGTGGGCGTGCGCTACCAAGCCCCCCAAGCCCCAGCGGGTAGCCGCCTGCGCATCAGCACCAGCGGCCTGGGCAGCGTGGAATTCACCTTGGCCGCAGGAGGGCAGGCATGAAACACGGACGCATCTTCTTCAACGGCAACATCGTCCAAGTCACCCCGTCCGCCGATGGCCGCGTGCGCCTGCCCGATGGCCGTCTCTTGGCCGAGCCCGATTGCCACTGGCTGCCCCCGCTGCAGGCGGGCACGGTATTTGCGCTGGGGCTGAACTACGCCGACCACGCCGCCGAATTGGCCTTCAAGGCGCCGGAAACGCCGCTGGTGTTCCTCAAAGGCCCCAACACCCTGATCGGCCACCGCGCGCGCACGCGCCGCCCGCAGGACGCCACCTATATGCACTACGAATGTGAGCTGGCCGTGGTGATTGGCCAGACCTGCAAAAACGTGCCCAAGGAGCGCGCGCTGGACATGGTGGCCGGCTACACCGTGGCCAACGACTACGCCATCCGCGACTACCTGGAGAACTACTACCGGCCCAACCTGCGTGTGAAAAACCGCGACGGCTGCACGCCGCTGGGCCCCTGGCTGACCGATGCCGCCGATGTGCCCAACCCCCAGGCCCTGCGCCTGACCACGCGCATCAACGGCCAGACCACGCAGCAGGGCAGCACGGCGGACATGGTGTTTGACGTGGCCACGCTGATCGCCTACCTGTCGTCCATCATGACGCTCAACCCCGGCGACGTGATCCTCACCGGCACGCCCGAGGGCCTGGCCGACGTCAAGCCCGGCGATGTGGTGGAGACCGAAATCGAGGGCATTGGCTGCCTGGTCAACACCGTCGTCGATGACGCCACATATTTCGCCAGCGCGGCTGGCATTTGAGGATCGCACACTATGATCAAGCACATCATCAACGGCCAGCAGGTCGAAAGCGCCGACACCTTTGAAACCATCAATCCCGCAACCGGCGCGGTGATCGCCGAGGTGGCCAGCGGCGGTCAGCAGGAAATCAACGCCGCCGTGGCCGCCGCCAAGGCCGCATTTCCGAAATGGGCCGCCACGCCGGTGAAGGAGCGTGCGCGCCTGGTGAAGAAGCTCGGCGACCTGATAGCGGCCCATGTGGAAGAAATCGCCGACCTGGAAACGCAGGACACGGGCCAGGTCACCAACCAGACCAAGCGCGTACTCATTCCGCGCGCGGCCGACAACTTCTATTACTTTGCCGAGCATATCCAGCACATGCACGGCGAGACCTACGACAGCGACACCGGCCACCTCAACTACACCCTGTGGCAGCCGGTGGGCGTGTGCGCGCTGGTCTCGCCGTGGAACGTGCCCTTCATGACCAGCACCTGGAAGACCGCGCCCTGCCTGGCCTTTGGCAACACCGCGGTGCTCAAAATGTCAGAGCTGTCGCCGCTGACGGCCCACCGCCTGGGTGAGCTGGCGCTGGAGGCCGGCATTCCGCCTGGCGTGTTCAACGTGGTGCAGGGCTTTGGCAACACGGCGGGCGAGGCGCTGGTGTCGCACCCCGACGTGCGCTCGATCTCGTTCACCGGCTCCACGGCCACGGGCCACCGCATCGTGCGTGCGGCGGGCCTGAAGAAGTTCAGCATGGAGCTGGGCGGCAAGTCGCCCTTCATCATCTTTGACGATGCCGACTACGAGCGCGCGCTCGACGCCGCCGTCTTCATGATCTTCTCCAACAACGGCGAGCGCTGCACGGCGGGCTCGCGCATCCTGGTGCAGGCCGGCATCTACGACAAGTTCGTCGCCGACTACGTGGCGCGCGCCGCCAGGATCACCGTGGGCGACCCCATGGATCCCGCCACCATCATCGGCCCCATGATCTCCAGGGCACATCAGGCCAAGGTGCAGCACTACATAGAGCTGGGCCAGCAGGAGGGGGCCAAGCTGGTCTTTGGCGGCGGCACGCCCCAGGTGGCCGACCCGTTCAAGAACGGCTTTTGGGTGCAGCCCACGGTGTTTGCCGACGTGGACAACCGGATGCGCATCGCCCAGGACGAAATCTTCGGCCCCGTGCCCTGCATCATCCCCTTCAAGACCGAAGAGGACGCGATCCGCATCGCCAACGACACCGAGTACGGCCTGTCGTCCTACCTGTGGACCAATGACACCGGCCGCGCGCTGCGCCTGGCCAAGGCCATCGAGTCGGGCATGACCTTCGTGAACAGCCAGAACGTGCGCGACCTGCGCCAGCCCTTTGGCGGCTCCAAGGCCTCGGGCACGGGCCGCGAGGGCAACCACTACAGCTACGAGGTGTTCTGCGAGGCCAAGAACATCGCGGTCTCTTACGGCAGCCACCACATTCCGCGCTGGGGGGTGTGAGCCATGCAGCGCCGCGAGCTCATCGCGTTGGCTTCCATGGCCGCCCTGCGGCCCCTGGCGGTGCGCGCCCAGGCCTGGCCGGCCCGGCCGGTGCGCATCGTCGTGCCCTTCACGCCCGGCGGTACCACCGACCTGGTCACGCGCCTGGTGGCCACTGAGGTGGGCAAGGCGTTGGGCCAGCCGCTGGTGATCGACAACAAGCCCGGCGCCGGCACCGTGATCGGCGTGGACAACGTGGCCAAGTCGGCACCCGACGGCTACAGCTTCGTCACCGTGGCCAACAGCTTCACCGTCAACCAGACGCTGGTCAAGAAGCTGCCCTACGACGGGTTGAAGGATCTGCGCCCGGTGGCGCTGATGGGCCTGTCCGAGCATGTGCTGGCCACGCACCCGGCCAGCGGCCTCAGGAGTGTGGCCGACATCGTGGCCCAGGCCAGGGCCGGCACGAAGCTCAGCTACGCCTCATTCGGCAACGGCACCTCGGCCCATCTGGCGGGCGAGATGCTCAAGAGCCAGCTGGGCGTGGAGATGGTGCATGTGCCCTACAAGGGCCAGGCTCCGGCGCTGTCCGACCTGCTGGGCGGCCAGGTGTCCATGATGTTCGGCAACTGGCCGGAGTTTCGCAGCCATGTGCAGTCGGGCAAGCTGCTCGCTCTAGGCATGGCCACTGCCGAACGTTCGCCATATGCGCCGCAGATCCCGACGCTGGCCGAGCAGGGAGTGTCGGTGGTGTCCAACTCGTGGAACGGCCTGTTGGCACCCGCCGGCACCCCAGATGCAATCGTCCAGCGCATGAACGCCTTGGTCAACCAGGCCATGCAGACAACAGCCGTGGTGCAGGCGTTTGAAAAGGGCGGTATTGCTGCCAGGGCGGGCACGCCCGAGCAATTCGCCGACTTCATCCGCAGCGAGACCGCGCGCTATGCCGAGGTCATTCGCAAGGCCGGCATTGCGGTCGATTGAACGCTAACAACCCGCGCATTTTGCGCAGCTTTCCGACGGAGACGAACCATGGGACAACTTGCTTTCGCGGCCAAAATCACACATGTACCTTCGATGTACCTGTCCGAAATGGACGGACCGCACAAGGGCTGCCGGCAGGCTGCCATCGACGGGCACAAGGAAATCAGCCGGCGCATGCGCGCCGCGGGCATTGAGACCCTGGTGGTGTTTGATACCCACTGGCTGGTCAACTCCGGCTACCACATCAACTGCGCGCCACGCTGGGAGGGGATTTACACCTCCAACGAGCTGCCGCACTTCATCAAGAACCTGCCTTACGCCTACGAAGGCGTGCCAGCGCTGGGCCACGCCATTGCCAAGCGCGCGACCGAGGCGGGGGTGCATACCCGCGCGCACGACAACACCAGTCTGCAGCCCGAGTACGGCACCCTGGTGCCCATGCGCTACATGAACGAGGACAAGCATTTCAAGGTGATCTCGGTCTCGGCATTGTGTACGGTGCACAACCTGGCAGATTCGGTGGTGCTCGGCCGCGCGGTGCGCGAGGCAATTGAAAAAGACTTCGACGGCAAGGTCGGTGTGCTCGCCAGCGGTTCCCTGTCACACCGTTTCGCGCAAAACGGCGTGTCTGACCAGTATTTTCACAAGGTCTGGGATGCCTTCCTGGAAAACGTCGATCACCAGGTGGTGGACATGTGGCAGCGCGGCGACTGGAAGCAATTCTGCGCCATGTTGCCCGAGTACGCCGTCAAGTGCCATGGCGAGGGGATGATGCATGACACCGCCATGCTGCTGGGCCTGTTGGGCTGGGATCAGTACCAGGGCAGGGTCGAGGTGGTGACGCCGTACTTTGGCTCCTCGGGTACCGGCCAGATCAATGCGGTATTTCCGGTGCAGTGAGGTTGAATACTCCTGTTTTTATAGCTGTATGCCATTGTGTTGCAATGGCAAACACCTTATTTCCGTGTGCGCCCTTCCCGGCGTGCCACCCTGCCTGCAGCACAACCACCGCCACCCATGCCGCATCTGACCTACGAAATCACCGCCAATCTGGATCGTCCCGATTGCGACATCCCCGGCCTGCTGCGCCGCTCCAACCAGCTGCTGATTGCCCAGGGCGGCGTCTTCCCCACTGGCGGCATCCGCTCGCGCGTGCTGTGGCTGCGCGATTGGTGTGCGGCCGATGGCAGCGTGCCCGACGACGCCTTCGTCCATGCTCGCTTGCAGGTCGGCGCAGGCCGTGAGCCCGAGCAGCTGAAGAAGGTTGGCGATGAGCTGTTCGCCTTGCTGTGTGGGCATTTCGCGGCCCATTTCGAGCAGCGCGGATTGGCGTTGTCGATGGAGTTGAACGAATTCAGTGAATCCGGTACCTGGAAGAAAAACAACCTGCACGCGCGCTACAAAAAAGCCCAACCCTGATCAGAAATCGAACACCAGCCAAGGAACGACATGCTCAGCCCCGACCTCATCGCCGCCGCCGCCCAGCGCCTGCACCAGGCCGAAAAACAGCGCCAGCCAACGCGCCAGGTTTCGCTCGACCACCCGGAGATGACCATAGAGGATGCCTACGCCATTCAGCGCGCCTGGGTGCAGCTCAAGCTCGGCGAGGGGCAGAAAATCGTCGGCCACAAGATCGGCCTGACTTCGCGCGCCATGCAGCAGTCCTCGCAAATCAACGAGCCTGATTTTGGCACCCTGCTCGATGAAATGCTCTATGCCGACGCCAGCCGCATCGACAGCAGCCGCTTCATCTCCCCAATGGTCGAGGTCGAGCTGGCCTTCATCCTCAAGCAGCGCCTGCATGGCGAGCAAGTGACCGTTTTCGATGTCCTGTCGGCCACTGACTACGTTACCCCGGCGCTGGAGATCATCGACGCGCGCTGCCATCGCATCGACCCTGAAAGCCGACGCCCGCGCAAAGTCATGGACACCATCTCCGACAACGCCGCCAACGTCGGCATCGTGCTTGGTGGCAGGCCGATCAAGCCGCTGGACATCGATCTGCGCTGGGCTGCCGCTCTGTTGTATCGCAACGGCACCATCGAGGAAACCGGCGTCGCCGCCGGGGTGCTCAACCACCCGGCCAACGGAATCGTCTGGCTTTGCAGGAAACTCGCCCCCCATGGCGTGGCCCTGAAGCCGGGCCAGATCATCCTGTCCGGTTCGTTCACGCGCCCGGTGCCGGTGGCGCGTGGCGACAGCATCCATGCCGACTATGGCCCGCTGGGCAACATCACCTGCCACTTCGTGTAAGCCCCAGGAGCTTGTCATGCGAATGCCTTTGAATGCCTTCAAACGCGCACTGGCCGAAGGGCGGACCCAGATCGGCTTGTTTCTCGGGCTGGGCCATGCCTGGAGTGCTGAGGTCCTGGCCGGTTGCGGCTATGACTGGCTGCTGATCGACGGCGAGCATGGGCCCAATGACCTGCGTTCCATCCTGGCACAGCTGCAGGCATTGGCGGCCCACGCCGAGCATGTGGTGGTGCGAACGCCCGACCACGATGCGGCGCGCATCAAGCAACTGCTCGATGGCGGCGTGCAAACCCTGATGGTGCCCATGGTCGCCACCGCCGAGCAGGCCCACGCGCTGGTGCGCGCGATGCATTACCCGCCGCAGGGTGTGCGGGGTGTAGGCACGGCCATGGCGCGCGCCGCGCATTGGAATGGTGTGGGCGACTACTTCCAGCATGCCGACAGCGAGGTCAGCCTGATTGTGCAGGTCGAATCCGTTGAAGGCCTGGCGCAACTGGAGCAAATCGCCGCCGTGCCCGGTGTCGATGGTGTGTTTATCGGGCCGGCTGACCTGGCGGCTTCCATGGGCTATCTGGGCCAGCCCGGCCACCCCGAGGTGCGCACAGCGGTCGAGCAGGCCCTGACGCGCATCCGCGCCTGTGGCAAGGCTGCCGGCGTGTTCACCGCCGACCCCGTCCTTGCGGCCAGCTACCAGGCACTGGGAGCGAGCTTCATGCTCGTTGGCGTCGATACCCTGCTGCTGCGCGGCGCTGCCAGCAACCTTGCTGGACGCTTCAAGCAGGGCGCCGGCGCGTCCGGCGCAGCGTATTGACGTGCTTGGATTCTTATAGCAGCCTGCGCCTTGCGCATCGATCTGCGGTGTTTTGACGGGCCTTTCGGTCCAGAGCAAATAGCGCTCAGCCTCCGAGTGGCGAACTGGAATATGGGGCCCCCTGCTGCAGGCCGTGACGAAGAGGCATAGATACTGCGGAGACTTCAGCTTGACCCTGTGGCCGGTGAGCTTGCATGCCAGGTAGCAGTGGGTTCCGGCGCAGGCTTGCATTGCGGCTAGGCAAGGATGAAGCTTGGCGAGAAACCCGGTGAGCTGCTTGCGAAAAAAAGCCGGTAGTACCTTGCGGTTCTGGCCGCGCAGCTGAAATGAGTGCGTGCCCAGGTCGATGCCGGCCCATGTCACAGAGTCCATGACGACCACCGGCACATAGAAAAACACCCCGGCAACGTGGGTCACCGGGGTGCTCAGGGCAAACACAGAGATGGGTGTGGCCATCTCCTTGACCGGCCGGCGCAAACCGGGCGGCTTATTTTTTGGGAAGGGCTTCGTCGCCGATTACTTCAGCTTCGCTTCCTTGTACTCGACATGCTTGCGAGCCTTGGGGTCGAACTTGATGATGCTCATCTTCTCGGGCATCGTCTTCTTGTTCTTGGTGGTGGTGTAGAAGTGACCGGTTTCAGCCGTGGAAACCAGCTTGATCTTTTCGCGTCCGCCTTTAGCAGCCATGGTGGTTCTCCTTCAGTGAATCAGGCTTGGCCACGGGCGCGCATGTCTGCGAGCACGGAGTCGATGCCGTTCTTGTCGATCAGACGCAGGGCGGCGCTGGAAACACGCAGGCGCACCCAGCGGTTCTCGCTCTCCACCCAGAAACGGCGGTACTGCAGGTTGGGCAGGAAACGACGCTTGGTCTTGTTGTTGGCGTGGGAAACGTTGTTTCCCACCATGGGCTTCTTGCCCGTAACTTCACATACGCGTGCCATGTGGACACTCCGGTAGTTGCACGGCTGCTGGCCCTGGCGGCTGGCAGCCTCACCTCGCCAGTTGAATCGGGTGGCGGTAACCCGGCTGTGGTTCGGGAAGGCCCGAATTCAGCAAAGCCGCGCATTATAGCGCGACATTAAAAGTTCACTCCTGCTGCTCCAGAAAGCGCTGGGCGTCGAGCGCTGCCATGCAGCCCGTGCCGGCGCTGGTGATGGCCTGGCGGTAGACATGGTCCTGCACATCGCCGGCGGCGAACACGCCGCGCACGCTGGTCTGCGTGGCAAAGCCCTTGAGGCCGCCCTGGGTGATGATGTAGCCGTTCTCCATCTCCAGTTGGTCCTGGAAGATTTCGGTGTTGGGTGCATGGCCGATGGCGATGAAGCAGCCCTGCAGGGCGATGTCCTCGGTATGGCCATCCTCGGTGCTCTTGATGCGGATGCCGGTCACGCCGCTGGCGTCGCCCAGCACCTCGTCGAGCGTGAAGAAGGTCTTGAGAACGATCTTGCCGGCGGCCACGCGCTCCATGAGCTTGTCCACCAGGATGGGTTCGGCGCGAAACTTGTCGCGGCGGTGCACCAGCGTGACCCTGCGCGCGATGTTGGCCAGGTACAGGGCTTCCTCGACGGCGGTGTTGCCGCCACCGATCACGCACACCTCCTGCTCGCGGTAGAAGAAGCCGTCGCAGGTGGCGCAGGCCGAGACGCCCTTGCCCATAAAGGCCTCTTCGGACGGCAGGCCCAGGTACTTGGCCGAGGCGCCCGTGGCGATGATGAGCGAATCGCAGGTGTACTGGCCGCTGTCGCCGGTGAGCGTGAAGGGGCGCTTGGTCAGATCCACCTGGTTGATGTGGTCGAAGATGATCTGCGTCTTGAAGCGCTCGGCATGCTCCAGGAAGCGCTGCATCAGCTCCGGGCCCTGCACGCCGGCCACGTCGGCGGGCCAGTTGTCCACCTCGGTCGTGGTCATGAGCTGACCACCCTGGGCCATGCCGGTGATGAGCACGGGGTTGAGGTTGGCGCGCGCGGCGTACACAGCGGCGGTGTAGCCGGCCGGGCCGGAGCCGAGGATCAGGACTTTGGCGTGTTGGGTGGTGGACATGGCAGAAGGTAAATGTTTGTCGCGTTATTGCGACTATGGAAGGCTTTCAGCGCGGCCATTGTAAGAAGCGCCGAATCACGGCGGGCCGGTGGGTGCATGCCGGCGCCGGCAGCCCTTGGGCGCGGGCTTTGGCATGCCCGCCATGGGGTAAGCTTGCGCGCTCTTATCTCATGACCTATTCCCTCAATACCCTCAACGCCTCGGCGGCGGGCCGATCGGCGCCACGCTCGGCCGCGGCGCGCTTTGGCCACGAGTTGGCCCTCATCGTCGGCCTGCTGGCCCTGGTCTTCTGGCTGCTGGCCCTCGTGAGCTATTCCGCGCAGGACGCGGCCTGGTCCACCTCCGGCGCGGGCGCTGGCCGTCCGTTGGCCAACTGGGTCGGGCGCCTGGGCGCCTGGCTGGCGGATGGCAGCTATTTCGTGCTGGGTTTTTCGGTGTGGTGGTGCGTGGCCGCGGGCGTGCGCGCCTGGCTATCGTCGCTGGCGCGCTGGATGCGCGGCGGCGACATCGGCGCATCGGCCCACGGGCCCTGGCTGCACCGCGCCATGTTCTGGGCTGGCCTGGCCATGCTGATGGCCGCGAGCACGGCACTGGAATGGTCGCGCCTGTACCGCTTCGAGTCCCTGCTGCCCGGCCATGCCGGCGGCATGCTGGGATATGTGACGGGGCCGGCGGCGGTGAAATGGCTGGGCTTCACGGGCTCGGGCCTGGCCGGCGTGGTGCTGGTGGTGCTGGGCGCGGCGATGGTGTTCCGCTTTTCCTGGGGACATCTGGCCGAACGCCTGGGCGCGCGCATCGACGCTCTGGTGCAGACGGGCCGCGCGCAGCGCGAAAAGGCCAAGGATGTCGCCGTGGGCAAGCGCGCCGCACGCGAGCGCGAGGAGGTGGTGCAGGAGGAGCGCCACGAGAGCGCGGCGCACCACCCGCAGCCCGTGCACATCATTGAGCCCGTGCTCACCGACCCGCCGCAGAGTACGCGCGTGGTCAAGGAGCGCCAGAAGCCGCTGTTCAGTGATATGCCCGACAGCCGCCTGCCGCAGGTGGATTTGCTGGACGCGGCGCAGGCGCGCCAGGAAACCGTCTCGCCCGAGACCCTGGAGATGACCAGCCGCCTGATCGAGAAAAAGCTCAGGGACTTCGGCGTGGAGGTCACAGTGGTGGCCGCCAGCCCCGGCCCGGTGATCACGCGCTACGAGATCGAGCCGGCCACGGGCGTCAAGGGCTCGCAAATCGTGAACCTGGCCAAGGACCTGGCGCGTTCGCTGTCACTGGTGTCCATCCGCGTGATCGAGACCATACCGGGCAAGAACTTCATGGCGCTGGAACTGCCCAACGCCAAGCGCCAGACCATCCGCCTGACGGAAATCCTGGGCTCGCAGGTCTACCACGACGCCAAGAGCCTGCTGACCATGGGCCTGGGCAAGGACATCGTGGGCGCGCCCGTGGTGGCCGACCTGGCGAAGATGCCGCATGTGCTGGTGGCCGGCACCACGGGCTCGGGCAAGTCGGTGGGCATCAACGCCATGATCCTGTCGCTGCTCTACAAGGCCGAGGCGCGCGACGTGCGCCTGTTGATGATCGACCCCAAGATGCTGGAGATGAGTGTCTACGAGGGCATTCCGCACCTGCTCGCCCCCGTGGTCACCGACATGAAGCAGGCCGCCCATGGCCTGAACTGGTGCGTGGGCGAGATGGAACGGCGCTACAAGCTCATGAGCAAACTGGGCGTGCGCAACCTGGCGGGCTACAACACGAAGATCGACGACGCCAAGGCGCGTGAAGAAATCATCCCCAACCCCTTCAGCCTCACGCCCGAGCAGCCGGAACCGCTGGAGCGCCTGCCGCACATCGTCGTCGTCATCGACGAGCTGGCCGACCTGATGATGGTCGTGGGCAAGAAGATCGAGGAACTGATCGCCCGCCTGGCGCAGAAGGCGCGCGCCGCCGGCATCCACCTGATCCTGGCCACGCAGCGCCCCAGCGTGGACGTGATCACCGGCCTGATCAAGGCCAACATCCCCACGCGCATCGCCTTTTCGGTGGGCAGCAAGATCGACAGCCGCACCATCCTGGACCAGATGGGCGCCGAGGCCCTGCTGGGCATGGGCGACATGCTGTACATGGCCAGCGGCACGGGCCTGCCGATCCGCGTGCACGGCGCCTTCGTCAGCGACGACGAGGTGCACCGCGTCGTCAGTTACCTGAAGGAACAAGGCGAGCCGGATTACATCGAAGGCGTGCTCGAAGGCGGCTCCGCAGACGGCGAGGACAGCGGTTTCGGCTTTGCCGACAGCGAGGGCGGCGACGGAGAGAAGGATCCCATGTACGACCAGGCCGTGGAGGTGGTCCTCAAGGACCGCAAGGCCAGCATTTCCTACGTGCAGCGCAAGCTGCGCATAGGCTACAACCGGTCGGCGCGGCTCCTGGAAGACATGGAAAAGGCCGGCCTGGTCAGCGGCCTCACGACCAGCGGGCAGCGCGAGGTGCTGGTGCCCGCACGCGCGGAGTAGGAGTGCGGGGCATGAAGAAGCCGATCACTGCAATTTTGATAGCTGCTTGCGCCCAATGGGCAAGCGCCGACGGCCTGAAAAGCCTTGAACAATTCATGGGCACGGCACGCAGCGGCCGGGCCGACTTCACGCAGACCGTGACCGCGCCACCGAAGGACGGCCAGGCGCAGCAGCCCAGGCTGTCGAGCGGCAGCTTTGAATTCCAGCGCCCGGGGCGCTTCAAGTTCGTCTACAGAAAGCCCTTCGAGCAGACCATCGTCGCCGACGGCAAGACGCTGTGGCTGTACGACGTGGACCTGAACCAGGTGACCGAACGCCCCCAGGCTCAGGCCCTGGGCAGCACGCCCGCGGCGCTGCTGACCTCGACCCCCGACCTGGCAGCCCTGCGCGCCGACTATCGGCTGGAGGCCGCGCCCGAGCAGGACGGTCTGCAGTGGGTGCAGGCGACACCCAAGGCCCAGGGCGGTCAGCTCAAGAGCGTGCGCGTGGGCTTCGAGGGCGACAAACTGGCGGCGCTGGACATCCTGGACAGTTTCGGCCAGCGCTCGCAGATCCGCTTCACGGCCATGCAGGTCAACCCCCAGCTGCCGGCCGGCACCTTCCAGTTCAAGCCGCCCGCGGGCGCGGATGTGCTGAAGCCGTAGCAGCCCCGTTAATGCGTCATTCCCGCGCAGGCGGAATTCCACCGCCTTGGGTGGGCGACGTCCTGGCCAGCGCCTCGGCCACGCGTGCGCGCAGCAGCGGCAGCAGCTCGGCCTCGAACCACGGATTGCGCTTGAACCAGCCGTTGTTGCGCGGGCTGGGGTGGGGCAGCACCAGGGTGCGCGGCCCATCGTGGGTACCGTCACGGCGCCAGTCGCGCACCGCATCGGTGAGATTGCGCGGCGCATCCGGCACATGCCAGGCCAGGGCGTACTGGCCTATCACCAGCGTCAGCCGCAGCCGCGGCAGCCGCGCCAGCAGCGGCGCGCGCCAGGCCGGCGCGCATTCGGGGCGCGGCGGCAGGTCGCCCGAGCGTCCCTTGCCCGGGTAGCAAAAACCCATGGGCAGGATGGCAAAGCATTGCCGGTCGTAGAACTGCGCCGGCGTGACGCCCAGCCAGGCGCGCAGGCGCTCGCCGCTGGCGTCGTCAAAGGGGATGCCGCTGGCGTGCACCTTGCGTCCCGGTGCCTGGCTGGCCAGCAGAATGCGTGCGCCGCTGCCCGCCTGCAGCACCGGGCGCGGCCCCAGCGGCAGGTGGGCGGCGCAGATGCGGCAGGCGCGCACGCGCGCCAGCAGCGCATCCAGGGTTTCGTCGTCCTGATGGGTGGGCATGCGCCATCATAGAAAGCGCGCGATAAGCCGGGCAGGGCCGTGGTCAAGGGCTACGATCGCAGCATGTCCGCACCCACCCCCTCCCACCAACCGCTGGCCGAGCGCCTGCGCCCGCGCAGCCTGGCCGAGGTCATAGGCCAGCAGCATGTGCTGGGGCCGGGCAAGCCGCTGCGCCTGGCCTTCGAGTCGGGGCGGCCGCATTCGTGCATTTTCTGGGGGCCGCCGGGCGTGGGCAAGACCACGATTGCGCGCCTGATGGCGCAGGCCTTCGATGCGCAGTTCATCGCCATCAGCGCGGTGCTGGGCGGCGTCAAGGACATACGCGACGCGGTGCAGCTGGCCGAGAGCGCGCGCGACGGCCTGATGCGGCAAGGCACCATCGTCTTCGTTGATGAGGTGCACCGCTTCAACAAGAGCCAGCAGGACGCCTTTCTGCCGCATGTGGAGAGCGGGCTGTTCACCTTTGTCGGCGCGACCACGGAGAACCCGTCGTTCGAGGTGAATTCCGCGCTGCTGTCGCGCGCCACGGTGTATGTGCTGCAACCCCTGTCGGCCGACGAGTTGAGGCAAATCGTGGCAAGGGCCCAGGCGCAGCAAGCGCTTCCAGCTATCGAAGATGAAGCGCTTGAACGCCTCATCGCCTATGCCGATGGCGATGCCAGGCGCCTGCTAAATACCTTGGAGACGCTGACCATCACGGCCGGGCAGGCGCAGTTGGACCGCATCACTGACGACTGGCTGCTCTCGGTGCTGGGCCAGCAGATGCGCCGCTACGACAAGGGCGGCGAGCAGTTCTACGACACCATCAGCGCGCTGCACAAGTCGGTGCGCGGCTCCGACCCCGACGCCGCGCTGTACTGGCTGGTGCGCATGCTCGACGGCGGGGCCGACCCGCGCTACATGGCGCGGCGCATCATCCGCATGGCCTGGGAGGACATCGGCCTGGCCGACCCGCGCGCCATGCAGATCGCCAACGAGGCCGCGCAGACCTATGAGCGCCTGGGCAGCCCCGAGGGCGAGCTGGCGCTGGCCCAGGCCGTGCTCTACCTGGCCGTGGCGCCCAAGAGCAACGCCGGCTACAAGGCCTACAACAAGGCGCGCGCCTTCGTGCAGCAGGACGGCACGCGCCCCGTGCCCCTGCACCTGCGCAACGCGCCCACCAAGCTGATGAAGGAGCTGGACTACGGCAAGGGCTACCGCTACGCCCACGACGAGGAGGGCGGCTTTGCCGCCGGCGAGCGCTATCTGCCCGAGGGCATGGGGCCGCCGGGCTTTTATGCGCCCGTGGCGCGCGGGCTGGAGATCAAGATCGGCCAGAAACTCCAAGAGTTGCGTGCGCGCAACGCAGCGGCAGCTCCCCCTGGAACGCAAGAGTGACGCCTGTCGTCGTCTGTCGTCGCCTGTGACGACCGGCGAAAAAAAGGGCCGGTACATTGCAAAACCAGGGAAAACACCGCCCTGCCGAACCATGGGCGCCGCCATATCTCGTGACAAAATCCCGCACCCAAACCCGCGCAAACCCTTGCCTCGCGGGTTTTTTGCTAAATGGCAGACGGGCCCACAAGGCTGTACCGATTGGCGGTACCTGCTCTCAAGCCGGTCTACACAAAGGACTTTCTTCTATGGACATTTTGCTGCAACAGATCATCAACGGTCTGGTCCTGGGCAGCATGTACGCCTTGATAGCCCTGGGCTATACCATGGTGTACGGCATCATCCAGCTCATCAACTTCGCCCACGGGGAAGTGCTCATGATCGGGGCACTGACCAGCTGGAGCTGCATAGGCCTCATGCAGGACGCCATGCCCGGTACGCCCGGCTGGCTCATTCTGCTGCTGGCCACGCTGATCGCCTGCGTGGTGGCGGCGGCGCTGAACTACTCCATCGAAAAAATCGCCTACAAGCGCCTGCGCAGCAGCCCGCGCCTGGCGCCCCTGATCACCGCCATCGGCATGTCGCTGCTGCTGCAGACGCTGGCCATGATCATCTGGAAGCCTAACTACAAGCCTTATCCCACGTTGCTGCCGGCCACACCCTTCCAGATCGGCGGCGCGGTCATCACCTCCACCCAGGTGCTGATCCTGGCGGTGACGGTGCTGGCGTTGGCCTCCATGGTCTACCTGGTGAGCTACACGCGCCTGGGCCGCGCCATGCGTGCCACGGCAGAGAACCCGCGCGTGGCCGCGCTCATGGGTGTCAAGCCGGACATGGTGATCTCGGCCACCTTCATCATCGGCGCGGTGCTGGCGGCCATTGCCGGCATCATGTACGCCTCCAACTACGGAACGGCGCAGCACACCATGGGCTTTCTGCCGGGCCTCAAGGCCTTCACGGCGGCGGTGTTCGGCGGCATCGGCAACCTGGCCGGCGCCGTGGTGGGCGGCATCCTGCTGGGCCTCATCGAATCCATAGGCTCGGGCTACATCGGCGAATTCACCGGCGGCGTGCTGGGCAGCAACTACACCGACATCTTTGCGTTCATCGTGCTCATCATCATCCTCACGCTGCGCCCCTCGGGCCTGCTGGGCGAGCGCGTGGCCGACCGTGCCTGAGGGAGACCACGCCATGAAAAACAACAAAGCTACCTGGATCGTCGGCGCCGTGGCGCTGCTGGTGCTGCCGCTCATCCTGCAATCCTTCGGCAACGCCTGGGTGCGTATCGCCGACCTGGCCCTGCTGTACGTGATGCTGGCCCTGGGCCTGAACATCGTGGTCGGCTACGCGGGCCTTCTTGATTTGGGCTACGTGGCCTTCTACGCCGTGGGCGCCTACATGTTCGGCCTGCTGGCTTCGCCCCATTTGACGGACAACTTCGCCTGGTTCGCGCAGCACTTCCCTGATGGCATGCACCTGTCGCTGTGGGCGGTGATTCCGCTAGCGCTGCTGCTGGCGGCCGGGACCGGGGTGCTGCTGGGCATTCCGGTGCTCAAGCTGCGCGGCGACTACCTGGCCATCGTGACGCTGGGCTTTGGCGAGATCATCCGCATCTTCATGAACAACCTGGACCATCCGATCAACCTCACCAACGGCCCCAAGGGCCTGGGGCAGATCGACTCGGTGAAGATCTTCGGTCTGGACCTGGGGCGGCGCCTGGATCTGTTCGGCTACGGTATCAACTCCGTCACGCTGTACTACTACCTGTTCCTGGCGCTGGTGCTGATCACCGTCGTGATTTGCTATCGCTTGCAGGATTCGCGCATAGGCCGCGCCTGGATGGCCATCCGCGAGGACGAGATTGCCGCCAAGGCCATGGGCATCAACACGCGCAACATGAAGCTGTTGGCCTTCGGCATGGGCGCGTCCTTCGGTGGCGTCTCGGGCGCCATGTTCAGCGCCTTCCAGGGTTTTGTCTCGCCCGAGTCTTTCAGCCTCATGGAGTCGGTGATGATCGTGGCCATGGTGGTGCTCGGCGGCCTGGGCCATATCCCTGGCGTGATCATGGGCGCGGTGCTGCTGTCGGCCCTGCCCGAGGTGCTGCGCTATGTGGCCGGCCCCCTGCAGGCCATGACCGACGGGCGCCTGGACGCCTCCATCCTGCGCCAGCTGCTGATTGCCCTGGCCATGATCATCATCATGCTGCTGCGCCCGCGTGGTCTGTGGCCCGCGCCCGAGCATGGCAAGAGCCTCACGCACAAGTCCTGACACCACCGGTAGAGCAAGAACATGGCAGATACATTGAAAGAAGTGGTGCTGAAGGTCGCGGGCATCTCCAAACGTTTTGGCGGCCTGCAGGCCCTGTCGGACGTGGGCATCACCATCGGGCGCGGCCAGGTCTACGGCCTGATCGGCCCCAATGGTGCGGGCAAGACGACGTTCTTCAACGTCATCACCGGCCTGTATACGCCCGATGCCGGCAGCTTCGAGCTGGCGGGCAAGCCTTACGAGCCCACGGCAGTGCACAAGGTGGCCAAGGCCGGCATTGCGCGTACCTTCCAGAACATCCGGCTGTTTGCCGAGATGACGGCGCTGGAGAACGTCATGGTCGGAAGGCATATCCGCACCCATTCGGGACTCTTTGGCGCGGTGCTGCGCACCAAGGGCTTCAAGGCGGAGGAGGAGGCCATACGCCAGCGCGCGCAGGAGCTGCTCGACTATGTGGGCATAGGCAAGTTTGCCGATTTCAAGGCGCGCACCCTGTCCTATGGCGACCAGCGCCGCCTGGAGATCGCACGGGCGCTGGCCACCGACCCGCAGCTCATCGCACTCGACGAACCCGCGGCCGGCATGAACGCCACGGAGAAGGTGCAGCTGCGCGAGTTGATCGACCGGATCCGCAACGACAACCGCACCATCTTGCTCATCGAGCATGACGTGAAGCTGGTGATGGGCCTGTGCGACCGCGTCACGGTGCTCGACTACGGCAAGCAGATCGCCGAAGGCACGCCTGCCGAGGTGCAGAAGAATGAAAAGGTGATCGAGGCCTACCTGGGCACCGGCGGGCACTGAAGGACAGAAGAAATGGCCGAAAAATCCAACAAAGTATTGCTGAAAATCAAGGGCCTGAAGGTGGCTTACGGCGGCATCCAGGCCGTCAAGGGCGTGGACTTCGAGGTGCGCGAGGGCGAGCTGGTTTCGCTCATCGGCTCCAACGGCGCCGGCAAGACCACCACCATGAAAGCCATCACCGGTACGCTGGGCTTCAACGATGGCGACATCGAATACCTGGGCCAAAGCATCAAGGGCCGCGGCGCCTGGGACTTGGTCAAAGAGGGCCTGGTGATGGTGCCCGAGGGCCGTGGCGTGTTCGCGCGCATGACCATCACCGAAAACCTGCTCATGGGCGCCTACACGCGCAATGACAAGGCCGGCATTGCCGCGGATGTGGAGAAGATGTTCAACATCTTCCCGCGCCTGCGTGAGCGCAAGGACCAACTGGCGGGTACCATGAGCGGCGGCGAGCAGCAGATGCTGGCCATGGGCCGGGCGCTGATGAGCCAGCCCAAGGTGCTGCTGCTCGACGAGCCCTCCATGGGTCTGTCGCCCATCATGGTGGACAAGATCTTCGAGGTGGTGCGCGATGTGTATGCGCTGGGCGTGACCATCGTGCTGGTGGAGCAGAACGCCAGCCGCGCGCTGGCCATTGCCGATCGCGGCTATGTCATGGAGTCGGGCCTGGTCACCATGACCGGTGCGGGGCAGGCGCTGCTGTCCGACCCGCGCGTGCGCGCTGCCTATCTGGGCGAGTGAGGGGCCGCCGCTTGCAGTGATGCTTTCATTTGAGTAGCTGCTGAGGATTGCGTGGTGGGCGTTTGAGCATGGTTTGACTCATAATCCAGGCTATGCTCACTGCCCTGCAAACCCTGCCTATCCCGCTGCAGACCGTGCTGCTGCTGGTGGCCAGCAATGTCTTCATGACCTTTGCCTGGTACGGCCACCTGAAGAACCTGGCGACGGCGCCGTGGTATGTGGCGGCACTGGTCAGCTGGGGCATTGCGTTGTTCGAATACCTGCTGCAGGTGCCGGCCAACCGCATAGGCCATGCCCAGTTCAACCTGGGGCAGCTCAAGATCCTGCAGGAGGTCATCACGCTGAGCGTGTTCGTGCCGTTTGCCGTGTTCTACATGGACCAGCCGCTCAAATGGGACTACCTCTGGGCGGGGCTGTGCCTGGTGGGCGCGGTGTTCTTCATCTTCCGCGGCGCCTGAGCGCGCGCCAGGCGTGGCGGCAGCAGCGCTTCAGTAGCTGTACTGCAGGCCCAGCGTGGTCGTGTCCACGTCGGAGTTGCGGTCGGCAAAGTGCAGGCGGTAGCGCTCCCACTCCAGCACCGCCGACCATTGGGGCGTGAAGGCCCAGCGCAGCCCGGCGCCGTAGGACAGGCCAAATCCGTCGCCCTTGCCCGGCTGCACGCCATAGCCGCCAAAGCCCTCTGTATGGGTGCGACCGTAGATCGTGCCCAGCTTGCCCAGCAGATCCAGCTGCGTGGTCACGGGCAGCCGCCCCACCAGGCTCAGGTTCAGTCCGCGCGCACTGGTGTTGCCGCCGATACGGCGCGCGCGGCCCAAATCCACGTAGCCCAGTTCCAGCCCCAGGTTGGGGTGGAAGAAGGCGCCCGTGTACAGCTTGACGGACGTGTCGCTATCGTCAAAGGTGAAGCCGCCAGTGCCGCTGCGCAGGTCGTATTTGGAGATCCCGGCGCTCAGGCCCATGTAGCCACGGGACATGCCAGGTATCGGCGACGAGCCGGACGTGGCCGTGCGCGTCTGCGCTAGACCAGACGTGGCGGTGCAGCCTAGCAGCGCCGCATAGAGAACAAAACGGATGGTCAATTGCATGCTGCCCTCCTTGTGTGACCCGGTTGGACGGGCCCTGTTCAAGGACCAATCTACGGCGACCATGCGGAGCCTCGTGTGGGCGCACGCGATGGCAGGGCGTAGGAAATATCCGACGGCAGAAAGGGTTTGTGTTTGTACCAAGGGGCGAGGTGTACGCCGGGCGGCGGTTAAACTCGCCGCTTTCGCAGATTTGTCACACGATGGTCAACTCTGCGCCATATTGCACGCAAAGGTTCGATCAGGAGTCGACATGGTGTTTGGAAAGCTGTTGCCCCGGGAGGGCAATTTTTTCGAGATGTTCAACCAGCATGCAGACCGTATCGTCGAAGCGGCGCGCGCGTTCTCGCAACTGGTGGCCAACTACGGCGACACCCATCTGCGCGACAAGTACAACCAGGATGTGGACAACGCCGAACGCGCCGCGGACCGTGTCACGCACGAGGTCAACCGCGCGCTGCACAAGACTTTCATCACGCCCATTGACCGCGAGCAGATCCACTCGCTCATCAACACCATGGACGATGTGGCCGACCTGATCCAGGATTCGGCTGAGACCATGGCGCTGTATGACGTGCGCCACATGACGGACGAGATCTCGCGTCTGACGGACCTGAGCGTCAAGTGCTGCGAGCGCGTGCGCGACGCGGTGAAGCTGCTTTCGCGCATTGCCGACCCGGCCGTGGCCGAGGCGGCGCTCAAGACCTGCGAGGAGATCGATCGCCTGGAGGGCGATGCCGACCGCGTGCTGCGCAGCGCCATGAGCAAGCTGTTCCGCGAGGAAAACGACGTGCGCGAGCTCATCAAGCTCAAGGCCATCTACGAGCTGCTGGAGACCATCACCGACAAGTGTGAGGACGTGGCCAACCTCATCGAGGGCGTGATCCTCGAAAACTCCTGAGCCGCGCGCAAAGGTTTTTCTTACCATGGAACCGGTACAAACCGCCCTGTGGGTCGTCGTCGTGTTGGTGGCGCTGGCCATCCTGTTCGATTTCATGAACGGGTTTCATGATGCGGCCAACTCCATCGCCACCGTGGTCTCCACGGGCGTGCTCAAACCCACCCAGGCCGTCGTCTTCGCGGCCTTTTTCAACTTCCTGGCCATCTTCATCTTCCACCTGAGCGTGGCTGCCACCGTCGGCAAGGGCATTGCCGACCCCAGCGTGGTGGATACCCATGTCATCTTCGGCGCTCTGGTCGGCGCCATCACCTGGAATGTCATCACCTGGTACTACGGCATACCTAGCAGTTCGTCGCACGCGCTTATCGGCGGCATCGTCGGCTCGGTGGTGGCCAAGTCCGGCACGGGCGCCCTGGTGGCCAGCGGCATCTTCAAGACGGTGGCCTTCATCTTCATCTCGCCCCTGCTGGGTTTTGTGCTGGGCTCGGCCATGATGGTGATCGTGGCCTGGGTGTTCCGGCGCACGCGACCGAGCAAGGTGGACAAGTGGTTCCGCCGCCTGCAGCTGCTCTCGGCTGGCGCCTACAGCCTGGGCCATGGCGGCAACGATGCGCAGAAGACCATAGGCATCATCTGGCTGCTCTTGATTGCCACGGGCTACGCCTCGGCCAATGACAGTTCGCCGCCCGTCTGGGCCATTGTTGCCTGTTACGCGGCCATTGGCATGGGCACCATGTTCGGCGGTTGGCGCATCGTCAAGACCATGGGCCAGAAGATCACCAAGCTCAAGCCCGTGGGCGGCTTCTGCGCCGAGTCGGGCGGGGCGTTCACGCTGTTCTTCGCCACCATGCTCGGAGTGCCCGTCTCCACTACCCACACCATCACCGGCGCCATCGTCGGTGTGGGCTCCACGCAGCGCGCCAGCGCCGTACGTTGGGGTGTGGCGGGCAACATCGTCTGGGCCTGGATACTGACCATACCGGCCAGCGCCTTCGTGGCGGCCGTCGCCTACTGGATTAGCCTGCAGCTGTATTGATTGCTATCTTTAGAATAGCGTTTGATGCTCTCTGACCAGGCGCTTCACGTCGATTTCATTGCGAAATCTTGCGCGCCTCTTCCACCTGGTATTCGAAATAGTGCTGCAGGCTGAACGCAATGCTCGCCAGCAGCACGGCCGCGCCCACCAGCAGCGATACGGTGACGGCAAAGACCGTGAACCAGTTGGTGCGGCCGGGCGCGGCGTCGGGGACGGCAGAGCGGTTGAAGCGGGCGTTCCATTTCTCGGTCGGCATCAAGCCGTAGACAATGGCGCACAGCGCGCAAGCGGCAATAGTGAAGCCGAGCAAGGGGATCAGCAGCCAGCTGAGTTGGTCGTCCTGTCCCAACTGCTGCACGCGCTCTATGCCGTACAGCCCCAGCGCCGTTGGCACGGGCAACAACCAGCCGAGCATGTCGCCGAAGCCGTATAGGTAGAAGCGGTGCAACCCCAACGGGCCGCCGAGGAAGGCGAGCCAGGCGGCGATGGTCT
This sequence comes from Pseudomonadota bacterium, assembly GCA_018241405.1. Lineage (GTDB taxonomy): Bacteria > Pseudomonadota > Gammaproteobacteria > Burkholderiales > Burkholderiaceae_C > Alicycliphilus. Next base: position 11,520 of record JAFEDY010000049.1, on the reverse strand, counting down.
TGTTCTTCATGGTGTGAATTGTGGGTTTCTTACTCGGGAGCGGTGGCGTCACCCGCCCCAAGGGGCTTTTCCATGAGCACGATGTCGCGCCAGGCGCCAAACTTCCAGCCCACGGAGCGCATCACACCCACGTCGGTGAAGCCGGCGGCGCGGTGCAGGCCGATGGAGCCGGCGTTGGCCGAATCGCCGATCACGGCCAGCAGCTTGCGTACGCCCGCGGCCTGGGCCTCGCGCGCCAGCGCGTCGAGCAGCAGGCGTCCCAGACCACGGCCGCGCGCACTTTCGGCGACGTAGATGGAGTCTTCTGCCGAAAAGCGGTAGGCCGGCCGGGGCTTGAACCAATTGCAGTAGGCAAAGCCCGCGACCCGCCCGCCATCGTCTGCCACCAGATAAGGCAGGCCCCGGGCCAGCACGTCGGCGCGGCGCGCGGCCATGTCCTGGCTGCAGGGTGGCTCGATCTCGAAGGTGCCTGTGCCGTGCAGCACATGGTGGGCGTAGATGGCGGTGATGGCGGCGAGGTCGTCATCACGGCTGGCGCGTATGGTAGGCATTGGCGAGGATATGGATATAATTGCCGGCTTTGCAGCGTGTCGCTGGCCGGGTGGCCAAGTCGCGTGTCTCAAACGCCGCAAAACGAATGCAGCATTTGCTGCGACCCACCCGAAGGATTCATTATGGTCGTGATTCGACTCTCCCGCGGCGGCGCCAAGGCCCGTCCGTTCTACAACATCGTCGTTGCCGACAAGCGCGTGCGCCGCGACGGCCGCTTCATCGAGCGCCTGGGCTTCTACAACCCTTCCGCCAAGGACGGCGAAGAGGGTCTGCGCATCGCCCAGGATCGCCTGACCTACTGGAAGAGCGTGGGCGCACAAAGCTCCCCCACCGTGGACCGCCTGGTCAAGCAAGCCGCCGCCAAGCAGGCCGCCTGATCCGTTCACGCTCCCGAAAAGGGCGGGCTCCGTTGGTATAGCTGACGGACCCCGCCTTTTTTCATTGCCTTCACCATTGAACCCTGCCGCCATGTCCCAGTTGCCCGCCCTGGAAACCACCGAACTGCCCCCCGATGCCGTAGAGGTAGGCCGCATCGCCGATGCCTGGGGCGTCAAGGGCTGGTTCAAGGTGCTGCCCTACAGCGGCAACCCCGAGGCTCTGTTTGCCACCAAGACCTGGTTGCTGCAGCCGGCGCAAAAGGGTGGCAAGAGTTTTTTTACCGGCACCGTGCTGCTGCCCATCCGCCAGGCGCGCACGCATTCCGATGCCGTCGTAGCTTGGGCACAGGGCGTGGACGACCGCGACGGTGCTGAGTCACTGCGCGGAGCGCGCATCTTCGTGCCGCGTGCGAGCTTCCCCGCGACGGGCGACGATGAGTATTACTGGGTAGACCTGATCGGTCTGGCCGTGGTCAACCGCGAGGGCGTACCGCTCGGCGCCGTGAGCGAACTGCTGGCGACCGGCCCGCAGACCACGCTGGTGCTCCGCTACGAGCACGGGGGCAAGCCGCAGGAGCGCATGATCCCCTTCGTCTCCGCCTATGTGGACAAGGTGGATCTGGCTGGGCGATGCATCACCGTGGACTGGCAGACGGATTACTGATGCGCTTCGACGTCATCACGCTGTTCCCCGAGCTGTTCGCGCCCTTCCTGGCCAGCGGTGTGACGCGGCGCGCCTACACCTCGGGCCAGGTCGACGTGCGTCTGTGGAACCCGCGCGAGCATGCCGAAGGCAACTACCGCCGCGTGGACGACCGTCCGTTCGGCGGCGGCCCGGGCATGGTCATGCTGGCCGAGCCGCTGGCGCGCTGTCTGGCGGCAATCCGCGCCGACCGGGGCGAGGCCGCGAGCGCGCAGGCGCCGCTGGTGCTGTTCTCGCCCATAGGCCGCAGGCTGGACCATGCGGCGGTGCAGGGCTGGTCGGCCGGCGCGGGCGCCATCCTGCTGTGCGGGCGCTACGAGGGCGTGGACCAGCGCTTCATCGACGCCCATGTCGATGTGCAGATCAGCCTGGGCGACTTCGTGCTCTCGGGCGGCGAAATCGCGGCCATGGCCTTGCTGGACGCGGTGGCGCGGCTGCAGCCGGGCGTGCTGCACGACGAGGGCAGTCACCAGCTCGACAGCTTTAACCCGGCGCTCGATGGCCTGCTCGATTGCCCGCACTACACCCGGCCCGAGGAGTGGCAGGGCCGCAGCGTGCCCGCGCCCCTGTTGTCGGGCCACCATGCGCAGATCGAGCGCTGGCGCCGCGACCAGCGCCTGTTGATCACCGCGCGCCACCGCCCGGATCTGCTGCAGGCGGCGCGCGCGCGCGGCCAGCTCACGCGTTCCGACGAAGCGCTTCTGGCGCAAAACCAGGACTTGCTATAATCGTCGGTTCTCGATCCTCTGTCCGGCCGCTACCTGTGCATACCTGCCGGTAGCCTTAAGGCGCCAATCCGGGCGCCGCAGCCAATCCTGGCGCGGGCATGATCGCTGGAAACCCAACCATGAATCTGATTCAAATCCTCGAGCAGGAAGAAATCGCCCGCCTGAACAAGGCCATCCCCGAATTTGCGCCCGGCGACACCGTCATCGTCAGCGTGAACGTGGTGGAAGGCAACCGCAAGCGCGTGCAGGCCTATGAGGGCGTGGTGATCGCCAAGCGCAACCGTGGCCTCAACAGCGGCTTTACCGTGCGCAAGATTTCCAGCGGCGAAGGCGTGGAACGTACGTTCCAGACCTATAGCCCGCTGATTGCGAAGATCGAAGTCAAGCGCCGCGGCGACGTGCGCCGTGCCAAGCTGTATTACCTGCGCGAGCGCAGCGGTAAGTCGGCACGCATCAAGGAAAAGCTGCCGTCCCGCGTCAAGGCCGTTGCAGACGCAGCGTAAATCCGCAGCGCCGGCATCACGCCATGAAGCCGCTACAGTGCGAAGGCCTGTAGCGGTTTTTTTTTATTGCAGTCTTCATCCGTGAGCTCCATTTCGCCTTCCGGTGCCGATGCGACGAAGCACATCTCGTCGCTGTCCTCGCTCCCCGACTTCGACCCGCGCGCGGTGCCGCTGGTGGGCGTGGACGAGCATTTGCCGCCCGTGACGGCCGCTGCCCAGACCCCCGAGGCGCTGCGCCGGCGCTTTGCCGCGCCGCCGCCCTGGAGTCCGGAGATCGTGCGCGAGCGCAAATTCGTCGAGCGTGAACCCGCGCACGCCGCCGTGCTTCTGCCCATCGTGCTGCGCGAGCGCCCCACGGTGCTGCTGACCGAGCGCACGGCCCACCTGTCCACGCACAAGGGCCAGGTCGCCTTTCCCGGCGGGCGCAGCGACCCCGGGGACCGGGATGCCGCCGCCACTGCCCTGCGCGAGGCGCATGAGGAGGTGGGTCTGGAATCGAGCTGGGTCGAGGTGCTGGGCAGCCTGCCCACCTATGTGACGGGCTCGTCCTTCATCGTCACGCCGGTGGTGGCCCTGGTGCAGCCGGACTTTGCCCTGCAGCCCAATCCCGATGAGGTGGCCGACGTGTTCGAGGTGCCCCTGGCCTTTCTGCTCGACCCCGCGCACCACGAGCGCCATGTGTTCGAGTGGCAGGGCCTGCGGCGCGAATGGTTCGCCATGCCCTACCAGGACGGCCTGCGCCAGCGCTACATCTGGGGCGCCACCGCGGCCATGCTGCGCAACTTCTATCGCTTCATGCTCGCGTGAGCGCGACGGCGGTGGCCCTGCAACCTGCGCCGCTATCATTGCCGCCATGAGTTTCTTTGCCATCCTGTTCGCGCTGCTGATGGAGCAAGCGCGTCCCTTGGCCCGCAGCAATCCCATCCATGCCGGCCTGCGCGCCTGGGCGCTGTCGGTGAGCCGCGGTTTCGATGCCGGCCAGTCCCACCATGGCTGGGTGGCCTGGTCCCTGGCCGTGCTGGTGCCGCCGCTCTTTGTGCTGGCCGTGCACTGGGCGCTGCTGCACTTTCTGGGCTGGCCGCTGGCGCTGGCCTGGAACGTGGCCGTGCTCTACATCACGCTGGGCTTTCGCCAGTTCAGCCACCATTTCACGGGCATACGCGACGCGCTGGAGGAGGGCGATGCGGCCGAGGCGCGCGCACGCCTGGCGCGCTGGCGTCAGGTGGACGCGAGCGAGCTGCCGCGCAGCGAGATCGTGCGCCATGTGATCGAGTATTCGGTGATCTCTGCGCACCGCCATGTGTTCGGCGTGCTGGCCTGGTACTCGGTGCTGGCGGCACTGGGCCTGGGGCCTACGGGCGCGGTGCTCTACCGCATGGCCGAGTTCGTCGCGCGCTACTGGGGGGCGCGCTCGCGTGCCGTCACGGCACACCCGCCCAGCGCATCGCTGCAGCGCGTGTCCGAGTACGCCTGGATGGTCATCGACTGGCTGCCCGCGCGCCTGACGGCCTTGAGCTTTGCGGCGGTGGGCAGTTTTGAGGAGGCCATCGAGGGCTGGCGCTTCCATGCCCAGCGCTTTCCCAACGACAACGACGGTGTGATATTGGCCGCCACGGCCGGCGCCATCAACGTGCGCTTAGGGGGCGAGGCGCTACAGAGCCGTGGTGATGCGGCCCAGTCCCCGGGCCTGGAGGTGGACGCCGACATCGGCGACAGCGACAGCACCCCCGGCCGCGAGCCCGAGGTGGGCCACCTGCGCAGCGTGGTCGGCCTGGTGTGGCGCTCGGTGGTGGTGTGGATGCTGCTACTGGCCCTGCTGACGCTGGCGCGCCTGCTCGGCTGATGCCTAGCCTCGATCAGTAAGGGCTCTGGCTCAGCTCCGCAAACAGCTCGCCATAGATGCGGTAGCGCTGCGGGCTGATGGCCTGCGCGTCGTGGCCCTCGCGCACCTGGGCCATCACGGCGCAGCCGGGTTCGTGCAAGTGAGTGCAGTTGTAGAAGCGGCAGGAACCCGCGTGCGCGGCGATGTCGGGCATGCAGTGCGCCAGGTCGGCCGAAGCCAGATGGCGCAGCCCGAATTCCTGGAAACCCGGCGAGTCGATCAATGCCGTGCTGCGGGCCACATCTATCCAGTACAGGGTGGTGCTGGTGGTGGTGTGCCTGCCCGAGTTGAGGGCCTGCGAGATCTCACCCGTCTGCGCCGCGGCGCCCGGAACCAGCAGGTTCACCAAGGTGCTCTTGCCCGCGCCCGAGGGGCCGAGCACCAGCGTGGTCTTGCCCGCCAGCAGCGGCAGCAGCGCGTCGCGGTCCACGGCGCCTGACTGGGTCAGCGACAGCGGCAGCACGCGGTAGTGGCGACGGGTGTCTTGCTCGCCGCCCATGTGGCGGTAGGGCCACAGGCGCTCCCAGGCACGCGCGAAGGGCTCGACCAGGTCGCTCTTGTTGAGCGCGATCAGCGGCGTGATGTGGGCAGCCTCGGCCGCGATCAGTGCGCGCGCGAGCTGGCTCTCGGAGAACACCGGCTCTGCCGCGATCAGGACCAGCACCTGGTCCAGGTTGGCGGCAAAGGACTTGGTGCGCAGCTCGTCCTGGCGGTAGAACAGGTTGCGCCGCTCCAGCACCTTCTCTATGGTGCCTTCGTCGCCCTGGCCGCGCGCCTGGCCCGGGGCGGCCGGCTGCCACAGCACGCGGTCGCCCACCACGGCCTGGCTCTTCTTGCCGCGCGGGTGGCAGATGCGGCGCGCGCCGTCGGCGCTCTCCACTACACAGTGGCGGCCGTAGCTGGCCACGACCAGGCCCTCCAGGCGGGCCGTCGCCTCAGCCATGGCGGCGGCTCATGGCGTCAGCAGCGCATCGATGCGCGTGGCGCAGTCGATGTCGGTGGCCGAGATGCCGCCCACGTCGTGCGTGTTCCAGCGCACCACGCAGCGGTTGTAGTGCACCGACAGGTCGGGGTGGTGGTCCTGCGCATGGGCGATGAAGGCCACGGCGTTCACGAAGGCCATGGTTTCGTGGTAGTTGGCGAAGTGGTAGATCTTCTCGATCGCCACGCCCGCGCCGTCGCCGGACAGCTGCCAGCCCTGAAGTTCGGCCAGTTTTGCCACAATTTCTGTAGCTGTCAGCGCGCGCCTGGTCTGCGTAGACCAGTCTTTTTTAGGAAACATGGAGGTTGTCATGGCTGCATGGCCACGGGCAGGCGCGTGAGGCGCTCCGTGGCGGGTGGGTGGGAATAGTAAAAGCGCGCGTACACCGGGTCGGGCGTGAGCGTGGAGGCGTTGTCCTGGTAGAGCTTGAGCAGGGCCGAGGCCAGGTCGGCGCCGCTGGCCTGGGCCACGGCGTAGGCGTCGGCCTGAAACTCGTGGCGGCGCGACAGCTGCGCCATGAGCGGTGTCAGGAACAGCGTGAACACCGGCGCGGCCAGCAGGAACAGCAGCAGCGCCAGCGCATCGTTGGGCGCCGCGCCGGGCAGGCCCGGCAGCATCAGGTTGGGCTGCACGCCCAGGCCGGTGTAGAACCAGGCGCGCGTGGACAGCCAGCCCAGCAGGGCAAAGCCCACCAGGCTGATGGCGAACAGGCCCACCAGGCGGCGCGTGATGTGCTTGTGCTTGAAGTGGCCCAGCTCGTGCGCCAGCACGGCCTCGACCTCGCCCGGCGCCAGCTGCTTGAGTAGCGTGTCGTAGAACACCACGCGCTTGGCGGCGCCAAACCCGGTGAAGTAGGCATTGGCATGCGCACTGCGGCGGCTGCCGTCCATCACGAACAGACCCTTGGCCGCGAAGCCGCAGCGCTGCATGAGGGCCGTGACGCGCGCCTTGAGCGCCTCGTCCGCGAGCGGCTGGAACTTGTTGAACAGCGGCGCGATGAAGATGGGGAAGACCACCATCAGCAGCAGGTTGAAGCCCATCCATAGCCCCCAAGCCCAGAGCCACCACAGCCGGCCCGCCGCGCCCATGAGCCACAGCATGAGTGCGGCGATGGGCAGGCCGATCACGGCGCCCAGCAGCGTGGACTTGAGCAGGTCGGCCAGCCACAGGCGCAGCGTCATCTGGTTGAAGCCGAAGCGCTGTTCAATTACAAAGGTCTGATACAGAGTGGCCGGCAGGTCGATGGCGCCGCTGATGAGGGCAAAGCCCGCCAGCAGTGCCAGCTGCTGCAGCATCCCGCCACCCAGCCAGGCCAGCAGCGCCTGGTTCAGCGCATCGAGCCCGCCTAGCAGCGTCCAGCCCAGCACCACGGCGGTGGCCAGGCCCATCTCCAGCAGGCCAAAGCGCGCCTTGGCCACGGTGTAGTCTGCGGCCCGCTGGTGCGCGGCCAGGCTGATATGGCCGGAAAAGGCCGCCGGCACGCCGCCGCGGTGGCGCGCCACATGGCGGATCTGGCGCGATGCCAGCCACAGGCGCAGCGCCAGCCCCGCCAGCAGCAGCGAGGCGAACACCAGCGTCGTCAGGGTCGATGGCGTGAGAAACGGGGTGGGGGACTGCGGCATGGGCCAAGGAGTTTACGGCGACAATCCGCGCCATGCCTGAAACCGACAACCCTACTGCCCCCGTGCTTGCCAAATCTGACCAGAACCTCGTCTGGCTCGACTGCGAAATGAGCGGGCTGGACCCGGAAAAAGAACGCCTGCTGGAAATCGCCGTCGTCGTCACCGGCCCCGGTCTTGCGCCGCGCATCGAAGGCCCGGTGTTCGCCATCCATCAATCCGACGCCTTGCTCGACGCCATGGACGCCTGGAACAAGGGCACGCACGGCAAGAGCGGCCTGATCGACAAGGTGCGCGCCTCTGCCATCAGCGAGGCCGACGCCGAGCAGCAGCTCATAGCCTTCCTGTCGCAGTATGTGCCCAAGGGCAAGGCACCCATGTGCGGCAACAGCATCGGCCAGGATAGGCGCTTCCTGGTGAAATACATGCCTAAACTGGAGGCCTTCTTTCACTACCGCAACGTGGACGTGAGCACGCTCAAGGAGCTGGCCAAGCGCTGGAAGCCCGCGGCCTACGACTCCTTCAAGAAGGCGCAGCGCCACACCGCACTGGCCGATGTGCACGAGTCCATCGACGAACTGGCGCATTACCGCCAGCACCTGCTGGCGTTGTAAGGAGCGGTTCTTCGGGTAGATAATGCGCGGCTGTCTGTACCCAGACTTCCCTTCCTTGGCTCCGGGGCGACCAGCCCGGCAGCCCGGGTCATTTCTTGCGCAGTTTCAATCGGAATGTTCGCCATGCAATACACCTTTCTGAAGTCCTCCCTCGTCGCCGCTGCGGCCCTGGTGTGCGCCACCGGCGCCTTTGCCCAGGAGCAGATCGTCAAGATCGGCCACAGCGGCCCGCTGTCGGGCCCCAACACCTTTGCCGGCCGCGACAACGACAACGGCGTGCGCCTGGCCATCGAGGACCTGAATGCGCGCAAGATCAGCGTGGGAGGCAAGACGCTGAAGTTCGAGCTGGTGTCCGAGGACGACCAGTGCGACGCCAAGGCCGGCGTGGCCGTGGCGCAGAAGTTTGTCGACTCCGGCGTCAACTACGTGATGGGGCCGTACTGCTCGGGCGTGACGATTCCTGCCTCGCGCGAGTACGACAAGGGCGGCGTGATGGTGTCCACCGTGGGCACCAACCCCAAGATCACGCAGGCGGGCTACAAGAACCTGTTCCGCATCGTCGCCAGCGACGTGCAGGCCGGCGCCAACATGGCCACCTACGCCGCCAACGTGCTCAAGGCCAAAAAGGTTGCCGTGATCGACGACCGCACGGCCTTCGGCCAGGGCCTGGCCGACGAGTTCGCCAAGGAGGCGCAAAAGCTGGGCATGACCGTGGTCGGCCGTGAGTTCACGACCGACAAGGCCACCGACTTCATGTCCATCCTCACCAACATCAAGGCCAAGCAGCCCGAGGCGATTTTCTACGGCGGCTACGCCCCTCAGGCCGCGCCCATGGCGCGCCAGATCAAGCAGCTGGGCATCACCGCCAAGCTGCTCGGCGGCGACACGCTGTGCAGCCCCGAGATGCCCAAGCTCGGCGGCGACGCCGTGAACAACGTGGTCTACTGCGCCTACGCCGGCATGCTGACGGAGAACGACGCCGGCGCCAAGGCGTTCCAGGAAAAGTTCAAGAAGCGCTTCAACCAGGCGCCCGACGTATACGGTCCGTTTTACTATGACCAGACCATGAACATCGGCGAGGCCATGCAAAAGAGCGGCTCCATCGACGTCAACAAGGTCAGCGCCTATCTGCGCCAACATGCCTACAAGGGCGTGATGGGTGAGTATGCCTACGACGACAAGGGCAACCGCGTAAAGGCTCCCGTGGTCGTCATGACCTTCGAGGGCGGCAAGGCCAAGCCGCTGGCAAGCTATTGATTGATGGGCATGCCTTGCGGGAAAACCCCAGGCGTGCCATAATCAAAGGATTGCACCGTCACGAGGCGGTGCAATTTTTTTGTGCATCTCCCTTCACACACCGGGCACTGCACGCCAGCGTGACAGCCACGCGGCGCCTTGCAACCAATGCCCACCCAGGCCGTCCGCTGCGGCCCGTTGGTTTCGTTTGATGGTTGATGTTTTGTAACCATCTGACGAGGCCTGCCCAGGAAAGCGCCTGCGGCCGTCTTCGTGTGAGCAAATCATGACTGAGCAAGTTTTGTTGCAGGGCGAAGGCGCGCCTGCGGATTCCGACATTTCCATTGTTTCCGCTGTTTCCACCGCCGAAGCGGCACCCCAGGCAACCCTGCCCGAAGGCTTTGTGCGCCTGGGCCTGGCAAGCGAACTGGTGCGGGCCGTCGCCGACCTGGGCTACACCCAGCCCACGCCCGTGCAGGAAAAGGCCATCCCCCTGGCCATGGGCGCGGGCGACGAGGCCGGCCGCTTCATCGACCTGATGGTCTCCAGCCAGACCGGCAGCGGCAAGACCGCGGCCTTTCTGCTGCCCGTGCTGCACACGCTGATCCAGCAACAGGCCGATGCCGAAGCCGCCCAGCGCGCCGAGTTCGAGCGTGCCGCCGCCGAGGCCGCCGCCCGTGGCGAGGCGCCGCCTAAGCGCGCCAAGCGCAAGAACCCCATGCAGGCGCGCAACTTCAAGGCCGCCGTGCCCGGCGCCCTGGTGCTGTGCCCCACGCGCGAGCTGGCGCAGCAGGTGGCGCACGACGCCATCGAGCTGGTCAAGCACTGCAAGGGCCTGCGCATCGCCAACGTGGTGGGCGGCATGCCCTACCAGCTGCAGATCGCCAAGCTGCAGAACGCCAACCTGGTCGTGGCTACGCCCGGGCGCCTGCTGGACCTGCAGCGTTCCATGCAGATCAAGCTCGACCAGGTGCAGTTCCTGGTCGTGGATGAGGCCGACCGTATGCTGGACCTGGGTTTCTCCGACGACCTGGCCGAGATCAATCAGCTTACGGCCCAGCGCCAGCAGACCATGATGTTCAGCGCCACCTTCGCGCCGCGCATCCAGCAGCTGGCCATGCGGGTGATGCACGACAACGGCGCCAGCGTCAAGAAGATCCAGATCGACACGCCGCAGGAGAAGCACGCCAACATCCAGCAGAAGCTGTTCTGGGCCGACAACGCCCAGCACAAGCGCAAGCTCCTGGACCACTGGCTGCGCGACGCCGCCATCGACCAAGCCATCGTCTTCGCCAGCACCCAGGTGGAGTGCGACGGCCTGGCCAACGACCTGCAGCAGGACGGCTTCAGCGCCGTGGCCTTGCACGGCGCCCTGAGCCAGGGCCTGCGCAACCGCCGCCTGATGGCGCTGCGCAATGGCCAGGTGCAGATCCTGGTGGCCACCGACGTGGCCGCGCGCGGCATCGATGTGCCCACCATCACCCATGTCTTCAACTTCGGCCTGCCGATGAAGGCCGAGGACTACACGCACCGCATCGGCCGCACCGGCCGCGCCGGCCGCGACGGTCTGGCTGTGACCTTTGCCGAGTTCCGCGACCGCCGCAAGATCTTCGACATCGAGGGCTACAGCCGCCAGTCCTTCAAGCCCGAGGTCGTCGCCGGCCTGGAGCCGACGCAGCGCTTCCCGCAGGGCGGCCGCCCCGACTTTGGCGGCCGTGGCCGCGAAGGCGGCGGGCGTGGGCGCGAGCAGCGCTTTGGCGGTGGCGGCCGTGGCCATGGCGATCGTGGCGGCTTCGCCGACCGCGCTGGCTTTGGTGACCGCGCTGGCTTCGGTGACCGCGCTGGCTTCGGTGACCGCGGTGCGCGTGGCGAGCGGCCTGCCCATGGCGGCCGCCGTGATGGCGAGGGCTATGGTCGCAAGAGCGGCTTTGGCGAAGTGTCCCGTTTTAACGAAGCGCCCCGCTTTGCTGACGCGTCCCGCTTTGGCCGTGGCGAAGGCCCGGCGCCGCGCGGCGACTTTGGCCGCAAGCCTGAATTCGCCCGTGGCGGCTTTGCCAAGCCCCAGGGTGGCGGCAAGCCCTTCACGCCGCACGACGCACGCAAGCGTCCGGCGCCGCGCAGCGGCCGCTGATGGCGCCTGCGCCGTAGCGCACACAGGAAAAAAAGCCAGCCTCGGTGACGAGGGCTGGCTTTTTTGTATCTGGTGACCCGTCCTGTCCAGCGTTGACACCTTTCCCCCGAAAGAAAGGAAACACACGATGGATACGAGGATCACAAGAACGCAACGCGATTACACGCTCGCGTTCAAACTGGCCGTGGTGGGG
>JAFEDY010000048.1 GCA_018241405.1 Pseudomonadota bacterium | reverse complement strand
GAAGAGGCCGTGCGCCTGAAGGAAAAGGGCGCCGCCACCGAAGTCATCGCCGTCTCCTGCGGCGTCACCCAATGCCAGGAAACCCTGCGCACCGCGCTGGCCATCGGCGCCGACCGCGCCATCCTCGTCGAGACCGATGCCGAGCTGCAGCCCCTGGCCGTCGCCAAGCTGCTCAAAGCCCTGGTGGACAAGGAACAGCCCGGCCTCATCATCCTGGGCAAGCAGGCCATCGACGACGACGCCAACCAGACCGGCCAGATGCTCGCCGCGCTGGCCGACCTGCCCCAGGCCACCTATGCCAGCAAGGTCGAGGTGTCTGGCGACACGGTGAGCGTCACGCGGGAAGTCGACGGCGGCCTGGAAACCCTGAGCCTGAACACCCCGGCGGTCATCACCACCGACCTGCGCCTCAACGAGCCGCGCTACGTCACGCTGCCCAACATCATGAAGGCCAAGAAAAAGCAGCTCGACACCGTCAAGCCCGAGGACTTGGGCGTGGATGTGGCCCCGCGCCTGAAGACCCTGAAGGTGACCGAGCCCGCCAAACGTGGCGCCGGCATCAAGGTGCCCGACGTGGCGACGCTGGTCGCCAAGCTCAAGAACGAAGCCAAAGTCATCTAAAGGCCCTCAGGAGAACACGAACATGACTTCCCTCGTCATCGCAGAACACGACAACGCTCACCTCAAGAGCGCCACCCTGAACACCGTCACCGCCGCCGCAGCCTGCGGCGGCGAGGTGCATGTGCTGGTGGCCGGAGAAGGCGCAGCCGCAGCCGCACAGGCCGCAGCCCAGATCGCTGGCGTCAGCAAGGTGATCCACGCCGACGGCGCCGCCTTGAAGGACGGCCTGGCGGAAAACCTCGCCGCCCAGGTGCTGGCCATTGCTGGCAACTACAGCCACCTCCTGTTCCCCGCCACCGCCAGCGGCAAGAACGTGGCCCCGCGCGTGGCCGCGAAACTGGACGTGGCGCAGATCAGCGACATCACCAAGGTGGTGGGCCCCGACAGCTTCGAGCGCCCCATCTACGCCGGCAACGCCATTGCCACCGTGCAGTCGGGCGACGCCGTCAAGGTCATCACCGTGCGCGGCACGGGCTTTGACGCCGCAGCCGCCACGGGCGGCAGCGCCCAGGTGGAGGCCGTGGCCGCCGTGCAGGATGCCGGTAAGAGCCGCTTTGTGGGCCGCGAGGTCACCAAGAACGACCGCCCCGAGCTCACGGCCGCCAAGATCATCGTCTCGGGTGGCCGGGCGCTGGGCAGCAGCGAGAAGTTCAACGAGGTCATGACCCCGCTGGCCGACAAGCTGGGCGCGGCCATAGGCGCGAGCCGCGCGGCCGTCGATGCGGGCTACGCGCCCAACGACCTGCAGGTGGGCCAGACGGGCAAGATCGTCGCGCCGCAGCTCTACATCGCCTGCGGCATCTCGGGGGCCATCCAGCACCTGGCGGGCATGAAGGACAGCAAGGTCATCGTGGCCATCAACAAGGACCCCGAGGCGCCCATCTTCAGCGTGGCCGACTATGGGCTGGAGGCGGATTTGTTCGTCGCCGTGCCGGAGCTGGTCAAGGCCTTGTAACCGCACCCCGGCCGCCCCATGCCGGGGCGGCCACTCATGAACAAGACAGGGAGGCAGACATGGGCACCACACCCGCACGCCGTCAGGCGCTCACCCTCATCGCCCTGGGGCTGGCCGCGGCCAGCATGCCCCACTGGGCGCAGGCGCAGGATTTTCCGAGCAAGCCCATCACGCTCATCGTGCCCTTCCCGGCAGGGGGCTCCACCGATCGCCACATGCGTACCCTGGCCGAGCTGGCCGGCAAGCAGCTGGGCCAGCCCGTCATCGTGGACAACCGGCCCGGCGCCGGCGGTACGCTGGGGCCGGGCACCATGGCGCGCACGGCCAAGCCCGACGGCTACACGATCACGCAGTTCCCGCTATCCATGTTCCGCATGCCCTACATGCAGCGGGTGAACTGGGACCCGATCCGCGACTTCAGCTACATCATTGGCGTGTCGGGCTACACCTTCGGCTTCACGGTGCGCAGCGACTCGCCCTACAAGAGCTTCAACGAGTACCTGGAGGCCGCGCGCAAGAAGCCCGGCGCCGTGGACTACGGCTCCACGGGCGCCGGCACCTCGCCGCACCTGCTGATGGAGGAGCTGGCCGAGCACGCCAAGGTCCAGCTCAACCACATCCCGTTCAAGGGCAATGCCGACCTGCAGCAGGCGGTGCTGGGCGGCCATGTGTCGGCGCAGAGCGATGCCTCGGGCTGGGACAAATATGTGGAGGGCGGCCAGATGCGCCTGCTGCTGACCTTCGGCGAAAAGCGCACCAAGCGCTGGCCCGACGTGCCCACGGCCAAGGAGCTAGGCTATGGCGTGGTGTCCACCTCGCCCTACGGCATTGCCGGCCCCAAGGGCATGGACCCTGCCGTCGTGAAGAAGCTGCATGATGCCTTCAAGAAGGCGATGGAAGACCCGCGCAACCTGGAAGTGATGGAGCAGCTCAACCAGGAGGTCTGGTACCGCTCCAGCGCCGACTACGCCCAGTGGGCCAAGGAGGCCTACGCCAAGGACAAGGGACTGATCGAGCGCCTGGGGCTGGCGATCAAGTAGGCGCCGCGCATGGCCCCGTGATACGGCAGGCCTATCGAACGAGTGC
>JAFEDY010000047.1:20852-25612 GCA_018241405.1 Pseudomonadota bacterium | reverse complement strand
CTGGCCCACCTGCTGCAGCACCTGGCCGAGCACAAAGGTCTTGCCCGAGCCCGTGGGCGCGCGCAGCAGGCAGGGCGGGCGCTGGGTGCGCTCGTCCACCTGCAAGGCGGCGTTGATGTGGGCGATGAGCTTGGATTGAAAGTCTTCTGGCTGCAGCGTGGTGGCCTGCGGGGCCAGGGGCAGCGGGGCTTGCAAGCCCGTTGTGGAAGCGCTGGTGTTCATGGGTCAACGAACCTTGCCCGCTTTGATGGGCTTCAAAGGCAGCAGCTCCTGCACCAGCGGCAGAGCCGAAAACTCGGGGTCTTTGTGTACCAGCGTGGCCTGGGCGAGGCTGGCGCAGGCGGCAATCCAGGCGTCTGCCAGCGACAGCGGGAACTGCGCCTTGATCTGCGCGGCCTGCATCAGCAGCTCGGGCGATTCATGCACCCATTCGATGGGCAACGCCAGGCACTGTTCGTAGGCCAGGCGGCCAGCGGTTTCGCTCTCGTCACGCCAGACCCGGTAGAGCAGCTCCATCTGGCTGATGAAGCAGCCCAGCACCCGGGTTTGGCCCTGCTGGGCCTGGGTCAGCAATTGCGCCACCCGGTCTGCACCGGGCTCGTCGTCGCGCAGCGTCAACAGCGCCGAGGTGTCCAGTACAAAGCGGTTCATTCCTTGCCCCGGTCTGCCGCCCGTTCGCGCAGCAGGGCCTGGGTGCTGCCGCCCTTGCCCTGGCCGCGAAATGCGGCAATGGGGTCGCCCCGCACGGGAATGACGCGGATACCCTGCGCGTCCACCAGCCATTCCAGCCGGTCTGAGGCCGTCATGCCAAATTGCCGCCGGATGGCGGCCGGAATCACGGTTTGCCCGCGTTCGGTGATGGTGCTGCGCATGATGGGCTCCTGAAATGAATTACCAAAACCAGAAAACAGTAATTCATTCTACCCTTCATGTCCATTTTTAGCGTCTGCGCCCCTGCCCCTGCGCCAGCACGGCGTGCAGCGCCTGGGTTTGGCCGGGGATGCCCTGCTCCTGCAGCCACAGCGCCAGCGCCTGCGGGCGGGGGGTGGCGACCAAGAGCCGCGCTGCCGGGTGCGCCAGGTGCAGGGCGCGCAGCGCGTCCAGCGTGGCGGGGGCGCTGTCCTGGCACAGCACCAGCAGCCAGTCGGCGCTGATTGCTATTGTTTGAATAGCTTCTTGCGCTTGTTCCACGGGCGCTACGGCCATGTTTCGCATGGAAAGCAGGGTGGCGGCGTGGTGCGGCTGGGCGTCGAGCAGCAGATCCGCGCCGTCGATCTTGTCGAGCTGCAGATAGGCGAACTCGCCGCCTTGCGCCAGGCTGTGGCCGGGTTTGCCGCCATACCCCGCGATGACGCGGCGCAGGCGCTCGGCGCAGACGTCGCGGCACAGGTTCTTGCCCGGCTCCTTGGCTGTGGCCTCGGTGCTGCTGCACAGGATGAAGCGGCGCTGGCCGCCGTCTTCGGCGTTGAGCTCCAGCACCGCCTGGCCGGTGGTGCCGGAGCCGGCGAAAAAGTCCAGCACGGTGTCGCCGGGGCGGGTGGCTTGGGCGAGCAGGTTTTTGATGAGGGACAGCGGCTTGGGGTAGGGAAACGCCTTGTCGCCCATGACTTCCTTGAGCACGCGCGATCCTTCATCCGTCGCGCCCACGATCGGCATGTTGATGGCGTCGCCTATGGTGTCGGCCTCGGAGCGCGGCGTGAGCCAGGAGGAAATGGGCGCGTTTTCGTTCTTCAGCCCATCCTTGAACTTCTTGAGGCGCGGACGGCCGTAGCCTATGCGCCTGCCCACCCATTGCGCCAGTTCGGGGGTGTCGCGCGTCAACAGGGGGGTGGTGCCACTGAACGGGATGTCTTGCGCGTCGATGGCGGCGTGCAGCGCTTGCAGGGTGTCGAATTGCTCCACGCGCTGGTCGGGCGGAAACCACACCTGGCCTTGTTCGATCATGGCCTCCATGGTGTCGCCGCGCAGCTTGTTGGCGTCAGTGACGCGCTCGCGGCTGGCGTAGGCCCAGACCCGACCCGGATTGCAGGGGTACCAGATGCCAGTGTGCGGATCGCAAATCGGGTAGTAGGTATTGGGGCGCTCCTTGTAGTCGTGGGCCTTGGTCAGGTCGCTCAGATAGAAAACGCGCCCGCCTTCCTCGTGCTTGTAGATGGAGTAGCTTTTCTCATCGCCCGTGAAGCGAAAGCCGCTGTTGGCGTACACCAGCACATGCTCGTGGTTGTCGGAGAAGAAAGCGCCTTTTGCGTCGTTTCCGCCCGTGCGGCTGCGCCAGACAAAACTGCCCACGCGCCGCCCCGGAAACACTTCGTCCATCAGCAGCTCCAGCCGTGCCCGGTTTTCGTCGTTGATGCTGACCAGGATCACGCCGTCGCTGGTCAGCAAATCACGCGCCAGGCACAGGCGCTGGTACAAAAACTCCAGCCACTGGCTGTGGCGCCAGCGGTCATTGGCGCCCACGAACTGGTCGTTGTAGACCCAGTCCTTGTTGCCGGTGTTGTAGGGCGGGTCGATGTAGATCACGCGCACCTTGCCGGCGTGCGTGGCGCGCAAGAGGCGCAGGCTGTCGAAGTTGTCGCCCTCGATGATGAGGTTGGCGTGCGCCGTGCAGCCGTCTGGCGTATGGCTGTACTCGGGCACCAGGCGCGGCAGCACCAGGTCTGCGTTCAGCGCCCGGTCGTGGGCGATGGCGTCGCGCTCCCAGTACAGGCCGAGCTTTTGGCGCGTGAGCTGTTCGGTCAGCAGGCGGCGCAGTTCTTCGGCGTTCAGGTGCGGCAGGTGCTGCAGCAGGGTGGTGGCGGGGGAGGGCATGGGGCAAAAAAACGGGTCAGTGCGGCGCGGGCAGGGCGGGCTGGTAGCCCACGCCCAGGCGCTGGGCCTGCGCGGCCAGGCGGGCGTCGAGCGTCCAGAGGCGGGCGGCGGGGGTGATGAGGGTGCTGGCCAGCAGCGTGCAATCGACCCAGCCCAGGCCTTTGCCGTACAGGGTGTGGCGTTCGATCAAGGCCAGGGTTTCGCCCGGCGTGGCCTGCTGGGCGGGGCGCAGGTCTGCCAGGGCGGCCAGGCTGGTGGCGCGCTGCGGCGGCGTGCCGCAGGCGATTTCGCCCAGTACCATGGGGTGCATGAGGGCGGCGTCGGCCTGCAGCAGCGCCACCAGGGCGGCGTTGTGCGCGCGCCAGTGCGCCACCCAGACGCTGGTGTCGACCAGCACCCTCACGCGCGAGGCTCCTGGCGTTTGCGTGCGGGCTGGGTGGGGGGGGCGGCTTCGGTGCGGCGGCGGGGGATGTCGGCCATGTCGGGCGCCTGCCCGCCCAGGGCGGCCAGGCGCTGCCCGGCCTGCACGCGCACAAAGGTTTCAACGGCGGCGCGAAACAGCTCGGCCTTGTCCAGCCCGGGACCGGCAAGCTCGAGCGCGCGCTGGTAGAGCTGGTCGTCGATGGTGACGGTGGTGCGCATGGCGGCCTCTCATCAAAAGTTGCATCTTAGTGCATCAATCGATCGCATGGCCGATCCAGGGTCAAAACCGCTCCCACCCCTGCAGATAGCGCCACTGCCCCTCGGGCAGCTTGGCCAGCGGTACGCGGCCTATGCGGATGCGCTTGATGGCCACGACCTGCAGGCCCACGGCCTCGCACATGGCGGGGATCTGCCCGGGGCGTATGCCTTTGAGGGCAAAGCGCAGGCGGGTTTCGTTCTGCCAGCTGACCTTGATGGGCGGCAGGGGCCGGCCGTTGAACGAGAGGCCGTGGCACAGCCTTTGCAGGCCGCCCTCGGCGATCTGGCCCGCGACCTCGACTATGCATTCCTGCTCCAGCGTCTCGATGTCTTCGTGCAGCTTGCGCGCGATGCGCCTGTCCTGGGTGTAGACCACCAGGCCGCTGGCCTCCGTGGGAAGGGGCGTGAAGCATTCCTGCTGCTTGAAATGGCGCAGCAGCACGCGGGTGCCGGCGGGGTCTTCGGGCAGGTGCGATTGCGCGTTGAGCAGCGCGGTGGCCTGCGGCGCGCCCTGGCTGCGGCTGGCGTGTGCGGCGCCGCCAGCTTCCAGCCCCAGCCCGGCCTCGTAGCCTGGGGGCTTGTGCAGCAGCAGGGTGACGGGGGTCAGCTCCATCGGGTTGGCGTCCGGCGCCAGCGCCACGGTTTGCTGCGGCGCGATGCGCGCGCCGGGCAGCTCGACGACCCGGCCGTCCACCGTGACCCAGCCGCCCTCGATGTACTGCTCGGCCTGGGTGCGCGAGCAGCCGAACTGCTGCGCCACGCGCTTGGCCAGTCGCGCGGTGTCTTCAATCATTGCCCGGCTCCAGCATGCGGATGCGTTCGATGTGGGCCAGCAGCGAGCGCTGCGCCACGGGCCAGATGCGCTCGGGCACGTCGTCGTAGGCCAGGCGCACCCAGTCTTCCATGCTGCCGCCCGGCAGGGCCTGCAGGGCGGCCAGCACCTTGGCCTCGCGCGCCATGCGGTGCGCCTTGAGGCGGGCGATCGCCGCGCGCGCCTCGCCCAGCACGTAGCCGTGGGCGGGCAGGATGAAGTCCACGTTGTGCTCGGCGCACAGGGCGTCCAGGCGATCCAGCGAGTCGAGGTAGTCGGCCATGTTGCCGTCGGGCGGGTCGATGACGGTGGTGCTGCCGTTGAGGATATGGTCGCCCGAGAACAGCAGCCCGTCCTCGCGCAGCAGCAGGCAGACATGGTTGGCCGCGTGGCCGGGGGTGTGCACCACCTGCAGGGTATGGGTGATTTGGCCTTCTGGCGCTTGTCCGGTAAGCGT
>JAFEDY010000047.1:1245-20783 GCA_018241405.1 Pseudomonadota bacterium | reverse complement strand
GCGCCCATGGGCCGCCACCATGGCCTGCAGCGGCGCGGCGCCCGGCGAGTGGTCGGGGTGCGAATGCGTGCAGACGATCATGCGGATGTCGCCGCCCGCGGCGCGCCACAGGCGTTCCAGGTGCTCGGCATCCTGCGGGCCGGGGTCGATGGCGATGTAGCCCGTGCCGGGGTCGCCGACCAGGTAGCTGTTGGTGCCGGGGCCGGTCATCACGCCAGGGTTGGGGGCCGTGAGGCGCTGTACGTTTTTCAAGAGCGCCACGGGCGTCTCGCTTTGCCAGTCGAGCGCATGCTCGCCGCGGCCGTTGGGCGTGACCAGGGCCAGCTCGCCGTAGGGCGGCTCGTGCTCCATGTAGCGCACCTCCTTGCCCGCCAGCAGGCCCGAGCGCGGGCTGCTGACCCACAGCGGCTGCTCGCCCGCGACGGCGGCGAGGACGGCATCCACATCGGCAAACTGCGCCAGGCGCTGCAGCGTGCGAATGGTGGGGAAGATCATGAAGAACTGGCCGGCCTCGTGGCGCGCCACGGCGTCGGCGGGGCTGACCCATACGGGTTCGAACTGCTCGGACTCGTCGGCCACGGGCTCCTGCCCCTCGGGCATGCGCGCCACCAGGAAGGGCACGGCAAAGCGTTTGGGCAGGTTGCGGTCGGCCGTCCAGTGCGCCAGCCAATAGATGCTGTCGGCCGCCAGGCGCAGGCCGCGCGCGGCGCAGGCGGCGGCAAAGCTGGTGCCGGGCGGCAGCTGGCGGTCTATGGCGGCGATGTCGGCGGCGTCGGCCCAGCGGCCGTCGGGGCGGCGCGCCAGCAGCACGCCCAGCTCCTCGAAGCTCTCGCGGATGGCGGCCATGGCGTCGGTCAGGCGCGCGGCGTTCTGCGCCGGGCGGTGGTCGGCCTGGGCGTGGCTGGCGGCGTCGCCATCCTGCGCCTCGATGCCGCCGCCGGGAAAGACATAGGCGCCGGGCACGAAGCTGGCCTTGTCGGAGCGGCGCGTCATCAAGACCTCCAGCCGGGTCCCGCCGCCGGGCGCGGGCGCATCGCGCAGCAGCAGCACGGTGGCAGCATTGAGGGGCGTGACCGGCTCGCGGTGGGGGTGCAGTTGTTGGCTTGGGCGTGGCATCGGGCCATTATCGGCATGTGCGGCGCCCGCGGCGGGGCGTCGATAATCGCGGTCATGCAGATCCGCTTTACCAAGATGCAGGGCGCGGGCAACGACTTCGTGGTGCTTGACGAGACCCGGGGCCGCCTGGGCCTGACGCGCGCGCAATACCGCTTCCTGGCCGACCGCCATTTCGGCGTAGGGGCCGACCAGATCCTCACCGTGCTGCCCTCGCCGGCGCCGGGCGTGGACTTTGAATACCTGATTCACAACGCCGACGGCGGCCAGGTGCAGCAATGCGGCAACGGCGCGCGCTGCTTTGCGCGCTATGTGCGCGACAAGGGGCTGACGGACAAGGACAGCATCCGTGTGCAGACCGTCTCGGGCGTGATTGCGCCGCGGCTGGAGGCCGACGGCCGTGTGACCGTGGACATGGGCCGCCCGCGCCTGGACCCGGCGAGCCTGCCGTTTGACACCCAGGGGCTCACGCCCGAGCGGCAGGGTTCAATAAAAAAATGGCCGCTAACGCTTGAAAATCAAGCGCCAGCAGCTATTGTAATGATAGTGGCCGTCTCCATGGGCAACCCGCACGCCGTGCAGCTGGTCGATGACGTGGACCGCGCCCCGGTGGCCGAGACCGGCCCGCTCATCGAGGGCCACGCACGCTTTGCCGAGCGCGTCAATGCCGGCTATCTGCAGATCGTGGGCCGCAGCCAGGCGCGCCTGCGCGTCTACGAGCGCGGCGTGGGCGAGACCCTGGCCTGCGGCACGGGCGCCTGCGCGGCGGCCGTGGCCGGCATGGGCCTGGGCCTGCTCGATGCGCGCGTGGACATGCACACGCGCGGCGGCCTGCTCACCATCGCCTGGGCCGGCGGGCCCGATGACCCGGTGCTGATGACCGGCCCCGCCACCACCGTTTTTGAAGGCCAGATCGACATTCCCGACCTACCATGACCCATTCCTCCGTCAACCCCATCACCGAAGACGATATCGCCCACTTTCTGGCCAACACGCCGGGCTTCTTCGAGCGCCACGCCGAGCTGCTGGCCAGCGTCACCATGTCCAGCCCGCACGGCCAGCGCGCCGTGAGCCTGCAGGAGCGCCAGGCCGAGATGCTGCGCGAGAAGATCAAGGGCCTGGAGCACCGCATCATGGACATGGTGCGCCACGGCCATGAAAACGCCGCCATCACCGACAAGATCCACCAGTGGTCGCGCGAGCTTCTGGCGGTGCAGGACGCGGCCCTGCTGCCCGTGGCCGTGGAGCAGGGTATGCGCAGCCTGTTCGACGTGCCCCAGGTCGCCCTGCGCCTGTGGGGCCTGGCGGGCGCGCATGGCGAGCGGCCCTTTGCCCAGGGTGCGAGCGAGGACGTGCGCTCCTTCGCCTCGTCGCTGACCATGCCGTTCTGCGGCCCCAACCTGGGCTTTGAGGCCACGGCCTGGCTGGCCGAGCCGGCCCAGGTGCAGTCGCTGGCCCTGCTGCCGCTGCGCCGCGGCGCCATCGACGCGGCCGACCAGCCGGCGTTTGGCCTGCTGGTGCTGGGCTCGCCCGACCCGCACCGTTTCGAGGCCACCATGGGCACGGACCTGCTGGCGCGCATGGCCGAGCTGGCGAGCGCGGCGCTGTCCAGATTGCTCTGAAATAAAGAGCTATCAACGCTTGTATTCTGGGCGCTGGCATGGGTTTTGATGCGCAAGATGGCCAGACGGTCGCGCCCGCGCTGCCGCCCGAGGCCCTGCAATACCTGGAGCATGCGCGTGTCGAAAAGCGCCTGGCCGCGCGCACGCTCGCGCTGTATCGGCTCGATCTGGAGCGCCTGGCGGCCATGGCCGCGGGTGTGGATCTGCCGCTCTTGCGCCTGACCAGCGCGCATATCCGCCGCTTCGTCGCGCAGATGCATGCGGGCGGGCGCAGCGGGCGCGGCATTGCGCTCATCCTCTCGGGCTGGCGCGGCTTCTACACCTGGGCCGCGCGCCAGGGCCTGGCGGCGCACAACCCGGTGCAGGACGTGCGCGCACCCAAGGCGCCCAAGCCCTTGCCCAAGGCCCTGGGCGTGGACGACGCCGTGCGCCTGGCCGAGCATGAGCAGGCGGGCGCAGACCCCTGGCTGGAGGCGCGCGACGCGGCCATCGTTGAACTGCTCTACGGCTGCGGCCTGCGCGTGGGCGAGCTGGTGGGGCTGGATCTGGCGGCGAGCCCGGCGACCCATGAGCAAGGCCGCGGCTGGGTCGATCTGCAGGCGGGCGAGGCCCATGTGTTCGGCAAGGGCAGCAAGCGCCGCAGCGTGCCCGTGGGCCGGGCGGCCGACGAGGCCCTGCGCGCGTGGATCGCCGTGCGCGGGCCGGCGGCCGATGGTGCGCTGTTTCTGAGCCGGCGCGGCCAGCGCCTGACGGCCCAGTCGGTCTGGGCGCGCCTGCGCCAGCGCAGCCAGCTGGCGGGATTGAGCACGCCCGTGCACCCGCACATGCTGCGCCATTCGTTCGCCAGCCATCTGCTGCAATCGAGCGGCGACCTGCGCGCCGTGCAGGAGTTGCTGGGCCACGCCAGCATCACCACCACCCAGGTCTATACGCGGCTGGACTTCCAGCACCTGGCCAAGGTCTACGACCAGGCCCACCCGCGGGCGCGCAAGAAACCCGCACCCTGAATGCGCTCTTGTTTGCCCGGGGGGCGTGCCGGTGGGATAGTGGCCGTTTTTCAACAAGGAGAACCCCACCATGGCAGACGCTTGGCTTACCACATTGATCACCGACACCCCGCAGCAAGGCTTCGAGCTGGCCATCACGCTGAGCCGGCGCGGCGTCAAGTACACCCAGCCCGACCCCGAGGTGCTGCACAAGCTGCGCCCCGAATACGCCAACGACCACGAGGCGCTGACGGCGGCCTCCCAGGTCATCGCGCTGAACTTCCAGACCGTGGCCGCGGCCAACAACTACTGGCGCAAGTAATGGCTTGACGCTCTCGCTAAACTAAAGCCCGTTGCGCGGCGGCCACCCGGCCGCCGCTTTGCATTTGTTGACGGAAAGCCTCCCATGTCCCTGATCCCCGCCACCATCCTCACCGGCTTCCTTGGCTCGGGCAAGACCACGCTGCTCAAGCGCGTGCTGTCCGAGATGCATGGCCAGAAGATCGCCGTGATCGAAAACGAGTTCGGCGAGGAGAACATCGACACGGACATCCTGCGCACCGAGTCCAAGGAGCAGATCGTGCAGATGAGCAACGGCTGCATCTGCTGCACCATCCGCGAGGACCTGCGCGAGACCCTGCAGCTGCTGGCCGCCAAGCGCCGCAAGGGCCTGGTGGAGTTCGACCGCATCGTCATCGAGACCACGGGCCTGGCCGACCCCGGCCCCGTGGCCCAGACCTTCTTCATGGACGACGAGATCGCCGAGACCTACCTGATCGACTCCATCATCACCCTGGTGGACGCCAAGCATGCCCAGAAGCAGCTCGACGAGCGCCAGGAGGCGCGCCGCCAGGTGGGCTTTGCCGACCAGATCTTCCTGTCCAAGACCGACCTGGTGAGCGAGGACGAGAAGCACGACCTGATCCATCGCCTCAAGCACATGAACCCGCGCGCGCCGATACGCGCCGTGCATTTCGGCGAGGTGCCCATCGCCGAGGTGCTGGACCTGCGCGGCTTCAACCTGAACGCCAAGCTGGACATCGACCCCGACTTCCTCAAGGAAGAGGACGACCATGACCACGGACATGTGCACGACGAGCATTGCGGCCATGACCACCATGGCCACGATCATGCGCATGGCGCGCACTGCAACCACCCGCACCACCATCACCATGACGACGATGTGAAGAGCTTCGTCTACCGCGCCGACCGGGCCTTCGACCCGGCCAAGCTGGAGGACTTTCTGGGCGCCATCGTCAACATCTACGGCCCGCGCATGCTGCGCTACAAGGGCGTGCTGAACATGAAGGGCACCGAGCGCAAGGTGATCTTCCAGGGCGTGCACCAGCTCATGGGCAGCGACCTGGGGCCGCAGTGGGCCGAGGGCGAGAAGCGCCAGAGCAAGATGGTGTTCATCGGCATCGACCTGCCGCAGGACATCCTGTTGCAGGGGCTGGAGCAGTGCCTGGTGCCGTAAGGCCCTAAATCGCACTGTGTCTGTGTGGTATCTGCAACGGTTTGGCCATTGCCGGCGTAGCTCTATACAATCGCGCCCCGGTTGAAAAGCCCCTGTGGGCATGCCATCCGCGCCGCATCGTCCATGAGTCCGGGCCCATGGACGGGCGTAATTGTCCATATCGCGATTGCCGCCTTCGGACAATTGAACGTACCATCAATGGCCCATACGGGGGCGCGCCGCGCCTTCACAGCCAGCTTCATACAAGACCATGACTCCGACCCTGCAAACCCCTGTGGCGGCCGCCAAGAAAGATCCCAAGCTGGCCAACAACTGGAAGACCAAGCCCGTCGAGGCGCTGACGGACGCCGAAGTGCTGTCCATGCCCGACGCCGAGTACATGAACGACAAGCAGATGGCGTACTTCCGCCACAAGCTGGTGCTGCTCAAACAGGACATGCACGCCAACGCCGGCGAGACCACCGAGCACCTGCGCGAGGACACCGTGGTCGTGCCCGACCCGGCCGACCGCGCCACCATCGAGGAAGAGCATGCCCTGGAGCTGCGCACGCGCGACCGCGAGCGCAAGCTGCTGAAAAAGATCGAGCAGTCGATCGCACGCATCGACGCCGGCGACTACGGCTACTGCGACGAGACCGGCGAACCCATTGGCGTGGGCCGCCTGCTGGCCCGGCCCACGGCCACCCTGTCGCTGGAGGCGCAGCAGCGCCGCGAGCTCAAACAGAAGATGTTTGGCGACTGACCGCCCGCCACACAGGACCCGCACGCTAGTTGCCACCATCCATGAGCAAGGACGAAACCCCACCCGGCGGACTGCTGTCCAAGATGGTGAAGTTCGTGCGCAATCCCACGGTGAGCTGGTCTGACCTGGACTCGATCGAAGCCGATCGCGAGAGCCAGTACAGCAAGCAGATGCTCAAGGAGCTGATAGAGCGCAAGCGGCGCAACGACTTCGTGCGCCGCCGCGAGTTCGACCAGCTGCGCAAGCTGCGCCAGCGCGAGGCCCAGCAGGGCAAGCGCAAGGACGACGCCCTGGCCCGTGCCTCGTTCTTCCAGACCAGCGTGAACGCGCCCGACGACAGGGCCGGCACGCTCAAGAAGATCGACGAGATCGAGGCCCAGATGTCGCAGCAATGGTGGAAGGGCAAGCGCCAGGGCGAGGCCTCCGCCGCCACAGTGCTGGAGCCCGGCGCGCCGCTGCAGCCGCCCGCCGCGGTGCAACCGGCGGCTCCGCCCTCGCCTGGCGCGCAGCAGGCCCTTCCCGAGCGCGCCTTTGCGCCCACCGCGCCGTTGAGCATGCCCGCCATGCTCGGCGCCGCTGCGCCGCTGGCCGCCGACGCGCTGGCCCACCAGCCCACCGAGCCGGTGTCCGAGCCCTTCGTGCACGAGCCTGACCTCGAAGAGGCGGCGATCCGCTTTGCCAGCGGCGACTATGGCCAGGCCGAGGCGGCCCTCAAGGAGGTTCTGGAGCAGCGCCGGCAGGACGGGCTGCAGCAGCAGCACGACATCTGGATGACGCTGTTCGACCTGTACCGCGCCACGGGCCAGCAGGAGCCGTTCGACATGCTGTCCATCGACTATGCCGCGCGCTTCGGACGCTCGGCGCCGCTGTGGTTCTCGCTGCCCGACCAACTGGGCCTGCAGGCGCCCATCTCCGGGCCGGGGCAGCCGGGTGCCGTCATGCGCGAACTGAGCTGGAGCGCGCCCCCCACGCTCAGTCAGCAGACGGTGGCGGCGCTGCAGGCCTTGCTGGCGCGCGGCGCTCCGCCGTGGACCATGAACTGGGCGCGCCTGATCGACATAGAGCCGCCCGCCCTGACCGCGTTGGCCCAGCAGTTCGAGGATTGGGCGGGGCGCGATGTGGATATCCGGTTCCTGGGCGTTGCCGCCTTGCAGGCCCTGCTGCAGGCCCACACGCCCTCGGGCGACCGGGAGGCCGGGCCGCAATGGTGGCGGCTGCGCATGGCGGCGCTGCGCCTCATGGGGCAGCACGATGAGTTCGAGCTCGTGGCCCTGGACTATTGCGTGACCTTTGAGGTCTCGCCGCCATCCTGGGTATCGCCCAACTGCAGTTACAGCGGCGACGATGGCGTGCAACCCGCGGCCGCGCTGGAAATGGCGGACAGCGATTTGCACCTGTCCGGCTTTGCCCTGTCGCAGCCGGCACCGGCCCTGGAGGGCCCGATGGCTGTCCTGGAGGGCTATATCGACGGCGACGCCACGCCGGTGCTGCAACCGCTGCAGGACATGGTGCGCCCCGGCGCGCCGCTCATAGTCAACTGCGAGCGGCTGATACGCATCGACTTCGCGGCGGTCGGATCGGTACTCAACTGGGCAGCCGCATTGCAGGCCCAGGGGCAGGCGGTGCAGTTCACCCGGCTGCACCGCCTGGCGGCCGTGCTCTTCAACGTGATCGGCATCAACGAGTACGCGCGCGTGGTGCCCTGCACGAATTGAGCGCAATCGTCGCACGCCGCTTGCGTGCGGCTTGCAAACGGCGCGCGCGCCCCCAAATGGCATTCCCATGGAACAGTACCACGGCACCACCATTCTCAGCGTTCGCCGCCAGACGGCGGACGGCATCCAGGTTGCCCTCGGCGGCGACGGCCAGGTCACCCTGGGCAACATCGTCGTCAAGGGCACGGCGCGCAAGGTGCGCAAACTGCACCACGGCAAGGTGCTGGCAGGTTTTGCCGGCGCCACGGCCGACGCCTTCACGCTGTTCGAGCGCTTCGAGGCCAAGCTGGAGAAGCACCAGGGCCACCTGACGCGCGCCGCCATCGAGCTCACCAAGGACTGGCGCACCGACCGCGTGCTGCGCCGCCTGGAAGCCATGTTGGCCGTGGCGGATCACACTGCCTCGCTCATCATCACCGGCAATGGCGACGTGCTGGAGCCCGAGGAGGGCATCGTCGCCATCGGCTCGGGCGGCGCCTACGCCCATTCGGCCGCCAAGGCGCTGCTGCACCACACCGATCTGCCGGCGGCCGAGATCGTGAAGAAGTCGCTGGAGATCGCGGGCGAGCTGTGCATCTACACCAACATGCACCACACCATCGAGACGCTGTAAGCGTCTTACTATCGTATTCGTAGCTGCTGGCGCTTGATGGACAAGCGCCAGGGCCAGAAATGGGCTAAAAAATGTCCTCCATGACCCCCCAGGAAATCGTCTCCGAGCTCGACCACCACATCGTCGGCCAGCAGGCCGCCAAGCGCGCCGTGGCCATCGCGCTGCGCAACCGCTGGCGCCGCCAGCAGGTCGATAGCAGCCTGCGCCAGGAAATCACGCCCAAGAACATCCTCATGATCGGCCCCACGGGCGTGGGCAAGACCGAGATCGCGCGGCGCCTGGCGCGCCTGGCGGATGCGCCGTTCATCAAGGTCGAGGCCACCAAGTTCACCGAGGTCGGCTACGTGGGCAAGGACGTGGACTCCATCGTGCGCGACCTGGTCGAGATGGCCGTCAAGCAGACGCGCGAGCAGGACATGAAGAAGGTGCGCGCCCGCGCCGAGGACGCGGCCGAGGACCGCATCCTGGACGTGCTCATCCCGCCCGCGCGTGGTGGGGAGCCCGCAGGCGACAGCACGGCGCGCCAGGTGTTCCGCAAGAAGCTGCGCGAGGGCCAGCTGGACGACAAGGAGATCGAGGTGGAGGTGGCCGACGCGCGTCCGCAGCTCGAAATCATGGGCCCGCAGGGCATGGAGGAAATGGCCGAGCAGCTGCGCGGCATGTTCAGCCAGATGGGCCAGGAGCGGCGCAGGACGCGCAGGCTCAAGATTGCCGAGGCCCTCAAGCTCTTGACCGACGAGGAAGCGGCAAAACTGGTCAACGAGGAAGAGGTCAAGACCCGGGCGCTCACCAACGCCGAGCAGAACGGCATCGTCTTCATCGACGAGATCGACAAGGTCGCCGCGCGCCAGGAGACCAGCGGCGCCGATGTCTCGCGCCAGGGCGTGCAGCGCGACCTGCTGCCGCTGGTGGAGGGCACGACCGTGTCCACCAAGTACGGCATGGTCAAGACCGACCATATCCTGTTCATCGCCTCGGGGGCGTTTCACCTGGCCAAGCCCAGCGACCTGATCCCCGAGCTGCAGGGGCGCTTTCCGATCCGCGTGGAGCTGGGTTCACTGTCGGTGCAGGACTTCGAGGCCATCCTGACGCAGACGCACGCCTCGCTGGTCAAGCAGTACCAGGCGCTGCTGGCCACCGAGGGCGTGACGCTGGAGTTCATGCCCGAGGGCATCACGCGCCTGGCGCATATCGCCTATGACGTCAACGAGCGCACCGAAAACATCGGCGCGCGCCGCCTGTCCACGGTCATGGAGCGGCTGCTCGACGAGGTCAGCTTCGACGCGACGCGCCTGGCGGGCCAGACGGTGCGGGTCGATGCCGACTACGTCAACGCACGCCTGCAGTCCCTGAGCCAGGACGAGGATCTGTCGCGTTTCATTCTCTGAGTGTGAGCGCCACATTTACAAACCACTTGCATACCTGCATGTAAGTGCTTAATCGATAAGGATTTTTGCCCGATTTTTGCCTCCAAATCGGGTTCTAAGTCCTTGATTTCATTACAAAATTTTGTCGATTTCCCCTGTTGTCGGGCGTGCTTTTCCTGCTACAGTGCAAAAAAGTGCAATTAAGTGGTGAAAAGTGCCTTGCGAACCCTGTTTGACGGGTCGAAAGGGCGCTACCAAACAGAGGTCTCGATTCGTGTTCCAAGGGGCGTCATCGCTGAGTCTGGATGCCAAGGGGCGGCTTTCCGTGCCGACCCGGCATCGTGACGCCCTGCAGGCGCAGGCCGGCGGCAGCCTCACCATCACCAAGCACCCCGACGGCTGCCTGCTGGTGTTTCCGCGTCCGGAGTGGGAGCAGGTGCGCGAGCGCATCGCCAAGCTGCCCATGTCAGCCCAATGGACCAAGCGCATCTTCCTGGGCAACGCCATGGATGTGGACATGGACGGCACGGGCCGCGTGCTGGTCTCGCCCGAGCTGCGCGAGGCGGCGGGCCTGACCAAGGACGCCATCCTGCTGGGCATGGGCAGCCACTTCGAGCTCTGGGACAAGGCCACCTACGAGGCCAAGGAGGCCGCGGCCATGCAGGCCGAGATGCCCGATGTCCTCAAGGACTTCTCTTTCTAAAGGGCTGCGCGTGAACCAGCCCCTGCAACACACCACGGTGCTGCTCGATGAGGCGGTGGATGCCCTGCTCGGCAACGGCGCCGCGCCGGCCGGCAGCTTCGTTGATGGCACCTTTGGACGCGGAGGGCACACACGGCTCATCCTGCAGCGTCTCGGCCCCCAGGGGCGGCTGGTGGCCTTCGACAAGGACCCCGAGGCCATCCACGAAGCGGCGCGCATCCAGGATGCGCGTTTTTCCATTCGGCACCAGGGCTTTTCGCGCCTGGGCGAGCTGCCCGCCGCCAGCGCCGCCGGCGTGCTGCTGGACCTGGGCATCAGCTCCCCGCAGATCGACGACCCGGCGCGGGGTTTCAGTTTCCGTTTCGACGGTCCGCTGGACATGCGCATGGACACCACGCGCGGCCAGAGCGTGGCCGAGTGGTTGACAGATGCCGATGTGGCACAGATTACGGAGGTGATACGTGACTACGGCGAAGAACGGTTTGCTGGCCCCATTGCAAAGGCGATTGTTGCTAGGCGCACGCAGTGCGGCCCCATTGTCGGCACCTCCGAACTGGCCGACATCGTGGCTGGCGCGGTCAAGACCCGCGAGCCGGGCCAGAACCCTGCAACGCGCACATTTCAGGCTCTTCGGATTTTCATCAACGCCGAGCTTGAAGAGCTGCAGCAGGCCCTAGAGGCCAGCCTGCATGTGCTGGCGCCCGGCGGGCGGCTGGTCGTGATCAGCTTCCATTCGCTGGAGGACCGCATCGTCAAGCAGTTCATCGCCCGGCATTCCAAGGAGGTTTTCGACCGCCGCGCGCCGTTTGCCGCGCCCCAGCCCATGCGCCTGAAGGCCCTGGGCCGCGTCAAGCCCGGTGCCGCTGAGGTGGCGGCCAACCCGCGCGCGCGCAGCGCCGTGATGCGTGTGGCCGAGCGCACGGAGGTCGCTGCATGACCCGTATCAGTGTGGTGCTGCTGCTGGCCGTGATGGCCAGCGCCCTCTATCTGGTGCATACCCAGTACCAGTCGCGCAAGCTGTATACCGAGTTCGACCGGGCGCTGGCCGAATCGCGGCGCCTGGAGACCGAGCACCAGCGACTGCAGGTGGATAAGCGCGCCCAGGCCACGCCGCTGCGCGTCGAACGCCTGGCGCGCGACAAGCTGCAGATGCGCACCGCCACGCCGGCCATCACTCAGTACGTCACCGCCGATGGCGCGCCCGTGATGGCGCCCGCGGCTCCTGCGGCGCCCGTCGTAGCAAAGGCCAGGCCATGAGCAGCCGCAGCGTCAACTACACCTCCAGTCCCCTGCTGGCAAGCCGCACGCCGCTGTGGCGCAGCCAATTCATCGTGGCCCTGGTGGCCTTGGGCTTTCTGGGCCTGGCCGGGCGCGCGGCCTATGTGCAGGTGTTCGGCAACGCCTTCTTCCAGCGCCAGGGCGAGGTGCGCTTTGCGCGCACGCTGGAGCTGCCGGCCAACCGCGGCCGCATCCTGGATCGCAACGGCCTGATCCTGGCCTCCAGCGTGCCGGCGGCCAGCATCTGGGCCATTCCCGAGGATGTGGAAGCCGACAAGCCCGAGGTGCGCGCCAAGCTCAAGGAGCTGGCGCGCCTGATGGGCATGCCCCTGCCCAAGCTCATGGCCAAGCTGGCCGACGAGGACAAGACCTTCGTCTGGATCAAGCGCCAGCTCGACTGGGACGTGGGCCAGCAGATTGCAGCGCTGGGCATCAAGGGCATCTACCAGCGCAAGGAATACAAGCGCCAGTACCCAGAGGGCGAGTCCTCCGCCCATGTGGTGGGCTTCACCAACGTGGAAGACCATGGCCAGGAGGGCATGGAGCTGGCCTTCGACAAGGAGCTGGCCGGCAAGCCCGGCTCGCGCCGCGTCATCAAGGACCGCCTGGGCCGCGTGGTCGAGGGCGTGGGCGCCGACGTGCCGCCCATCGACGGCCGCGACATGCAGCTGTCCATCGACAGCAAGGTGCAGTTCTTTGCCTACCAGAAGCTGCGCGACACCGTGGCCGAGCACAAGGCCAAGGCCGGCAGTGTGGTGGTGCTGGACGCCCACACGGGCGAGGTGCTGGCGCTGGCCAATTACCCCAGCTACGACCCCGGCCGGCGCGTGAACCTGACGGGCGAGCAGCTGCGCAACCGCGCCATCACCGACGTGTTCGAGCCGGGTTCGACCATGAAGCCCATCACCATCGGCCTGGCGCTCAACAGCGGCCGCGTCAAGCCCGAATCCATCGTGGACACCACGCCGGGGCGCGTCACCATCACAGGATCGACCATCAGCGACACGCACAACTACGGCGTGCTCACGGTGGAGGGCGTCATCCAGAAGTCGAGCAACGTGGGCACCACGAAGATCGCCATGCAGATGCCCGCGCAGGAGATGTGGGAGACCTTCTCCGCCGTGGGCTTCGGGCAGAAGCCGCAGATCGCCTTCCCCGGCGCCGTCAGCGGCCGACTGCGCCCGTACAAGAGCTGGCGCCCCATCGAGCAGGCCACCATGTCCTATGGCTACGGCCTGTCGGCCAGCCTGTTCCAGATGGCACGCTCCTACACCGTGTTCGCCAATGGCGGCAAGGTGATAGGCGCCACCATGCTCAAGACCGACCAGCCGGCCGTCGGCGTGCCGGTGTTTTCCGAGCGCACCTCCACCCAGGTGCGCAAGATGCTGCAGATGGCCGCCGGCCCCGGCGGCACGGGCCAGAAGGCGCAGACCGTGGGCTATTCGGTGGGTGGCAAGTCGGGCACGGCGCGCAAGCAGGTGGGCAAGAGCTACGCCTCCGGCAAGTACCGCGCCTGGTTCACGGGCCTGGCGCCCGTGGACAAGCCGCGCATCATCGTCGCCGTGATGATCGATGAGCCGAGCAACGGCGTGTTCTACGGCGGCGCCGTGGCCGCGCCCGTGTTCAGCGAGGTGGTGCAGCAGACCCTGCGCATGATGGGCGTGGCGCCCGACATGGCGGTCAAGCCGCTGATCGTGACCAACGCCGTGGAGGAGTCGCTGTGAGCGCGCCGCACCCGCTCGCATCCGTGGACGCGGCCGTGGCCTGGCTGCGCGCGCGCGTCACCGGCACGCTGCAGACCGACAGCCGGCAGGTAGCACCCGGCGACGCCTTCATCGCCTGGCCCGGCGCGGCCACCGACGGACGCGCCCATGTGGCCGACGCCATGGCGCGCGGTGCCGTGGCCTGCCTGGTGGAGCGCGAGGGCGTGGAATCCTTCGGCCTCTCGGGCAGCCATATCGCGGCCCTGCAGGGGCTCAAGGCCGCCACCGGCCTCATTGCCGCCGCCTGGTTCGGCCAGCCCAGCCGCCGCCTGCAGGTGCTGGCCGTGACCGGCACCAACGGCAAGACCAGCACCGCCTGGTGGCTGGCAGATGGGCTCAATCAACTATCAAAACAGGAGCTGCCTGCGCTTGCTGGCTGTGCCCTGGTGGGTACCTTGGGTGTGGGCGTGCCGCCCGAGCTCCACAGCACCGGCATGACCACCCCCGACCCCGTGCGCCTGCAGCGCGCGTTTGCCGGGTTTGCCGATGCGGGCCTGGCCGCCTGCGCCATCGAGGCCTCGTCGATCGGCCTGGTCGAGCAGCGCCTGGCCGGCACGCAGATCAGCGTGGCCCTGTTCACCAATTTCACCCAGGACCACCTGGACTACCACCACGACATGGCTGGCTACTGGCAGGCCAAGCGCATGCTGTTTGACTGGCCGGGCCTGCGCGCGGCCGTGGTCAACATCGACGACGCGCAGGGCGCGCGGCTGCACGCCGAGCTGCAGGGCGGCGTGCTGGATCTGTGGAGCGTCTCCATCCAGGGCCCGGCGCGGCTGCGGGCGCAGGACATCGTGCACCGCGGTGCCGGCCTGGCCTTCACCGTGGTCGAAGGGGGCGAGGCCCTGCCGCTGCAGACCCAGCTCATCGGCCTGTACAACGTCTCCAATCTGCTGGGCGTGATCGCCGCCATGCGCGCCCTGGGCGTGCCGCTGGCGCAGGCGCTCGAAGCCTGCGCGCGCCTGGCGCCCGTGCCCGGCCGCATGCAGCAGCTGGCCTTTGCCGGCCAGCCGCTCGTGGCCGTGGACTATGCCCATACGCCCGATGCGCTGCACCAGGCGCTGGCCGCATTGCGGCCCATGGCCGAGCAGCGCGGCGGGCGGCTGTGGTGCGTGTTCGGCTGCGGCGGCAACCGCGACGCCAGCAAGCGCCCGCTGATGGGCGCCGTGGCCCAGCGCGAGGCCGACCGCGTCATCGTCACCAGCGACAACCCGCGCGGCGAGGAGCCGCGCGCCATCATTCACCAGATCCTGCAGGGCATGATTGCCTCTACCCAGGTCAGTGCCGAGCAGGACCGCGCCGCCGCTATTTGCCAGGCCGTGGCCGATGCCGATCCCGCCGACGTGGTGCTGATCGCCGGCAAGGGCCATGAGGACTACCAGGATACGGCCGGCCGGCGCCAGCCGTTCTCCGACATGGCACAGGCGCAAGACGCGCTCGTGCGCCGAGGAGCCGTGGCATGAGCCACACCAACACCCCCACCATGATGAGCCTGCAGCAGGCCTTCGCGCTGCTGCAGGCGCGCATGCCCGCGGCACGCCTGGTGGGCGATGGCGCCACGCCGCTCGCGCGCGTACACACCGACACGCGCACGCTGGCCGCGGGCGACCTGTTCGTGGCCCTGAAGGGCGAGCGCTTCGACGCCAACAGCTTCCTGCCCCAGGCGCGCGCCGCAGGCGCCGCCGCTGCCATCACCCATGGCGGGCTGCAGGCCGCAGGCCTGCCCGGCATCGAGGTGCCCGACACGCTGGCGGCCCTGGGCGTGCTGGCGGCGGGCTGGCGCGCGCAGTTCGGCCTGCCGCTCATCGCCGTCACGGGCAGCAATGGCAAGACCACCGTGACGCAGATGATTGCCGCCGTGCTGCGTGCCTGGAAAGACGAGGCGGCGCTGGCCACGCAGGGCAACTTCAACAACGACGTGGGCCTGCCGCTCACGCTGCTGCGCCTGCGTGCGGCGCATGAAGCGGCGGTGGTCGAGCTGGGCATGAACCACCCCGGCGAGATCGCCTACCTGGCCGACATTGCCCGCCCCACCGTGGCCCTGGTCAACAACGCCCAGCGCGAGCATCTGGAATTCATGCACACGGTCGAGGCCGTGGCGCGCGAGAACGGCAGCGTGCTCACTACCCTGGCGCCCGATGGCGTGGCCGTATTCCCTGCCGCCGACACCTTCACGCCGCTGTGGCGCGGGCTGGCAGGCCGGTGCCGCTGCCTCACCTTTGGCGGCGACGAGGCCGACGTGCGCTGCGCCGAGGCGCAATGGGTGGACGGCGCCTGGCAGCTGCGCGTGCACACGCCCGCGGGCGCGTTCGACACGCGCCTGGCCATTGCCGGCCGCCACAACGTCATGAACGCCCTGGCCGCCACGGCCTGCGCCCTGGCTGCGGGCGCGCCGCCGGAGGCGATCGCCCAGGGCCTGGCGGCCTTCGAGCCGGTCAAGGGCCGCTCGCGGGCGCTGGCGCTGCACTACAAGGGCCGCGCCATCACGCTGGTGGACGACAGCTACAACGCCAATCCTGATTCGGTGCGCGCCGCCATCGATGTGCTGGCCGAGCTGCCCGGCCCGCGCCTGCTGGTGCTGGGCGACATGGGCGAGGTCGGCAACCAGGGCCCGCAGTTCCACGCCGAAGCCGGCGCGCACGCGCGCAGCCGCGGCATAGAGCAGGTGTTTGCCCTGGGCGCATTGAGCGTTCATATGGCAGGTGCCAGGCATTTCGACGACATGGCAGCGCTGATCGCAGCGGTGCGTGCGCAGTTGCCCGAGGTGGGCAGCGTGCTGGTGAAGGGATCGCGATTCATGAGGATGGAGCAGGTGGTGCAGGCGCTGCAAGAGGAGGGCGCATGCTCCTGATGTTGTCGCAATGGCTGCAGGGTCTGTCGCCCGAGTTCGGCTTTCTGCGCGTGTTCCAGTACATCACGTTCCGCGCGGTGATGGCGGCGTTGACGGCGCTGCTCATCGGCCTGGTCGCGGGCCCCAAGGTCATACGCATGCTGACGGCGCTGAAGATCGGCCAGCCCATACGTGGCTATGCCATGCAGTCACACCTGTCCAAGAGCGGCACGCCCACCATGGGCGGCGTGCTCATCCTGGGCGCCATCACCATCTCCACGCTGCTGTGGTTCGATCTGTCCAACCGCTTCGTGTGGATCGTGCTCGTGGTCACGCTCGGCTTTGGCGCCATAGGCTGGGTGGACGACTGGCGCAAGGTGGTCAACAAGGACCCCGAGGGTATGCGCTCACGCGAGAAGTATTTCTGGCAGTCGCTGATCGGCCTGGCCGCGGCGCTGTACCTGGTGTTCTGCATTTCCGAGAACTCCAACATGCGCGTGCTGGAGCTCTTCGTCGCCTGGGTGAAGTCGGGCTTCTCGCTGGACCTGCCGCCGAAGGCCGGCCTGCTCGTGCCCTTCTTCAAGGAGGTCAGCTACCCGCTGGGCGTGCTGGGTTTCGTGGTCCTGACCTACCTCGTCATCGTGGGCGCGAGCAACGCCGTCAACCTGACCGACGGCCTGGACGGCCTGGCCATCATGCCGGTGACCATGGTTGGCGCCTCGCTGGGCATCTTTGCCTACGTGACGGGCAACGCGGGCTTCGCCAAATATCTGCTGTTCCCCCATATCGCAGGCTCGGGCGAACTGCTCATCTTCTGCGCCGCCATGGCCGGCGCGGGCCTGGCCTTTCTGTGGTTCAACGCGCACCCGGCCCAGGTGTTCATGGGCGACGTGGGTGCGCTGGCCCTGGGCGCGGCCCTGGGCACCATCGCCGTCATCGTGCGCCAGGAGATCGTGCTGGCCATCATGGGCGGCATCTTCGTGGTCGAAGCCCTGTCGGTCATGCTGCAGGTGAGCTGGTTCAAGTTCACCAAGCGCCGCTACGGCGAGGGCCGGCGCCTCTTGAAGATGGCGCCGCTGCACCACCATTTCGAAAAGAGCGGCTGGAAGGAGACGCAGGTCGTCGTGCGCTTCTGGATCATCACCATGCTGCTGTGCCTCGTGGGCCTGTCCACGCTGAAACTGCGATGAACCACGAGCACCACGCCCCCCAGCAAGCCGACCAGTCCCCGGCTGCGCCCGCACCCGCCCACGACTACCAGGCGCCGGCGGTGTCGGCCGCCGCGCAGGCGGCCGAGTTCGTCGCGCGCATCTTTGCCGACATGGGGGCGCCGGAGGAGGCCGCGCCCGCAGCACCCGTGCCCGAGGCCGCACCGCCGCAAGCGCCGCAGCAGGTCGAACCTGATGAAATCCAGGGCGCCGAGGCCGCGCCGCAGCTGGCCGGCCAGCGCGTGCTGATCCTGGGCCTGGGCGCATCGGGCATGGCCATGGCGCGCTGGTGCGCGCGCCGCGGCGCCGAGGTCACCGTGGCCGACACGCGCGAGCAGCCGCCGCAGCTGGCCGCGCTGCGCGCCGAGCTGCCGCAGGTGCGCTTCTGCGCCGGGCCCTTCGACGCGGCCCTGGTCGAGGGCCGGGGGATGGATGCCGTGTACCGCTCGCCGGGCCTGCGCCCCGTCGAGATTGCTCCTGTAGTAATAGCTGCTGACGCTTACCAGATAAGCGTTTGCGGCGAGCTGGATTTGTTTTCCATGGCGCTGCGCGAGTTGCACGCCAGCCAGGACTACGCGCCCGCCGTGCTGGCGATCACCGGCACCAATGGCAAGACCACCGTGACCTCGCTCACCGGGCTGCTGGTGCAGGGCGCGGGCAAGCGCGTGGCCGTGGCCGGCAACATCGGCCCCACGCTGCTCGACACGCTGGCCGAGCGCCTGGACGCGCATGACCTGCCCGAGGTCTGGGTGCTGGAGCTGTCGAGCTTCCAGCTTGATGGCGTGACGGACTTCGAGCCCACGGCCGCGGCCGTGCTCAATGTCACGCAAGACCACCTGGACTGGCACGGCAGCCTGCAGGCCTATGCCCAGGCCAAGGCGCGCATCTTCGGCACCAGCGGCCTCATGATCCTCAACCGCGAGGATCCGGCGGTGATGGCCATGCTGCCACTTCCCGTGCGCGTCAAGCTGCAAAAGCCCCAGCCGCGCGCCCATATCACCTTTGGTTCCGACATGCCGCAGCGCCCGGGCGACTTCGGCATCGAGGTCGTGAGCGGCATGGCCTGGCTGGTGCGCGCGCACGAGGCCGACGAGACCGCCAAGCGCGGCAAGACGCAGCAGGCGGCCGATCTGCACATCCAGCGCCTGATGCCCGCCGACGCGCTGCGCATTCGCGGCCGGCACAACGCCTGCAACGCGCTGGCCGCGCTGGCGCTGGCCCAGGCGGCGGGCTGCGCGCTGGCCCCCATGCTCTATGAGCTGCGCGAATACCGCGGCGAGCCGCACCGCGTCGAGCCCATCGGCATGCTGCGTGAGGTGGAATATTTCGACGACAGCAAGGGTACGAACGTGGGCGCCACCGTGGCCGCGCTCACGGGGCTGGGCGCCGACCGGCGCCTGGTGGTGATCCTGGGCGGCGACGGCAAGGGCCAGGACTTCTCGCCGCTGGCCGCGCCCGTGGCGCGCCATGTGCGCGCCGCCGTGCTGATCGGACGCGATGCGCCGCAGATCCGCGCGGCTCTGCAGGGCTGCGGCGTGCCGCTGATCGATGCCGCCACGCTGCCCGAGGCCGTGCAGCTCGCGGCGCAGCGCGCCCACGCGGGCGACGCGGTGCTGCTGTCGCCGGCCTGCGCCAGCCTGGACATGTTCGACAACTACGCCCACCGTGCCCAGGTGTTCTGCGCCGCCGTGCAGGCCCTGGCCGAGGATGCGGGACAAGCGCTTGCAGGGGGCCAGGCATGAGTGCCGTTGCGCGCCCCAGCCTGTGGCAGCGCCTGCGCGCCCTGATGGGCGGCAGGCCGGCCGAGGTTGCCGACCAGCTGCCCGTGCGTGTGGGCGGCACCGAGTACCGCCGCACCACGGCCACGCCCGCGCGCGTGCTGGGTTTTGACCAGGCGCTGTTGTGGGTGGTGGTGCTGCTGCTGGCCTTCAGCGTGGTCATGGTGTATTCGGCGTCCATCGCCATGCCCGACAACCCGCGCTTCGGCAATATCGCATCCACGCATTTCGTGGCACGCCATGTGGTGGCCATAGGCGTGGGCTTTGTGGCCGCGCTGCTGGCCTTCCAGGTCCCCATGAACACCTGGGAGCGCCTGGCGCGCCCGCTGTTCCTGGTGTCCAT
>JAFEDY010000047.1:0-1190 GCA_018241405.1 Pseudomonadota bacterium | reverse complement strand
TCGGAGCTGGCCAAGTTCGCCGTGCTCGTCTACGCCGCCGACTACATGGTGCGCAAGATGGAGGTCAAGGAGCGGTTCTTCCGCGCCGTGCTGCCCATGGGCGCGGCCGTGGCCATCGTCGGCGCGCTGCTGCTGGCCGAGCCCGACATGGGCGCCTTCATGGTCATCGCCGTGATCGCCATGGGCATCCTGTTTCTGGGCGGCGTCAACGCGCGCATGTTCTTCCTGATCGCCGCCGTGCTCGTGGGCGCGTTCGCCATGATCGTCATGACCAGCTCCTGGCGGCGCGAGCGCATCTTTGCCTACCTCGACCCGTTCAGCGAGGCGCATGCGCTCGGCAAGGGCTACCAGCTGTCGCACGCGCTGATCGCCATCGGCCGCGGCGAGGTCTTCGGCGTGGGCTTAGGGGGCAGCGTGGAGAAGCTGCACTGGCTGCCCGAGGCGCATACCGACTTCCTGCTGTCCGTCATCGGCGAGGAATTCGGCCTCGTCGGCGTGCTGGTGCTCATCGTGCTGTTCCTCTGGCTCACGCGCCGCATCATGCAGATCGGCCGCCAGGCGATTGCGCTGGATCGCGTGTTCTCCGGTCTCGTGGCCCAGGGCGTGGGCATCTGGATGGGCTTCCAGGCCTTCATCAACATGGGCGTGAACCTGGGCGCGCTGCCCACCAAGGGCCTGACGCTGCCGCTGATGAGCTTTGGCGGTTCGGCCATTCTCATGAACCTGGTGGCCATCGCGGTGGTGCTCAGGGTTGACTACGAGAATAAATTACTGATGCGGGGAGGGCGGGCATGAACCGCAGCAAGACCGCCCTCATCATGGCCGGCGGCACCGGCGGCCATATCTTCCCCGGCCTGGCCGTGGCCGAGGAGCTGCGCGCACGCGGCTGGCAGGTGTGCTGGCTGGGCACGCCCGGCAGCATGGAATCGCGCATCGTGCCGCAGCATGGCATTGCGCTGGAGACCATCGACTTCTCGGGCGTGCGCGGCAAGGGCCTGATGACGCTGGCGTTCTTGCCTCTCAAGCTGCTGCGTGCCTTCTGGCAGGTGCTGGCCGTGGTGCGGCGCGTGCGGCCCGACGTGGTGCTGGGCATGGGCGGCTATGTGACCTTCCCCGGCGGCGTGATGGCCGTGGCGGCGGGCAAGCCGCTGGTGCTGCATGAGCAGAACTCGGTCGCCGGCATGGCCAAC
>JAFEDY010000046.1:755-4645 GCA_018241405.1 Pseudomonadota bacterium | reverse complement strand
TCGCCGCCGTCGTCCAGGATCATGTTCGGGCCTTCATCCTTGCTGCCGGCGGGGCCGAATTCAAAAATGGCGTGGGTGTAGTCCCAGTAGTCCTTGAGCGACTCGCCCTTGATGGCGAACACCGGCGTGCCGGTGGCGGCGATGGCGGCGGCGGCGTGGTCCTGCGTGGAGAAGATGTTGCACGAGGCCCAGCGCACGTCGGCACCCAGGGCCTGGAGCGTCTCGATCAGCACGGCCGTCTGGATCGTCATGTGCAGGCTGCCGGTGATGCGCGCGCCCTTCAGGGGCTGGCTGGCGGCGAACTCCTCGCGCACCGCCATCAGGCCGGGCATCTCGGTTTCGGCGATCTTGATTTCTTTGCGGCCCCAGTCGGCCAGGGTGATGTCGGCGATGGCCGAGTCCAGGGGAGATTTGAGAACAGCGCTCATGGCGGCTTCCTTCTGAGAAGAATTGAAAAAGCCACGCGCCTGGGGGAGATGGATCAGGAGGTCACCGCACAGGTCTGGCGTGGGTGAGCGTCGTTGCAAGAATGGGTTCCGAGCCTCACGCCCCGCAGGTAGGGGGCGCTGCAACGCTCCTCGGAAAGCACGCCATTTTAGCGCAGACAAAAATCCTCACCCACGTGGCGGACTGCGCGACGGCGGCTGCTCGCGCGGCGGGTTCGCGGGAAACCTGAATATCGGAAACTCAAAGCCCGGGGCGCGCGGTGTGGCCGGGGCAGCGCGCTGCTGGTTGCGGTAGTACAGCGTCCAGCCGATGGCTTCGCGCACCGCCTCGTCAGACACCGGGTAGGGACGGCCCTGGCCCAGCAGGGCGCGGCTGTTCATGTCGATGCGCCAGCCCTTGGGCGCGATGGCCCCGGCCGGCTGCAAGCTGCGCACCTCGCCGTCGGCCACGGTGATCTGCACATAGGGCCCGGCCGGCATGACGGCGTACACGACCTTGCTGAACTGCTGGCTCTTGGTGCCCAGCGATTCGACGCATGCGGCCGATTTGTCGACAAAGATGCGGCCGCTTTTGAACAGGCTGATCAGAAGGCAGTTCAAGTCCTGGAACAGGCTGGGGTCGGTGTTCTCATCCAGCTCCATATAACCGCCGCCGGCAAAATCCAGTTTCATGCGCGTGCCGGGGCCCGTGTAGAAGCGGTCGCCCGCCAGCAGGGCCTGCCCCAGCTGCGCCGGTCGGCCGACGCCGCTGTTGCCGGGATCCACAAAAGCGTTTTGCCCCTCAATGGAAGTGATTTTTGCCATCCAGTTCGCCGGCATCGGGCCCTGACCGGGTGCAGGCACCAGCGGCGCGCAAGCGGGCAGCAGCACCATGGAAAGCAAGGCCAGCAATCTGCGTGCTGAGTAGGCGGCCAGTGCGGGGAGGGTCGATGGGCTCATTTTGTGTCTCCTTCTGGCTGGGAAAACAGGTTGCTCTGGCCTATCACCTGGAGCGTTGCTATCGTTTCGCTCGGGTACCACAGGGCTTTTCGCGCGCCGGGCAGCCAGAGCAGAATCTGCTTGTCATTGCGCGCCATCAGATTGCCCGTAACGGCCTTTTCTTCACCCTGTTTGAATTCAATGCGCGCCACCGGGTAAACCGCGGTGCGCACCAGAATGCCAAAGTCGATGGGCAGCATCAGGGTGTAGACCAGCCCGTAGACCCCTAGCGCCAGCCTGCAGACCTGCGCCAACGCCGCGGGCCGGATCGGGAAGTTCACCGAGAACGCCAGGCTGACGGCTATCAGCAGCGCCAGGTAGCCGTCCAGCAGGCGCCTGAACTCGCCCAACAGCAGGCTGCCGCAGCGCTCGCCCTGCATCAACAGCGCCGATGCCACGGCCGGCGACAGGCCGTCGTCGGCCAAGACGATCAAGTCCGTGCACACCTGCGGTGCCGGCAATGCCGCGCGAAACAGCAGGCTGTCGATGCGCCCCAGCGCCAGCAGGGGGTAGAAAAAGCGGTTGGTGTGCGCAATCAGCAGCACCACCAGCCCGGTCAACAGCAGCGTGCTGACCAGCGCCGGCCGCGCCGCGTCGAGCGCGGCGCGGCGCCCGGCCAGCCAGGCCACCAGCCCGCGCCAGCCGCGCCTGAGCGGACCGATTTCGCCCAGCAGCGCACCCGCAATCAATACGCTGGCCAGCCCGGCGCCCAGCGCCAGCACCATTTGCAGCAGGTGGGCCGTCACGGTGAAGAAAAAGCGCGCGCCTTCGAGCAGCATGTCCTCGTGCTTGAAGTCCACCACCTGCCCCAGCCCCAGCATCGTGAGGTGGGCGTGAAAAGCGTAATAGCCGGTGGCATAGCAGATCGCCGTCAGCGCAGCCAATGCGCCGCCCAGCCAGGCCATGGATGCCTTGAGCCGCTGAAGCAGTTCCATGCCCCTCCTTTGGTTCGATCCGCCGCCTGCAGTTTGATAAGCCGCTGCCCGGTCTGGCAGGCTGTAGTTTGACTCTATACAAATTGCCGCAGACTTGGCCGCCAGGGCACCACACCAGCCCCGAAAAACGCTTGGCAAATACGTAACTGGTGTGACACAACGCCGCGCATCTGCGGGCCAAGCCCAGCGGCCCCAGGACTGGGGCTGGGGGCGCCCGCCACCCCTCCTGCAACGACGCGATGCATGGGCCGCGCAGCGAGCCCGGGCCTCTACATCGGGGCGTTCTCGTCCGCCAGCCAGGCCGGGATGTCGCGCGCGCCATGCAGCACGCGCCAGACGTCGATGTGACCCTGCTGCTGCGGGTAGAACACCAGATAGGGATAGCGCGTCAGCGGCCAGCAGCGCAGCCCCGGCAGGTCCAGCGCATGCGCGTAGCGCGGCGAGCCCGTGGTCGGGTGGCGGGCAATGTGCGCAAAGGCCTGCTCCAACGCGGCAACAAAGCCCAGTGCCGCGGTCTCGCCCGCCGCGTCCC
Source organism: Pseudomonadota bacterium (assembly GCA_018241405.1). Lineage (GTDB taxonomy): Bacteria > Pseudomonadota > Gammaproteobacteria > Burkholderiales > Burkholderiaceae_C > Alicycliphilus. Next base: position 1,754 of record JAFEDY010000046.1, on the reverse strand, counting down.
GGTAGTAGTCCAGCGCCTGCGCCACATCCTCCTGGGCCAAGGCCCGGGGGATGACAGGCCACACCTTCACGGCAGCGTCCGGCGCGCCTGGCTGCGCAAGGCCTCGAAGTACGCGCCATCGACCGGCGGCATGGGCTTTGACGCCGCACCCGCCAGCAGCAGGCCGCGCAGTTGCTGGCGCTCCTGCTCCTTGCGGATGAGTTCGCGCACATACTCGCTGCTGGTGCCATAGCCGCGCTGGCTGACCTGCTCATCGACAAAGGCCTTGAGCATTTCGGGCAGGGAGATGTTCATGGTGGACATGCGGCCATAGTAGAGATCTTGGCAAATTTTGGCAAACATGCCAAAACCGTAAAATCGCAAGCCAACCAACGGGGTCAGCATGCCGCCCCGCATTTCTTTTTTGCCAGGCGCATCAACTCGCCACGGCACAGCCCCTTGAACCCACCGTGTCCTACGCCCCCGAAACCCGGCGCCGCCGCACCTTCGCCATCATTTCCCACCCCGACGCCGGCAAGACCACGCTGACGGAGAAACTGCTGCTGTTCTCGGGCGCGATCCAGATCGCCGGTGCCGTCAAGGGCCGCAAGGCATCGCGCCACGCCACCTCAGACTGGATGGAGATCGAAAAGCAGCGCGGCATCTCGGTGGCGTCGAGCGTGATGCAGATGAGCTACCGCGAGCATGTCATCAACCTGCTCGACACGCCCGGCCACAAGGACTTTTCCGAGGACACCTACCGCGTGCTCACCGCCGTCGACTCGGCGCTGATGGTGATCGACGCCGCCAACGGCGTGGAGGCGCAGACGCGCCGCCTGATCGAGGTCTGCCGTCAGCGCGACACACCCATCATCACCTTCGTCAACAAGATGGACCGCGAGGTGCGCGACCCGCTCGATATCCTCGACGAAGTGGAGCGCGAGCTGGGCATGCCCTGCTGCCCCATGACCTGGCCCGTGGGCCAGGGCAAGAGCTTTGGCGGCATCATCGATCTGCGCA
>JAFEDY010000046.1:211-683 GCA_018241405.1 Pseudomonadota bacterium | reverse complement strand
AGGCCTACGACGACGCCGTCGAGAGCATGGAGCTGGCGGTGGGCGCCTCCATCGCCTGGGACCACCAGGAGTTCCTGGCCGCGCGCCTCACGCCGGTGTTCTTCGGCTCGGGCGTGAACAACTTCGGCGTGATGGAAGTCCTGAACGCCGTGGTGGACATGTCGCCGTCGCCCGGTGCGCGCATCGCCTACCGCGAGGCGGGCCGCGAGCGCGAACAGGTCACCGTGCAGCCCGAGGACAAGGGCTTTGCCGGCGTGGTGTTCAAGGTGCAGGCGAACATGGACGCCAACCACCGCGACCGCATTGCCTTCGTGCGCGTGGCCAGCGGCAAATACCAGCCGGGCATGAAGATGAAGGTACAGCGCACGGGCAAAGAGTTGCGCCCGACTTCCGTCGTCACCTTCATGAGCCAGCGGCGCGAGGCGGTCGATGAGGCCTACGCCGGCGACATCATCGGCTTCACCATCCACGG
>JAFEDY010000046.1:0-164 GCA_018241405.1 Pseudomonadota bacterium | reverse complement strand
CTGCCCTTCTTCGCGCCTGAGCTGTTCATGACCGTGGTGCTGAAGAACCCGCTGCGCTCCAAGCAGCTGCAGCAGGGCCTGATGGAGCTGGGCGAGGAGGGCGCCATCCAGGTCTTCAAGCCCGACGCCGGCGGCAACATGCTGCTGGGCGCCGTGGGCCAGCT
>JAFEDY010000045.1:670-52165 GCA_018241405.1 Pseudomonadota bacterium | reverse complement strand
GATGGACCAGGCCACGCAGCAGAATGCCGCGCTGGTGGAGGAAATGGCGGCCGCGGCCAGCAGCCTGAGCGGCCAGGCGCACGAGCTGGTACAGGCCGTGGCGGTGTTTCGCATGGCGCAAGGGCCATCGGGCATGCCGGTAACTGCGCCGAGCCCGGCCGTCGCGCCTGTGCAGGGCGTTGTCCCCGCGATCAAGGCGGTTGCCTCTATGTCGGCACTGCCTGCCAAAAAGGCGGCCGTCCCTGCACCGGTCGGGCAGGCGACGCCCACCACACAGGCCGACGAATGGGAGCGTTTTTGACCTTGGCCTGGACGGGTTAAGGGTTATCGGCCCTCGTGCCGGAAGGGGTTGCGCTGCTGCAGCTCCTGCACATAGCGGGACACTTGCTGGCCCTCACGCTCCAGATAGGCGTCAATGGCGCGTGCAAAGACCGGGTGCGCCAGCCAGTGTGCACTGGTGGTAGGCACCGGCAGCAGGGCCCGGGCCATCTTGTGCTCGCCCTGGGCGCCGCCCTCAAAACGCTGTACGCCGTTGGCAATGCACCAGGCAATGGGCTGGTAGTAGCAGGCCTCGAAGTGCAGGCAGTCCACGCGCTCCAGTGCGCCCCAGTAGCGGCCATAGGCTGCTGCATTTGAATGTTTTTGGCCACTAGCGTCCGCCTGATAAGCGCTGACAGCTATCAAACTGCTAGCTATGGGGTGATCCCCGCGCTCGGCCACGAACAGCACCCAGGCCTCGGGCATGTGCGCGTGCATGCGCGCGAAGAAGTCGCGCGTCAGGTAGGGCGGGTTGCCATGCTCCAGGTAGGTGCGTTCGTAGCAACGGTAGAAAAATTCCCAGTCGGCGGCCGTGATCTCGCGCCCGCGCAGCACGCAAAAGCCCACGCCGGCATCCTGCACACGGCGGCGCTCCTGGCGGATCTTCTTGCGCTTGTCCTGGCTCAGCGAGGCCAGGAAGTCCTCGAAGCCGGCAAACGGCTCGCCGCCTCCGGGCCGTCGGTTGTGCCAGTGGAACTGCACTTGATGGCGCAGCATCAGGCCGGCGGCGCGTGCGGCGGCCAGGTCGTCCTCGGCCGCAAACAGCAGGTGCAGCGACGACAGCCCGGCCTCGCCCGCCCAATCGATCAGCGCCTGCAGCAGGGCGGCGCGCGCGTCGTCGTCCCGCGCTAGCAACCGGCTGCCGGGTACGGGCGTGAAGGGCGCTGCCACCACGGCCTTGGGGTAGTAGGGCAGGCCATGGCGCTCATGGGCATCGGCCCAGGCCCAGTCGAAGACATATTCACCGTAGGAATGCGCCTTGACGTAGAGCGCGCAGGCCGCGCGCAGCCTGCCTTCGCGCCACAGCGTGAAGAAGCGCGGCGCCCAGCCGGTGCGCGCCGTGGCGCTGCCGCTGGCCTCCAGCGCCGCCAGGTAGGTGTGGCGCATGAAGGGGGTGGGCTGGGCCTGCGCGGCCAGCAGGGCGTCCCAGGCGGCGGCATCGACCTGGGCGGCCGAGTCGTGCAGTTGCAGGTCGTAGCAGTTGGATGGGGCTGGCAAGGGTGTGGTGTGCAAGGGGCAATGGCCGATGATGGCGCCAAAACCGAGGCCCCGCGCGGCATGGGGGCTGAAGGCATAATGGGCCGCGTTTTTTCGTCCTCCCCGCTATGTCCTTTGTCATCAGCATCGCCCAGCTCAATTTCGTGGTGGGCGACTTGCCGGGCAACGCCCGCAAAATCATCCAGGCCGCGCAAGAGGCATATGCCGCAGGCGCGCATCTGCTGCTCACGCCGGAGCTGGCGCTGTGCGGCTACGCGGCGGAGGACCTGTACCTGCGGCCCGCCTTTCTGTCGGCCTGCGAGCAGGCACTGGCCGAGATCGCCGCCGCCACGGCCGCGTTGCCGGGGCTGGCCCTGGTGGTCGGCCACCCGCAGCGCATGCGCCAGGCGGTGGGCGAGGCCGACCACAGCCTGTGCCACAACGCCGCCAGCGTGCTGCGCGCGGGCCGCGTGGAGCAGACCTACGCCAAGCAATACTTGCCCAACTACGAGGTGTTCGACGAGCGCCGCTACTTCGTGCCGGGCGAGGGCAGTTGCGTGTTTGAGGTGGCGGGCGTGCGCCTGGGACTGCTCATCTGCGAGGACGCCTGGTACAGCGCTCCTGCGCGCCATGCGCGCGAGGCGGGCGCGCAGATGCTGGTCACCATCAACGCCTCGCCCTACCACCTGGGCAAGGGCGCCGAGCGCGAGCAGGTCATGCGCGAGCGCGTGCGCGAGACCGGCCTGCCCCTGGTCTACGCCCACCTGGTGGGCGGGCAGGACGAGGTGGTGTTCGAGGGCCGATCCTTTGCCCTGAACGCCGACGGCAGCGTGGCCGCACGCGCGCCGGGATTTGAAGAAAAAATGCTGTTTGCGCGCGTGAAGCAAGCGCAAGCAGCTATCACTATGGAAGCAGAAGTGGCGCCGCGCGAGGGCTGGGAGGCCGAGCTCTGGTCCGCCCTGGTGCTGGGCGTGCGCGACTATGTGGGCAAGAACGGCTTTCCAGGTGCGCTGCTGGGGCTGTCGGGCGGCATCGATTCGGCCCTGGTGCTGGCCATTGCCGTCGATGCGCTGGGGGCGGACAGGGTGCGCACGGTGATGATGCCCTCGCCCTACACGGCCGACATCAGCTGGATCGACGCGCGCGACATGGCCGAGCGCCTGAAGGTGCGCCATGACGAGATCGCCATCGCCCCGCCGTTCGAGGCCTTCAAGGCCGCACTGGCGCCGCAGTTTGCCGGCCTGGCCGAGGACACGACCGAGGAAAACCTGCAGGCGCGCATACGCGGCACGCTGCTCATGGCGCTGTCCAACAAATTTGGCAGCGTGGTGCTGACCACGGGCAACAAGAGCGAGCTGGCCACGGGCTATTGCACGCTCTACGGCGACATGGCAGGCGGCTTTGCCGTGATCAAGGACGTGCTCAAGACGCGCGTGTTTGCGCTGGCGCGCTGGCGCAATGCCAACGATCCTTATGGCACGGGCGCCAACCCCATCCCGGAGCGCATCATTACGCGCCCGCCGAGCGCCGAGCTGCGCCCTGACCAGACCGACCAGGACAGCCTGCCGCCCTACGAGGTGCTTGACGCCATCGTCGAGCGCTACATGGAGAACGACGAGCCCCTGGAGGACATCGTGCGCGCCGGCTTTGCGCGCGCCGACGTGGAGCGCGTGACGCGCCTCCTGCAGGTCAACGAATACAAGCGCCGCCAGGCACCCGTGGGCGTGCGCGTCACGCGCCGCAGCTTCGGCAAGGACTGGCGCTACCCCATGACGAACAAATTCAGGGCCTGATTCGTCCTGCCCGTAAGCTTTTTTCACTATCCAGGAGTCACACCATGCAAATGATCACCGCCGTCATCAAGCCCTTCAAGCTCGAGGAGGTGCGCGAGGCGCTGGCCGAAGTCGGCGTGACGGGGTTGACCGTGACCGAGGTCAAGGGTTTCGGCCGCCAGAAGGGGCATACCGAGCTTTACCGCGGCGCCGAGTATGTGGTGGACTTCCTGCCCAAGGTCAAGATCGAGGTGGTGGTGCGCAGCGAGGATGTGGACCGCTGCGTTGATGCCATCGTCGCCGCCGCGCGCACGGGCAAGATTGGCGATGGCAAGATCTTTGTCACCGCCGTGGAGCGCGTGGTGCGCATACGCACGGGCGATCTGGACGACGCCGCCGTGTGATCAGATCACGTCGCGCAAGGGAATGGCGCTGGCGTTGAGGCCGGCGTCCTGCACCAGGGCGGCCAGCAGTTCACCAGGCTCGACGCCGGTGCGGATCAGGCCCATCTGCCATTCGCCCATCAGGCCATTCTTTACGGCGTGCTGCATGAAACCCATCAGGCCGCCGTAGTAGCCATCGGTGTCCAGCACGCCAATAGGCTTGTCGTGGTAACCGAGCTGGCGCCAGGTCCAGACCTCGAAAAGCTCCTCCAGCGTGCCAATGCCGCCCGGCAGGGCCAGGAAGGCATCGCTGCGCTCGGCCATCAGTGCCTTGCGCTCGTGCATGGTCGTGACGATGTGCAGCTCGTCGCACAGGTGGTTTGCCAGCTCCTTGTCCACCAAGGCCTGGGGAATGATGCCGACCACGCGCCCGCCGGCTACGCGCGTGGCCTCTGCCACCTGGCCCATGAGCCCACTGCGCCCGCCGCCATAGACCAGTTGCCCGCCGCGCTGGCCTATCCAGCGGCCCACGGCCACGGCGGCCTCGGTGAACAAGGGGTTGTCGCCGGGGCGCGAGCCCAGGTACACGCAGATCGAAAAAGCCGGGTCAGCCATGGGTAAACCTTTGGTAGAGCGCGGCCGCCCAGACAGCGCCGCACAGAAGCAGGCTCAGCAGCACGGCGGCGCTGCCCAGGTCCTTGGCGCGCTTGGACAGCTCGTGCAGTTCGGGGCCGATGCGGTCAATCGCCGCCTCTATGCCTGAATTGAGCAGTTCAGTAATCAAGACCAGCACCACGGCGCCGGACAGCACGGCCGTTTCCGCCCAGCCGCTACCGAGCCAGAAGGCCAGTGGCAGCATCAGGGCGGCCAGGCACAGTTCCTGGCGAAAGGCCTTTTCGCGCCAGCCCGCGCGCAGTCCCGCGATGGAATAAGCCGTGGCATGCCACAGCCGGTTCAGGCCGGTGCGCTGCTTGTGTGGATGAGGTGGGTGGGGCATGGGGCGCAGAAAAAAGGGGAGGGTGGCGGGCCTGCCCGTCAGCCGTTCTTTCGCGGTCTCGGCGGCAGCTCATGGTGCACGAGGCGCGTGCCCGCCAGCGCATCGTGCCAGAACTGGTGCTGCGGGTGCAGGCGGCTCGCCAGGGCCCAGAGCATGACCCACAGGGCCAGCAGCAGCAGGGTGGTGAGTACAGGCACGCCCACGGCGTAGGCCGTGAGCGGTGGCAGAAACCACAGCCAGCTCAGCAGATAGCGCAGCAGCGCACGCCACTGGCTGATGGCGCGGCCCTGGCAGTCCACCACGCGGATATGCCAGGTCTTCATGGCCAGGGTATGGCCGCGTGACCAGAACCAGACGAAGTAGACACCGAAGACGAGGAACAGAAAGGCCTGCAGCGCATGGCGGTTGTCCAGCGCATTGCGCGTCTGCGTCAGCGTGCCGAACAGGTAGCCGGCGATGAACACCACGCCGAACATCAGCATGCCCTCGTACAGCCAGCAGGCCATGCGGCGGTACAGCGGAGGCGCCATGCCGTCGTTCGGAACTAGCGAGGGCGCGGCCGGGGATCTGGTGGACTGGGAAGATCCCGTCTGGCTTTTGGCGGGCATGCGTGAGGGGCAGGATGCGGGAGCGCTATTGTGGCGTAAACAGCGGCGTCGAATCGCGCGCGGGTTCTGCCTGCGTATCGCCAGCGGATGCGGGCTGCAGAGGGGGGATGGATGCCGGCACGGCCGAGTGCGTGGCGATGGGCGCCGTCTCCACCACAACCGGAGCGGGCGTGGGCAGCACCTGGGGCGGTTGGAATTCCGCGTGTGGCAGGATCTTTGGCGGATTGGGCACGGCCGCCGGGGCGTTGATGGCGGCGGGCACGCGCGCCAGTTTCTTGGGTGAAACCGGATGCACGGCGGTGGCGGCACCCCGGGGTTTGGGGGCAGCCTTGGCCGCCAGGCGCTTCTTTTCCTCGGCGCTCAATGCCTGGTAGGCCTCCCATTGGGCGCGCTTGCTGTCGGCGGGAAGCCTGGCTGTCGCGGCGTAGTTCAGGCGTGCCTGGCTGCGCTGCTGGGCGCTCAGGTTGGCCCAGTCGGTGATGCGGGCCAGCATCTTCTGCTGCTCCTCGGGCGAGAGCGCGTGAAAACCTGCTGCAAGGTTCAGCCAGTTGCGTTTTTGTACCTCGCTGAGCACGCTCCATCGGTCTGCAAGCGGGTACAAGGCCTCTTTCTGGGCCGTGGTCAAGGCGGTCCAGGGCGGGCCGGCCTCGCGTTGGGGCGCTGGCAGAGTGTCGCCCATGGCCCGATGTTTACCCCCGTTCAGGGCCTGTACCGGGACGGGCGTGCTGGGAGCGACGCGCATGTACATGGCCATCCACCAGCCGGCGGCGGCGAGCGCGCCCAGCAACACAAAAGCCAGCAGGAATGCTGGCAGTGTGTTGGGAGGGGTAGGGCTGGTTGATGCGTGCATGCAGGCGCGAAGCGCGGTGATTCGCCGTTACCGGTTCGGGTTGGTCGATTTGAGGAATTGCGCGAAGCCCGGATCGGCATAGGCCGAGGGCGGCAGGTCGTCGGTCAGCAGGGCGGAGTCCACCTCGGCGATTTCGGTCGCCGTGGCATTGTCTTGCGCGGTGTCGACAAAGAACAGGCCGATGACCAGCGCCGTCAGCGGCACGGCCGATACCAGGGCACGCCACCAGTTGCCGCCCTCGCGGCCCCAGCCGCCGAGCGCGGCCGTCGAGCCGTTTGCAATGACCTGCGTGGCTGTCGCCGTCTTGCGCTCGGGCAGGAGCAAGGGGCGCTTGCGCTGGGCCAGCGCCTGCATGCGTGCGGCGCGCAGGCGCTCGGTGATGTCATAGGGCAGGTCGGCGTTGCCGTGCGTCAGGCGCGCCGCAAGACGGCGCGCGTAGGCGTCTGCCGCCTGGCTGGCTTGCATGGTGGGTTCGGTGGTGCGGTTCATAGCACGATTCCTTTGGCCTTCAGTGCCTTGCTGAGCGTTTGGACGGCACGGAAACAATGTGTCTTGACACTGCCTTCGGAGCAGCCCATGGCTGCTGCCGTTTCCGCGACATCCATTTCTTCCCAGTAACGCATCAGGAACGCTTCCCGTTGACGTGCCGGCAATTGTTGTATCTCCGACTCGATGGCCTGCAAAACCTGCGTGCGCCGCAGGGTATCTTCGGCGCTTTGCGCCGTCTCTCCGTCGGGGAGGCCGGTGTGGACTTCGAGCAGGTCGAAGTCCGCGCCATCCTCGCCCGGGCCCTCGAAGTCGCTCAGGCTGGAAAACAGCGCATTTCGGGTTTTTTGCCGGCGAAACCAGTCCAGCGTGCAGTTTGTGAGTATGCGCTGGAACAGCATGGGCAGCTCGCCCGGTGGCTTGTCGCCATAGTGTTCTGCAAGCTTGAGCATGCTGTCCTGGACAATGTCCAGGGCCGCTTCCTCGTTGCGAACGTGGTACAGCGTGCGCTTGAAGGCACGTTTGTCCACGCTCTTGAGAAAGTCGGAAAGCTCTTGTTCGGTAGCCAAAAGGCAAAAGGCCGACAGCGGGCCGGTTGAAACGGTGCAACCGGCATGGGTGCGGGTTGCGAAGCGCGAATTATGGCATTTGAGGACTATTTTTTTTCGAGGGCATGGGCAAGCGGATGTGTGCAGTGCAATAATTGTGCTTTGCAATTCAAAAAAGCAAACGGGTCCCGGTTCGGCGTAACACTCCTCTCGCCCATGGCCGAGGCCTCAAGTTCCAAGTCGGCTTCACAAGAGCACGCACGAGGGGCACCCAAGGTTTTTCGTTAGAGAAATTCACAAAGGTTGATCATGGACATCTCCAAGGCCGAACTCCACTCGGCGGCACAAGCCGCTCGCGGCAGCAACTCCACCACGTCTGGCTCCCAGGAACTCATGGGCGCCGAAATCCTCGTCAAGGCCCTGCAGGCCGAGAACGTGCAGTACATGTGGGGCTATCCCGGCGGCGCCGTTCTCTATATCTACGACGCCCTGTACAAGCAGGAAACCATTCAGCATGTGCTGGTGCGCCACGAGCAGGCGGCGGTGCATGCGGCCGACGGCTATGCGCGCGCCACCGGTGAAGTGGGCGTGGCGCTGGTTACCTCCGGCCCCGGGCTGACGAATGCGGTGACGGGCATTGCCACGGCCTACATGGATTCGATTCCCATGGTCATCATCTCCGGCCAGGTGCCCACGCCCGCCATTGGGCTCGATGCCTTCCAGGAGTGCGACACCGTCGGCATCACGCGCCCCATCGTCAAGCACAACTTCCTGGTCAAGGACGTGCGCGACTTGGCGCTGACGCTGAAAAAAGCCTTCCACATCGCGCGCACCGGCCGCCCCGGCCCGGTGGTGGTGGACATCCCCAAGGACGTCTCGTTCAAGAAGACTGCCTACAGCGGCTACCCGCAGAGCGTGGAAATGCGCTCCTACAACCCGGTCAAGAAGGGCCATGCGGGCCAGATCCGCAAGGCGCTGCAGCTGCTCTTGAGCGCCAAGCGTCCCTATATCTATACCGGCGGCGGCGTGCTGCTGGGCAATGCCACCGAGGAGCTGCGCACCCTGGTGGACATGCTGGGCTATCCGGTGACGAATACGCTGATGGGCCTGGGTGCCTATCCGGCCTCCGACCGCAAGTTCCTGGGCATGCTGGGCATGCACGGCACGATAGAGGCCAACAACACCATGCAGAACTGCGACGTGCTGCTGGCCGTGGGGGCGCGCTTCGACGACCGCGTGATCGGCAACCCCAAGCATTTCGCGCAGAACGACCGCAAGATCATCCACATCGACATCGATCCCTCGTCGATCTCCAAGCGCGTGAAGGTGGACATCCCCATCGTCGGCGACGTCAAGGAGGTGCTGACCGAGCTGATCGCCATGATCCGCGAGACCACCCAGCGTGCCGACGCCGGCGCCCTGGCGGCCTGGTGGGAGCAGATCGAGGCCTGGCGCGGCCGTGACTGCCTGAAGTACGACCGCGGCAACACCGAGGTCATCAAGCCGCAGTACGTGGTCGAGACGCTGTGGAACATGACCCGTGACGCCGACGCCTATGTCACCTCCGACGTGGGGCAGCACCAGATGTGGGCCGCGCAGTACTACCGCTTCGACGAGCCGCGCCGCTGGATCAACTCCGGCGGCTTGGGCACCATGGGCGTGGGCATTCCCTACGCCATGGGCATCAAGCTGGCCAAGCCCGATGCGGAGGTGTTCTGCGTGACGGGCGAGGGCTCGGTGCAGATGAACATCCAGGAGCTGTCCACCTGCCTGCAGTACAACACGCCGATCAAGATCGTGTCGCTCAACAACCGCTACCTGGGCATGGTGCGCCAGTGGCAGGAGATCGAGTACTCGGGCCGCTACAGCCACAGCTACATGGACGCGCTGCCCAACTTCGTGAAGCTGGCCGAGGCCTATGGCCATGTGGGCCTGCTGATCGAACGCCCGCAGGACGTGGAGCCGGCGCTGCGCGAGGCGCGCAAGCTCAAAGACCGCACCGTGTTCCTGGACTTCCGCACCGACCCGACCGAGAACGTGTTCCCCATGGTCAAGGCCGGCATGGGTATTACCGAAATGCTGCTGGGGTCGGAAGATCTTTAAGGCAAATCGGCATCCAGCGCTTGCCAGTCAAGCGCAAGCAGCTATTCATTGAATAGCATTTCTTTGACGAATCTATTGTTCGCCGAGCCAGGTGCTTACCGGCACCTGGGGAGGGCGACGAAAAGAGGAATCGCACATCATGAAACACATCATTGCCGTTCTGATAGAGAACGAAGCCGGCGCCCTGTCGCGCGTGGTGGCGCTGTTTTCGGCGCGTGGCTACAACATCGAGTCGCTGACCGTGGCGCCGACGGAAGACCCGTCGCTGTCGCGCATGACGATTCAGACCACGGGTTCTGACGATGTCATCGAGCAGATCACCAAGCACCTGAACCGCCTCATCGAAGTCGTCAAGGTGGTGGATCTGACCGAGGGCGCCTATACCGAGCGCGAGCTGATGATGGTCAAGGTGCGCGCCGTGGGCAAGGAGCGCGAGGAGATGAAGCGCATGGCCGACATCTTCCGCGGCCGCATCATCGACGTGACCGACAAGAGCTACACGGTGGAGCTCACCGGCGACCAGTCCAAGAACGACGCCTTCCTGCAGGCCATAGACCGCACGGCCATCCTGGAGACGGTGCGCACCGGCGCCAGCGGCATTGGCCGCGGCGAGCGCATCCTGCGCGTGTAAGACAATTCCCTGTTTTCCCCATCATTCCTGAACCCAATTTCAAACGGAGCCAACATGAAAGTTTTCTACGACAAAGACTGTGACCTGAGCCTGATCAAGGGCAAGACCGTGGCCATCATCGGCTACGGCTCGCAAGGCCACGCGCACGCCCAGAACCTGAACGACAGCGGCGTGAAGGTCGTAGTCGGCCTGCGCAAGGGCGGCGCCAGCTGGGACAAGGTCGGCAAGGCGGGCCTGACGGTCATGGAAGTCAATGAGGCCGTCAAGGCCGCCGACGTGGTCATGATCCTGCTGCCCGACGAGCAGATCGCCGAGGTCTACAACAACAACGTGGCCCCCAACATCAAGCAGGGCGCGTCCCTCGCCTTCGCTCACGGCTTCAACGTGCACTACAACCAGGTCGTGCCGCGTGCCGACCTGGACGTGTGGATGGTCGCGCCCAAGGCCCCCGGCCACACCGTGCGCAACACCTACACCCAGGGCGGCGGCGTGCCCCACCTGGTCGCGGTGCACCAGGACAAGTCGGGCAAGGCCCGTGACCTGGCCCTGTCCTACGCCATGGCCAACGGCGGCGGCAAGGCCGGCATCATCGAGACCAACTTCCGCGAAGAGACCGAGACCGACCTGTTCGGCGAGCAGGCCGTGCTGTGCGGCGGCGCCGTCGAGCTGATCAAGATGGGCTACGAGACCCTGACCGAGGCCGGCTACGCCCCCGAGATGGCCTACTTCGAGTGCCTGCACGAGCTGAAATTGATCGTGGACCTGATCTACGAAGGCGGCATTGCCAACATGAACTACTCGATCAGCAACAACGCTGAATACGGCGAGTACGTGACCGGCCCCGAGGTCATCAACGAGCAGTCGCGCGTCGCCATGCGCAATGCCCTGAAGCGCATCCAGGACGGCGAATACGCCAAGATGTTCATCCAGGAAGGCCGCCTGAACTATCCGTCCATGACGGCCCGCCGCCGCAACCTGGCCGCCCACTCCATCGAACAGGTGGGCGCCCAGCTGCGCGCCATGATGCCCTGGATCGCCAAGAACAAGCTGGTGGACCAGAGCCGCAACTGATGCCCCTGGTGCGGTGTCGCAGGCCGCACCGATGCCGCACGCAAGGCCACTTCGGTGGCCTTTTTTGCGTGGCGTGGCAAGGGCTACACTGCGTGCTTTCGCGCCCGGAGCGTGAACCATGGATACTATGATTTATATAGCTGCTTGCGTTCTGTGGGTAAGCGCTGGAGGTCTTTTTGATGCATGATGGCAACGACGCCGCAGAGGGCGCAGAAGCCACGGGCGTGCTGGTGCACAAGCGCCGCAAGGGCATTTACGTGCTGCCCAACATGATCACGCTGGCGGCCTTGTTCGGCGGCTTCTACGCCATCGTCATGGCCATGAACGGGCGCTTCGAGATGGCCTCCATCGGCGTGTTCTGCGCCATGGTACTCGACAGCCTGGACGGCCGCGTGGCGCGCATGACGAACACGCAAAGCGCTTTTGGCGAGCAGATGGATTCGCTGTCCGACATGGTGTCCTTCGGCGCGGCGCCCGCGCTCATCGCCTATATGTGGGCGCTGCAGGGCCTGGGGCGCTGGGGCTGGATTGCGGCCTTTGTCTACTGCGCCTGCGCGGCGCTGCGCCTGGCGCGCTTCAACGTGAATACGGGCGTGGTCGATAAGCGCTACTTCCAGGGCCTGCCGTCGCCCGCGGCTGCGGCCCTGGTGATGGGCTTCATCTGGCTGCTGACCGACGCCGGCGTGCGCCCTGGCCTGGGCGTGCTGGGCCTGTCCTGGCAGCACATCACCTGGGTCATGTTCGGCTTCACGCTCTACGCCGGGCTCACCATGGTCACCAATGTGCCCTTCTACAGCTTCAAGGACCTGCACATGAAGAAGAGCGTGCCCTTTGCCGTCATCGTGCTCATCGCGCTGGGCATCGCCGTGGTCAATATCCACCCGCCTACGGTACTGTTCGGCATCTTCGTGTTGTACGGCCTGTCAGGCTATGCCCTCTATGCCTGGCGCAAGGCCAAGGGCCAGCACACGAGCGTGATCAGCACTTCGACCGACGAGCCCGACGAGCAGGGCCTGCACCACTGAAGGCTATTCAGCGTCCGGCTGCACGCCGGGCGCCGCCTGCTGGAAGGCGGGCAGTTGCTCGCAGGCCGCGACGATGCGCGTGATGGTGGGGTAGGCGTCGAGCGCGCAGTGGAAGCGCTGCGCGTTGAACACCTGGGGCACCAGGCAGCAGTCGGCCAGGCCCGGGCTGTCGCCATGGCAGAAGCGGCCGGTGTCGGGGCTGCGCACCAGGCTGTCCTCCACCGCCTGCAGGCCCAGCGCCACCCAGTGGGCGTACCAGGCGTCCTTTTGCGCGGTGTTCACGCCCAGCTCGTGCGTCAGGTATTTCAGCACGCGCAGGTTGTTGAGCGGGTGGATCTCGCAGGCCACCATCTGCGCCAGCGCACGCACGCGGGCGCGGCCCAGGGCGTCTGCGGGCAGCAGGGCCGGGCCGCCCTGGGTTTCGTCCAGGTACTCGATGATGGCCAGCGATTGCGCCAGCACCGGGCCGCCGTCCGCCGTTTGCAGTGCCGGCACCAGGCCTTGGGGATTGGCGGCGCGGTAGGCGGCGGTGTGCTGCTGGCCGCCATCCTTGAGCAAATGCAAGGGAATGGTGTCGTAGGCCAGGCCCTTGAGCGCCAGCGCAATGCGCACGCGGTACGCGGCCGAGCTGCGGAAGTAGGAGTAGAGCTTGAGCATGTGCGGCTTCAAGCTGCCTTGACCGTGTTCACACGGTTCTCGATGGTGCCGAAGATGTTCTGGCCCTGGGCGTCGAACATTTCTATGCGTACGGTGTCGCCCTGCTTCATGAAGGGCGTGGCGGGCTTGCCCTGCTCAATGGTTTCGTAGGTGCGCACCTCGGCCAGGCAGCAGTAGCCCACGCCGCCGTTGGCGATCGACGAACCCCACAGGTCGCCCTGCTTGTTCGATACCGTGCCCGAGCCGACGATGGTGCCCGCGCACAGCGTGCGCGTCTTGGCCACATGGGCGACGAGCTGGCCGAAGTCGAAGGTCATGTCTACGCCGGCATTGGGCTTGCCAAACAGCTCTTCGTTCAGGTGCACCATCAGCGGCAGGTGCAGCTTGGCGCCCTGCCAGGCCGCGCCCAGCTCGTCGGGCGTGACGGCCACGGGGCTGAAGGCGCTGGCGGGCTTGCTCTGGAAGAAGCCAAAGCCCTTGGCGAGTTCTGCCGGGATCAGGTTGCGCAGGCTCACGTCGTTGACCAGCATGACCAGGCGGATGGCGCGGGCGGCCTGCTCGGGCGTGGCGCCCTGGGGCAGGTCGCCGGTGACCACAGTGACCTCGGCCTCGAAGTCAATGCCCCAGGCCTCCTTGGCCACCACCTCGCCGCGCGGCGGGATAAAGCCGTCACTGCCGCCCTGGTACATCAGCGGGTCGGTGTAGAAGCTCTCGGGCACCTCGGCATTGCGGGCGCGGCGCACCAGTTCCACATGGTTGATGTAGGCCGAGCCGTCGGCCCATTGCCAGGTGCGCGGCAGCGGGCTGTGGCAGGCAGCCTGGTCGAAGGGCTCGCCTTCGAGCGCGCCGCTGTTCAGGGCCTCGTAGACCTGGCGCAGCTGCTGCTCCACGCTGTCCCATTCGTCCATGGCGGTGAGCATGGTGCGGGCAATGGCGGGTACGGCGCGGCAGCGCTTCAGGTCACGGCTGACGACGACCAGCGTGCCGTCGCGGCCGCCTTGTTGCAGGGTGGCGAGTTTCATGCGGAATGCCTTCCTTGGGGTGTTGTGTATGGCTCTTGGATCGTTCAGTGCGGGCCGACGCGGCCGGTGCCGTCGTGCATCCAGCGGGCGTGCGTGGGCGCCTTCTTGGTGCGATCCCACTCGCTCAGCATGTCCCACTTCACGTCGTCCAGCGCCTTGTCCATCTGCGGCGTGGCGGTGTTGACGGCCAGTTCCAGGCGGTGACCCGAGGGGTCGCGGAAGTAAATCGACTGGAAGATGGTGTGGTTGGTGGGGCCAATCACCTGGATGCCGTCGGCCTCCATCTTGGCCTTGACCGCCATCATGGTGTCGATGGAATCGACCTTGAGCGCCAGGTGCTGAGTCCAGGACGGCGTGTTGGCGTCCGAGGGCGCGATCATCTCGGGCTTGGTCGGCAGCTCGAAGAAGGCCAGGATGTTGCCGCCGCCGATGTCGATGAAGATGTGCATGTACGGATCGGGCTCCTTGGTGGAGGGCACTTCGTTTTCGGCAATGGCGAGGATGAAGTTCGCGTCGAGGTACTTCTGGTACCACTCGACGGTTTCCTTTGCGTTCTTGCAGCGGTAGGCCACATGGTGTACGCCGTTGAGAAAAGCCATGGTTGTCTCCTTGGGTGGTTGCGGGTCAGTTGTCGAAGGGCTTGCGCGCAATGGCCAGGGCCTCGCGCAGCACGGTGATGTCGCCAATGTGGTTGGCCAGCAGCAGCACCAGGCGTGCATTGACGGCCAGGCTCTGCTCATCGCTCAATCCCTGGTGGCTGTCGATCAGGGCTTCGTAGAAATCGTCGCCGGGCGAATAGGCCTGGAAGTAGCGCTTGCCGGGTTCCTGGAGGTTGGGGGTGGTGATCAGGGGCATGGTGTGTCTCGTGGAATAGGGTATCAGGCGTTGCCGGTGGCGCGGGCCACGGCGACGCGCACCTTGGCGGCGTCGAATTGGCGCCAGCGCGCGGCCACATGCTGGTCGGGGCGCAGCAGGTAGCAGCTGCAGTCCTGCATGTCGTAGCGCTGTCGGATCGCGCCCTGCGCGTCGATCAGCGTGGGCAGCTGCGCAGGCGCCTGGCCCTGGGCGGCGACCACGGTGGCGCGCACGGGGATGGCGGCGTCGGCCAGCGCGGCCAGGGCCTGGGCGGTGGCGGCATCGACCTGGCCGGCGTCCTGCACGTAGTACAGCAGCTGGAACCGCGTGTCCATGTCGCCCAGCAGCCAGCTGCCACGGCCGCCCTGCACGGGCGCGTCGTCCATGGGGGCGCCTGGCACCATGTTGCCGGCGAAGTCGTCCGCATCGGGCGTGTTCAGCGGCGAATCGACCAGCCAGCTGGGCACGGACAGGCGGCCCGAGTTGACCAGGGCGCGGGCAAAGGGGTAGTCCTGCGCCAGCTCCAGCACCGCGTTGCGAAAGGCCTTGCTGGTCTTGCTCTTGGGCGTGATGAAGTCGGTCGAGCGCGTCGAGTTCATGATGTTCTCGTCGGCGGCGTAGCAGCGCTCGGCGCTATAGCTGTCGAGCAGCGAGGCGGGCGCCTTGCCGTCCAGCACCAGCTTGAGCTTCCAGGCCAGGTTGTCCGTGTCCTGGATGCCTGAGTTGGCGCCGCGCGCGCCAAAGGGCGAGACCTGGTGGGCCGCGTCGCCCACGAACAGCACCCGGTTGTGGTTAAAGCGCCCCATGCGGCGGCACTGGAAGGTGTAGACGCTGACCCATTCGAGCTCAAACTCGCGCTCGTCGCCCAGCATGGCCTTGATGCGCGGGATGACGTTCTCGGGCTTTTTCTCGGTCTCGGGGTCGGCGTCCCAGCCGAGCTGGAAGTCGATGCGCCAGACGTTGTCGGCCTGCTTGTGCAGCAGCACGGACTGGTTGCGGTGGAATGGCGGGTCGAACCAGAACCAGCGCTCGGCCGGGTAATCGGCCTTCATGACCACGTCGGCGATCAGGAAGCGGTCCATGAAAATCTTGCCGTCGATATCCAGACCCAGCATGTTGCGGATCGGCGAGCGCGCGCCGTCGGCCACCACCAGCCAGTCGGTCGTCAGCGTGTAGGCGCCGTCGGGCGTCTCCACGCGCAGCGTGGCGCGGGCATCGTCCTGCTGCACGGCGATGACGTTGTTCTTGAAGCGCATCTCCAGCGCGGGCAGTTGGCGGGCGCGCTGCACCAGGTAGTCCTCCAGGTAGTACTGCTGCAGGTTCACCATGCCGGGGCGCTGGTGGCCTTCCTGCGGGCGCAGGTTGAAGTTGAAGACCTCGCCCTCGCCAAAGAAGGTGCGGCCCACGTTCCACGACATGCCCTTGTCCACGCAGGGCGTGCCGCAGCCCATGCGGTCGAGCACCTCCAGCGTGCGCTTGGCGTAGCAGACACCGCGCGAGCCGATCGACACCGTGTCGTCGTTGTCCAGCAGCAGCACGCGCTGGCCCTGCAGCGCCAGGTCTATGGCCATGGACAGGCCCACGGGCCCGGCGCCCACGACGACCACGGGGTAGTGGCCATCGCGCTGCTCGACGAGCTCGGGCGGGCGCACATAGTCGAACTTGGGGTAGGTATAGGTCTTCAGCATTTGTCTCTTGAATCCTGCAATGATGCTAAAAATGGCCTCTAACGCTTATCTGTCAAGCGCGAACAGCTATTGTTTTTGTTGCGTCAACCCTGCTGCAGGGCATGCCACATCTGCTGGTCGCGCTCGGCCGTCCAGATGCGCGGGTCGCGGATGCCGCTGGCCTCGTCGTGGGCGCGGGTCACGTCGAAGGGCAGGCAGTGCTCGTAGATGAAGACCTGGCCAAACTTCGGGTCCATGGCCTTGCGCGTGTGCTTCATGGTGGCATTCAGGTCCATGCCCTGGGCCACGGCCTGCTGGGCGCTTTGGTAGAGCGTGCTGACGAAGTCGCGGGTGTAGGCCAGGCCTTTTTGCACGTCCGCTGGTGTCATCAACGCTGGGCCACGGCCAGGGATGAGCTTTTCGAACTGCATGGCGGCCAGGTTGTCCAGCGTCTGCGGCCAGTCGGCGAGATATGCGTCGCCGGTGTAGCAGGCGGCGTCGGCCTCCACTAGGTCGCCCGAGAAGCAGATGTTCTGGCTGGGGATGTAGACGATGCTGTCGCCTTTGGTGTGACCGCGGCCCACCTGTTTGATGCGCACTTCGAGCTTGCCCAGCCACAGCGCCATTTCGCCCTCGAAGGTCATGGTCGGCCAGGTCAGGCCGGGCACGCTTTCCACGGCCTGGAACAGGCGCGGAAAGCGCCCGATCTCCGAGTCCATGTCCTGCTGGCCGCGCTCGACGATGAGGTCGTAGGTGTCGCGGCTGGCGATGATCTGCTCCAGGCCTTCGTCCCTATAGCCCGAGGCACCCAGCACGCGCACGGCGTGGTAGTGCGTCAGCACCACGTACTTGATGGGCTTGTCGGTGATCTCGCGCACCTTGGCGATCACCCCCTGCGCGGCCACGGGCGTGGCGGTGGCGTCGATGATCATGCAGCCGTCGTCGCCGATGATGACGCCGGTGTTGGGGTCGCCCTCGGCGGTGTAGGCGTAGGCGTTGTCGCTGAGCTTTTCCCAGCTGATCTTCTTTTCTTCCAGATCGGCCTGGGAGGCAAACTTCTTTTCGCTCATGGGGTCGGCTCCTGTAGTGTGGGGTGGTGTTGGTGTATTAAAGGCCGGCTCGATTTATTATTCAAACGGTTTTTAATGATCAATTTATAGGATGTTCTTGTGAATGTGACGCTGCGCCAGTTGAGCGCCTTCGTGGCCGTGGCCGAGACCGGCAGCTTCACGCTGGCGGCCGAGCGGCTTTTCATCACCCAGTCGGCCCTGAGCGGCCTGATCAAGGAGCTGGAGTCGAGCCTGGGCCTGCGCCTGTTCGACCGCAGCACGCGCCGCCTGCGCCTGTCGGACACGGGGCGCGAACTCTACCCGCAGATCGAGAAAATCCTGCACGACCTGGACGGCGTGGTCAGCGAGGTGGGCAACCTCAAGGCGCTGCAACGCGGCAAGGTGCGCGTGGCCGTGCCGCAGCTGCTCGCCTGCACCCTGCTGCCCGAGCTGATGGCGGAATTTCGTGCGCAGCATCCCGGCGTGCAGCTGCGTCTGGTCGATTGCGCGGTAGAGAGCGTGATGGCGCGCGTGTTTTCCGGCGAGGTGGACATGGGCCTGGGCCCCGAGCGCGAGGCCAATTCGGATATCGACGCCGAACAGCTGTTCAACCTGCCCTTCATGGCCGTCATGCCGCCGGGCCATGCCCTGGCGGACAGGCGCGAGCTGCAATGGCCCGACCTGTCCGGGCAGTCGCTGATCACCTTGCAGGGGCAGTTCACCGAGCTGCTGGTGAGCGACGTGGGCGAGGCTGCGCGCGACCTGCACAAGGAGGCCTTCATGCAGGTGACCTTCATGACCACGGCGCTGGCGCTGGTGCGCGCGGGCTTGGGGCTCACGCTGTGCATGCCCTATGCGCGCACGCTGGTCGAGCAGTTCGGCCTCGTGATGCGGCCCGTGGGCGACCCGGTGGTGGCGCGCAGCTTCTGGATCTTCACGCGCCGGGGCCGGGCGCTGTCCCCTGCGGCGCAGGAATTCCGTGGTTTTCTGGAGGAGCGGCTGACGAATTCGCTTTTGTGCTAGAGTTGCCTTCCATGTCGTTCCTGTCCCTAGCCCTACTACTGAACTTGTTCCACGGGCAGGCAGGGTAGCGCGCGTACAGTCGCACATAGACACACCTACTTCCACGGCCCGTAGCACCAGCGACGGGCCGTTTTTGTTTTCGGGGTCGCTGGAGCAAAGGCCAGATTCGTTTCCTTGTTCCACGAAAGAGAGCGCTCCGATGTTGACCAACCCCGCCACCAAGTACCGCCCGACTGCCCCCGTGCGCCTTGCCGATCGCACCTGGCCTGACGCGGTGATCACCAAGGCCCCGATCTGGTGCAGTGTGGATCTGCGCGATGGCAACCAGGCGCTGATCGAGCCCATGGACATCGCGCGCAAGATGCGCATGTTCGAGCAGCTGGTGAAGATCGGCTTCAAGGAGGTCGAGGTCGGCTTCCCCTCCGCGTCGCAGGTCGAGTTCGACTTCGTGCGCAAGCTCATCGAGGAAGACCGCATCCCCGACGATGTGACCATCCAGGTGCTGACCCAGGCGCGCGAGCCCCTGATCCGCCGCACCTTCGAGGCGCTGGCCGGCGCGCCGCGCGCCATCGTGCACCTGTACAACGCCACGGCGCCGGTGATGCGCCGCGTGGTGCTGAATATGAGCGAGGACGAGATCGTGGAGCTTGCGGTGAGCCACGCACGCTTGTTCAAGGATCTCGCGGCAGAGCAGCCGGCCACCGACTGGGCTTTCGAGTATTCGCCCGAGATGTATTCGGACACCGAGCTTGAATTCTCCGCGCGTGTCATCGACGCCGTCACCGCCGTGTGGCAGCCCACGCCGCAGAAGAAATGCATCATCAACCTGCCGACCACGGTGGAGCATTCCACGCCCAACCTCTTTGCCGACATGGTGGAGTGGACGCACCGCCATGTACAGCGCAGGGACAGCATCGTGCTGTCCGTGCACCCGCACAATGACCGCGGCACCGGCACGGCCACGGCCGAGCTGGCCCTGATGGCCGGCGCCGACCGCTTAGAGGGCTGCCTGTTCGGCAACGGCGAGCGCACCGGCAACCTCGACGTGGTCAACGTGGCGCTCAACATGTACACCCAGGGCGTGTCGCCGGGGCTGGATTTCTCCGACATCGACGGCATACGCAGCACTGTGGAGTACTGCAACCAGTTGCCCGTGCACCCGCGTCACCCCTATGTGGGCGATCTGGTCTACACCTCGTTCTCGGGCTCGCACCAGGATGCGATCAAGAAGGCATTTTCTGAGCGCCGCGAGGGTGACGTCTGGGACATGCCCTATCTGCCGATCGATCCCAAGGATCTGGGTCGCAGCTACGAGGCCGTCATCCGCGTCAACAGCCAATCGGGCAAGGGCGGTATCGCCTACCTGCTCGAGAGCGAATACGGCTTGCAGCTGCCGCGCCGCCTGCAGATCGAGTTCAGCCAGGCCGTGCAGCGCGAGATGGACGCCAGCGGCAAGGAGCTGACGGCGGGCGACCTCTGGAGCCTGTTCCAGCGCGAATATCGCTTCCAGTCCGTGGCGGCGCCGACGTATCGCATGCAGGAGCAGGAGGGCGGCTTTTCGCTCCAGGCCAGCCTGCAGTGGCAGGGCGACGCGCTGGAGGTCGAGGGTGAAGGCACGGGCCCCATCGACGCCTTCGTGCAGGCCATATCCTCGGCGCTGGATCGCCAGGTGCGTGTGCTCGACTACAGCGAGCACGCCATAGGCGAGGGCGCGGGCGCCAAGGCCGTGGCCTATGTGGAGATGCGCATCGACGATTGCCACACGGTGTACGGCGTGGGCCTGGACGCCAACATCGTCTCGGCTTCGATCCGCGCCATTCTTTCGGGCCTGCAGCGCGTGCCGCAGACGCAGGCCGTAGTCGCTTAAAGTCCTACCTTCACCAGACAGAGGCAACCCATGAGCTCCGACAAACTCATCATCTTCGACACCACCTTGCGCGACGGCGAACAGTCGCCCGGCGCCAGCATGACGCGCGACGAGAAGCTGCGCATCGCGCGCCAGCTCGAACGCCTGAAGGTGGACGTGATCGAGGCCGGCTTTGCCGCCAGCAGCAATGGCGACTTCGAATGCGTGCAGGCGATTGCCCGTGCCATCAAGGACTCCACCGTGTGCTCGCTGGCGCGTGCCAACGACCGCGACATTTCGCGCGCCGCCGAGGCGCTCAAGGAGGCGAACCGCGCCCGTATCCACCTGTTCATCGCCACCAGCCCGCTGCACATGGAGAAGAAGCTGCGCATGACGCCCGAGGAGGTGCTGGAGCAGTCGCGCCTGTCCACGCGTTTTGCGCGCAACCTGTCGGGGGATGTGGAGTTCAGCGCCGAGGACGGCTATCGCAGCGATCCGGACTTCCTGTGCCGTGTGGTCGAAGCAGCTATTGCCGAGGGCGCCACCACCATCAACATCCCCGACACCGTGGGCTACGCCATCCCCGAGCTGTATGGCAACTTCATCAAGAACCTGCGCGAACGTGTGCCCAACAGCGACAAGGCGATCTGGAGCGTGCACTGCCACAACGACCTGGGCATGGCCGTGGCCAATTCGCTGGCCGGCGTGAAGATCGGCGGTGCGCGCCAGGTGGAATGCACCATCAACGGCCTGGGCGAGCGCGCGGGCAACTGCTCGCTCGAAGAGGTGGTGATGGCCGTGAAGACGCGGCGCGACTACTTCGGCCTGGATGTCGGCGTAGACACCCAGCATTTGCTGGCCGCCAGCCGCATGGTGAGCCAGACCACGGGCTTTGTGGTGCAGCCCAACAAGGCCGTGGTCGGGGCCAATGCCTTTGCCCATGCCTCGGGCATCCACCAGGACGGCGTGCTCAAGGCGCGCGACACCTACGAGATCATGCGTGCCGAGGACGTAGGCTGGAGCACCAACAAGATCGTGCTCGGCAAACTTTCGGGCCGCAACGCCTTCAAGCAGCGCCTGCAGGAGCTGGGTGTGGAACTGGAGAGCGAGGGCGAGATCAATGCCGCCTTTGCCCGCTTCAAGGAACTGGCCGACCGCAAGAGCGAAATCTTCGACGAGGACATCCTGGCCCTGGTCAGTGATGAAAGCCTGCACGGAGAAAAAGAGCAGTTCGGTTTTGTCTCGCTGGCCCAACACAGCGAGACTGGCGAGCGCCCTCAGGCCAGCGTCGTCTTCACCATCGACGGCAAGGAGGTGCGCAGCGCCTCCGATGGCAATGGCCCGGTTGATGCCTCGCTCAAGGCGATCGAGGCGCATGTGCAAAGTGGTGCCGAAATGGTGTTGTACTCCGTTAACGCCATCAGTGGTTCCACTGAGAGCCAGGGCGAGGTGACGGTGCGCTTGCAAAATGCCGGCCGCGTGGTCAACGGCGTGGGCGCCGACCCGGACATCGTGGTGGCCTCGGCCAAGGCCTACCTGAGTGCCTTGAACAAGTTACAAAGTAAAGCGGAGCGAGTGGCTGCACAAGGCTGAAGGCGAAGCCTATAATTCAGGCAGGTATTTAAAAGAGTCGCGCAAGATATTGATCTTGCGCGGCTTTTTTTAATTCTGTACACTGATACACAGTTTTTGCAGTTTGGAGCAAATGATGCATGCCCAATTTCGCATCGCCTCCCGTCTTTCTCGTGCGCTGGCCCTCCTGGCCGTAGGGGTCGCGTTGGCCTCGCCCGGCGTGCATGCGGCCGAGCGCAAGCATGCGGCTACCAAGAAGCATTCCACTACCGTCGCAGTCAAACGCACGGCGTCCAAACACCACCAGCACCACGCAAGCAAGCTGGCCCACAAGACGGCGTCGGCCAAGTCCACGCGCCTGTCGGCACGCAGCGCCAAGGCGCCGATACGCGTGGCGGCAGAGCCGGCCCGCCTGTCGTTCGGCCAGCAAGCAGGCCTGCACGCGGTCAGCGATCCGCTCGACTTGAAGTCCAGCGTGGCCCTGGTGATAGACCAGGACACCAAGGAGGTGCTGCTCAGCAAGAATGACCATGCGGTGCTGCCGATTGCCTCGCTGACCAAGCTCATGACGGGCCTCCTGATTTCCGAGGCGCACCTGTCCATGGACGAGCCCATCACTATCACCCAGGACGATGTGGACACCGAGAAGGGCAGCGGCTCGCGCCTGACGGTGGGCGCCACACTGTCGCGCGGCGAGTTGCTGCACCTGGCCCTGATGTCCAGTGAAAACCGGGCCGCCCATGCCCTGGGGCGTACCTTCCCGGGTGGCCTGGCCGCATTCGTGCAGCGCATGAACGTCAAGGCCAAGTTGCTTGGCATGACGGAGACGCGTTACGTCGAGCCCACGGGACTGTCCAGCAACAACCAGTCCAGCGCACATGACCTGGCCACGCTGGTCAATGTGGCGCACGGCGACCCCAGGCTGCGCGAGCTGTCCACATCACCCAGCTATGAGGTCGCCGTGGGCCAGCGTGTGCTGCACTACAACAACACCAATCGCCTCGTGAAGAGCCCGGCGTGGGACATAGGCCTGCAGAAGACCGGCTACATTTCCGAGGCCGGGCGCTGCCTGGTGATGCAGGCACAGGTTGCCGGGCGCAAGCTGATCATGGTGTTCCTTGATTCGGCCGGCAAATTCAGCCGCCTGGGCGACGCCGAGCGGGTGCGCTCCTGGGTTGAAAAGATGCACCCAGGCAGCAAAGTCACCATGCATCTGGGTGCGGCGGCGCCCAAGAGCTGACGCGTCGGTCGCGTCCCCGCCACACCGGGGGCGCGTGTCCGCTACTTCACCGCACCATGATGTGTGGTACGCAGGCCGGTCGTATAGCCTAGGGCTAGTGAGATCTCGCGCGCGGTAGCCTGCAGCTTGGGCAGCCATCCCTCATCCAGGCGGTCGGCTGGCGCCGAGATCGACAGGCCGGCGATCAGCTGCCCCTGGTCGTCGAGTACTCCTGCGGCCATGCAGCGCACGCCCAGCTCCAGTTCCTCATTGTCATAGGCCACGCCGTATTGTCGCGCCTTGCCCAGTTCGCGCTCCAGCAGGGGTAGCTGGGTGATGCTGTTGCGCGTGTGGCCCGGCAGGCCGGTGCGCGTGGCGTAGGCGCGCACGCGCTGCGGGTCGTCGGCAGCCAGGAACAGCTTGCCCGTGGAGGTCAGGTGCAGCGGTGCATGCCCGCCGATGGCGCGCACCACCTGCATGCCTGAGCGCTCGCTGTAGGCGCGCTCGATGTAGACGATCTCGTCGCCCTGACGCACGCTCAGGTTGACGGGCTGCTGGATCAGCTTGTGCAGCTGGCGCATGGGCACCATGGCGGCGTCGCGCACCGACAGACGCGCCTTGACCAGGTTGCCCAGCTCCAAGAGGCGCATGCCCAAGCGGTAGCTGCCCGATTCGGGCCGGTCGACAAAGCGGCCCGTCGTCAGGTCGTTGAGGATGCGGTGCGCGGTGGAGGGGTGCAGACCAGTCCTCTCGCTGATCTCCTTGAGCGATACGGACTCTTCCTTCGAGGCCAGTACGTCGATCAGCTGGAACATGCGCTCTAGCACCTGGACGTTAGGCTTGGGGGAGATATCCGCAGGGCTTTTCTTCATGAAGATCACAGGGGTGGCCAAAGCCTGTGATTTTATCTGGTGAAAAGCGAACGTGCAGCGCGCAAAAAAGCCCGACACCTGAGCGCCGGGCTTGGGGGTAGGGAGGGGCTTTTATGCCTTGAAAGGTCGAGCCCGAAAACCCCCTGTGCCTTCCTACGCCATGGTCATCAGCTGGGCGTTGCCGCCGGCCGCCGCCGTGTTAGTGCTGATGGATTGCTCATGGCACAGCGCCGCCAGGTCGTAGCCGTGGCCAGCCGCAAGCTCGTCGCTACTGCGGCTTTCCACACGCACGATGGCGCCGTCGCGCGCCGCTACCTGGGCGCAGACCTGCAGCAGTGCGTCACCGTCGCCCTCGAACAGCAGGGCCGTCATGGTGTCCTTGTCATCGCCCAGCGCGGCGGCGTCGGCAGCGTGCAGCCAGGCGGCGCCGGCGTCGCCGGCAGCGGCGCGCAGGGCCTGCCACAGGGTGGCGCAGTCCTTGCCTTCGGCCGGCAACACCACATGGCAGGGGTTGCCGGCGGCCAGCGCAGCGGCCACCTGGTGCACCAGGCCCAGTGGCGTGTGCGGCAGCGCCCACACCGGGCCGCGCGGCAGCAGGCGGTAGCGGTTGGCTTCGCCCGTGGGGCCGGGCAGCAGCTGGCTGGCACCCAGGCGCGAGGCGGCGAGGGCGGCGCCGAAGGCGGCTTGCGCCTGCTGCGGCGCCACGCCGGGCAGCTGCGCCTGTTGCAGCGCGGCCAGCAGCCGCAGCGCCGGCTGCTGCTGGGCGGCCTCGGCGCGCGGCAGCGTCTGCAGCGCAGCGTTGGGCGCGCCCTGCGCCAGGCGGTGCAGGTACAGCGGGCCGCCGGCCTTGGGGCCGGTGCCCGACAGGCCCATGCCGCCAAAGGGCTGCACGCCGACCACCGCGCCGACGACGTTGCGGTTGACGTAGAGGTTGCCGGCGTGGATGCGCTCGCTGAGGTGCGCAATGGTCTCGTCGATGCGGCTGTGCAGGCCGAACGTCAGACCGTAGCCGGTGGCGTTGATGCCGTCCACCAGGGTGTCGAGCTGCTCACGCTGGAATCGGATGACATGCAATACCGGGCCGAAGACCTCGCGGGTCAGGCGCGACGTGCTATCTATTTCAATGATGGCCGGGGCGACGAAGTGGCCGTTGAGCGGGCCGTCCTGGCGCTGCACGCGCGTGACCTTCTGGCCCGCGGCCTGCATGCGCTCGATATGCGCTTCGATCTGTGCGCGTGCCTCTGCGTCGATCACCGGGCCCACGTCGGTGCTCTGGCGGTCGGGGTTGCCGAGCTGCCATTCCTGCAGCGCGCCGCGCAGCATGGCCAGAGTGCGCTCGGCGACGTCCTCCTGCAGGCACAAGAGGCGCAGCGCCGAGCAGCGCTGGCCGGCCGAGTCGAAGGCCGAGGTCATGACGTCGGCCACAACCTGTTCGGCCAGGGCCGAGGAGTCCACGATCATGGCGTTCTGCCCGCCCGTCTCGGCAATCAGCGGAATCGGGTGGCCGCTGACCGACAGGCGGGTGCTGAGCTGGCGCGCGATCAGGCGCGCCACCTCAGTGGAGCCGGTGAACATCACGCCCGCCACCTGCGGGTGCGCCACCAGCGTGGCGCCCACGGTCTCGCCACGGCCGGGCATGAGCTGCAGCGCGCCCTGGGGCACGCCGGCCTCGTGCAGGATCTGCACCATGGCCGCGGCGGTCAGCGGCGTCTGCTCGGCCGGCTTGGCCAGCACGGTGTTGCCGGCGGCCAACGCGGCGGCCACCTGGCCGCAGAAGATGGCCAGCGGGAAGTTCCAGGGGCTGATGGCCAGGATCACGCCCAGCGGGCGCTGGGCCGCGTTGTCGAACTGCGCCGCCACTTGGGCGCCGTAGTAGCGCAGGAAGTCCACGGCCTCACGGATCTCGGCGACGGCGTTGGGCAGGGTCTTGCCGGCCTCGCGCATGATCAGGCCCATCAGCGGCTGGCTGCGCTGCTCCAGCAGGTCGGCGGCGCGCGCCAGCACGTCGGCGCGCGTGGCCGGGGGCGTGCCGGCCCAGATGGGGGCGGCCTGCGCGGCGCGCCCGGCGGCGGCCTGTACCTGCTCAGGCGTGGCCTCATGGACCCAGCCCACGGTGTCGGCCAGCTCGGCGGGGTTGGGCAGGGCCTGCCAGCCGGACGTGGCCGCCGGGTCGGCGGGGAGGGGGGTGTCGGGCGGCGCGGCCAGCCAGGTCTGGCGCGTGCTGTGCAAGAGCGCCGCGGCCAGCGAGGCCAGCTGCTGCTCATGCGCCAGGTTCAGGCCGCGCGAATTGGGGCGCGCCTGTGCGCCCAGGTCGCAAAACAGCTCGGTGGGCAGCGCAATGCGCGGGTGCGGGGCGCCCAGGCGGCCCTCGGTGCGGGCGATTTCCAGCGCGTCCTGCACCGGGTCGGTCACCAGTTCGGCCACCGGCACGCTGGCGTCGCCGATGCGGTTCACGAACGAGGTGTTGGCGCCGTTTTCCAGCAGACGGCGCACCAGGTAGGCCAGGAGCGTCTCGTGGCTGCCCACGGGGGCGTAGATGCGGCAGGGGCGCGCCAGCTTGCCCTCCGAACTGGGGCCGGTGACCTGGGCGTACAGCGGCTCGCCCATGCCGTGCAGGCACTGGAACTCATACTGGCCGCTGTAGTAGCTGCCGCCCACGGACTGGGCCAACTGGTAGATGCTGGCCAGCGTCTGGGCGTTGTGCGTGGCAAATTGCGGGTAGATGGCGTCAGGCGCTTCCAGGAGCTTGCGCGCACAGGCCAGGTAGCTCACGTCGGTGTAGACCTTGCGCGTGTAGACCGGGTAGCCGGCCAGGCCGTCCAACTGGGCACGCTTGATCTCGCTGTCCCAGTACGCGCCCTTGACCAGACGGATCATCAGGCGGCGGCGGCTGCGGCGCGCCAGGTCGATCAGGTACTCAATGACATGGGGGCAGCGCTTCTGGTAGGCCTGCACCACGAAGCCGATGCCGCTCCAGCCGCGCAGTGAGGGCGCGGCACACAGCGCCTCCATCAGGTCCAGCGACAGCTCCAGCCGGTCGGCCTCCTCGGCATCGATGTTCATGCCGATGTCGTACTGCTTGGCCAGTTCTGCCAGGTGCAGCACGCGCGGCAGCAGCTCGGCCATCACGCGGTCGTACTGCGCGCGCGAATAGCGCGGGTGCAGGGCCGAGAGCTTGATGGAGATGCCGGGGCCTTCAAAAATGCCGCGTCCGGCGGACGCCGCGCCGATGGCGTGGATGGCCTGCTCGTAGTCGCGCAGGTAGCGCTGTGCGTCGGCTTCGGTGGCAGCGGCCTCGCCCAGCATGTCGTAGCTGTAGCGAAAGCCCTGGGCCTCGTACTTGCGGCTGTTGGCCAGGGCCTCGGCGATGTGCTGGCCGGTGACGAACTGCTCACCCATGAGTTTCATGGCGCGGTGCACGCCCTGGCGGATCAGCGGCTCGCCGCCCTTGCCGATGACGCGCGTGAGCGCCGACGACAGGCTCTTCTCGCTGCTGGTGCTGGTGAGCTTGCCGGTCAGCACCAGGCCCCAGGCCGCGGCGTTGACGAACAGCGACGGCGAGCGCCCCACATGCGACTTCCAGTCGCCCTTGCTGATCTTGTCGCGGATCAGCGCGTCGCGCGTCGCCTTGTCGGGGATGCGCAAGAGCGCCTCGGCCAGGCACATCAGCGCCACGCCCTCCTGGCTCGACAGGGAGAACTCCTGCACCAGCGCGGCCACGCCGCTGGTCACGGGCGCGTCGCGCAGGCCCTGCACCAGGCGGGTGGCGAGCTCGCGCACCTTGGCCGCCTGCTCTTCGCCCTCCGTGCGCGCCAGCGGCAGCAGGGCCGGCAGGCAGTCGGTCTCGGGCCGGTGCCAGGCGGCAGTGATGGCGGCGCGCAGCTCGGTCTGCGGCAGGATGGACTGGGCGAAGGCGAGAAATGGTTGCACCTCGGGACCGGTCATCGGTGCCGCTGCTTCAGCAACGCCGTCTTCGGACACCCCTTCTTCGGCGCCAAACACGCGGATGGTGCTGGCACCGCGCTCCAGCGCGTCTATGTACTGCACCACCGCCTGTTTGATCAGCCAGTGCGGGGTACGGTTCAGGTTTTGCGCGGCGCTGCGGATGCGCTCGCGCAGCAGGTCATCGACCTTGATGCCAATTGTGGTGCTCATGGGTGAAAAGGGTTTGATAAGGTGCAACCTTGGAAGTTTGCAAATATCGCAAAGGTTGCACCATTTTGATATAGGGTAAACCCTAAATTCATCGGACCCGTACCCATGTAACCCCGAGGAAGGGCTTTACGGCCGGGTGATGTATTTGCCCAGCTCCCACTTGGCAATGGCGCTGCGGTGCACCTCGTCGGGGCCGTCGGCAAAGCGCAGCGTGCGCGCGTTGGCGTAGGCATAGGCCAGCGGAAAATCGTCGCACAGGCCGCCGCCGCCATGCGCCTGGATCGCCCAGTCGATCACCTGGCAGGCCATGCTGGGGGCGACGACCTTGATCATGGCGATCTCGGCCCTGGCGACCTTGTTGCCCACGGTGTCCATCATCCACGCGGCCTTGAGGGTCAAGAGGCGCGCCATGTCGATCTTGCAGCGCGCCTCGGCAATGCGCTCCTGCGTCACGCCCTGCTGTGCGATGGTCTTGCCGAAGGCGGCGCGTGACAGCGAGCGCCGGCACATGAGCTCCAGCGCGCGCTCGGCCTGGCCGATCAGGCGCATGCAGTGGTGTATGCGCCCGGGACCCAGGCGTCCCTGGGCGATCTCGAAGCCGCGGCCCTCGCCCAGCAGGATGTTCTGCACCGGCACGCGTACGTTGTTGAAGATGACCTCGGCGTGGCCGTGCGGCGCATCGTCGTAGCCAAACACGTTGAGCGGCCGCACCACGGTGATGCCGGGAGTGTCCGCGGGCACGACGATCATGCTTTGCTGGGCGTGCTTGGGCGCGTCGGGGTCGGTCTTGCCCATGGTGATGAAGACCTTGCAGCGCGGGTCGTTGGCGCCGCTGGTCCACCACTTGCAGCCGTTGATGATGTAGTGGTCGCCGTCGCGCGTGATGCGGGTGCAGATGTTGGTGGCGTCGCTCGATGCCACCTCGGGCTCGGTCATGGCGAAGGCCGAGCGCATACGCCCTTCGAGCAGCGGCCTGAGCCACTGGGCCTTGATGGCCTCGCTGCCGTAGCGGGCGATGGTCTCCATGTTGCCGGTGTCGGGCGCCGAGCAGTTGAAGACCTCGCTGGACCAGAGTACGCGGCCCATGATCTCGGCCAGGGGCGCGTATTCGGCGTTCGTCAGTCCCGCCCCGTGGTAGCCCGAGGCCGCGGCGGTGTCCACCGGCAGGAACAGGTTCCACAGCCCGGCGGCCTGGGCTTTGGGCTTGAGGTCCTCGATGGTGTCAAGCGGCGTCCAGCGCTGGCCGGCGGCGGTCTTGGCGGCCATTTCCTCGGCGCAGGCCTTTTCGGCCGGATAAATATGCTCGACCATGAATTGCAGCAGGCGCGCCTGCAGTTCGCGGGTTTTTGGCGAATAGTCGAAGTCCATGTGTTTGCCTTGTGGAGTCAGGAATGTGAGCGCTCTGCGAAGGACCAGGCCAGTTGCGCCATGGGCCGCGCGGTGGCGCCGGCCGTGCGCGCTTCGGCGCTGGCGGCGGTGCCGGCCTCCACACGTTTGGCGATGCCCTGCAGGATGGCCGCGATGCGGAACATGTTGTAGGCCAGGTAGAAGTTCCAGTCGGCGTGCAGCTGTGCGTTGTCGGCCATGCCGGTGTGCGCGCAGTAGCGGGCGATGTAGTCGCGCTCAACCGGTATGCCCAGGGCCGCCAGGTCCAGCCCGCCGATGCCGCGCTGCAGCGAGGCAGGGATGTGCCAGCTCATGCAGTGGTAGGCAAAGTCGGCCAGCGGGTGGCCCAGTGTGGACAGTTCCCAGTCGAGCACAGCGATCACGCGCGGCTCTGTGGGATGGAACATCAGGTTGTCCAGCCGGTAGTCGCCATGCACGATGGACACGCGGCTCTCGTCCTTCGCGCTGGCCGGCATGTGGGCGGGCAGCCAGTCCATGAGCGCATCCATCTCGGCAATCGGCTGGGTGACGCTGGCCTGGTATTGCTTGCTCCAGCGCGCGATCTGGCGCTCAAAGTAGTTGCCCGACCTGCCGTAGTCCTGCAGGCCGCGCGCGACATGGTCCACGCGGTGCAGCGCTGCGATAACGCGGTTCATCTCGTCGTAGATGGCGCCGCGCTCGGCCGGCGTCATGCCGGGCAGCGACTGGTCCCAGAGCACGCGGCCCTGCAGGAATTCCATGATGTAGAAGGCGCGGCCGATCACGCCCTCGTCCTCGCACAGCGCCCGCATGGCTGGTACCGGCACATCAGAGCCGGCCAGCGCATGCATGACCCGGTACTCGCGCTCGATGGCGTGCGCCGAGGGCAGCAGCCTGGCCACCGGACCGGGCTTGGCGCGCATCACATAGCTGCGCCCGGGCGTGATGAGCTTGTAGGTGGGGTTGGACTGCCCGCCCTTGAACAGCTCCACCGTGAGTGGCCCGTCAAAGCCAGCGACCTGCTGGGCCATCCAGGCGGCGAGGGCGTTGGTGTCAAAGGCGTGTTGTCCGGGGACGGGGCGGGTGCCCACGAATTGCTCGAAGTTGCTCATGCAGGGTCCAAGGAAAGAAAAAAGCGGATCAGTCGCCGGCCTCGGAAATGCGCATCAGCGCCGCGCGGTCGCGCACCACCAGGCCACCGGGTTCGATGCGGATGGCGTCTTCGCGCTCCATGGCCTTGAGCTCCTGGTTCACGCGCTGGCGCGAGGCGCCGAGCAGCTGCGCCAGCTCCTCCTGCGCCAGCTGCAGGCTGATGCGGGTCTCGCCGCCATCTTGCAGGCTGGGCACGCCATAGCTGCGCACCAGGTGCAGAAGCTGCTTGGCCAGGCGCGAGCGCAGCGGCAGGGTGTTCAGGTCTTCCACCAGGCCGAACAACTGGCGGATGCGCCGTGCATGCAGGCGCAGCATGGCCTCGTAGAGCTCGGTATGGGTGGCGAGAATCTTCCTGAAGTCGGCGCGCGCCACGCAGAGGATGGTGGTGTCGCCATGGGCATAGGCGTCGTGCGTACGCCGGTCGCCGTCGAAGATCGCTACGTCGCCGAACCAGATGCCCGGCTCCACATAGGTCAGCGTGATCTGCTTGCCCGAGAGGCTGGTGGAGCTCACGCGCACGGCGCCGCGCGCGCAGGCAATCCATTCCTCGGGCGGATCGCCGCGTGCCGCAATAAGGGCGCCGTCCTTGTAGCGTCTGACGTAGGAGCATCGCAGGATGTCGTGGCGCAAAGAGGGGGAGAGGGAGGAAAACCAGCGACCGGAGTTGATCGCCTCGCGTTCGTCGATGGTAAGAATGGGCTCGTCCATGGGCTGTCTTTTGGGTGACTGTGCTGCGGACCATTGTCGTGGGCGGGCAGGGCGGGGCGGCGCCTGCCTGTCACATAAGCGTCGCTACCTGGGGGCGACGGAACCGTGTCGCCACGCGGGCGCAGTCGGGGACTGGGACGCAAGGGGCTCCGCGCCTCCCACCCGGCTCCGAGCGAGCCGCGTGACTGGGTAGCATCCACACGCGCCTCGTCGGCCGGACGCCGGCATTGCGCAATGGACTACACGGTATTGGTGTCAAAAAGATACACCGAATTGCCTGATAAGAACGCAATTAGGGTAATACCGCCGCCTATGGCGTCCATAGCGGCGATGCCCATCAAAGTAAATGCCATATTCATGGTCAAATTGTTGGAAAGCGTTGGGTTGTCCAGGCACTCATGTCAAAATCACTAAACATGTTGAAAATTTTGTGAGCATGCGTAACGTAATTCTGGGTGCCTGCCTGTGTGCCGCGGCCTCTGGCGCCGCGGCGCTGTCGCTGGGGGCAAGCCGCGGTGCCGTGGTACTGGGTTCGCCCATCGACCTGGCGTTCGAGGTACGACCCGATCCGGGGCAGGAGCTGGCGTCCTCCTGCATCTCGGCGCGCCTTGTCTCAGGGGCGACAAGCATTGCGGATTCGCGCGTTCGCGTCACGCCCATCGTGGGCGGCACCCACCCCATGGTGCGCGTGCAGGCCAACCTGATGGCCGATGAACCCGTGCTAACCGTTACCCTCATGGCCGGGTGCGAAGGGCGCGTGACACGTACCTATACCTTTCTGGCCGATCTGCCGGCCACGGGGCCCGTCAACCCTCAGGGACCATTGGATATTGCCAGGCTGAGCAGCGCCGGCTTGCAGCGTGGTGCCCGTGGCGCGGCAGAGGTGGCCGGGGTGTTCTCCTTGGAGTCATCTGCCGGTCGTGCGCCGGATACGGAAGGCGATCGAGTGCCAACCGTTGTGCGTCGCTCAAGGCCTCAGACCGGCGCAGCCGCTGGCCAGGAAAGCGACAGGTCGGTGCGGCCGCCGCGCGTCCGGGCAATGGTGCCGGCACCCGCCGCGACGGCGGCATCGCGCCTGGTCATGGAACCCTTGAGCCTGTGGCTCGACGCACCTTTAGCCCTGCGTCTGTCGCGTGAGGAACCATTGCTGATCTCGGCCCCCAACGAGGCTCGGCGCGCAGAATTTGCGGCCTTGTGGCAACTGATCAACAGTTCCCCCGCAGACTTGCAGCAATCCATGGGGCGCCTGGCCAAGCTGGAGGCCGATGCGGTTGTGCAGCGCACTCAGGCAGAGACCGAACGGGAGCAGGCCGATGGATTGCGCGCGCAGCTGGCAAAGGTGCAGTCCGAGAGTTTTTCGGCCACCGTGGTCTATGCCCTGGGAGGCGCATTGGCGCTGGCCCTGGCGGGTATTGCCTGGCTGCTGCGGCGCAGGCAATACGAGGCGCAGGAGGCGTGGCACCATTCCGTGGCGCTGAGCCAGGACAGCAAGAATGGCGCCGTCGCCGCGGCAGGACCTGATGGTGAGCCCCATTGGCAGTTCGGGCCTGAGGCGGCCGATACCTGGCAGCCCAGCACCGTGTCGCCGGAGCCGACATCCGAGACGCAGCCGGAGCCGACTGGTGCGCCCGACACCATACCCTTGGCTCCGATGCCCGAGATGTCCCAGCCAGCGGCTGCAGCGCAGGTGGCGCCCAGGTCAGGCAAGCGAGCGCAAGGGGAGCAACCTGAGGCACTGTTCGACATTCAGCAACAGGCTGAGTTCTTTATTTCCATCGGTGAGCACGAACAGGCTATCGAGGTCTTGCGCCGGCATATCGACGGACAGGACGATGCGACGCCGTCGGTGTATGTCGAGCTGCTACGCCTTTTCCACATGCTTGGGCGCACGGACAGCTTCAATCAATTGCGCCAGCAGTTCCAGGAATGCTTCAACGTGCAGGTGCCGCGTTTCACGCAGTTCAAGCAGTTGTACGAAAGCGGGCATGCACTGGAGGACTACCCCGAGGCCTTGGCGCAGATCGAGGCGCTGTGGTCCTCGCCCGAGGTCCTGTCGGTGCTCGACGAGCTTCTGTACCGGTGCGACGATGATCAGGACGTGGAGCGCTTCGAACTTGCCGCCTTTGACGATCTGCTGTTGCTGCAGACCATCGCCCAAACCACACCTGCGCATCTGCGCGGTGTGCCGCCTCCGCGTGCGCGCACGACGCCCAGGGCCGTGGTGGCGACGCCATCCGATGGCGTGCGGACCCCGGCGTCCTTGGCTTCGCGCTCACTGGACTCCGTTGCGGGCGACTTGTCGCTGATGCCCTCGGGCTACGGCCAGCTGGTGGAACCAAAGCCGGTGGAGGAACTGCTAGACGTCGACCTGTCGGCGCCCACGCAGTTCTCGCTCTCGGAACATTGGCCAGCGTCCTCTTCCGCAGGGGCGCCTGCTTCCGGTCCGTCCGTGGGCTTCGCCATGGACAACGACAGGCAGGAGTTGAGCCTTGAGCTTGAGCGTGTAAAAAGCCGCCGCGGCTGATTGGCGGAGGCTATGCCTGCAACGCATGCATCAGCTGCGCCGCCGCGGCCTCCGGCTGCGCGGCATTGACCAGCGCGCGCACCACGGCAACCGAAGCCACACCGGTGGCCAGCACCTCTGGAAACTGCGCGAGGCCTATGCCGCCAATGGCCACCTGCGGGTAGCCACGCATCAGCCGGGCGTAGGCCGCAAGGCGCGCTACGCCCTGTGGCACGGTGGCCATTTTCTTCAGCGTGGTCGGGAACACCGCGCCCATGGCGATGTAGCTGGGGCTGGCGGCATCGGCGCGCAGCATCTCGGCGTAGCCATGGGTGCTCACGCCCAGGCGCAGGCCGGACGCGCGCAGGGTCTGCAGCTCCTCGGGGCGCAGCGCGTCCAGGTCTTCCTGGCCCAGGTGCACGCCGTAGGCGCCGGCGGCGATGGCCTCGCGCCAGTGGTCGTTGATGAACAGCAGCGCCGGCGTGCCCTGCACGGCCTGCACGGCGGAGCGCACCTCGCGCGCGATGGCCGCGGCGTCATCGGACTTGAAGCGCAGCTGTACCGTGGGCACACCCGCGCGGGCCATGCGGCCCACCCAGGCGGCATCGGGCAGCACGGCGTACAGGCCCAGGCGCTCGGGGCAGGGCGTAAACGGCGCGCCATGGGGGCGCGGCTGCAGGCCGAAGTCTTCGGGAGCGTCGGGCCAGCGGGCGGCATCGAAGGCTCCTAAGCGCCGCGTCTGCGCGGCCCAAGCGCGGGCCAGGCAGTCGGCGTCCTGGGCGATGAAGCCCAGGGCGCTGCAGGCGGCCAGGGCCGCGCGGTACACCGGCTCGCTTGACCTGGCCGCGGGCACGGGCTGGGCCGGAAAGCCCGCGTAGGCGGCGCCGTGGTGCTGCGTGATGGCCCGCAGCATGGCCTCTTGGCTGTCTTGCATCAGGCTTCCTGGGCGTGGTGCCAGAACGGCGTGCCCAGCACCGGGGTGCTGGGCTGGGCCGATTCACGCGGCTGCATGGCGCCGGCCCGATGGGCTGCACGGCCGGCGGCCACGGCGTCGGCAAAGGCACCGGCCATGGTCACGGGGTCGGCCGCCTGGGCCACGGCGGTGTTCAGCAGCACGCCATCAAAGCCCCACTCCATGACCTGGCAGGCGTGCGAGGGCAGGCCCAGGCCGGCGTCCACCAGCATGGGCACGGAAAGGCGCTGGCGCAGCGTCTGCATGGCGTAGGGGTTGGCGGGGCCGCGCCCCGTGCCTATGGGTGCGGCCCAGGGCATGATGGCCTGGCAGCCCACGTCCACGAGGCGCTGGCACAGCACCAGGTCCTCGGTGCAGTAGGGCAGCACGTAGAAGCCGTCGCGGATGAGCTGCTCGGCCGCAGCCACCAGGTTCAGCGTGTCGGGCTGCAGGGTGTAGTCGTCGCCGATCACCTCCAGCTTGATCCAGGGCGTGCCGAACACCTCGCGTGCCATGTGAGAGGTGGTGATCGCCTCCTGCACGCTGTGGCAGCCCGCGGTATTGGGCAACACCGGCACCTGCATTTCCTTGAGCATGGCCCAGAAGTTCCTGCCCTGCTCGATGCTGCCCTGGCGCCGCAGCGCGGCCGTGAGCATGGCCGGGCGGGCGCGTTGCACCGCGGCCTGCAGCGAGGCGGGCGAGGGATAGCGGGCCGTGCCCAGCAGCAATCGGCTGTCAAAGCGCTGGCCGTAGAGCACCAGGGCGTCGTCGGTGGGGGTGGAGGGGTGGTTCATGGTGTTGTCTGCTTTCAGCCGCCGGTGACCGGGGCGATGATTTCCACGCTGTCGCCGGCCTGCAGCGGCTGCGCGGCGTAGCGGGCGCGCGGCACGAACTGCAGGTTCACGGCCACGGCAAACGGCGGCGTGGGGGCCAGGTGGGCCACGGCGTCGGCCACGCTGGCGCTGTCGGGCAGTTCTACGGTGTTCTGGTTGATGAGGATGTTCATGCAGGGGTGGCGGCGCCGCCGTGCAGCGCCAGATCGAAACCGGGGGCCAGGCTCGATTGTCCCTCGACCAGCAACTGCATGACCACGTCCAGCATGGCCGGGGCGATCATGAAGCCGTGGCGGTACAGGCCGTTGACCTGCAGCACGCGATCGCGCGGCACGCGAATGGCGGGCAGGTTGTCGGGCAGCGTGGGGCGGCACTGCGTGGTCAGCTCGGTGATGCGCGCCTCGGCAAAGCCGGGGTGCACGGCGTAGGCGGCGGACAGCAGCTCCAGCGTAGAGCGCACGCTGGCTGGCGACAGGTCCTCGGACTCTATCTCGGTCGCACCGATGACGAAGTGGTGATTCTCTTTGGGTGCCAGGTAGATGGAGTAGCGTGGGTGTACCAGGCGCGTGGGGCGCTGCAGCGTGACGTCCGGTGCGTGCAGGCGCACCACCTCGCCGCGCACGCCGCGCAGTCCCTGCCAGTCTGCGCGCGCGCCCAGGCCGCGGCAGTCGAGCAGCCAGTCGGGTTGGCCGGCGCTGCCGGGGGCGAAGTCCTCAGGAGCCCGCGCGCTGTGCCAGTGCACGGCGACGCCCAGTGCGTCCATGGTCGCGGCCAGGGCGTCCAGCAGCTGGCGGTTGTCCAGCTGGCCCTCACCGGGCAGGTACAGGCCCTGGCCGAAGCGCCCGGCCAGGGCCGGCTCGCGCTCCGCCAGCGCCGCAGCGTCCAGCGCCTGCATGTGCGGCAGTTGGGACACTGCACCCTGAGTCTGCTCGAATTTTTGGCGCAGGCGCGCGGCCTCGGGCGCGTCCTGGCGGTGCCAGATGATGAGCGTGCCGTTGTGCTGGAAGTACACCGGTTGCACCAGCTGGGCCAGCAGCTCGGGCCAGCGCGCCAGCGAATGCTGGCCCATGCGCACCACGCCCGGCTCGGCGACGATGGACTCGGCCAGCGGCGCCACCATGGCCGCGGCCACATGGGCGGCGCTGCTGGCGCCGTCGCGGCCGCCGGCCTCGTGTACCTCGACCCGGTGGCCCTGGCGCGCCAGCGCCACGGCCAACAGCCGGCCCATGAGGCCGCCGCCAAGGATGGTGATGAAGGAGGGGGGGGAGGAAAGCGGTGGCTGCGCAAACATCGTCGTTCGAGTCCTGGGTGGCAGGACAAAACGGGGCAGGGCACCGATGCTGGAAACTCCCCACGCCAGCATGACCTGGATCGGGTGTGAAGGGTATTTCTCAGTCGCCCGTCAATGCGGCGGGGACACCCCTGTTTCGTCCGTGGCCGCCATTACAGCACAGCTGCCAAGCCCCCGGCGTTGATGTGGCGCAGGATCTCGGCTGCCCATCAATTGCCGATAGATGGTCAGCACATTCCGACCGGGTGCACGCATTTTCAGTGGCAACTAGACACGAATTTTTAAATTGAATACAGGCGTTGTCAACGATGTTTTCTAGCATCCGGGCAATGGCCGCGTGCAAGCCAAGTCGTGGGGCGGTCGT
Organism: Pseudomonadota bacterium; assembly: GCA_018241405.1. GTDB lineage: Bacteria > Pseudomonadota > Gammaproteobacteria > Burkholderiales > Burkholderiaceae_C > Alicycliphilus. Next base: position 15,071 of record JAFEDY010000045.1, on the reverse strand, counting down.
CAAGGAGCCCATCGTGACCCGCACGTGCATTGGCAACCCGCAAGCAGTCGAAGTTTTGCAGCGTCTCCGTCGCGTGCAGGCTTTGCTTGGCAGCGCGCAGCGCGGCGTTCGGCCGGTGTGGGCACTAACCTGGGCGGTGCCATGAGTGTGCCGCGCGCCGTATGGCTCGACCTGCGCTGCATGCCGCAGCAGCGCGGCCTGTGGCCCGATGCCGAGGCGTATTGCGGCATCACGCGCATCACGCAGCTGGCCGAGGCCGTGCATAGCATCGAGACCCAGCGCCCGCATTTCGTGGGTATGGAGTTCGACTACCCCGACCGAATTCGCCTGGCTGCTGTACCCCTGGTGCGGCACGCGTTCCCAACGCTGCCGGTGCTGATGTTCACCGAATACCACACCGAGGCACTGGCCGTGTGGGCCTTTCGCTGCCGCGTGTGGGACTACCGTGTGCTGCCGGTCACGCCCGAGATGCTGGCGCGCCTGGTCGAGGTCTTGATGTCCAGCGTGGCGGACCCCATGGCGCGCGATGGCTGGCTGGCCACCGAATTGCCGGCCGATTTGCGCGCGCCGGCCGGGCATTTGCGCAAGCCGCTGATGGCGGCGCCTCGGACCTCCGCCGCCGTAGCCTGGGTCAGCGAGCATTTTGCCGAGGGTTGCCCGGTCAAGGTCGTGGCCGGGCTGTGCCATCTGTCTGAATCCGAGTTCAGCCGCGCCTTTCATCGCGAGCATGGGCTGTCGTTCAGCCGCTTTCTGTTGCAGTACCGCGTGGCCAGGGCGCGCGACCTTCTGGGCGAGCCGGGCTCATCGGTGTCTCAGGTGGCCTATGCCGTGGGCTTCAACGACCTTTCGTACTTCGGGCGCGTGTTCCGCCGCTTCGTCGGCGTGCCGGCGACGCAATACCAGCGACAGCGTTCGTAGCGCAGGATCGTGCGACAAACGCGCAGGCCGGTGCTAACCGGGTGGCGCGTCGCCGCCGCATGCTGGAGGCTCCCGTCGCTAGGAGCCCACCATGATCAAGATCTTCGGTGAGTTGGATCTGAGCCAAATTGCGGACGAACAATTCCAACCCGGTATGGAACTGCGCGTGGCCGTCGCGCATGAGGGCCGCATCCTCGGCGCGACCGTCGTCAAACCGCGTGAGGCCAAGGAGCGGCGCCTGCCGTTCGAGCTGGCGTTCGTGCCGCCTGTGCTCCCGGGGGCGGGCCGACCCTGCCCCGTGGTTTTTCTGGCTGGTCCCAACGTGAGCGACCGCGAACTGCTGGCCCTAGACACTGTCAGGCAGGTGGTGGATCCCGCAGCACCGCGCGAGCCCGGCACGGCCAAAGCCGCCGCGACAGAGGTCGCGCAACTCAAGCTTGGCTCCGTCGTCGTCGATCCGTCCATCTACCATTGCTGGCTGGTCTGCTGCCGCACCTACACGATCAACGGCCGCATGGTCTGCCGCCACTGGCACTACGACCCCCGGCTGCACCGCTGGACCTTCTGCGACGAGCCAGTGCCTGGTGCCGTTGTGCAAGCCTGGGATGTGGACCGCTTCTGGTGGTGGTACTGGCGTGACCAGATTGCGAGCGCGACCACCGACATCAACGGCAATTTCCACATGAGCTTGCGCTGGTGCTGCCTGCGCTGGCTGCCCTGGCTGCGGCCGAGCCCAGCCATCGACCCGGACATCCTGGCACGCATACAGCAGCTGCTCGCAACCATGGAGCCGGCGCTGCCGCCCCTGCCTCCGGGGCCCGACCCCGACCCGACCATGTTCCAGCAGTGGCTGGGCGGCGCCGCGAGCCTGCCGGGCCCGGTGCTGGCGGCCGCTACGCACGGTGCGCTGTCCCTGCCCGCCGTGCAGCAGGCCACGGCCACGATTTCGGCCGAGGCCGTGCGCGCCAGGCTTCCCGCCTCGGCCGAGCTGGTCGCACAGCGCGTGTGGCCGTGGTGGGACAGGAATGATTGCGCACCGGACATCGTCTTCAGCGCGACACAGCGCTGCGGCGACCGCATCAACGTGATCTACCAGGAGTCCAACGCGCAGACGCGCTGGGACATCCCGACCACGCTCAACGTCACGCTGATCGCCAACGACCTCGCCTGCTGCATTCCCAGCTGCCGCGACCCCGAATGCCCCGAGTGCCTCAAGCTCACCTGGGTCGGCTGCACGCCGGTCGATCAGATCAGCGCCGATGCCGGCCCGCCCGACCTGCGCGGCTATGCGCGCACCGGCGCGGCCGCTGCCGACCCGTGGAAGGACAACCCGTTCTACGGATCGCTGCAGATCCGCGGCGGCCTGGGCTGGGACGTGGACTACTTCAAGGTGCAGGCCTCCAAGGATGGCGCGCCCTGGGCCGATCTGGCGACGCAGGCATTCGGCGGGTTCACGCGCAGCTACTGGGACGGTTCCACCTTCGTGCCGGTGGCGTTCACGCCCGCGCCCAAGAACGGCCAGTTGGTGACCATCACGCGGCGCCATTACGAGGATATGCACCCGGCCATTCCGCGCTTTGGCGGACAGGTGATCTGGAACGACTATGACACGCTGTTCTACTTTGACACCACGCAGCCCGGACTCACGCCCGACGCGCTCTACCAGCTGCAGTTCGACGGCTTTGCCGCCGACGCCGCCGACAACCTGGTCGCGGCCAGCGAGCGCATCCTGCCGGCTTGCGGCACCACCACCGCCGAGCGCGTCTACCTGCGCATTGACAACCAGGGCAAGACCCACCCAGCGCCCAGTCTGCCGGCACCGTGCAAGATCCCGCATGCCTGCGGCGGCATCATCCACGCCTGCACGGTCGAGCCCGACTGCTACATCCGCGAGATCTGGAAGAACGAAGGGCTGCCGGGCCAGGAATGCATTTCCGCCTGCGACATCGCGCGGCTGGCGCCCACCGACACGCTGAGCATCCACTTCAGCGTGACCTGCCCGGCGACGGTGCAAGACGGCCATCTCGGCGGTTACTGGCTGCGTGCCGAATATGGCGCCAACCAAGCCTTCTACATCGCCGCGCCGCTGTATGTGGACGCGAGCGGAGGCGTGGGCGTGCTGTCGGCTGACCCGACCGCGGAGTTCGGCCCGAGCTACAGCCAGGCACTGGCCCAGGGTGCGCCGCGCGCGCACTGGCATGGCGGCGACTTCAAGGTCACGCTGCGCGGCGCGGATTTCCCCGAGTGCTGCGCCTACCTGCTGCGCCTGTGGGCCTGGAAGCGCACCACGAACGGCTGCTCGGACCCGAGCGTGACGCACTACAACCAGTTCGAATTGTCCTTCACCGTGCTGCGCCCGGACCTGTGCCCCGGCGTATGCCCGCCGCGGCGCGGGGCGGACGGAGCCGAAGGAGGAAACCTGGGATGACGGGGCGGGCAGCGAGGCGTTCGGTCAACGTGAGGCGCGACGGTCGTGAACGCCATCAACCCATGGCTTGCCTATGTGCTGGCGGCGCTGGCGACCTGGCGCGTCACGCATCTGATCGCCGAAGAAGACGGCCCGGCCGACCTGGTTCTGAGGCTGCGGCTGCGATTGGGAACGGGCTGGCTGGGCAGTTGGATGGACTGCTTTCATTGCCTGTCGATATGGGTGGCCATGCCGTTTGCCGTGGCCGTTGCCCGCTCATTGGGGGAATGGGTGCTTGCCTGGCTGGCGCTGTCGGGCGCCGCCTGCCTGCTGGAGCGCATAGGTGGCGCGCAGCAGGAACTGCAGGCACAGGGGCTGGATTTTCCGGAGGACGACGATCATGTCATGTTGCGGTCAAGGCCGGATGGCTCTGAAGGCTAGCCCGTCGGGCGTGCTGCCAACGGGTGTGACACCGATGGCCGGCAGTTCCATGGGGCGTGCGGCCACGCCCATGCGCTACCTCGGTGCGGCGCCCGTTGTCGTGCGCGGCGCCTTCACGGGGGCGGCCTATCCCTTCTCCGCGATGCGCGCCGTGCAGATGGTGGACGCCCGCGATGTTGCGGGGCTGCTCAAGAGAGGGATCTTCCGGCGCGGCCCCTAGTGCCAACAGTCTGCGAACGCGTCGCGTGAGGTCAGTGGTTTGTTCAACCAGGGCTTGACGGCCCTTCAAGGAGATCATCATGGCTACCAAGAAGTCCCATAGTGAATTCCAGGAACCCCATGCCGGCGTTGGGCAGGAAGGCATGTCCAGCGATCTTGCAGGGTTTGAAGCCCCGGATGACGACAACGCCATGGAAAGCGAAGCCGTCGCATCGGAAACCGAGGCCTTTCTGTCTGGCGTGGACAGCCAGATCATGGCCGTGAAGTCGGACCTGGAAAAGCTGCTGACCGGCCTCAGCCGCGAGGCCGACGGGGTGCAGTCCCAAGCCGCGCAGGATGCCAATATCACCGGCGTGGGCGTGGGCGTGGGTGATGGCCAGTCCGTGGCCGGCGCGCCCGGCGACCCGGTGCTGGAGGTGTACACGCTGGAGCCCGAGTCCAATGGCGAATTGCGCGATCGGCTGGCCTCTGTGGCCGGCGTCTCGGCGCTGGCCGACAGCGACTTTCCGATCAAGGCGGTGCACACCGGCGTGATCGACGCGCAGCCGCACCGCATGCGCCTGCGGCCCGCGCCGGGGGGCATCAGCTGCGGGCATTTCGCCATCACCGCAGGCACGCTGGGCTGCCTGGTACGTGGCCGCAGCGCACCGCGCATCAACCGGCTGATGGTGCTGAGCAACAACCATGTGCTGGCCAACACCAACGGCGGGCCGCTGGGGGCCAACATATTGCAGCCCGGCCCGTTTGACGGCGGGATCAATCCGGCCGACCGGATCGCCATACTCGAACGCTTCACGCCCATCAACTTCGCCGCGGGCAGCAGCAACGTCGTCGATTGCGCCACCGGTTGGGCCTGGCCCGACCGCGTGCGCAAGGAGCTGATGTACATCTCGGGCGGTGTGATCCGCTACTTCAATGTCGGCTCTACGCCGGTGGCGGCGGCCCCGGGAATGCAGGTCGGCAAGTCGGGCCGCACGACGCAGCTCACGCGTGGCGGCGTCACGGCCGTGGGGGTCACCGTCAACGTCAACTACGGCGGCGGCCGCGTCGGGCGTTTTGTCAATCAGATTGCGGTGAGCACGCCCGGCGGCACCTTCAGCGCCGGCGGCGACTCGGGCTCGTTGATCTGGACCTGGGATGCGCGCCGTGCGCCCGTGGCGCTGCTGTTTGCGGGTGGTGGCGGAACCACCTTTGGCAACCCTATCGTCAGCGTGCTGGCCAGCCTGGACGTGCAGCTCGTGACCTGATGGTTGACAATGCTCCCATACGTGGTTTTGTCGGTTTTGCCGGGCGATTGCCAGCATTCTTGCAAGCCAGATAGGAGCTGCCATGGCGACCAGCCTGCCCCCCGGTTCTACGGATTTTCTGGATTTGCCCCCCCTGCCGGTCACGCGGCAGGCCGCCGGGGTGGCGGGTGGCGCGGCCGACCGGCTTCCACAGGCGGTCATTGACAAGGTGATGGGCATTCCCGGCGTGGACGGCGTATGGATAGAGCGCGATGCCGCTGGGCAACGCGTGGTGGTGCTGCACTACACCCCCAGGGGCAGCCGGGCGCATCTGCCCGCGACCGTGGCCGGCTTGCCGACGCGCATTGTCGGCGGCGAGCCTATCCGCGCCCTGTGATGCGCGCCCTGTGATCCCCAGTGCGTCCCCAGGCAGGCGCCGGGCCTGGGGCGTGCGCCGCACAGCCGCATAATTTTCACCACGCCGCAAGACATTCCAAGGCCGCAGCGGCGCAACGTGCGCGTGCTGTCCATCGCCGGCTCCGACGGCCGGCGGCGCCGGCATGCGGGCCGATCAAAAGACCTTCGGCGCGCGGCATGGCGGCCATCACCGCCATCGCCGCGCAGAACACCCTGGGCATACGCTCTCCGCGTGTTGTTCTGCGTCGCCTCAAATAGCAGCCGCTGAACGACGCCCCGTCCTCGGGTCCGTGACAACGGAGTCCTTGGGCAGAACGATGACACGGTTGTTGGCCAGGAAGAAATAGATGATGCCCGCCAGCGGGGCGCCGATGAACCAGCCGAAATCCTTGATCCCGGAGAAGGCAGGCAGCAGTGCGACGCAGAGCGCCACAATGGCTGACGGGATCAGTGCGTAGAGCGCGTAGCGGCTCACGCCATTGTTGTAGTAGTAAATGGACTCGGGCGTTGGCAGGTACATGTGGCGAACGCTGAACTTCTGCTTGCGCACCAGGTAGTAGTCCACCACCAGGATGCCGAAGAAGGGGCCCAGCAATGCGCCCAGGCTGCCCAGGAAGTAGCCGACGATCACCGGGTTGTTGAAGTAGTTCCAGGGCGTGACGATGATGGAGACGATCGCCGTGATCAGGCCACCCGTGCGAAAGCTGATGCGGCGCGGGTTGATGTTGGAGATGTCAAACGCCGCCGACACGAAGTTGGCCACGATGTTGACCCCGATGGTGGCGAACACGAATGCGATGGTGAAGCTGTAGAACATGATGGAGTTGTCCACATGCTCCAGCAGGACACCAGGGTCCTTGATCTGGTTCATGTCGGCGTTGAGCACCTGCGCCGCGGCGGCCGTCGTGACGACCGAGGTCACGGCGAAAAGAGTCCAGTTGATGGGAAGGCCCCAGGCGCAACCGACCACAATCGATTTGCGATCAGGCGAGTAACGCGCGAAGTCCGAGAAGTTGAGCATCAGCGTGGCCAGCGTGCCCACGGTCTGCGCCACCGTGATGAGGATGTTGTGCGTGCGCTGGGCGCCTTCCACCTTCGTGCCATTGGGGCCGGAGAACCAGTCGAACGTCCAGTTGGCCTTGGACAGGAAGTAGAACATCAGCACCAGCATCACCACCCAGATGATGGGCCCGGCCAGGCCCTGGAAATGGCGCACGGCCTCCATGCCGGTGCGCACGATCCACAGCTGCGCAATGGACAGCAACAGAAAGCAGATCCAGCCACCCAGGTGCAGGTTCAGGAACTCGGGCGCACCCGCCATGCTGAGCTCGCGAAAGCCAGGTATGGCGCGCGAGAGCAGCGCGTTGAGCGCGATCGACGCCAGATAGGTTTGCACACCGTACCACGCAATGGCCACGATGCCGCGCACCACCGCCGGAATGTTCGCTCCCCAGATGCCCCAGGTGATGCGGCTGATGACCGGATACGGCGTACCCGTGGCCTGCCCCATGATGCCGGAGGCGACGCAGCCAGCAAGAATGATGAGTGAACCGAAGAAGATGCCAACAGTGACATCGAAGGCCGACATACCCAGGCCCACGAACAGGCCCGCGGCCCACGTGTAGTTGCCGGCGTTGTGGGCGTCGTTCATCCACAGCGAGAAAAGCTGGTAGCCGTCCCATTTGCGTTCCTCGGGACTGGAGGGTGCAAGATCCTCGTTGTACAGCCGACCCGAAGGGTCCTGTGCGGCCAGCGCCGCCTTGCTTATTTCAGGCGCGTTATGTTGCGACATGGTGCCTGTCTCCTTTCTCGCTTCATCAGCGATGGTGGTTATTCGTCTGTCATTGATTGGCCGCCAAGGAAGAGCCTTGCCAGCCAGGGGCACTGCAGGCTTACAGAGCAAGCGGCCAGCCGGTGATGCGCTTGGCCCGTGCAGGCGCATAGGTGCGCACCTTGGACGTCTTGAGCTTCATGCGGACAAGGCCTTCGGCCAACGTGACCGCGGATGCAACACCGTCGATCACCGGAGCACCCGTGGCCGCCGCCACGGCGTCGTTCAGGCCAGCCATGCCGCCACAGCCCAGGCAGATGACTTCGACTCCATGCCGTGCGACGATCTCCTGCGCCTTGGAGACGATTGCGGCGACGGTGCGCTCGTGATCCTGCTCCAGTTCAAGCACGCTCAGGCCGCTGGCCACGACTGCGGCGCAGCGCCGGTCAAACCCGGCCAGAAGCAGGCGGTCTTCAATCAGTGGAACCGTGCGGTCAAGTGTGGTGACCACGCCGAACTTGTGTCCCAGCAAACCGGCCATCAGCGCCGCGGCCTCGGTAATGTCGACCACCGGTACGTCCAAAGCTTCCTGGAGACCCTCGCGGCCATGCTCGCCAAATCCGGCCTGGATGACTGCATCGAAAGGCTCGGAATACTTGAGCACGCTGTCGAGTACGCCGACGGCTGCCAGATAGCTCTCCACGTTGCCCTCGCAGGAGTCAGCGCCAAAGGCCGGAGTCAGGCCGACGATTTCCGTGTCGGGGGACGCCACCGCGCGTGCGGAAGCGACGATCGAGTCGGTCATGGACTCGGTGGTGTTGACGTTGACAACCAATATCCGCATCTTGTCTCCTGGTATGTATACCTGTGTTGTATACAAATTATCAAAATAGATTCCTGTCCGGTCAAGAGGGAAATTCTGGGAAGAGCAGGGGAAAGCGCCGTTTGCTTGTACCAAGTTGTAATGCTTGCCAGGGTTTGCGAAGGCCCAAGTAGCGATGCCTGTTGACCCTCTGGCATTCCGCGAAAGCGGGAATCCAGGCGCCTCCCGGCAGGTGTTCCGGCGCCGCTGTGGATCCCCGCCCCGGATCGGAGTCCGGGGTGACGTTCCTTCCCGGGGATGACGGTGGGTTGTGCTGGCCTTGCGTGCAATCAACGGAGCGTGCAACGTGAACCTTTGCGAACATGCCTGGGGGCGGACGCGGGGCGTGGGATACCTGCCTACCGCATAATTTTCGCCATGACACAAGACATTCCAAGGCCGCAGCGGCGCTATGTGCGCGTGCTGTCCATCGCCGGCTCCGACAGCGGCGGCGGCGCCGGCATACAGGCCGATCTCAAGACCTTTGCCGCCCTGGGCTGCTATGGCATGACGGCGATCACCGCACTCACCGCGCAGAACACCCAGGGCGTGCGCGCCATCCACGGCGTGCCGCCGGACATGCTGCGCGCGCAGATCGACGCCGTGGTCGAGGACATAGGCGTGGACGCCGTCAAGATCGGTATGCTGCACGCGCCCGAGGTGGTGCAGGTGGTGGCCGATGCCATCCGCCGCCACCGCCTGCCCAATGTGGTGTTGGACCCGGTGATGGTGGCCACCAGCGGCGACCGCCTGATTGCCGAGGACACCGTGGGCACGCTGGTGCGCGAGCTGTTCCCGCTGGCCACGCTGGTCACTCCGAACCTGGACGAGGGCGGCTGGCTGCTGGGCCGCCAGATAACGGGCGAGGACGAACTGGACGCGGCGGCCGGCGACCTGCTGGCCCTGGGCGCGCGCGCCGTGCTGCTCAAGGGCGGCCACCTGCCGGGCGAGCGCGTGGTGGACCTGCTGGCCCTGCCCGGGGGCGCGCGCCACCGCCTGGCCTCGGCGCGCATTGCCACGCACAACGGCCATGGCACGGGCTGCACGCTGTCGTCGGCCATTGCGGCACATCTGGCGCGCGGCTTTCCGCTGGTGCAGGCGGCGCAGGCGGCGCGCGCCTACATCCTGGGCGCCATCGCCGCGGGGGCCGATGTGCATACCGGCCAGGGCCATGGGCCGCTGAACCATGGCTATGCGCCCGTGGCGCAGCTGGTTTTGTAGTTTTCAGGCTATAGCGCTTGTCTGACAAGCGCTAACAGCTACGAAAAACATAGTCATCATGCACGGCGCGGGCGCGTCAGGGCCGCCAGCACCAGGCACAGCGCCAGCGTGGGCAACGCGGCGCCGAGAGCCGGCAGCCAGCGCGGCAGCAGGTGGTAGCAGGCAATGCCCGCCAGCCACAGCGCCACAGGCAGGCCATACACGGCCCGCGCATCCGGCAGTGGCGCGGCCGTGGCAAACGCCAAACGCCCCTGGATCACGCCGAACAGCGGCACGAACACCGAGCTGAGCAGCAGCAAAAACGGCTCCAGACTGTGCATGGGCAGCACCAGGGCCAGGGCCGTGCACAGCGCGGCCAGGGCCAGGCCCCAGCGGCGCACGCTCAAGCGCGGGCGCAGGCTGTGGGCCGATACGGCGCCTGAGTACATGTCGCCATAGGCGTTGTCCACCTCATCGACGAGGATCAGCGACAGCGCCAGCAGTCCGCCCTGGGCCAGCAGCAGGGCCGTGACCAGATCCTGGCTGGGCAGCACCAGCGCCACCAGCACGCCCAGGCAGTAGCACCAGATGTTGGCCAGCGCGTAGCCCAGCCAGCTGCCGCGCAGGGCGCCGGCGCCGCTCACGCCGTGGCGCGCGTAGTCGGCCACCAGCGGCAGCCACGAGATCGGCATGGCGATCACCAGATCTAGCGCCGGCATCACGCCCAGGCCGCCAGCGCCGCGGCGCTGCCAGACCTGCGCCAGGCCCTGGGCCTGCGCCATGGACAGGAACTGCCAGGACAGCCACAGCAGCGACAGCACCACCAGCGGCAGCGCCACCCGCGCAATGACGCGGCGCACCAGCCGCACCATGGAGCCACTGATCAAAAGCGCCACCACGCCGCCCCACAGCAGCGTGGCCGCCACGGGCCACCAGGGCGCCGCAAAGCTGCCCGACTGCCGGCCTATGGCGACGGTGGCGTCGCGCATCACCACCAGCTCGAAGGTGCCCCAGCCGACCAGCTGCACGATGTTCAGGACGATGGGCAGGCCGGCAAAGCGCCGGCCGTAGACGGCGTGCATCAGCCCGGCGCTGGCCAGGCCGCTGTCGCAGCCCAGCTTGGCCACCCAGCCCAGGAGCCCCGCGCCGATGAGGGAGCCGGCCACGATGGCTGCCAGCGCCTGCTGCGTGCCCAGCGCCGGCACCAGGTAGGCGCCCACCTGCATGACCAGCAGGCCCACGCCCAGGCTGAACCACAGCGAGGCGTGGTCGTGCCAGCGGAATATGCGCTGCGCGGCCGGCAGCGGGGCCAGAGCCTCGTTGTGGGGGGTGGTAAGGGTGTTCATGCGCGCTTCGCTGTTCGGGCCGCGCAGTGTAGTGGCTTAGCCGGCGGGCAACGGGGCCACACCCAGACGTGTCTGCAGCCGCTCGCTGCTCGTCGTGTATTCCAGCGGCAGCCGCTGGCCCGCCTGGCGCTCGGCCTCGGCAAAGGCGGCCAGCGTGGCCTCGTGGAAGCCGCACAGGATGAGCTTGCGCTTGCCCGGATAGCTGTTGATGTCGCCCACGGCGTAGATGCCGGGCTGGCTGGTGGCAAAGGTGGCCGGGTCCACGGCGAGCTGCTTGCGTTCCATGGCCAGGCCCCAGTCGGCAATCGGTCCCAGGCGCGGGGTGATGCCCAGATAGGCCAGCAGCAGGTCGAGCGGCAGCCGCTCATGGCCGCCATCGGGGCCCAGCAGTTCCAGGGCCTGCAAGCTGCCGTCCTGCGCCTGCTGCGCGCCTGTGATCTGGCCTATGGCGACATGGATGCGCCCCGCCGCGCGCAGCGCCTGCAGCTCGGCCAGCAGCGCGGGCGCGGCGTGGAAGACATCGCGGCGGTGCAGCAGCGTAATGCTGGCGGCAGTGGGCGCGCAGGCGATGGCGGCCCGCACGGCGGCCTCGTCGCCACCATGCACGACCACCTGGCGGCCACTGGCGGCGTTGACATCGGCGGGGTGATAACGCAACTGGCTACCCACGAACGCTGCCAGGCCGTCCACCTTCAACGTGCGCGGCACGAAGGCGCCCACGCCGGCGGCGATGAAGATGCTCCTGGCCTGCAGTGACTGGCCCGCGCTGGTCTGCAAAAGAAAGCGGCCGTCGTCCTGCACGGCCAGCGAATCGACTTGCTGGCCCAGGTGGCGCGTGGGTGCGAAGGGCGCGATCTGGCGCTCCAGCAGCGCCACGAGCTCGCGGCCCGTGCAGACCGGAATGCCCGGAATGTCGTAGATGGGCTTGTCGGGGTAGAGCTGGTCGCATTGCCCGCCCACATGGGGCAGGGCGTCGATCAGGTGCGCGGCAATGCCCTGCAGCCCGAGCTGGAACACCTGGAACAGGCCCACCGGGCCTGCGCCGATCACGACGGCATCGGCCTGCAGCGGCAACGGTGTCGGGGCTACGGCCTGCATCGAGCGCCGCGGGCGGTCAGCGTTCCAGGTCCTTGATCTTGCCGGGCGTGCCGTTCCACTCGTCGGCGTCGGGCAGGGCGGGCTTGCGCTTGGTGATGCTCTTGAACTTGGGCGTCAGCTCGGCGTTGATCTTGATGAAGGCCAGCTGGTCGCTGGGCAGGTCTTCCTCGGCGAAGATGGCGTTGGCCGGGCACTCGGGCACGCAGACGGCGCAGTCGATGCACTCATCGGGGTCGATGATGAGCATGTTCGGGCCTTCGCGGAAGCAGTCCACGGGGCACACATCCACGCAATCGGTGTATTTGCACTTGATGCAGTTTTCGACAACAACGTGGGTCATGGGATCTCGGTAGGTATAGCTATTGGGTGTAACCCGTAATTCTAGGGCCATGACCGCCACAAGGGCCGGGCGACCATGCCTGTGGCGCGGAAACCTTGATGGGGGTCAATGTGGTGGGTGGCTAGTGTCCTGAGTTGGAGGTTCGTTGAAAAACAAATCGACCGAGATCGGTGCCAGGCAAGGCGCGAACCGCAGCCATAGCCGTAGCTATGGCGAGGATTCGCAACGCCGCATGGCGCCGATATTCGGGTGATTTGTTCATCGAATTTTCAATTCAGGACACTAGCGCACCAGCACCGCGCCCGCGGTCTTGTGGCTGGCCGTGTCCACCAGGATCATGGAGCCCAGCACGCGCGCCTGCTCGAACGGCGCCGCCGGCACGGCCTCCTGCAGGATCAGCTCCACATGGCCGATGGCGTTGGGTTCGAGCTGCTCGGCGCCCTGCTCGGCCAGGGTGTTGACGTCCAGGCGGTGCACCACGCGGCGCAGCTTGGCCTTGACCCAGCGGTGGCCGTGCAGCGCCCAGTACACGCGCCCCGCTACCAGGGGCTCATCGTCCATCCAGGCGATGGTGGCGGAAAGCTCGCGCTGGCCGGGCCAGGGGCTTTGCGCGGCGGGGGTGTCGAAGTCGTCGTCGGCGGCCTGCACCGCCGCCGGGGCGGCCAGCAGCCAGTCGCCGCGCGATACGTCCACCTCGCGGTCGAGCACGATGCCGGCCGACAGGCCGGCGGCCACGCCCTGTGGGCGGCGGGCGTGGTCCAGCACCTGGGCCACGCGCGCCAGCTGGCCGCTCGGAAAGACCTGCACCTGCGCGCCGACCTGGGCGCCGCCCGCGGCTACGCGGCCCCAGAACACGCGCCGGCCCTGGCGGGTGTCGCTGGACGACGAAAATTTCTCCACCCACTGCACCGGGAAGGCCAGCGGCAGGTGGGTGTCGAACGGCGTATGGGGCAGCTGTTCCAGGATCTGCAGCAGGCTGTGGCCTTCGTAGCCGCACCAGCCGGGCCGGGCATCGACCACGTTCCAGCCCTTGAGGGCCGACACCGGCACCGTGGCCGCGACCTGGATACGGGCTTCCCGCGCGAATTGCAGCAGCGCCGCGCGAATATTGGTAAACGCCAGGGCCGGGTCGGCCACGGCGTCGAGCTTGTTGACGGCAAACACCAGCGAGTGCACGCGCAGCAGGTGTACCAGCAGGCTGTGGCGACGGGTTTGCGCCAGCAGCTGCAGGCCGGGGTTCTGCCAGTCGAGCTTGGTCGCATCGACCAGCACCACGGCGGCGTCGGCCTGCGAGGCGGCGGTGACCATGTTGCGCGTGTACTGCTCGTGGCCTGGGGCGTCGCCGATTATGAACTTGCGCTCCTCGGTGGCGAAGTAGCGGTAGGCCACGTCAATGGTGATGCCCTGCTCGCGCTCGGCGGAAAGCCCGTCGGTGAGCAGCGCCAGATCGACCTCGCCCGAGCGCGTGACGCCGGCAATGTGGTCCTGCAGCACGGCGCGGCTATCGACCAGCAGGCGGCCAATCAGCGTGCTCTTGCCATCGTCCACGCTGCCGCAGGTGATGAAGCGCAGGGCGGATATGTGGTCGTTTTGGGCTGCAGCGCTTGTCTGTTCTGCGCTGGCAGCTATTGCATTGATAGTGTTGGTGTTCATTAGAAATACCCATCCTTCTTGCGCTTTTCCATCGAGGCTTCGCTGGTTTTGTCGTCCATACGCGTGGCTCCGCGCTCGCTGACCTCGGCGGCCAGGGTTTCGATGACGATGTCGTGTGCGCTGGCGGCGGGGCTCTCGACGGGGCAGGTGCAGGTGATGTCGCCCACGGTGCGAAAGCGCACGGTGCGGGTTTCGATCTGCTCGCCGTCCTTGGGTGGCGTCAGCGGGGTGACGGGCACCAAGAGGCCCCGGCGCGCTACCACCTGGCGCTGGTGCGCGTAGTACAGGCTGGGCAGGGCGATGTTCTCGCGGGCGATGTACTGCCACACGTCCAGCTCGGTCCAGTTGCTGATGGGGAAGACGCGGAAATGCTCGCCCGGGGCCAGCCGCGAGTTGAACAGTGTCCACAGCTCGGGGCGCTGGGCCTTGGGTTGCCATTGGCCAAAGCTGTCGCGGTGGCTGAAGATGCGCTCCTTGGCGCGGGCCTTTTCCTCGTCGCGGCG
>JAFEDY010000045.1:0-617 GCA_018241405.1 Pseudomonadota bacterium | reverse complement strand
TTGCGCGATTCGCCCGGGTGCGCCAGGCGCACGGTGCCGCGCGCCATGGAGTCTTCCACGCTGCGCACGATCAGTTCAGCGCCCAATTCTTGAGCGCGGAAGTCGCGGAAGTCGGTTACCTCGGGGAAGTTGTGGCCGGTGTCGATCATCAACAGCGGGTAGGGGATGCGGCCTATGCCAAACGCCTTCTCGGCGCACTTGAGCATCACCAGCGAATCCTTGCCGCCCGAGAACAGCAGGGCGGGGCGCTCGAAGGCGGCGGCCACTTCGCGCAGGATGAAGATGGTTTCCTCCTCCAGCGCGTCCAGGTGGCGGTTGCTCAGGTGGTGGGTGGCGGATTGCAGCACGGCGGTGTCGGTTCTGGCGTTCATGGTTTTTTTCCGGCAGTAGCGTCAGTGGGCAAGGTGCAGGCCGCATTCGCGCTGCTCCTCGCCCTTGGTCGGGTCCACGTAGTCGAAGTTATTGGGCAGGCCATGCAGCACGCAGTACTCGTGCAGATCCTTGGACGACCAATGCAGCAGGGGTGCGACCTTGATGAGACCGTCGGGGTTGATGCCGACGGGTTCCATCTGCGCGCGCACGGCGCTGTCGGTGGCGCGCAGGGCGGTAAACCACAC
>JAFEDY010000044.1 GCA_018241405.1 Pseudomonadota bacterium | reverse complement strand
GGCCTCTTCGACGGCGATTTCGTCAAAGGGGTTCATGCTCATCTTGACGTTGGCGATGTCTACGCCCGTGCCGTCCGACTTCACGCGGACCTTCACGTTGTAGTCCACCACGCGCTTGACGGGGACGACGATTTTCATGGGACTTCCTTTCGGGTTTGATTCGTCATTCCCGCGCAGGCGGGAGTGACGGTGGGGTGTGCGAAGGGCTGCTACCGAAGCATGCCCGCCAGGCGCTTGGCGATCAGCGCCTCGGCCTCGGCCATGATGCGATCGATCAGCTCCTTGGCGCTGGGCACGTCGCGGATCAGGCCCGCGACCATGCCGCAGGACCACACGCCGGCGTCCATGTCGCCCTGCTGCATGATGCGCGGATAGACGCCGGCGAGCTCGGGCGCGATGTCGGCAAACTGGATGCTACTGCCCAGGCGCTTTTCCTTTTCGAGCACGCGCTCGGTGGCGGCGTTGACCAGCACGCGCTCGGTGTTGCGCATGGGGCGCAGGATCAGGCGGGTGTCGAGCTCGCTGGCTGCGACCAGCGCCTGCTTCACGTTCTCATGAATCGGCGCTTCCTTCGTGGCCATGAAGCGCGTGCCCATGTTCATGCCCTCGGCTCCCAGCGCCAGCGCGGCGACGAGCGAACGCCCGTCCGCCATGCCGCCCGAGGCGACGAAGGGAATCTTCAGTTCCTCGGCCGCGCGCGGCAGCAGGATGAAGTTGGGCACATCGTCCTCGCCCGGGTGGCCGCCGCACTCGAAGCCATCCACGCTGATCGCGTCGCAGCCAATCGACTCGGCCTTGAGCGCATGGCGCACCGAGGTGCATTTGTGGATGACCTTGATGCCCGCCTCTTTCAACGCGGGCAGCCATTTCTGCGGGTTGTTGCCGGCCGTCTCGACGATCTTCACGCCGCCTTCGATGATGGCCTTGATGTACCCCGGATAGTCGGGCGGGTTGACGGCGGGCAGAAAGGTCAGGTTGACGCCGAAGGGCTTATCGGTCATAGCGCGGCAGCGCGCGATCTCGTTGGCCAGCAACTCGGGGGTCTTCTGCGTCAGGCCGGTGATGATGCCCAGGCCGCCGGCGTTGGAGACCGCCGCGGCCAGCTCGGCAAAGCCGACATAGTGCATGCCTCCCTGGATGATGGGGTGCTTGATGCCAAAGAGTTCGGTGATGCGGGTTTTCATGTGGTTTTCACTCCGGCGCAATGCCCTTGTCGCGAATGATCTGGCCCCAGCGCTCATAGTCGGCCTTGAGGCGCTGGGCCATCTGGTCGGGCCCCTGGAAATGGGCGATGGCGCCCACGCCCAGCAGCTTGTCCTGCACCTCCTTGTCGGCCAGGATGTCCTTGACCTCGTTGGCGACGCGGTCCACCACGGCCTTGGGCGTGCCCGGCGGCGCCAGCAGGCCGCCCCAGGAGACGGCGTCGTAGCCCTTGATGCCCTGCTCGGCAATGGTCTTCACATCCGGCAGCATGACCACGCGCTGGGGCGAGCCCACGGCGATGGCGCGCAGCTTGCCGGCCTTGATGTGCGGCAGGGCCGCGACCAGGTCGGCATACATGATGGGCACCTGGCCGCCTATGGTATCGGTGATGGCCGGCACGCCGCCCTTGTAGGGCACATGCTGCATGTCAAAGCCGCCCATTTGCTTGAGCAGCTCCATGCTCAGGTGGCCGAAGCTGCCCGCGCCCGAGCTGGTGTAGTTGAGCGGCGACTTTTGTGCCTTGGCATGCGCCATCAGGCTCTTGAGGTCCGTGACGTCGGGCAGCAGCCTGGGGTTGACGACGATGACGATGGGCAGGTCATACACCGTGGCCACGGGCGTGAAGTCCTTGACCGTGTCATAGCCCGTCTTCTTGTACAGGTGCGGCGCCAGCAGCGTGGGCGTGGCCAGCATCATCAGCGTGTAGCCGTCGGCCGGGCTCTTGGCGACCTGGGCCGCGGCAATGGAGCCCGAGGCACCGGGGCGGTTGTCCACGATCACGGCCTGCTTGAGGCGCTCGGCCAGCTTCTGGCCGACGATGCGCGCGGCCGTGTCGGTGGGGCCGCCGGCCGGGAAGGGCACGACCAGTTTGATCATCTTGTCGGGCCAGGCGGCCTGGGCCAGCGCGGTGCCGGCCAGGCTGGCGAGCAGCGGCGCGGCGGCCAGGGCCAGGGCGGTGCGGCGGTGGATGGCGGAGGGCAACATATTCGACTCCTTTAAGCAAAATCCACTGCAGCGCTTATTCATCAAGCGCAAGCAGCTCTTATTTGAATAGCATCAGTGCTGCGGCAGCGTCAGCACGCCCTGGGCTTGCAGGGCCTGCAGCTGCTCGTCGCTCAGCGCCAGCAGCTGGTGCAGTACTTCGCGCGTGCCTTCGCCCAGCGTGGGCGGGGCCATGCGGATCGGCAGGCGCTGGCCGTCCAGGCGGTAGGGTGGCGCAAAGGTCGGCGTGCTGCCCACGACGGGGTGGGGCATGTCCTGCACCAGCCCCCCGCGGCGCGTGCGCTCGCTGGTCAGGGCCTCGTGCAGGCCGGCGACGCGCCCACAGGGAATGCCCGCGGCCGTGAGGCGTTCGAGCAGCAGGTCGCGCGGGAAGGTATGGACCAGCTCCTTGAGCATGGGGCCGAGCTCCAGGCGGTTCTTGGCGCGCTCCACGTTGGTGGCAAAGCGCGGGTCTTCGACGATGTCCGGGCGCATGATGACCTGGCGGCAGAACTTGTCGAACTGGGCGTTGTTGCCCACGGCGATGATCAGGGGGCCGTCGGCCGCCGCATACATGCCGTAGGGCACGATGGAGGGGTGGGCGTTGCCGTAGCGCTCCGGGTCGTGGCCGAGCTTGAGCGCATCGAGCCCGTAATAGCCGGTGACCATCAGGCCGCAGTCGTACAGCGCCATCTCGATGAGCCGGCCCCGGCCCGTGCGCTCGCGGCTGAACATCGCCGCGAGAATGGCCTGGGCCGCGTACATGCCGGTCATCAGATCCACCACGGCCACGCCGAACTTGAGCGGCGGCGTGCCGGCTTCGCCATTGAGAGCCATGAGGCCGGCCTCGGCCTGGATGACCAGGTCGTAGCCCGGGCGGCTGGCCTCGGGGCCGCTGGTGTCGTAGCCGGCCACGGCGCAGTAGATCAGGTCGCTCTTGATGGCCTTGAGCTGCTCGTAGCCCAGGCCCAGCTTCTCGGCGCCGCCGGTCTTGAAGTTGTGGATGACCACGTCGCACTGCGCCGCGAGCTCGTGCACGATCTTCAACCCCTCGGGCGTCTGCAGGTCGATGGTGATGGACCGCTTGTTGCGGTTCATGCTGTTGTAGTAGGTGGTCTCGGTCTTGCCGATGCGCATTCCCCAGTCGCGCGTGTCGTCGCCGCGGCCGGGGTGTTCCACCTTGATCACCTCGGCGCCGAAGTCGGCCAGCACCATGGCGCACATGGGGCCGGCAAACACGCGCGAGAGGTCGAGCACGCGCACGCCGGCCAGCGGCAAGTCCTGGGTTTTTGCTTCTGTCATGAAATGTCTCCGTGCAATGGGGGTCTATCGGGCGGCGCGCAGCCTGGCAAAGTCGGGCGCGCGCTTTTCCAGGAAGGCGCCTATGCCCTCCAGCGATTCGGCCGTCTCCTGCGACAGCGGCATGTACAGCGCCTCCAGCTCCAGCTGCTGCTCCAGCGTGTTGCGCGGCGCCATGCGGCACAGGTGCTTGATGCGCGCCATGGCCAGATCGGGGCCGGTGGCGATCTGCTGCGCCAGCGCGATGGCCGTGTCCAGCGCGGCGCCGGGCTCGGTCAGGCGGTTGACCACGCCGAGCTGGTGCATGCGTTCGCCGCTCACGCGTTCACCGGTCAGGCACAGCTCGGTGAGCACCTGGCGCGAGACAAATTCGGCCAGCAGCCCCGTGGCGCCGCCGTCGGGCGTCAGGCCCACCTTGACGTAGGCCACCGAGAACTGCGCGTTCTTGGCCGCCACCAGCATGTCGCCAGCCAGCGCCAGCGACAGGCCGGCGCCAGCGGCCGCACCCTCCACGGCCATGACGACCGGCTTGGGGCAGTCGCGCAGCGCGCGCACCAGGTTGTGCAGCAACTCCAGGCGCTGGCGCCGCTCGCCAATGGGCAGCTCGCGCCGGTGGATCAGCTGGCGCAGGTCGCCGCCCGCGCAGAAATGCCCGCCCTCGCCCGTGACCACGATGGCACCCACGCTGGCGTCGCCGGCGGCCGCGTGCAGCGCCTCGGTCAGGCCGGTGTAGAAGCCCGGCGTGAGCGCGTTGCGCGCGGCCGGGTTGTTGTTGGACAGCACCAGCACCGCGCCTTCGCGGCGGGTGATGAGGGCGTTGTCGGGCATGGGCGTCTCCTTGGTTGCTTTCGTTTTGATAGCTTCTTGCGCTTTACCATCAAGCGCTACGGGCCGTTTTGCCTTTGCGCTTCGCGGCAGGCGGGCCGGCAGGATGCCGGCGCTCCCACTACAAGGCCATCCAGCGCGCCAGGTGGTGGTCCATGTCACCGAGCTGGTGGTCGATCATCACCAGGCGCTTGGCGTAGTGGGCCAGTGGCAGCTCCCAGGTCACGCCAATTCCGCCATGCATCTGGATGGCTTCCTCGGCAATCAGCGTGCCGATCTTGCCGATGCTGTACTTGGCGGCGCTCAAGGCCTTCTCGCGCGCCACGCGGTCTTCCTCGTCGATGGCCGCGGCGGCGTTGATGACGGCCGAGCGCGCCTGCTCGACTTCGAGCAGCATGTCGGCCATGCGGTGCTGCAGCGCCTGAAAGCTGCCGATGGGCACGCCGAACTGCTTGCGCGTGCGCAGGTATTCCAGCGTGTCGCCCTTGGCCTTTTCCATCGCGCCCAGGCTCTCGGCCGACAGCGCCAGCAGGCCATAGTCCACGATGCGCTCCAGCAGCGCGTGGCCCGCACCCTCGGCGCCCAGCAGCGCATCGGCGCCCACCTGCACATCGGTCAGCACCAGCTCGGCCGCATGGCCGCCGTCGATGCGGCCATAGCCGCGCGACGTGATGCCGGCCGCGTCGCCCGGCACGAGGAACAGCGAGATGCCGGCCTCGTCGCCCACGGCGCCGCTGGTGCGTGCGCTGACCAGCAGCAGCTGCGCCTGGTCGCCGAACGGCACCACGGCCTTGGCGCCGTTCAGCACCCAGCCATTGCCGCTCTTTTTGGCCGTGGTGGCGACGCGGTTCAGCTCGTAGTGGTTGTCGGGCTCGTCGTGCGCCAGTGCGGCCAGCGTGCTGCCGGCGACGATGTCTTCGAGCCGCGCCTTCTGCGCATCGCTGCCGGCCTCGGTCAGCGCGCGGCCCACGAGCAACGCGCCCAGCAGGGGCTCGGCCACCAGGTGGTGACCCAGGGTCTCGAAGACCACGCTGATGTCCACGCCCTCGCCGCCAAAGCCGCCATCGGCCTCCTTGAACAGCGCGCCAATCGCGCCGATTTCGGCCAGCTTGGCGTAGGTTTCGCTGCTGTAGCCGCGCTCGCCATAGGCGGCCTGGTTGCGGTACTCGGCTGGGTATTGTTCGCTCAGGTAGCGGCCCAGCGCATCCGCCAGCATGCGGCGGTCTTCGTCGAGTTGGAAGTCCATGCTTGTCTCCTTACAGCCCCAGGATCATCTTGCTGATGATGTTGCGCTGGATTTCGTTGGAGCCGCCGAAGATCGACAGCTTGCGGTAGTTGAAGTAGGCGGCTGCCGCCGTGGCGGCCTCCTTGGGACCTACGGGCGGCTCGGCATATTCGGCGAACTGCGCTTCCTCGATATAGGGCAGCGCATACGGCCCCATGGCGCGGCGGATGAGCGACAGCAGCTCCTGGCGGATGACGGTGCCGCGGATCTTGAGCATGGAGCTCTCGGCCCCCGGCACGCCCCCGCCCTGCACCGCAGCGAGCACGCGCAGGTTGGTCGTGGCCATGTTGTTCAGGTCGATCTCGACCTGGGCCATGCGCGTGGCGAACTGCGGGTCTTGCGCCAGCGGCTTGCCATTCTTCTGCACACGGCTGGCAATGATTTTTAGCTTTTCCAGCGCGGCCATGGAGAAGCCCACGCCGGCGATGCCGGTGCGCTCGTAGGTCAGCAGGTACTTGGCGTAGGTCCAGCCCTTGTTCTCCTCGCCCACCAGGTTCTCCACCGGCACCTTCACATCGGTCAGGAACACCTCGTTGACTTCGGCGTCGCCGTCCAGCGTGCGGATGGGGCGCACCTCCACCCCTGGCTGCTTCATGTCAATCAGCAGGAAGCTGATGCCCGACTGCGCCTTGGCGGCGCGGTCGGTGCGCACCAGGCAGAACATCATGTTGGCGTGCTGGCCCTGGGTGGTCCAGGTCTTCTGGCCGTTGACGATGTAGTGGTCGCCCTCGCGCACGGCCGTGGTCTTGAGGCTCGCCAGGTCCGAGCCGGCGCCGGGTTCGGAATAGCCCTGGCACCACCAGTCGGCGCCACTCAGGATGCGCGGCAGCCAGCGCGTCTTCTGCGCCTCGTTGCCGTACTTGATCAGCACCGGGCCCAGCATGGACAGGCCGAACGGCACCAGGCGCGGGCCGCCGGCCATGGCGCATTCGTCGTCGAAGATGAACTTCTGAATCGGCGTCCAGCCGGCGCCACCATGCTCCTTGGGCCAGTGGTAGGCCAGCCAGCCCTGCTTGTTCAGGATGGCGTGCCAGTTCTCCTGGTCAAAGCGCGTCAGGCGCTGGCCGGCCTTGACCTTGGCGGCCAATGCGGGCGGCAGGTGGTCTTTGAGAAACGCGCGTACCTCGGAGCGGAACGCCTGTTCGTCGGGAGTGAATTGCAAGTCCATGGTGGACCTCCTCAGAAAATTTCGAACAAACCGGCCGCGCCCATGCCGCCGCCGATGCACATCGTCACCACGCCCCACTTGACCTTCTCGCCGCGTGCCTTGCGGCGCTGGCCTTCGAGCAGGATGTGGCCCGTCAGGCGCGCGCCGGTCATGCCGAAGGGGTGGCCGATCGAGATCGCGCCGCCGTTGACGTTGAGGCGCTCCATGGGGATGCCGAGCTTCCTCTGGCAGTACAGCGCCTGCGAGGCAAAGGCCTCGTTGAGCTCCCACAGGTCGATGTCCTGCACCGTGAGGCCCGCGCGCTCCAGCAGGCGCGGCACGGCGAACACCGGGCCTATGCCCATCTCGTCGGGCTCGCAGCCGCCAATGGCAAAGCCGCGGAACGCGCCCAGCGGCTGCAGGCCGCGCTTTTCCGCCTCCTTGGCCTCCATCAGCACGCAGGCGGCCGAGCCGTCCGACAACTGCGAGGCATTGCCCGCGGTGACGAACTGGCCCGGGCCCTTGACGGGTTCGAGCTTGGCCAGGCCTGCCAGCGTGGTGCTGGGGCGGTTGCAGTTGTCCATGGTCGCGGTCACCTCCTTGTGGGTGATCTCGCCGGTGTCCTTGTTCTTCTCGGCCATGACGGCGGTGCAGGGCACGATTTCGTTGTCGAACACCCCGGCGGCCTGGGCGGCTGCCGTGCGCTGCTGGCTTTGCAGCGAGAACGCATCCTGGTCTTCGCGGCTGATGCCATAGCGCTGGGCCACGATGTCGGCGGTGTCGATCATGGCCATGAAGAGCGCGGGCTTGTGCTCGACCAGCCAGGGGTCGGCATCGGCCGGATTGGTGTTGCTCGAACGCAGCAGCGAGATGCTCTCCACGCCGCCCGCGATCATGGCCGGCACGCCCTCCAGCACGATGCGCCCGGCCGCCACGGCAATCGCCTGCAGGCCCGAGGAGCAGTAGCGGTTGATGACCGTGCCGCCCACCGTCACCGGCAGGCCGGCGCGCAGCGCGGTCTGGCGGCCGATGTTGCGGCCCGTCGTGCCCTCGGGGTAGCCGCAGCCCCAGATCAGGTCTTCGATCAGGCCGGGCTCGATGCCGGCGCGCGCTACGGCGGCGCTGACCGAATAGGCGCCCAGCTGCGCACCGGGCGTGATGTTGAACTCGCCGCGGTGGGACTTGGCCAGAGGGGTGCGGGCGGTGGAAACGATGACGGCTTCGCGCATGGGGGGCTCCTTGGGAGTATTTACGTTTCTATTAAATCAATAGCTGCTTGTGCAGATTGGACGGGCGCTATACGGCCTTTTCACCCTCTCCCCCTTGGGGGGAGAGGGCGGGGTGAGGGGGTGATGCGAGCGCCGCGCCTGTGCGGGCCGCCACCCTCACCCCTGCCCTCTCTCGCCAGCGGGAGAGGGAGTGTGTGGAGTCAGCCGCGCTGGTTCAGGCTGGCGAAATTCCTGCCCTCGGCCACCAGTTTTTTCAGCAGGGCTGCCGGTTGCCAGAACTGCGCGTCTTCCTTGGCGAATTCCTCGATGTCGGCCAGTACCTTGTCCAGGCCCTGCATGTCGGCCCACAGCATGGGGCCGCCGCGGTGGCGCGGAAAGCCGTAGCCGAACAAAAAGGTCACGTCGATATCGAGCGGGCGCAGCGCAATGCCTTCTTCCAGCACACGGACGCCCTCGTTGACCATGGCCGCCATGTAGCGGCGCATGATTTCCTCATGCGTGAAGGCGCGCGGCGTGATGCCCTTCTTCTTCCGCTCGGCGTCCACGATGGCCAGCACCTCGGGGTCTTGCTGGCCCACGCGTGCGCCCTCGGGGTAGAGGTACCAGCCGCGCCCGGTCTTCTGGCCGAACCAGCCGCGCTCGGCGATGCGGTCGGCAATCTCCACATAGCGCGCCTTCGGGTCGCGCGTGGCGGCCTTGCGCTTGCGCGTGGCCCAGCCGATATCACCACCGGCCAGGTCGCTGACCTGGAACGGCCCCATGGGGTAGCCGAATTCGCGCACAGCGGCGTCGATCTCGTAGGGGCTGGCGCCGTCCTCCAGCACATGGTTGGCCGCCTCGCGGTAGACCGACAGGATGCGGTTGCCGATGAAGCCATCGCACACGCCGGCTCGCACCGGCACCTTCTTCATGCGCTTGGCCAGTTCAAACGCCGTGACCACCACGTCGGCTGCCACCTTGGACGGCACGACGATCTCCAGCAGCCGCATGATGTTGGCCGGGCTGAAGAAGTGCAGGCCGATGACGTCCTGCGGGCGGCGGGTCACAGCCGCAATGGCGTCGATGTCCAGGTAGGAGGTGTTGGTAGCCAGCACGGCGCCGGGCTTGCAGACACGGTCGAGTTCCTTGAACACGGCCTTCTTGACCTCCAGGTCTTCGAACACGGCCTCGATCACCATGTCCACGTCGCCAATTGCGTCATAGCTCGTCGATGGCGTATAGCGCGCCATGGTGGCGGCCTTGGCCTCGGCCGTCATGCGGCCCTTGGCGATCAGGCCGTCGTAGACCTTCTCGACGTTCTTCTGGCCGCGCGCGATCGACTCGGCATCGCGCTCGATCATCACCACCGAGAGACCCGCATCCAGCGCAGCCACGGTGATGCCCGCGCCCATGGTGCCGCCGCCGATGATGGCCAGCTTGGCAAACGGGCGCGGCTGGGCGGCCTTGGCTTCGGGGATCTTGGCGGTCTCGCGCTCGGAGAAGAAGGCGTGCACCAGGCCGGCGCGCTGCGGGCTGTTCAGGCATTCGAGGAACATGGCGCGCTCGCGCTGGCTGCCTTCGGCAAACGGGGTCTGCACGGCCACCTTGACGCAGTCGATGATCTTGCCCGGAGAGAACAGACCGCGCGTTTTCTTCGCCGTGTCCTGCGCCAGCTTGTCCAGCGCCGCCAAGGCCTCGGCCTGGTCGCCCGGCACGGGCAGGGCGCTGGTGCGGCGGATAGGCGCGCCACTTGTCAGCAGCTCGCGCACATAGGCCAGGCCCGCGGCCACGGGGTCGTCGCCCTCGACCAGCTTGTCCACCAGACCGGCGGCCAGCGCCGCCTTGGCGGACAGGTGCTTGCCCGAGAGCATCAGCTCGGCCGCGGGCAGCGCGCCCATCAGGCGCGGGCTGCGCTGCGTGCCGCCGGCGCCGGGCAGCAGGCCCAGGTTGACCTCGGGCAGGCCGAGCTTGGCGCCGGGCAAGGCCAGGCGGTAATGCGTGGCCAGGGCCACCTCCAGCCCGCCGCCCAGCGCCGGGCCGTGGATGGCGGCGACCACCAGCTTGCCCGCGGCCTCCATGCGGTTGATGACCTCGGGCAGGAAGGGCGCCTGCGGCGGCTTGCCGAACTCGCGGATGTCGGCGCCGGCGATGAAGGCCTTGCCCTCGCCCACGATGAGCATGGCGCGCGCGGACGCGTCCTGCTCCAGCCGCTCTACCGCAGCCTGCAGGCCGGCGCGCACCGCCTGGCCCAGCGCATTCACGGGCGGGTTGGCAATGCGGACCACCAGCACCTCGCCATCGAGGCGCATGTGGACCGGGGAAGTGCTGGCTTGTTCGCTCATCGTGTTGTCTCCTGATGAAAGATGAAAACGCCTATTCTTCATAGAAAGGCGGTTTTAACAATCACATCAATCATTGACAGAATGTTCAATGAAATTTGACAATCCATCGCATGGACCTGCAGTCGCTCACCCTTTTAGTGGAAATCATCGACAGCGGCAACCTGAGCCAGGCGGCACGCAAGCTCAAGATGACACGTGCCAACGTCAGTTACCACCTGACGCAATTGGAGAAGTCGGTGGGCGTGCAGCTGATACGGCGCAGCACGCGCCGCGTGGAGCCTACCGAGGTCGGCCTGCGCCTGTACGAGCATGGCCGCGCGATACAGAACGAGATGCTGGCCGCACGCGAAACCGTGACCAGCCTGGGCCAGGGGCTGCTGGGGCGCGTGGGCATCAGCGTGCCCAGCGGCTACGGCCAGATGGTGATGAGCGCGTGGCTCATCGAGTTCAAGCGGATGTACCCCGGCATCGTGCTCGACGTGCTGTTCGAGAACCGCACCGACCACCTGCGCGACGAGGTGGACATCGCCATCCGCGTGATGGCCGAACCCCCGCTGTCGGTGATTGCGCGCAGCCTGGGCCCCATGCACTACGTGGCCTGCGCCTCACGCGCCTACGTGGCCCAGCATGGCCTGCCCGAAACGCTCTATGACTTGCGCAACAGCCCGGTGATCACGGCCGGCGTGATCGGGCGCCAGCTGCGCCTGTCGGCCTACCAGGGCGAGGAGCGCCAGGAGGTCATGCTGGAGCCCACGCTGATCTCCGAGCACTTCCCCTTCCTGCACCAGGGCATCCTGGCCGGCCTGGGCGTGGGCCTGGTGCCCGACTACGTGGTGCAGGCCGAGGTGGCCAGCGGCGAGGTGCTGCTCACGCTGCAGGAATACCGCCTGAGCATCTTCGGCAACCACCTCTACCTGATGTACCTGCCCGACCGCCACCAGACCCGCGCCGTGCGCACCTGCATCGACTATCTGCTGGCCAAGGCGGGGCATGGCACTGCGCCCGCGCCGCCCGAGTCGGCACAGGCGCAGTGAAAACGACCAACGCACGAAGCCGCAGCGACGTAGCTCAGCGGACGCCGCGCAAGGGCCGCCCCATCGCGCTGTCGTCGTCCCCCAAACTGCAGCGCACGGCGATGAGAAGGAAGGAGAAGGGGTAGCCAGTCATCCAGGTGCGGGGCACGGCGCTATTGGCGGTGCGCTCCATGGTGAGTCGATACCATATGCCATAGCGTGCGCTTTTCTTCAGCTCTATCCCAGGCCAAGCCTGCGGGCCGTGATGCAGGAAAAAGGAGACAACATGAGAGCCATTTTTGCAACCATCGCGCTACTGGCCGCATCCGCCCTGCCTGGGCAGGCAAGTGCCTCAGTGTATGAATTCAAGACGCTGACCAACGAGTGCAGGACCATTGCGACAGGGGAGGTCTATGCGCCTGGTTGTATGGGGCCTTTCGGACTGGACGACGTGAACGGACTGCGCGTTGGCCTTTCTGAAAATGTGGGCACCCTCCAGTCCCAAACGTATTGGTACGACGGAGGCAACTACCACGCGGGGAGTTTCTTCAACTCCAATGTTTACTACAACAACTTCGAGAGGGTTGGGACGGCAGTAGATTTGGACGCCGAATACTGCTTCGGTTGGTCCGGACCTCGCATGTGCAGCGTGAAGGCCAACTTCTTGTCTGATAGCACTCTAGGCGGGCTTCTCGGCAGCCTTTACATACTGAACGACGCCGATCAGGTGGATATGTTGTCGGATGGTTCAGGACTCTGGAGTGGCTTCTACGGCTCCGACGGCATGTCTATCCTCAGGTTGCATTTCACCGGCATGTGGTACGAGGTTCCAGAGCCTGGCTCGATTGCCCTGCTGGGTGCGGGCCTGTTGGGAATGATTGGAATGCGGCGGCGCCATAGGCAGCCGATAGCTGAATCCGCCGCAGCACTGTAGCCAGCACAGGGGCGGGGCAGGCCACCGCTGGATGCGCGAGCACCTGTCCTCCATCGTGACATTCATAGCGCTTTCCAAGCCTCCTCACGACTTCAGCCGAAATGGCAACGCCATCCACCCCAGGTCTGGCGACCCTATGGAAATGCTCCAAGCCCGCCTGCGCAGGCTTGGACGCGCCGGTAACGCTGCCGCCGCCGGCGACTGCACGGAGGTGCAAGGCGGCCCAGGGGCGGTCACTGGATTCAGCGCGGGCCCCAGCGGCCGCCATGTGAATACCAGCCCCGCGGCCCATAGTCCCAGCGGTGCGGGTGCCAGATATAGCCTGGCCGCGGCGGGGCAGCCCAGTAGCCCGGCCTCCAGGCATAGCGCCCGCCGCCCCAGCCCCAGTAGCCGTTGATCCACACATGCACCGGCGAGGGCGCGACGGGAACCACCTCGGTCTGCAGCGGCGGCGGGGCCGTGGGCGCGTAGACCACGTCGCCCGCGGGATAGGCCGGCGCCACCACGCAGCCGGTCAAGGTCATACCGGCCGCAGCCAGCGCCAGGGCCGGCAGCGCGCGGCGCAGGCCCGTCGAAAACGTCGATGTGAGAATCACGATGCACTCCTGTCAATGACGCTCATTCAACGAAAAAGCCCCTGCCGGTTGTTGACAGGGGCTTGTGAAGCCTGGGTAAAGATGGCGCTCAGTGCAGGTTCTGCAGCGCCGCGACGCGCTCCTCGATGGGCGGGTGCGAGGAAAACAGCTTGCCTATGCCGCCCGCAATGCCCATGGCCTGCAGGCTCTTGGGCATCTCGCCCGGCTGCATGCCGCCCAGGCGGTGCAGCGCGTTGATCATGGGTTGCCTGCGGCCCATGAGCTGGGCGGCGCCGGCGTCGGCGCGGAACTCGCGCTGGCGCGAGAACCAGGCCACGATGATGGCCGCGACGAAGCCCAGCAGGATGTCGAGCACCAGGGTCGTGACCATGTAGCCGATGCCGGGGCCGGAGCTGTTCTCGTCGTTCTTGCGCAGAAAGCTGTCCACCGCATAGCCGATGACGCGCGACAGGAAGACCACGAAGGTGTTCATCACCCCCTGGATCAGCGCCATGGTCACCATGTCGCCATTGGCCACGTGGGCGATCTCATGGCCGATGACGGCCTCGACCTCCTCGCGCGTCATGCCTTGCAAGAGGCCCGTGGAGACGGCCACCAGGGCCGAGTTCTTGAAGGCGCCCGTGGCAAAGGCGTTGGGTTCGCCCTCGTAGATGCCGACCTCGGGCATCTGCACGCCGGCCTTGGCAGCAAAGCCGCGCACGGTCTCCACGATCCAGGCCTCGTCCTGGCTTTGCGGCTGGTTGATGATCTTCACGCCCATGCTCATCTTGGCCATGGGCTTGCTCATCAGGAGCGAAATGATGGCGCCGCCAAAGCCCATGACGAAGGCAAAGCCGAGCAGCGCGCCCAGGTTCAGGCCATTGGCCGTCAGGTAGCGGTTCACGCCCAGCAGGTTGGCGACGATGCCCAGCACCGCCACCACGGCGATGTTGGTCAGCAGAAAAAGCGCGATGCGTTTCATCGAGGGTTCTCCGAACAAGGAAAGGAATTCAGCCACGGCGCGGCGCCATGGGCAGACAACAAGATGGGGCTGGCGCGCGGCACTTCAAGCGATGCGCACCTGTTGTTCAGGGTTTATGGGGTGCGCGCGCCGCGGAAAACGACGGGGTCATCATAAAAGCAAACGTTCTCGTTCTCGGGCCACCAGAGCGGCACACCCAGAACCGGCAGGGGATTGAAGGGCTTGGCCGCCAGGTGCGCGGCATCCAGATCGGCGGCCAGCCAGTCGTCCGCATCAGCTACGCAATCAATAGCTGCCTGCGCTTGATAGACATGCGCTGTGACCGGTTTTCTTGGGGACACCAGCTTTTCCAACAGCGCATGACCGATCAACAGCAGCCGCGCCTGGCGCCACAGCGGGCGCAGGTCCACCAACAGCCGGCGCCACTGGCGCGCGGCCAGCGCCTCGTGCAGCAGGGGCGGCGCCAGCAGCACGGCGCCGTTTTCATCGAACAGCGTGAGCGCATCGCGCAGCGGCCCGCGCCGCGCGCCCACGCCCTCCGCCGCGATCACCTGGGCCTGCAGCCGGTTGAAGCGGCGCTTGGTGGCCGGGTAATGCAGCCAGATCAGGCCGTTGAAGAAGTCATGCAGGTTGTCGCGCGTGGGCACCAGCGCCTGGGCATGGATGAACTGCTCATAGGCCATGCCTGCCGGCAGCGCCGCCTGGGGCACGAAGCGCACGCCGGGCGCCGGCGCGGCGCCGGCGTCGATCAAGGCGTTGAGCGCATCGGCGACGCTGGCGCCGGCCTGCACATGTGCGGCGGCTTGCCGCCCCAGTGCTGCCAGCGGTGCGAGCCAGGGGCGTTGCCAATCAATGTGGGTTAACCCACCAGCCGCCACGGCAGCGCCTCGCCCGCGCGCAGGGGCTTGAGGTCGGCTTCGCCGAAGGGGAAGCTGTCGGGCGGCGTCCAGCTTTCGCGGCGCAGCGTGATGACTCCAGGGTTGCGCGGCAGGCCGTAGAAGGCCGGGCCGTTGAAGCTTGCAAAGGCTTCGAGCTTGTCCAGCGCGCCGGCGTTGTCGAAGGCCTCGGCGTACATCTCGATGGCGGCGTGCGCCGTGTAGCAGCCGGCGCAGCCCGTGGCGTGCTCCTTCAGGTGCGCGGGGTGCGGGGCGCTGTCGGTGCCCAGGAAGAACTTCGGTGATCCACTGGTGGCCGCGGCGACCAGTGCCTGGCGGTGCGTCTCGCGCTTCAAAACCGGCAGGCAGTAGTAGTGCGGGCGTATGCCGCCGGTGAAGATGGCGTTGCGGTTGTACAGAAGGTGGTGCGCGGTGATGGTGGCGGCGGTGTACCTGTCGCTCTGGGTGACGTACTGCGCGGCATCGCGCGTGGTGATGTGTTCAAAGACGATTTTCAGCTCGGGGAAGTCGCGGCGCAACGGGATCAACTGCTGGTCGATGAACACGGCCTCGCGGTCGAACAGGTCGATGTCGGGGCTGGTCACCTCGCCGTGCACCAGCAGCAGCAGGCCGGCCTTCTGCATGGCCTCCAGCGTTTTGTAGGTCTTGCGCAGGTCGGTCACGCCAGCGTCGCTGTTGGTGGTGGCGCCGGCAGGGTAGAGCTTGAGCGCGACCACGCCCGCCTCCTTGGCGCGCGCGATCTCCTCGGGCGGCAGGTTGTCGGTGAGGTAGAGCGTCATCAGCGGCTCGAACTGCAGCCCCTCGGGCACGGCGGCCAGGATGCGCTGCTTGTAATCGAGCGCCTGCTGCGCCGTGGTCACGGGCGGGCGCAGGTTGGGCATGATGATGGCGCGGCCGAACTGCGCCGCCGTGTGCGGCACGACGGTCAGCAGCGGCTCGCCGTCGCGCACATGCAGGTGCCAGTCGTCGGGGCGGGTGATGGTCAGGGTGTCGGTGGTGGCGGTCATGGACGTGATTGTCCCATTGGCCGGCGCCAATACCCATGCGGGCGGGCGCACACTCAGCGGGGCGTATCCTGCCCGCATGTTGGGCTATGTGCACAGGACCATGCCATGGACAAGACCATCCCGCCCCGCCATGTCCGCATCAAGCGCGCCTACGAGCCGCCCGCAGCCGAGGACGGAGCGCGCATCCTGATCGACCGGCTGTGGCCGCGCGGCGTGAAGAAGGATGCGCTGGCGCTCACCGACTGGGCCAAGGCGCTGGCCCCCAGCACCGAGTTGCGCCAGTGGTTCAACCACGACCCCGCGCTGTGGGACGAGTTTCGCCGCCGCTACGCCGCCGAGCTGCGCGAGCAGCCCGAGGCCTGGGAGCAGCTGTGCGAGCGCGCACGCCATGGCGTGGTGACGCTGGTGTACTCGGCGCACGACGAGGCGGTGAACAACGCGGTGGCCATGCGCGAATTCCTGCTGCGCCCCGATGGCATCCAAGCAATCGAATAAACCAACCACAAGGAGTCTTTCGATGACACAACGCCTGGACTACAAGAACGCATCCCCCAAGGGCTTTGCCGCCATGCTGACGCTGGAGCAGCACGCGCGCGGCAGCGGCCTGGAACACGGCCTGCTGGAGCTGGTGAAGACGCGCGTGTCGCAGCTCAACGGCTGCGCCTTCTGCCTGGACATGCACACCAAGGATGCGCGCGCCGCCGGCGAGAGCGAGCAGCGCCTGTACCTGCTGCCCGCCTGGCGCGAGGCGCCGTTCTACACCCCGCGCGAGCGCGCCGCCCTGGCCTGGGCCGAGGCCGTGACCCTGCTGCAGAACCAGGAGGTGCCCGACGAGGTGTACCAGCAGGCACGCCAGCAGTTCGACGAGAAGGCGCTGGTGGACCTGACGCTGGCCATCGTCGCCATCAATGGCTGGAACCGGCTGTCGGTGGCGTTTCGCGCCGAGGCCGGCAGCTACCAGCCCGGCAAGCATTGAAGGAGGATCACGCCATGGATCAAGCCATGTACCCCGCCAGCAGCGCCGACATTGCACGCAAGAGGCGCGAGCTCGCGCCCAAGCAGCTGGAGGCTTTTCGCGCCTTCAGCGCCGCGGCCTTTGCCGCGGGCGAGCTCGACGCGCGCACCAAGCAGCTGATTGCCGTGGCCGTGGCCCATGTCACGCAATGCCCGTATTGCATACGCGGCCACACGGATGGCGCGCTCAAGGCCGGCGCCAGCGAGGCGCAGATCATGGAGGCCATCTGGGTCGCGGCCGAGATGCGTGCGGGTGGCGCCTATGCGCATTCGGCGCTGGCGATTGACCAGATGCAGGCGCACAAGGGGTGAATGTGCCCATCTCCCTCCCCCTCTGGGGGAGGGTTGGGGTGGGGGCCCCAGCGATGCTTGAGCTGAAATACCGGCAAGATGCCGGCGCTCCCGGCCCCCATCCCAACCTTCCCCCAAAGGGGGAAGGAGCAGGAGGCCTTAACTGCGCGCCAGCACCGGCGCCAGCGCCCGGCCCGTGTGCGTGCCCAACGCCACCAGATCCTCGGGCGTGGCCGCGCCCACGATACGGCCGCCGTCCTTGCCGCCCTCGGGACCCAGGTCGATGATCCAGTCGGCCTCGGCGATCACGTCCAGGTCGTGCTCGATGACGACCACGCTGTGGCCGCCGTCCACCAGGCGGTGCAGCACCTTGATGAGCTTGTGCACGTCGGCCATATGCAGGCCGACGGTGGGCTCGTCCAGCACGTACAGCGTGTGCGGCGCCTTCTGGCCGCGCCGGCCGACCTCGTCGCGCACCTTGGTGAGTTCGGTCACCAGCTTGATGCGCTGGGCCTCGCC
The DNA here is from genome assembly GCA_018241405.1 of Pseudomonadota bacterium. Lineage (GTDB taxonomy): Bacteria > Pseudomonadota > Gammaproteobacteria > Burkholderiales > Burkholderiaceae_C > Alicycliphilus. The sequence continues at coordinate 18,204 of JAFEDY010000044.1, read as the reverse complement.
GCCCGACAGCGTGGGTGAGGGCTGGCCCAGCGTCAGATAACCCAGGCCCACGTCCTTCAAGATCTGCAGCGGGTGGGCGATGCTGGGCATGCTGGCAAAAAATTCCACGGCCTCGTCCACCTCCATCTGCAGCACATCCCCAATGCTCTTGCCGCGCCAGGTGACGGCCAGGGTCTCGGGGTTGAAGCGCGCGCCGCGGCAGACCTCGCAGGGCACCTTCACGTCGGGCAGAAAGCTCATGGCGATGGTGCGAAGGCCCTGGCCCTCGCAGCCGGGGCAGCGGCCGTCGCCGGTGTTGAAGCTGAAACGCCCGGGCGCGTAGCCGCGCGCCTTGGCCTCCAGCGTCTCGGCGAACAGCTTGCGGATGGTGTCCCAGAAGCCGATGTAGGTCGCGGGGCAGCTGCGCGGCGTCTTGCCTATGGGGGTTTGATCGACTTCAAGCACGCGGTCTATGGTCTCGAAGCACTGAAGCCCGGCGCAGCCCACGAGCGCAGGCGCCCCGCCGGCGTCCATGGCCTCGCGCCCGGCCTTGGTGGCGCGCTGGCCCACCCAGGCCGCCACATTGGCCAGCAACACGTCGCGTGCCAGCGTGGACTTGCCCGAGCCGGACACGCCCGTGACGGCCACCAGGCGCTGCAGCGGCAGGCGCAGGTCTACCTGCCGCAGGTTGTGCAGGTGGGCGCCGAGCACGGTGAGCCAGGCCTTGACTCCATCCCCCTCTGGGGGAGGGAGCAAAACCGCGCGCCGGGGCTTGAGCGGATGGCGCATGGCATGCAGCAGATAGCGCCCGGTCTGCGAATCTTCGGCCGCCTGCAGGTCGGCCACGCTGCCCTGCGCCACCAGGCGCCCGCCGCGCTTGCCGGCGCTGGGGCCTATGTCGATGATGTGGTCCGCGCGGCGTATGGTGTCCTCGTCATGCTCCACGACGACCAGGGTGTTCCCCTTGTCACCCAGCTTGTGCAGGGCGTTCAGCAGAATCTGGTTGTCGCGCGCGTGCAGGCCAATCGTGGGCTCGTCCAGCACATAGCACACGCCCTGCAGGTTGCTGCCCAGCTGGGCGGCCAGGCGTATGCGCTGGGCCTCGCCGCCGGACAGCGTGGGCGCGCCGCGATCCAGCGTCAGGTAGGACAGGCCGACTTCTTCGAGGAATTCGAGCCGGCTCTGAATTTCCGGGATCAGGTCGCGGGCAATGTCCGCCTCGCGCCCCGACAGTTCCAGGCCCGCGATCCACTGCCGCACCTCACTGACCGACAGGTGCGCCACCGCTGTGATGGGCGTGTCGGCAAACAGCACGGCGCGCGCCACGGGGTTCAGGCGCGTGCCCTGGCAGCCGGGGCAGGCCTGCTCCGCCAGGTCTTCCACCTCGGGCTCGGCAAAGGTCTGCTCGCGGCCACGGTCGTCGGACTGCACCGAGTCGTCGAAGACCTTGCGCTGCTCTTTCGTCAGGCGCACGCCCGTGCCCACGCATTCCGGGCACCAGCCATGCTTGCTGTTGTACGAGAACAGGCGCGGGTCGAGCTCGGCGTAGCTGGTGGCGCAGACCGGGCAGGCGCGCTTGGTCGAGAACACCTGCAATTGGCCGATGTGCGCCGTGGGCATGCCCTCCTGCAGCGCCTGCTCCAGGTCATCAAGGCGGCTGAGCACATGCAGCACGCCCTTGCCCAGCTCCAGCGCCTTGGCCAGCTGTGTGCGCAGCGCGTCTTCCTGCTCGGCCGACACCCGCAGGCTGGCCACGGGCAGCTCAATGGTGTGTTCCTTGAAGCGGTCTATGCGCGGGAATCCCGTGGTCGGCAGGAAGTTGCCGTCCACGCGCAGATGCGTGTAGCCGCGCGGGCGCGCCCAGTCGGCCAGTTCGGTGTAGACGCCCTTGCGGTTGACGACCAGCGGCGCCAGCAACCCGATGTGCTGGCCGCGAAACTGCGTGAGCAGCTGCGCGGCGATGCTCTCGGCGGTCTGCGGCTGCACGGCCGCGCCGTCGTGCACGCAGTGCTGCACGCCCAGCTTGACGTACAACAGGCGTAGGAAATGCCAGACCTCGGTGGTCGTGCCCACCGTGCTCTTACGCCCGCCGCGCGACAGGCGTTGCTCGATGGCCACGGTGGGCGGTATGCCGTAGACGGCGTCCACCTCGGGCCGGCCCGCGGGCTGGACGATGGAGCGCGCGTAGGCGTTGAGCGATTCCAGGTAACGGCGCTGGCCCTCGTTGAACAGGATGTCGAAGGCCAGCGTGGACTTGCCCGATCCGCTGACGCCCGTGATCACGTTGAACTTGCCGCGCGGGATATCCACGTTCAGGTGCTGCAGGTTGTGTTCGCGGGCGTTGATGATCTGGATGGCGTTGGCTGCTGCTCCCTCTCCCTCTGGGAGAGAGCCTGCCCCCGGCTCGAACGGGGGGCCGGGGTGAGGGCCTGCGCCCGCCGCCTCCCCCCTCACCCCGGCCCTCTCCCGCACGCGGGAGAGGGAGTAAGAGGGCAGCGCGCCGTCATGCACCGCATGCCCGCCCTCGCCCAGCGCCTGCTCGTACTCGCGCAGCGCCTGCGCGGTGTGCGAGGTCGGGTGCTGGCGCAGCTCCTCGGGCGCGCCCTCGGCCACCAGTTGGCCGCCGGCGTCGCCGCCCTCGGGGCCCAGGTCTATGAGCCAGTCGCTGGCGCGGATGACATCCAGGTTGTGCTCGATGACGATGAGCGAGTGGCCCGCGTCCAGCAGCTTGCGCAAGGCGCGCATGAGCTTGGCAATGTCGTCGAAGTGCAGGCCGGTGGTGGGCTCGTCGAACAGGAACAGCGTGCCCCTGCGCGCAATCGGCTGGCGCGACTTGGCCTGGCTCTTGGCGGCCTCGGCCAGGAAGCCCGCCAGCTTCAAGCGCTGCGCCTCGCCGCCCGACAGCGTGGGCACGGGCTGGCCCAGCCGCACGTATTCCAGCCCCACGTCCACGATCGGCGTCAACGCGCGTATCACCTCGCGATCCTTGGCGAAGAGCTGGGCCGCCTCGTGCACGGTCAGCTCCAGCACCTGGGCCACGTTCAAGAGGCGCCCGCCGCGCTCTATGCGCACCTCCAGCACCTCGGGCCGGTAGCGCCTGCCGTCGCAGTCGGGGCAGCGCAGGTAGACGTCGGACAGGAACTGCATCTCCACATGCTCGAAGCCCGAGCCGCCGCAGGTGGGGCAGCGCCCGTCGCCCGAGTTGAAGCTGAACTTGGCGGCCGTGTAGCCACGTTCGCGGGCCAGCGGCGCCACGGCGAACAGCTCGCGAATCGTGTCCCAGGCGCCCACATAGCTCACAGGGTTGGAGCGCGCCGTCTTGCCGATGGGCGACTGGTCTACGAAGACCACGTCGCTCAAATGATCGGCGCCCAGCAGGCGGCCATAGCGGCCGGGCGTTTCCGTGGCCTTGCCGAAATGGCGCATCAGCGCCGGCGCCAGGATGTCCTGTATTAGCGTGGACTTGCCCGAGCCCGACACGCCGGTGACGGTGACCAGGCGCTGCAGCGGGAACTCCACGCTCACACCCAGCAGGTTGTGCTCGCGCGCGCCTTCGAGGATCAGGCGCGGCGTGGCCTCCGTCACCAGGCGCTTGAGCCCGGTGCCTATCTGTTTATGCCCGCCCAGGTATTGGCCGGTGAGCGTGGGCGCGCGGCGCAGCGCATCCACCGTGCCGTCGAACACGATCTGCCCGCCGCGCTCGCCGGGGCCGGGCCCCATGTCGATGATGCGGTCGGCCGCCAGCATGACGGCCGGGTCATGCTCCACCACCACCAGCGTGTTGCCCGCGTCGCGCAGGCGCAGCATGGCCTCGGTGATGCGGTGCATGTCGCGCGGGTGCAGGCCTATGCTGGGCTCGTCGAGCACGAACAGGGTGTTGACCAGGCTGGTGCCGAGGGCGGTGGTCAGGTTGATGCGCTGCACCTCGCCGCCGGAGAGGGTGCGGCTTTGGCGGTCGAGCGTGAGGTAGCCGATGCCGACATCGCACAGGTATTTGAGGCGGGTGGAGATTTCCTCGTGCAGCAGTTGCAGCGCCTGTCTTTCTCCCTCTCCCCCTTGGGGAAGAGAGCCTGCCCCCGGCTCGAACGGGGGGTGGGGGTGAGGGGGTGAGTCCGGTGCCATGCCCGATGCCGATCCACCCTCACCCCTGCCCTCTCCCGCCTGCGGGAGAGGGAGTTTGGAGGCACGCATGAAAAACCGCCGCAGCCGCTCAATCGGCAACAGCATCAAGTCATGCAGGCACAGCCCCGGCAGCGCCTCCAGCTGCGCCCGGCTCCAGCCTACTCCCTGCGGCATGAAGCGCTTCTCCGGCGCCAGCACCGCGTCGGCATCTTCCTTGCTGCCCACCCGCCACAGCAGGCTTTCGGTCTTCAGGCGCGCGCCCGCGCAGGCCGGGCATGGCGTGTAGCTGCGGTACTTGGACAGCAGCACGCGGATGTGCATCTTGTAGGCCTTGCTCTCCAGGTAGGTGAAGAAGCGGCGTATGCCATACCACTGCTTGTTCCAGTTGCCCTCCTTGAAACCGGGCGTGCCCTCTATCACCCAATGCCGCTGCTCGGCTGTGAGCTTGTACCAGGGCGTGTCGCGCGGAATGCCCGCGGCCTCGGCGTAGCGCATCAGGTCGTCCTGGCATTCCTTCCACGCGGGCGTCTGTATGGGCTTGATGGCACCGGCGCGCAGGGTCAGTTTTTCGTTCGGAACGACCAGACCCCAGTCCACGCCGATCACGCGGCCGAAACCGCGGCAGCTGTCGCAGGCGCCCACGGCCGAATTGAACGAGAACATGGAGGCGATGGGCTCGGCGTAGCGCAGGTCGCTGTCGGGGCAATGCAGGCCGGTGGAGAAGCGCCACAGCTCGGGCTCGCCCTCGTCCCGCAGGCGATAGACATTGAGCCGCCCGCCGCCGCGTTTGAGCGCCACCTCGATGGCCTCGACCACGCGCGCGCGCTCGGCGTTGTCCATGCGAAATCGGTCCGCCACCACGTCGAGCAGCTTCTTGCCGTCGTGCTCGCGCTCAGCCTGCACGCGCGTGAAGCCGCTGGCCGACAGCCATTGCTCCAGCTGCTCAGCCGTGATGCTGGCGGGCAGCTCGACGGGAAAGGTCAGCACGAGACGCGGGTCGCCATCGGCCGCACTCCGTTGCTGCAGCTCGGCATAGATGCTGTCGGGCGAATCGTGGCGCACAGGCAGCGCCGTCTGGCGATCGAACAACCGGCCGGCGCGCGCAAACAGCAGCTTCAGGTGGTCGTTGAGCTCGGTCATCGTGCCGACGGTGGAGCGCGAGCTGCGCACGGGGTTGGTCTGGTCGATGGCGATGGCCGGCGGCACGCCCTCCACCTTGTCCACGGCCGGCTTGTCCATGCGGTCGAGGAACTGGCGCGCATAGGCGCTGAAGGTCTCCACGTAGCGGCGCTGGCCCTCGGCATACAGGGTGTCGAACACCAGGCTGGATTTGCCCGAGCCGCTGGGGCCGGTGACCACGGTGAGCTCGGCCGTGCGGATGTCCAGGTCGAGGTTTTTCAGGTTGTGCTGGCGGGCGCCGTGGATACGGATCAGTCCCTGGGTCATGGGCGGTCTTTCTGCGGGGAGGCCGAACATTCTATTGAGCCCGTGCCAATCCTTGCCGCGTCCGGTAGACTGCGGCGAACCGTCAAACAATTTCTAACCAATGCAAAGGGAAGAAACCATGCACACATGGCAACAATGGGGTACTGCCCTGGCCCTGGGCGCATTGCTGGGCACAGCCCAGGCGCAAATCCTGGTGGGTCAGACCGCAGGCTTTTCGGGCGTCGTGGGCCCTGGCGTTCAGGAAACCGCCGCTGGCGCCAAGCTCTATATCGACGCCGTGAACACCAAGGGCGGCGTGAATGGCCAGAAGATCGAGCTGATCGCCATGGACGACCAGTTCGACCCCAAGACCGCCAGCGAAAACGCCCGCGTGCTCATTGAAGAAAAGAAGGTCGATGTCATGTTCCTCACGCGCGGCACGCCGCACACCGAGGCCATCATCCCCCACCTGGACAAACATGGCGTGGCCCTGGTCGGCCCCTCCACGGGCGCCATGGTGCTGCACCAGCCCGTGCGCAAGCATGTCTTCAACGTGCGCGCCACGTACCAGCGCGAGGCAGAGAAGGCCATGGCCCACCTGGCCACGCTGGGCATGGCGCGCATCGCCGTGCTGTACGCCGACGACAGTTTTGGCGCCGACGGCGTGGCCGGCGCGCAAAAGGGCCTGGCGCAGGCCCAGCTGCAACCCGTGGTGCTGGAAAAGTTCAACCGCACCCAACCCGACTTCGCGCCCCTGGCGGCCAAGATCGCCCAGGCGCAGGCCCAGGCAGTGATGATCATCGGCTCGGGCACCACGGTGGTCGACGGCTACGCGGCGCTGCGCAAGGCGGGCTCCACGGCGCAGCTCGTGACGCTGTCCAACAATGCATCGAGTGGCTTCATCAAGAGCCTTGGCGAGCATGCGCGCGGCGTCATCGTGTCCCAGGTCTTTCCCAACGAGCGCAGCCTCGGCTTTGCCCTGGTGCGCGAGGCGATCGAGCTCAACAAGGCGCGTGGCCAGGGTGAGGTGAGCCCCGCCATGCTCGAAGGCTTCGCCGCCGCCAAGGTGCTGGTCGAGGGTCTGCGCCGCGCCGGCTCCAAGCCTACGCGCGAGAAGATCCAATCGGCACTCGAAAACATTCAGCAGCTGGACCTGGGTGGCCTGAGCGTCTCCTATGGCGCTGCCGACCACACGGGACTCGATTTCGCGGACCTGTCCATCATCGGCGCCGACGGCAGGTTCCGCCGCTGAGCAAACGAATCCGCGAAGGGTACAGCCCTCGCGGTTTATTGATCAGGACTGGCCCTTCTGCGCGGCGCGGGCAGAGCCGCAGGTTCCGGCACATGTGCGGACTCCACACCATGGCTCTCGCTGCTCATGTCCACCTGTCCGCCCGCCTTCACGATCACGAACAACGTGATCGCAGCGAACCCACAAGTCCCTGCACCAGTGGCACCAGTCTCCACATGACTGCCTTCTGAAGGTCATTGCCACCATGAGGCACCAACAAAAAGGCCTCGCACATTGCTGTGCGAGGCCTGCTTAGTCTGCAAGCGGCTTGCGCCGCTACGACATCAGAAGTTGTGACGCACGCCCAGGGCGAACGAGCTGAAGTCCGTACCAGCGGCCGTCACGTTGTAGTTGGCGTTGTTGCCATTGTTCACACGGGTGTAGTAGCCGTACACCTTGGTGCGCTTGCTCAGGTTGTAGTTGTAACCCAGAGTCCACTGCGTGGCAGCCGAGCTGCTGATATGGCTCCAGGAGTTGGCGCGGCCCACGTTCGCGTGGAACTCGGAAGCACCCAGGGCGTACATGCCGGACAGGCGGAAGTTGTTACGCGTACCGGCACCGGTCGGAACGATCTTGTTTTCGTCCTTGTTGCGCTGGTAGTAGCCACCAACGGTGAATTGACCGAAGGTGTAGAGGGCGCGCAGGCCAGCCTGGTAGTTGCTATCAGCATAGCTGTAGCCGGCACCCAGGTGCAGGGGACCCATGTTGTAGTTGGCAGCCAGGTCGTAGCCGTTCTTGTTATTCGTGCCAGCGGCCTTTTCGTGCAGCAGCACGGCAGCATCAACGGTCAGACCGCCAAGGCTGGGGGTACGGTAGCCGATTTTGTTCTTCGTGCCCAGGCCACCGAACCACACCGGGTCGTAGTACAGAGCGTCGGAAGAAGAACCGGTGTCATGGTTGTGCATGCTGACGTAGTCGGCAGTGGCGTAGTACGACTCAGGCACGAAGTTGCCCAGGCGCACCATACCGAAGCCGCCGGACAGGTTCACTTCGCTCTGACGACCGAAGTTCAGACCATTGCCAACCGTGGCCAGACCGGGCCAACCCGTGCCAGCGCCGGTGTCCGAAGCGAAACCGCTTTCCAGCTGGAAGCCAGCCTTCAGGCCACCGCCCAGGTCTTCAACGCCCTTGAAGCCAAAGCGCGAGGCGTTGTTGAACATGCCGGTCTTGGTGGCGCTGCCATCTTTCTGGTGTTCCACGGTGGTGTTCACGCGACCGTACAGGGTGACGCTGCTCTGTGCGAAAACAGCAGAAGTACCCAGCAGGGCCAGGGTGGCGAGCAACAAACGGCTTGGTTTTTGCATGTGATTTCCTTGAAGAATGCTTGTGTCCATCGGGGTGGTAGGCACGGCGTTGCGCCTGCATGTGACCGGTAGGCTCCATGTGCGACTACGTTACGAATTCTAGGGGTATGCCTCGCGCCAACCCAGTTTTCAGTGCTGGTCTGATGTTTTGACACCACAGTTTCGCAACCACGCGCCTTGGCGGCAGCTTGTGGCCCAGGCGGAACTCCTGGGCCAATGCCGAGGCCTGGGTCAATCGTTGGCGTAGATGTCCACGTCCTTGGTTTCGCGCAGGAACAGCGTGCCGACCACGGCCGTCATGCCGGCGATGACGATGGGGTACCACAGGCCGCTGTACATGTTGCCGGCCGATGCCACAAGGGCGAACGAGGTGGTGGGCAGCAGGCCGCCGAACCAGCCGTTGCCGATGTGGTAGGGCAGGCTCATCGAGGTGTAGCGGATGCGCGTGGGGAACAGCTCCACCAGCATGGCTGCAATGGGGCCGTAGACCATGGTCACCAGGATCACCAGATACACCAGGATGGCGATCATCACGGGTTTGTTCATCTTGGCCGGGTCGGCCTTGGCAGGATAGCCGGCGGCCTTCAGGTCTTCGCCCATTTCCTTCTTGAAGGCGGCGATGGCCTTGGTACTGTCCTCGTCAAACTTGTGGTTGACGACCGTGCCCGCGGGCGCTGTGACGGTCTTGTCGCCGATTTTCACCACCGCGGGCGCACCAACCGGTCCGGCGACGTTCTCGTAGCTCACCGAGTTCTGCACCAGGTAGCGCTTGGCGATGTCGCAGGGGCTCTTGAAGTCGATCTCGCGCGCCACGGGGTTGCCCTGGAACGAGCAGGTGGCCGGGTCGGCGGCTACGACCACACCGGCCGTGGCCTGGGCCTGGGCCAGGTCGGGGTTGGCGGCGCCGGTCAGGGCCTTGAATACCGGGAAGTAGGTCAGCACCGCCAGCACGCAGCCCAGCATGATGATGGGCTTGCGGCCTATCTTGTCGGACAGCGAGCCAAAGACGATGAAGAAGGGGGTGCCGATCAGCAGGGCCGCGGCGATCATCAGGTTGGCGGTGACGGCATCCACCTTGAGCTGCTGCGTCAGGAAGAACAGCGCGTAGAACTGGCCCGTGTACCAGACCACGGCCTGGCCGGCCGTGAGGCCGACCAGCGCCAGGATGACGATCTTCAGGTTCTTCCACTGGCCGAAGGATTCGGACAGCGGCGCCTTGGAGGTCTTGCCCTCGGCCTTCATCTTGCGGAAGGCGGGCGACTCGGACAGCGACAGCCGGATCCACACCGAGACGCCCAGCAGCAGGATGGACACCAGGAAGGGAATGCGCCAGCCCCAGTCGTTGAACGCGGGCTCGCCCAGCGCCGTGCGCGTACCCAGGATCACCAGCAGCGACAGGAACAGGCCCAGCGTGGCCGTGGTCTGTATCCATGCCGTGTAGGCGCCGCGCCGGCCATGGGGCGCGTGCTCGGCCACATAGGTGGCAGCGCCGCCATACTCGCCGCCCAGCGCCAGGCCCTGCAGCATGCGCAGCCCGATCAGGATCACCGGGGCGGCCACGCCGATGCTGGTATAGGTGGGCAGCACGCCGACCACGAAGGTCGAGAGGCCCATGATGAGGATGGTGACCAGGAAGGTGTACTTGCGGCCGATCATGTCGCCCAGGCGGCCGAACACCAGCGCTCCGAAGGGGCGCACCAGAAAGCCCGCGGCAAAGGCCAGCAGCGCGAAGATGAACGCCGCGCCGGCGTCCAGGCCGCTGAAAAACTGCTTGGCAATGATGGCCGCGAGCGACCCGTAGAGGTAGAAGTCGTACCACTCGAACACGGTGCCGAGTGACGAGGCGAAGATCACCTTCTTTTCTTCCGAGGACATGGGACGGTGGGCGACGCCCCCTCCCACGCCTTTCGCAGCGTTGACAGCCATGGTTTGTCTCCTGAATCGTTTTGAAACACAGGCACTTACAAATACCTGTCGCGCCACTATCTGCGCGCCGACTGACGGCCTACTGACGCATTTCTTACGCAAGCTGACGCATAACTGAACGTTGACTTACAAGCCTGGAGGAAACCCTGAGCCGGTATTTTTCGATGTGAAAAACCTGCCAAGACCGGCGCCAGGCGGCTTCTATGCTGCGTTTTTGCGCGTAAGCATTGGGTCAGTCGCGCTTCTCAGAATCCGCTGCGTTTGTGCACTGCGCCCATTCCGTGCGCGGCACTTCACGAAACAGGAGACAAGCATGACTGACCCCGTCGTTGAGAAGATTCAACGCCATCCCAAATACCAGGAGCTGCGCGCCCGGCGCAACCCCCTGGGCACCGTCCTGACCATCCTGATGCTGGTCGTGTACTTCGGCTACATCGGCCTGATCGCCTTCGACAAGCCCTTCCTGGCCAAGCCGATCGGCGCGGGCGTGACCTCACTGGGCATTCCGATTGGCTTGGGTGTGATCCTGTTCACTATCGCCATCACGGTGTACTACGTGCGCATTGCGAACAACAAGTTCGACGCGCTGACCGAAGAAATCATGAAGGACGTGACCAAATGAGCCGTTCCACCACTTTTGCCAGCGCAGCGCTGGCCCTCGCGGCCCTGGCTGCGGCCGGCATGGCCCAGGCCGCCGGCGGCGACGTGGGCCAGGCCGCCAAGCAGGAAACCAACTGGGTGGCCATCATCATGTTCGGCATCTTCGTGGCCGGCACGCTGTGGATCACCAAATGGGCGGCCTCCAAGACCCGCTCGGCAGCCGACTTCTATACCGCCGGCGGCGGCATCACGGGCTTCCAGAACGGCCTGGCGATTGCGGGTGACTACATGTCGGCCGCGTCCTTTCTGGGTATTTCGGCAGCCGTGATGGCCTCGGGCTACGACGGCCTGATCTACTCCATCGGCTTTCTCGTGGGCTGGCCCATCATCACCTTCCTGATGGCCGACCGCCTGCGCAACCTGGGCAAGTTCACCTTTGCCGACGTGGCCGGTTACCGCTTTGAACAAGCGCCGATCCGCATGTTTGCCGCATCGGGCACGCTGATCGTGGTGGCCTTCTACCTCATCGCGCAGATGGTTGGCGCAGGCCAGCTCATCAAGCTGTTGTTTGGCCTGGAGTACTGGATGGCGGTGGTCATCGTCGGTGCGCTGATGATGGTCTATGTGCTGTTCGGCGGCATGACGGCCACCACCTGGGTGCAGATCATCAAGGCCTGCTTGCTGCTCGCCGGCGTGACCTTCATGGCCTTCATGGTGCTGTCGAACTACGGCTTCAGTCCTGAAGCGCTGTTCGCCGAAGGCGTGAAGGTGCGCACGCAGATCGCCGCCAACACCGGCATGAGCCCTGAAGACGCGGCCAAGAAAGGCCTGTCCATCATGGGCCCGGGCGGCTTCATCAAGGACCCGATCTCGGCCATCTCCTTCGGCATGGCGCTGATGTTCGGCACCGCCGGCCTGCCCCACATCCTGATGCGCTTCTTCACCGTGCCCAACGCCAAGGAAGCACGCAAGTCGGTGGGCTGGGCCACGGTGTGGATCGGCTACTTCTACATCCTGATCTTCATCATCGGCTTTGGCGCCATCACCATGGTGCTGACCAACCCCGAGATGGCCGACACCGTCAAGGGCGTGATCAAGGGCGGCGCAGGCACGGCCAACATGGCTGCGGTGCTGGTGGCCAAGAGCGTGGGCGGCAACATCTTCTACGGCTTCATCTCGGCCGTGGCCTTTGCCACCATCCTGGCCGTGGTGGCCGGCCTGACGCTGTCGGGCGCCTCCGCCGTGTCGCACGACCTGTACGCCACCGTCCTCAAGCGCGGCAAGGCCGACAGCGCCGCCGAGCTCAAGGTCTCGCGCATGACCACCCTGGCATTGGGCGCCATTGCCGTGGTGCTGGGCATTCTGTTCGAGAAGCAGAACATCGCCTTCATGGTGTCGCTGGCCTTCGCCATTGCCGCCTCGGCCAACTTCCCGGCTCTGATCCTGTCCATCCTGTGGAAGGGCTGCACCACGCGCGGCGCGGTGATCGGCGGCTTCATGGGCCTGATCTCCTCCGTGGGCCTGACCATCGTCTCGCCCTCGGTGTGGGAGGCAACCTTTGGCAACCCCGCGGGCTCGGCGCTGTTCCCCTACTCGTCGCCGGCGCTGTTCTCCATGATCATCGGCTTTGGCGGCGTGTGGCTGTTCTCGATCACCGACAACAGCGCCCGCGCCAAGCAGGATCGCGAGGCCTTCCCGGCGCAGCAGGTGCGCTCGGAAACCGGCCTGGGTGCCGCTGGCGCATCGGGACACTGATCCCCGTTTGAAAGAGGGTGGGGCTGTGAAGCCCCTGACACAAGAAGCCGGGCCTGGTGCCCGGCTTTTTTATTGCTCTTGTTTCAAGAGCTATTCACGCAAGTGGAAAACCGGCTACGCCCTAATTTTTGCCACGCAGATGACGCAGCTTGATGAAGGCCATGGCGGCCATCACCGCGTCGTTGAGGGCGTCGTGCGCCTCGCGCTCGGGCAGTCCAAGGTCCTGCATCAGCGTGGAAAACCGCAGGTCAATCTCGGCATTCGCCTGCTGCTGGTAGGGCGGCAGCTGGCGGAACTTGTAGTCGTAGTACAGGGCCGAAACCTCGATCTTCTGCTGCGGCAGGCCCATCCCCAAGAGCGGCCAGATGGCGCGGCCCAGCATGGCCACGTCGAATTCGAGGTAGTAGCCGACCAGCGGGCGGCTGCCGATGAAGCGCATCAACCGGCGCATGGCCTCGTCCTTGGGCAGGCCTCCCGCCACATCGCGCTCGCGCAGGCGGTGGATGCGCACGCTGTCGGCACTCACACCCTTTTCCGGGCGGATGAGCAGCTCCAGGCGCTCGCTGGTCAGGATGCGGTCACCCACGATGCGCACCGCGCCCACGGAGATGATCTCGTCGCTGCGGGTATTGAGCCCCGTGGTCTCGCAGTCGAGCGCGACCCATTCATTGGGCGGCGGCGGGTCGAACATGAACGCGAACTCAGGCTCGCCCAGGTGGTAGACCAGCCACCAGCGGCGCAGCCGCTCCCACCACAGGGGCGCCAGATTGCTGTAGTGCCGGCTCATACGGCGTCCATGCGCAGGCGCTGGTGCAGAAAGGCCTTGAAGCGCTTGACGACGGACAGCGTGTCCTTGAGCAGGTCGCGCTGCAGGCTGGTCAGCCTGGCCGGATCGACGTTGCCGGTGACGCTGCGCTGCATCTCCTGCTCGTCCAGGCCGGCCTGCAGGCGCAGCGCCATCAGGAAATGCAGGCCTTGCAGCAGCTCCTGCCCCAGGGCGGCGTCGAGCTGGCCCTCGGCCTGCAGCGCGGCGATGCGCTCGGCCGTGCCCGTGGCGGCTATGCGCCTTGCCAGCGCCAGGCTGCGCACGCCATGGACGATGGGGAAGATGCCGGCCTTTTTCAGGTTCACCAGCGTCACGTCTTCGATGCCCAGCAGCCTGCCCCACCAGCCGGCCGGGCTGCCGAAGGCGTCGATGGCCAGGGCAAAGCGGGCGATCAGCGCATCGCTTTCTGCGCCCAGCTGGAACAGCCGCTGGCGCACGGTGGCCAGCAACCGGGCGTCACCGGCGACGGCATGGGCATCGAGGAAGATGGCCAGGTGCATCAGGCTGTCGCCCTCGGGCTTGAGCAGCCAGTTGCGCACCTTGTCGCCAAACTCGCTCACCGTGCCGCGCCAGGCGGGGTTGCTGACCATGATGTGGCCCTGGCATTCGGGGTAGCCAAAGCCGGCCAACGCCTGGGAAAAGCGCTCGCAGATAACCTGCAGGTCGGCCGGCGGCTCGTAACCGTCGCGCAGCAGCAGGCCGTTGTCCTGGTCGGTTTTCAGCAGCTGCTCGCCCCGACCCTCGCTGCCCATCACGTAGAGGCAGCTGTTGAGCAGCAGATCGCGCGGCGCAATCATCTGCCAGGCACGCTCGAACAGGCGTGCGTTGAGCTGCTGCACCAGCTGCGCCACCAACGCAATGCGCGTGCCGCTGCGGTGCAGCACGGACACCAGGCGCGTGACCTGGGCGGCGGCCTGCTCCAGCGCCGGCAGGTCGCGCGCCTGCTCGATATGCACCGTGATCAGATGCGACTGGTTGGCCAGGAAGCTGAACAGGTCCAGCGCCTCCAGGATGCCCAGCACCTGGCCGTCGTCCCCCAGCACCGCCAGCCGGTGCACGCGCGCGCGCAGCAAGAGCGCCATGGCGTCGCCCAGCTGGTCGGCGGCGCGCACGGTGACCAGCGGGTGGCTGGTCAACTCGCCCACGGTGATCTGCGTGAGGGGCCGGCCGTCGAGAATGGCGCGCTGCAAGGTGGTATTGGAGAAAATCCCCAGCCCTTCAGGTCCCTCAGCCCCGCCCGGCAGGCCGCTGACCAGCACGCTGGTGGTACGCCGCTCCTGGAACACGCGCACCACGGAGACGATGTCGGTGCCCGCATCCACCACATGGGCCGGGCGCAGAAAGGCCTGGTCCACACGCGTGAGGGTGAGCGACTGCATCTCGTGCTGCTCGGCGCGCTGCGCCAGCGTGCTGAGCTTTTGCCCCAGGTCGGAAAACAGCAGCGCGCCAAAGCTGCGGTTGCGCGCGATCAGCTCCATGACGGTGGCGCGCGCCAGCTGGTAGGCCACCAGCTCTTCGGCCACGGTGAAGCGGCTGCTGACACGGCCCGCCACCAGCCCGCGGCCGTCAAAACAGTCGTCCGGCCCAAAGGTGGCCAGCACCTCGTCGCCCTCGACCTGGGTGACATAGCCCTTGATGATGACGAACAAATGGGCCGGAGCGTCACCCATTTCCAGCACCACGGCCCCCTCGGGGTAGTAGGCGATATCAACGTTGTCCCGCACCAGCGCCTGCTCCTCGGCGCTGAGGCAGTCAAACGGCGAGGCGGAAAAATTGAAGGCGTTGGGCATAAGCCCGATTCAAGCGCCTAAGCCTTGCGGCACGCTTGCAGCCTGCTCCCAATGTGCGTCAAACCACGCATCGCCGTCCAGGCAGGCGCGCAGCATGGGCAGGCTGTCCAGGCCCCAGAACAGGCGGCCATCGACCTCGAAGCTAGGCACGCCGAACACGCCGCGCGCGGCCGCGGCCTCGGTGTTCTCGCGCAGCAGGCGTTTGGCGCGCTCGGGGGCGTCGTCATCCTGGCCCAGCTGCTCGGCCAGCGTGACCCGCAGCGCATCAAGCCGCGCCGGGTCCAGCGCGTCCGCCCCGCCCTGCCAGACATGGCGCAGCACGCTGCCGGCGACGAAGCGGTTGACGATGCCATCGTCGCTGCACTCCAGCGCCAGGCGCAGCAGCGGAAGGGGTGGGAACGGGTGGCGCGCCGGCATCTCCAGCCCCACGCCCAGGCGGTGGCCCAGCCAGCTGACATGGCGGTAGGTCCAGGCGCGTTTGGGCTCTATGCCGGCGGGGCCGGGGTTGGCATGCTGTTTCAGCAGCGCGCCCAGCAGCACGGGGCGGTAGCTGAGGCGGTAGGACAGGCCCTCCAGCACCTGCGGCAGGCGCTCGAAGGCCAGCCAGGCGTAGGGAGAGACGAAGTCGAGATAAAAGGTGATTTCTTTCATTCCAACCCCTCCGGGAGCATCAGGCCAGCGCGGCGCAGAGCCGCCGACCAGATGGTGCGACGTTCTTCACTGCCCGCCTTCGACCAATGGCGTATGTCGTCCAGCGTGCGAAAGCAGCCCTCGCAATGGCTGCCGTCCAGCGCCATGCGGCACACCGAGATGCAGGGCGATGGCACGGCTTCTGTTTTTGATAGGAACTGGCCGCTAGCGCTCATCTGCAAAGCGCGAGCAGCTAGCATTTGTGCAGCATTCATGGCTGCTGCACCACATCGGCCAGCGGTGCGCCGGTAAGCCGCTGCAGGTCCTGCGGCCGCAGCTGGAATACGCCATGGGGGTGGCCCGCCGCGGCCCAGACCACGTCAAAGCGCAGCAGCTCGCGGTCGATCAGCGTAACGGGCGGCTGGGCATGGGCCAGGGGCGAGACGCCGCCGATGGAAAAACCCGTGCGCGCCTTGACGAACTCGGCGTCGGCGCGGCCGGTCTTGCCCACCAGGGCATCGACCTTCTTCTCGTCCACGCGCCGGTCGCCCGAGGTGATGACCAGCACGGCCGCGTCGTCGCTCTTGCGCCGGAAGAT
The DNA here is from genome assembly GCA_018241405.1 of Pseudomonadota bacterium. GTDB lineage: Bacteria > Pseudomonadota > Gammaproteobacteria > Burkholderiales > Burkholderiaceae_C > Alicycliphilus. The sequence continues at coordinate 1,958 of JAFEDY010000044.1, read as the reverse complement.
GATGCTCTTGGCAATCTGGCCCACGGCAATGCCCAGGGCGTCGGCCGCCTGCTGCGCCGTGCGCGCGGCGTCGTCGAGCATGACCGGCATATGCGGGTGGCCGGCGGCCTGCAGGGCCTGGGCCACGCGCTGCACGCCTTCGGGCAACGCCTTAAGTTCCGAACCACACATGGCGATCACCCCGCGCGCTTGTTGAGCAAGGCCACAGCCACGCGCGACTGGGGTTTGCGGCCCAGGAACTCGCTGATGTAGGCGCCGGCATCGACCAGCTTGTCCAGGTCAATGCCCGTCTCTATGCCCATGCCCTGCAGCATGTAGACCACGTCTTCGGTCGCCACGTTGCCGGTCGCACCCTTGGCGTACGGGCAGCCGCCCAGGCCGGCGATAGAGGATTGGAAGTTCCACACGCCAAGTTCCAGCGCCGCCAGGGTGTTGGCCAGGGCCTGGCCGTAGGTGTCGTGGAAATGGCCTGAAACCTCGTCGATGGCGTAGTGCTGCAGCGTGGCCTCGATGGCGCGCTGCACCTTGATGGGCGTGCCCACGCCTATGGTGTCGGCCACGTCCACGCGCTGCACGCCAATGCCCTTCATGAGTCCGGCCAGGTAGGCCACGCGCTCGGGGGCGATGTCGCCCTCGTAGGGGCAGCCGACGGTGCAGCTCATCGCCCCGCGCACGGCCACGCCGGCGGCCAGCGCGGCCGCGACCACGGGGGCGAAGCGCTCGATGCTCTCCGCGATGCTGCAGTTGATGTTCTTCTGGCTGAAGGCTTCGCTGGCGGCGCCAAACACCACGATCTCGTCGGGCCTGTCGGCCGCCGCCGCCTCCCAGCCCTTGAGGTTGGGCGTGAGCACCGAGTAACGCACGCCGGCCTGGCGCGTGATGCCGTCCATGACCTCATGGTTGTCGGCCATCTGCGGCACCCATTTGGGCGACACATAGCTGGTGACCTCGATCTCCTTCAGGCCAGCGGCCTGCAGGCGGTGCACCAGCGCGATCTTGACGGCGGCGGGCACGGGCTGCTTTTCGTTCTGCAGTCCGTCGCGCGGACCTACGTCGATGATGCGGACTTGGGATGGCAGGGGCATGATGGTTCCTTGGGTTCAATAGCCGCGCGCGTGATCGACGACGCCGGCGATGGGCTCGCCGCTCTCCAGCGCCGTGATCTTGCGCACGATCTGGGCAATGCTCTCGTCACGCAGCGTGCGCGCCGAGGTGTGGGGGGTGAGGGTGATGCGCGGCTGCTGCCAGAAGGGGTGCTCGGCCGGCAGCGGCTCGGTGCGGAACACGTCCAGCGTGGCGCCCGCGACATGGCCGCTGTCGATGAGCGCCAGCAGGTCCTCATCGACCAGATGCGCGCCGCGCGCCACGTTGATCACATAGGCGCCGGGCATCAAGCGCGACAGCGTGCCGCGGTTCATGATGTCCCGCGTCTCGGGCGTGAGCGGCAGCAGGTTCACCAGCACGCGGCTCGAAGACAGGAAGTCATTGAATCCCTCCGGCCCGCTGAAGCAGCGCACGCCCTCGACCTGTCTGGGGCCGCGGCTCCAGCCGAGCACAGGAAACTCGAACTGCGCCAAGGCGCGCGCCACGCGCTGGCCCAGCACGCCCAGGCCCATGATGCCAACGGGGAAGTCCTGGCGCCGCGGCGGCCTGCGGTAGGCCCAGTGGCCGGCGCGCATGTCGGCCTCGTAGCCGCCCAAGTCGCGAAAGTGGCGGATGACGGCGTGGCACACGTACTCGGCCATCTGCACGGCCATGCCGGCGTCGTCCAGGCGCACCACGGGCAACCTGGGTGGCAGGCGCAGCCCGAGCAGCGCATCCACGCCAGCGCCGATGTTGAACAGCGCCTTCAGGCCCGGCTGCTCGTCGATGAACTGCTGCGGCGGCGCCCAGACCACGGCGTAGTCGGCCCGGGGCGCCCCGGGTTGCCAGAGGGTGATGTCGGCCCGCGGCAGGGC
>JAFEDY010000043.1:1589-11320 GCA_018241405.1 Pseudomonadota bacterium | reverse complement strand
AGCATCCGCACACACCTGTTTTGAATTGTTATGAGCCCGCCCGGCGGGTGCGGCTTCACGATCTACCCGGCCCCATGATGCACGTAGAAGGCAGGGCATGCACCCCCGCCACACCTTGGTTTGCCTGGCAAGCCATGGCGTAACACCCAAGGAGGTCGTTCATGGCAGTCCAGATCACCGACCAGGCCATTTCCATCCTGGCGCCCAACGCCCGCTCCAGCTACCGCGAGGCATTTGCCAATGCGCAGCCCGTGCTCGATCAGTTCGGCATTTCGGATTCGCCGCTGCGCATGGCGCATTTCATGGCGCAGATGCTTCACGAGTGCGGCGGTCTCACGATTCAGTTCGAGAACCTCAATTACAGCGCCGACCGTCTGCCCAAAGTGTGGCCCAGCAGGTTTCAGCCCACGGGGCCGCTCAACCCCAACGACTACGCGCACAACCCGCAGAAGCTGGCCAACGAGGTGTATGGCAGGCGCATGGGCAACACGGCCCCCAATGATGGCTTTACCTACCGAGGGCGCGGGCTGCTGCAATTGACTGGCAAGGACAGCTATCAGGAGGCGACCCGGATACTGCGAGCCAGCTTTGCCGATGCGCCTGACTTCGTGCAGGCGCCCGACGAAGTCATCAGCGCCGGCTGGTGCGTGAAGGTGGCCGCGGCCGAGTGGCAGCAAAAGGGCTGCAACGAGAAGGCCGATGCCGACTCCATCACCCAGGTGACCCGGGCCATCAACGGCGGTCAGATCGGCCTGGCCGAGCGCAAGGAGTGGCTCAGGCGCACCAAGGCCGTGTGGCCCTGAGGGCGCAGGGTCAGCTGCCCGCCACCTTCATGCGCTCGATGAGGATGGAGCCCACGGTCTTGGCACCGTAGTTGTAGGCGTCGGCGCCCACGGCGGCGATGCCGCGCAGCATTGTCTTGAGGTTGCCGGCAATGGTGATCTCGTGCACGGGGTAGGCAATCTGGCCGTTTTCCACCCAGAAGCCGCTGGCGCCGCGCGAATAGTCGCCCGTGACGTAGTTCACGCCCTGGCCCATGAGTTCGATGACGAACAGGCCCGTGCCCAGCTTTTTCAGCATGGCGTCCAGGTCGTCGCCCGGCTGCGTCAGACGCGAAGACAGCACCAGGTTGTGCGAGCCGCCCGCGTTACCCGTGGTCTTCATGCCCAGCTTGCGCGCGGAGTAGCTGCTCAGGAAGTAGCCCTGCACGCGCCCACCCTCGACCACCTGGCGCGGCGCCACGCGCACCCCCTCCTCGTCGAAGGGCGAGCTGCCCTTGCCGCCCAGCACGAAGGGGTCTTCGTTCAGGTCGATGTGCTTGGCAAACACCTGCTTGCCCAGCGAATCGACGAGGAAGCTGCTCTTGCGGTAGAGCGCGCCGCCGCTCACGGCCTGCACGAAGCCGCCCAGCAGGCCGGCGGCCACGGGCGATTCGAACAGTACCGGGCATTCGGTCGTGGGGATCTTGCGGCTGCCCAGGCGGCTCAGGGCGCGCTGGGCGGCGTAGCGGCCCACGGCCTCGGGCGCGGCCAGTTCGCGCGCGTCGCGCATGGAGCTGTACCAGGCGTCGCGCTGCATCTCGGCATGGCGCCCGGGCAGCGAGGCTATTGGAGCGACCGAGATGCTGTGGCGCGAGCTGGCGTAGCCGCCGCGAAAGCCGCGCGTGTGGGCGCTGAAGAAATGGCTTTGCTGCGCCGACACGCCCGCGCCCTCGCTGTTGGTGATGCGCCTGTGGGTCTTGAGGGCGGCAGACTCGCACTGCAGCGCCAGCTGCGCGGCCTCTTCGCTGGTGATGGCCCAGGGGTGGAACAGCTGCAGGTCGCGGTGGCTGTCCTGCGGGGCGATGTCGGCCTCGTCGGGCAGGCCGGCCACGGGGTCTTCGGCGGTGAAGCGGGCGATGTCGTAGGCGGCCTGCACGGTGCGCTCCACGGCGGCGGGCGAAAAGTCCGACGTGCTGGCATTGCCGCGCCGGTGGCCCAGGTACACGGTCACGCCCAGGGACTTGTCGCGGTTGCGCTCCACGATCTCCAGCTCGCCCTTGCGCACGTTGACCGACAGGCCGCAGCCCTCGGAGGCATCGGCCCCGGCGTCGCTGGCGCCGAGCTTCTTGGCGTGGGCCAGGGCGTGGTCGACCAGGCCCTCGAAGAATTCACGGGTGTAGCTGAAGCCGCTTTCGGGCTGGGTTGCGTGCGGCTTGGTGGGCTGGGCCTGTGCGGCGCGGGGGCTGGGTTTGTTCATAGCGGCGGCTATGATACTTGCCGCCCTATCGCCGCGCGGCCCACGCCGCTGCGGCTCTGCTTCTGCCCTGCTCCACCATGTCACGCAAACCCCAAAAAGGCTATTTTGTAAAAGGTCACTTCGTTGCCGAAGGCAGCGATCTGGATCTGCAACTCAAGGCCGAACTCAAAGGCACGACCGGCGCCACCAAGACCGACCTCAAGCGCGAAATGGAGGCGCTGCAGGCGCTGGGCGCAGACCTGCTCACGCTGCGCGCCGACCTGTTCGCGCGCCTGGATCTACCCGAAAAGCTGCAGGATGCGCTGGCCGAGGCCAAGCGCATCACCAACTTCGAGGGCAAGCGCCGGCAGATGCAGTTCGTCGGCAAGCTGATGCGCAAGCTGGGCGATGACGAGGTGGCCGCCGTACAGGCCGCGCTGGACGAGCAAAAGAGCGGCTCGGCCCAGGAGAAGCTGGCGCTGCACCAGGCCGAGCATTGGCGCGACCGCCTGATTGCCGGCGACGAGGCCCTGCCCCTGTGGATGCAGCAGTATCCAGACACCGACACGCAGCAGATCCGCGCGCTGATACGCCAGGCGCGCAAGGACGCCCCGCCCGCGGACAAGGCCGCCGTGTCGCATGGCGTGGCGCCGCGCAAGGGCCGCGCCTACCGCGAGCTGTTCCAGCTGGTGCGCGAGCAAATGGGCGCGGCGCTGGCTGACAATGAAGCCTTGCCCCACACCGATGACGAGGAGGACGGCCATGCCCCACAGCACCCATGAGTACGCGCCGGTCAGGATCGGCATCGTCTCCATCAGCGACCGCGCCAGCAGCGGCGACTACGAGGACAAGGGACTGCCCGCGCTGCACGACTGGCTCAAGCGCGCGCTGCACAACCCCATCAGCTTCGAGCCGCGCCTGATCCCCGACGAGCGCGAGCGCATCAGCGCCACGCTGATCGAGCTGGTGGATGCCGGCTGCTCGCTGGTGCTGACCACCGGCGGCACCGGCCCCGCCCTGCGCGACGTGACGCCCGAGGCGACGCTGGCCGTGGCCGACAAGGAGATGCCGGGCTTTGGCGAGCAGATGCGCCAGATCTCGCTGGCCTTCGTGCCCACGGCCATCCTGTCGCGCCAGGTGGCGGTGATACGCGGCAAGAGCCTGATCATCAACCTGCCGGGCCAGCCCAAGGCCATTGCCGAGACGCTGGAGGGCCTGAAGGACGCCGACGGCACGCAGCGGGTGGCAGGCATCTTCGCCGCCGTGCCCTACTGCATCGACCTCATCAACGGGCCGTACCTGGAGACGCGGCCCGAGGTCTGCAAGGCCTTCCGCCCCAAGACAGCCGTGCGCGCCCGCTGAATGGATTCTGCGCTCAGGCGAAGCCACGCAGCTCGGCCCACTCCTCCCAGGGCGCGCACGTGGAGCGCAGGGCGTTGATGGGCGCGGCCTGATCCTCGTAGCCCAGGGCCAGGCCGCAGGCGACGTGGTAGGGCTCGGGCAGGGCCAGGGCACGCTGCAGCGTGCCGGCATAGCGGCGCCAGAAGCCCTGGGCGCAGGTGGCCAGGCCGTAGTGCACGGCCAGCAGCATGAGTGACTGCAGGTAGATGCCCAGGTCGGCCCACTGCGGCAGGCCCATGCGCTCGTCCACGCAGACGAAGATGCCCACGGGGGCACCGAAGAACTCGGCGTTCTTGGCCAGCTGCTCCAGGCGCGCGGCCTTGTCCTCGCGCGGCATGCCGATGGCGCGGTACAGGTCCTCGCCATTGGCAAAGCGGCGCGTACGGTAGGGCTCCCACAGGCTGGGCGGGTAGGACTGGTTGCTGGGGGCCTCCTCGGGCTGGGCCTGGGCCACGGCGGCCAGCGCCTGGCGCAGCGGCTCCCCGGTGAGCGCCAGCACGCGCCAGGGCTGCAGGTTGCCGCCCGATGCGGCCTGGGCCGCCTCCTGCAGCAGGGTCTGTACCAGGGCCGCTGACGGCACTTCGGGCAAGAAGGCGCGCACCGAGCGGCGCTGGCGCAGGGCTTGGGCTACATCCATGGGGGTATTCTTTCTTCCTCAAGAGTTGACAGATGCTGACGCGGCCGGCGCGCCGGCAGTGGCTACTTGCCGATGATGTCGTTGAGCTTGGCAGCGGGGAACTGCTCGCTGAGAGCCGCGTCACCCGGCACGCAGTCCTGGCCCTGCGGCGTGGCCTGCGAGAGTTTTTCTATGGCCTGCCACAGCAGCGTGATCTGGTGCTCCTGCGCGCCCGCGCCATCGATCAGGCCGCGCATGGCCTGGGTCAGCGGGTCGTCCTGCAGGCCGGTCACGCCATAGGCGCTGAATTTGGCTTCGTGCGGCTCGGTCACGTCGGCGCTGTGGCCCTCCTTGGATGGGATGATGCGCGCTGGAATGCCCACGGCCGTGGCGCCCGCGGGCACGGGCTTGATGACCACGGCGTTGCTGCCGATCTTGGCCCCGTCGCCCACCTCGAAGCCGCCCAGCACCTTGGCGCCGGCCGCCACCACCACATCGCGCCCCAACGTGGGGTGGCGTTTGGCGCCCTTGTAGAGCGAGGTGCCGCCCAGCGTCACGCCGTGGTAGATGGTGCAGCCGTCGCCCACCACGGCCGTCTCGCCGATCACCACGCCCATGCCGTGGTCGATGAAGACGCGCTCCCCGATGACGGCGCCGGGGTGGATCTCTATGCCCGTGAACCAGCGCGCCAGGTGCGAGATGAAGCGCCCCAGCCATTTGAGGCCATGCGTCCAGCACCAGTGCGCCGGCAAGTGCAACCAGATGGCGTGCAGGCCGGGGTAGCAAGTGACGACCTCGAAGCGGCTGCGCGCGGCCGGGTCGCGGTCGAGAATGCACTGGATGTCGGATCGCAGGCGGGAGAGCATGTGACGCTTATGGCTATGGAAAACGGCTTTGCAGTCTAGCGGCTTGGCCGCTGTGACTGCAGCATGCACTTGGCGACACCGCGCAGGATGTGGATTTCCTCCTGGGTGAGCTGCGCGCGGTTGAAGAGCTGGTTCAGCCGCGGCATGAGCTTCTTGGGTGCGGCCGGGTCCAGGAAGCCGATGGCGGCCAGCGCCTGCTCCCAGTGGGCGAGCATGCCCGCGACCTGCGCGGCATCGGCGCGCTCGCCCTGGGGCGCCGCATCCTGCACGGCGAATCCCCCCAGCGCCTGGCGCCATTCATAGGCAATGAGCTGAACGGCCGCGCCCAGGTTGAGCGAGCCGAACTGCGGGTTGGTGGGAATGCTGAGCGCCACATGGCAGCGGTAGACATCCTCGTTGGCCATGCCGAAGCGCTCGGAACCGAACAGAAAGGCCACGCCCGACTCGGGGGATGGACTTAGAGCCAAATTGGCCTCTCGGGCACTACCATCAAGCGCGAGAAGCTTCTCTTTCAATAGCATCTCGAAATATGCACGGGGTGCGCGCGTGGGCGGGCCGAAGTCGCGCGGCGTCATGGCCGTGGCGCACAGGTGGCTGATGCCATCGAGCGCCTCGTCCAGCGTGGCGACGATGCGGGCGTGCTCCAGCACGTCCAGGGCGCCGCTGGCGCGCTGTATGGTTTCCTCGCGTCGCAGCACGTTGGGCCAGCGCGGGGCGACCAGCACCAGGTCGTCGAAACCCATGGTCTTCATGGCGCGCGCGGCGGCGCCCACGTTGCCGGCATGGCTGGTCTGTATGAGGATGAAGCGGGTTTTCATGGAGAGTAAGGCCACCGTGCGGACGGCCCGTGATTGTCGCCGCAAGCGCGCCGGCGCATGGCCCAAGTAAAATGCACGCTTTGCGCCCGCATCGCCGGCCGCGCACCTTCCGGCCCTGCGGGTCGCCCGTTCCTCATCACAAGCTATGTCGTCCAATCTGCACCCCATGCTCAACGTGGCCATCAAGGCCGCACGCGCCGCCGGCGCCCTCATCAACCGCGCGGCCCTTGATGTGGAGGCGGTGCGCATCTCGCAAAAGCAGATCAACGACTTCGTGACCGAGGTGGATCACGCGGCCGAGCAGGCCATCATCGAGACCCTGCTCACCGCCTACCCCGGCCACGGCATCCTGGCCGAGGAGTCGGGCTCGCAGCACGGCTCCAAGCATTCCGACTACGTCTGGATCATCGATCCGCTGGATGGCACGACCAACTTCATCCACGGCTTCCCCGTGTACTGCGTGAGCATCGCCCTGTCCTTCAAGGGCAAGATCGAGCACGCCGTGGTCTACGACCCCTCGCGCAACGACCTGTTCACCGCCACGCGCGGGCGCGGCGCCTTCCTAAACGACCGGCGCATCCGTGTCTCCAAGCGCACGCAGCTCAAGGACTGCCTGGTCTCCACGGGCTTTCCGTTCCGCCCCGGCGACAACTTCAAGCAGTACATGGCCATGATGGCCGAGCTGATGCCGCGCACCGCCGGCCTGCGCCGCCCCGGCGCCGCCGCGCTGGATCTGGCCTACGTGGCCGCGGGCTACTGCGACGGCTTCTTCGAGTCCGGCCTGTCGATCTGGGACGTGGCCGCCGGCAGCCTGCTGGTCACCGAGGCCGGCGGCCTGGTGGGCAACTTCACGGGCGAGGCCGACTTCCTGGAGCAGCGCGAATGCCTGGCCGGCGCGCCACGCATCTACGGCCAGCTGGTGGGTCTGCTGGGCAAGTACAGCAAGTTTGCCGCCGCCGGTGACAAGGCGGCGGTGCGCCAGGCCCTGGCCAATGGGCAGGACGGCGCCGACGAGGGCCAGGCAGCCGCTGCAGACGAAGGCAGCACCACGCACCCCGACAGCGCGGCCGAGGATACCCAGACCCGGCCCAATGTTGCACCGTAAATAAAAAAACCATAGCTGCCGGCGCTTAGCCCATGGTGCCGGATTTCGTGCAGTGCCTGCCGCAACTCCGTAGAATGCGCATCTTGTAAAAACCTGTGTACGACGCCCGTCGCGCATGACCTGCGTCAAGGCGGCGCCCGCTTTTTACATATAGGCGGTTCTGGCGCATGCCTACCCTGCATGCCAGCTCGGGCCGCGCGCCCCGCCCACATCCTGGAGACACCATGCAGGCCTTACTCACCCTCTCGCGGGGCATCGACAGACTCAACGCCTTTGTCGGCAGATACTGTATCTGGCTGATTTTTGCGGCCACGGTCATCAGCGCCATCAACGCCATCATCCGCAAGACGTTCAACTACAGCTCCAACGGCTTCCTGGAGGTGCAGTGGTATTCGTTTGCCTGGTCCTTCCTGATTGCTGCGGGCTACACCCTGCTCAACCGCGAGCATGTGCGCATCGACGTGCTCAACAGCCGCCTGCCCAAGAAGGTACAGCTGTGGATTGAAATCCTGGGCCTGATCTTCTTCCTGACCCCCGTGTGCCTGCTGGTGCTGTGGCTGTGCATTCCCGTTCTGGGCGACAAGATCGCCTCGGGCGAGATGTCGCCCAACCCCGGCGGCCTGGTCCGCTGGCCCGTGTGGCTGGCCCTGCCCGTGGGCTTTGTGCTGCTACAGCTGCAGGGCTGGTCCGAACTCATCAAGTGCATCGCCTTTCTCAAGGGCCAGGGGCCGGACCCCATGGTCAAGCTCGGTGACAAGTCCGCAGAGGAAGAACTGGCCGAGGCCCTGCGCCTGCACGCGGCCGCCGCCGGCGTCACCCCCTCCCCCGACCCGCACTGAACGAGAGCGACCAAGATCATGGAGTTCCTTACCGCCAACTTCGCCCCGCTCATGTTCGGGGGGCTGCTGTGTTTTCTGATCCTGGGCTTTCCCGTGGCGTTCAGCCTGGGTGCCTGTGGCCTGTTCTTCGGCCTGCTCGGCATTGAGCTGGGCGTGTTTCCCGCCTCCACCCTGGCCTGGCTGCCGCAGCGCCTGATCGGCATCATGGCCAATGAGACCCTGCTGGCCGTGCCCTTCTTCACCCTCATGGGCCTGATCCTGGAGAGAAGCGGCATGGCCGAGGACCTGCTCGACTCGGTCGGCCAGGTGTTCGGCCCGCTGCGCGGCGGCCTGGCGCTGGCCGTGATTCTGGTCGGTGCCATGCTGGCGGCCACCACCGGCGTGGTCGCCGCGTCGGTGATCTCCATGGGCCTGATCTCGCTGCCCATCATGCTGCGCTATGGCTATGACCGCAGTCTGGCCAGCGGGGTGATTGCCGCGTCGGGCACGTTGGCACAGATCATTCCGCCATCCCTGGTGCTGATCGTGTTGGCCGACCAGTTGGGCAAGAGCGTGGGCGACCTGTACAAGGGCGCCTTCGTGCCGGGCTTTTCGCTGGTGGGGCTGTATGTGCTGTGGGTGATCGTGCTGGCCATCTTCAAACCCAAGATGGTGCCCGCACTGCCGCCCGAGGCGCGCACGCTGCGCGAGCCCAATGGCAGCGCAGGCTACACCTCGCTGGCCCTGCTGGTCGTGCTATCCACCGTGGTGGCCGTGGTGCTGGCGCAGAACATGGAGGCCGTGCACAGCTGGTGGCAGGGCGAGGCGGTGGAACTGGTGCCCACGGACGAGAAGATCGTCGTCGCCATGTGCGGCGGCACCTTCGTCGCCTGGCTGATTGCCGTCATCAACCGCATCACCCACCTGGGCCTGCTGTCCCGGCTGGCCGAGCGCGTGACCTTTGTGCTGATCCCGCCGCTCTTGCTGATCTTCCTGGTGCTGGGCACCATCTTCCTGGGCGTGGCCACGCCCACCGAGGGCGGCGCCATGGGCGCCATGGGCGCCATCGTCATGGCGGCCTCGCGCAAGCGCATCAACATGGACCTGCTCAAGCAGGCGCTGGCCACGACGACCAAGCTGTCTTCCTTCGTGATGTTCATCCTGGTTGGCGCAACGTTCTTCAGCATGGTGTTCCAGGCCGCCGACGGCCCGGTCTGGGTGGAGCACCTGCTGACCCAGCTGCCCGGCGGCCAGGTGGGCTTTCTGGTGTTCGTGAACCTCATGGTCTTCGTGCTGGCGTTCTTCCTGGACTTCTTCGAGCTGTCCTTCATCGTGGTGCCGCTGCTCGGACCCATCGCCGACAAGATGGGCATCGACCTGGTCTGGTTCGGCGTGCTGCTGGCCGTGAACATGCAGACCTCGTTCATGCACCCGCCGTTTGGCTTCGCGCTGTTCTTCCTGCGCTCGGTGGCACCGGAGAAGCCTTATGTGGACCATGTCACGGGCAAGACCATCGCGCCGGTGACGACCATGCAGATCTACAAGGGCGCCATTCCCTTCCTGGCGCTGCAGCTGGCCATGGTGGCCATCCTCATCGCCTTCCCCGGCCTGGTGACCAGCCAGCTGGACAAGAAGGTGGACGTGGACATGAACGCCGTGGGCTCGCAGATGCTGGAGAACCTGAACAAGGAAGGTGCAGACTTCGGCGAACCCGCCGCCGAGGGCAGCGAACAGCACAAGGACGATGCCACCGCCCCGCCCACCATTCCCACGGAACCCACACCCCCCTCCTCAGAGACCGACGACCCGGTCAAGGCCTTGCAGGAGTCGGCAGGCAAGCACTGATCTACCGGCGAAGGCGTTGTCCGCAGCAACGCCTTCTCCCGCTTG
>JAFEDY010000043.1:0-1484 GCA_018241405.1 Pseudomonadota bacterium | reverse complement strand
GGCACGTGATGCCTATGCTGCGGGGGTGGGCAGCGCTCTATCCGGCATTGCCGGATACCGCGCCAGCCTGGCGCAGGCCATCGCCGCAGACCCAGGGTTCGCGCTGGCCCATGTAGGCCTCGCCCGCGGCCTCTTCATGGATGGCGACATGGGCCCGGCACGCGCGCTGCGTGCGCGTTGCGCGCCGCGCCGGCCGGCCGTGGCCCCGGCGGCCCTCGGGTGATGCCATGCCACCCGGCCACCGTGTCGCAGTCGTCGGCGGCTCGCTTGGAGGACTGACGACCGCACTGCTGCTTCGTGAGCTTGGCTTCGACGTCGATGTCTACGAACGCGCGCCCGCCACGCTCGTGCAGCGCGGCGCCGGCATCGGCTTCCTCCCGGATGCCGCACGTTACCTGTGCGAGCGCGCGCAGCTGCCGCTCGACACTCTGTGCGTGCGCACGTCGCGCATCCGCTACCTCGACCGGCACGGCACGGTCATCCACGAAGCCGCCCACCGCTATCGGTTCAGCTCGTGGAACACGGTGTACGGGCATCTGCTGTCGCTGTGGGGGCGCGACCGCTATCACCTGGACCACGAGATGACGGGCTGGCGCGAAACAGGCGATGCGGTCGATATCCGTTTTTCCCACGCCGCGCCACGCAGCGCCGATCTGCTCGTGTGCGCCGACGGCATAGGCTCATCCGCCAGGGCCCGGCTGCTGCCGGACGCGCAACTGCGCTACGCGGGCTATGTCGCGTGGCGCGGCACGGTCGCGGAAGCATCGCTGCCCCCGGCGATTGGCGCCGCGTTCGACGATGCCATCACCTACTTCGTGTTCGCCAACAGCCATGTGCTGGCCTATCCCATACCGGGGCCGACCGGCTCGATCGTGCGCGGAGAGCGCCTCGTCAACTTCGTCTGGTATCGCAACTACATGGACGGCCCCGAGCTGGACGATCTGTTCACCGATGGCACAGGCCAGCATCGGCAGCTCTCCCTGCCGCCGGGCGCGGTCGCTGCGCACCATGTGGCCGAGCTGCGCGCCGTGGCGGCAGCGCGTCTGCCCGACCCCATTGCGGCGCTGATCCAGGCGTCTGCCCAGCCCTTTTTGCAGGCGATCTACGACCTGGACGTTCCGCGCATGGCCTTCGGCCGCATCTGCCTGATCGGCGACGCCGCGTTCGTCGTCCGGCCGCACGCGGCGGCAGGGACGGCAAAGGCCGCGGCGGATGCCTGGGCGCTCGCGGAGGCATTGAAGACGCAAGCCACGATCCCGCAGGCGCTTGCCGCCTGGGAGCCGATCCAGCTCGCGCTGGGACGCCAGTTGCTCGAGCGCACGCAAGCCATCGGACGCAGATCGCAGTCTGACGGCAACTGGAATCCCGCCGATCCCGCGCTGCTGTTCGGGCTTCGGCGATCAGGAGAACAGTGAACCGGCGCTCATGCCTATCAACCCCGCGAGGGTTGCTGGAAATAAAAAAGGCTCAAGTAGCGAATCCTA
>JAFEDY010000042.1:6057-7226 GCA_018241405.1 Pseudomonadota bacterium | reverse complement strand
GGCCTGCCCCATGCCTTCAACATCATCGATGGCTACAACGGGCTGGCTGGCATGGTGGCGATCATCGTCTGCCTGGCGCTGGCCCATGTGGCGCTGCAGGTGGGCGACCGGGGCCTGGCGGCAGCGCTGGTGTCCACGGCTGCGGCGACGGGGGGCTTTCTGGTGTGGAACTACCCGCGCGGCATGCTGTTCGCGGGGGATGGCGGCGCCTATATCTGGGGCGTGGTGATTGCCATCGCCAGCCTGAGCCTGGTGCAGCGCAACCCGCAGGTGTCGCCCTGGTTCCCCATGCTGCTGCTGATCTACCCGGTGTGGGAGACGGTGTTTTCCATGTACCGCAAGCTGGTGCGCGGCGTGTCGCCGGGCATGGCGGATGCGCTGCATTTCCACCAGCTCATCTACCGGCGCATCGTGCGCCGGGTGCTGCATGGCGACGCGGCGCGGCGCATGCTCAAGCGCAACAACCGCACCTCGCCCTATCTGTGGGCGTTCACGCTGCTCACGGTGGTGCCTGCCGTGCTGTTCTGGAGCTACACGCCGGTGCTGATAGGGTTTTGCCTGCTGTTCATGGTGTCGTACGTGGTGGCGTATCTGGCCATCATCCGCTTCAAGGTGCCGGGCTGGCTGCAGCCCTAGGGGAGTGGCTGCGGCACAATCGCGGCCACCTGTTTAGCTATTCGTTGGATCATTTTTGCCATGACCGATCTTCTTTCGATTGCCCCGCGCGACAAGGCCGAAATCCTGGCCCAGGCGCTGCCCTACATCCGCAAGTTCCATGGCAAGACCATGGTCATCAAGTACGGCGGCAACGCCATGACCGACCCCGAGCTGCAGCAGGACTTTGCCGAGGACGTCGTGCTTTTGAAGCTGGTGGGCATCAACCCGGTGGTGGTGCATGGCGGCGGGCCGCAGATCGAGCAGGCGCTCAATCGCCTGGGCAAGAAGGGGGAGTTCATCCAGGGTATGCGGGTGACCGACGCCGAGACCATGGAGGTGGTCGAGTGGGTGCTGGCCGGCGAGGTGCAGCAGGACATCGTGGGCCTGATCCACCATGCGGGCGGCAAGGCCGTGGGCCTGACGGGGCGCGACGGCGGCATGATCCGCGCCAAGAAGCTGAAGATGCTGGACAACAAGGACCCGAGCATCGAGTACGACGTGGGCCAGGTGGG
>JAFEDY010000042.1:0-5885 GCA_018241405.1 Pseudomonadota bacterium | reverse complement strand
AGCAGATCGACGCGCTGATCGCCGACGGCACCATCTCCGGCGGCATGCTGCCCAAGCTTGCCGGTGCCATCGACGCGGCCAAGGCGGGCGTGAACGCCGTGCACGTGGTCGACGGCCGGGTGCCGCACTCCATGCTGCTGGAGATACTGACGGACCAGGCCTACGGCACCATGATCCGCAGCGCCTAATAAAATCAATAGGGGTCAGATTCCAATTTCCCTTGGGGAATTGGAATCTGACCCCTATTGATTGTTGAATTGCGTGGCGCCCGCGCCACGGTTCACGCTAATCCTTATGAGGGCAATTACATAGGCTGTGCGAGAATCAATTGCATACAATTGTTGCAATATGTCTGATTCGCCACCCGCCGTGTCTGATCCGTCCACATCCAACGATGCGCCCGCGCCGCGCCGCCGCCTGCGGCCCGGCGAGCGGCGCGAGCAGATTTTGCGTGCGCTGGCCACCATGCTGGAGCAGCCGGGCGCGGAACGCGTCACCACGGCGGCGCTGGCGCGCCAACTGGGTGTGAGCGAGGCGGCGTTGTACCGCCACTTTGCCAGCAAGGCGCAGATGTTCGAGGCGCTGATCGATTTCATCGAGCAGAGTGTCTTCACGCTGGTGCGCCAGATCGTAGACCATCCGGGCGAGGCCGATGGTGCCAGGCGTGCGGCGCAGATCGTAACCATGGTGCTGCAGTTTGGCGAGCACAACCCGGGCATGGTGCGCGTCATGGTGGGGGATGCGCTGGTCTTCGAGAACGAGCGCCTGCAGCAGCGCATGAACCTGTTCTTCGACAAGCTAGAGGCCACGCTGCGCCAATGCCTGCGGCCGGCGGCCGAGGGCGCGGCCACCCCCACGGTGCAGGCGCAGGTGTGCGCCGCCGCACTGTGTGACCTGCTGCGCGGGCGTCTGCAGCGCTACGCGCGTTCGGGCTTTCGCCGGCTGCCTACCGAGCATCTGGACGCGACCCTGGCGTTGCTGGTTTAAGCCGCCGCGGTCCGCCCGCCATTCCCGCGCAAGCGCAAGCGGGAAGCCATTTCATCCCGGACCTAGGTATTTACCCGCGTGCGCGAAATGCGCCGCTGGAAATACTGGCATTGCTGCCGCACTTCATGCAAAATAGAACGATCGTTCGTTTTATTGCATCACATGCCGGCTCCACCCTCCTCACCCAAGACCCCCCGCGCGCCGCGCCGCGAAGGCCGGGCGCTGCACAAGGGCCAGCAAACCAAGGCCGCCATTGTGGAAGCGGCCCTGGGCCTGGCCACGCATATCGGGCTGGAGGGCCTGTCCATTGGCGCGCTGGCCGATGTGACGGGCATGAGCAAGTCGGGCGTGTTTGCCCATTTCGGCTCGCGCGAGGAGCTGCAGATCTCGGTGATCCGCGAATACCACCAGCGCTTCGAGCAGGAGGTGTTCTACCCCGCCATGGATGCGCCGCGCGGCATTGCGCGCCTGCGCGCCATGTTCGACAACTGGATGAAGCGCACCTCGATCGAGATCGACTCGGGCTGCATCTACATCAGCGGCGCCGTGGAGTTCGACGACCGCACCGGCCCGGTGCGCGACGCGCTGGCCAATTCGGTGCTGACCTGGCAGGCGGCCATGAAGCGCGCCATTGAGCAGTGCAAGGAATGCGGCGAGATCCGTGAGGACGTGGAGGAGGATCAGATGCTGTTCGAGATCCACGGCCTGATCCTGGTGCTGCACTACGAGGCGCGCTTTTTGCACACGCCCGGCTCGATTGCCCGGGCCAATACCGCTTTTGACAACATCCTGGCACGCTACAGCGCCCAGCCAGGCGCGCACGCCTGATTCCCTTTTTTGCCACCCTTCTTTACTTCGCAGGAGCCCGCATATGCCTACCTACAACCCGCCGCTGCGCGACATGCAATTCGTGCTGCATGAGGTCTTCCAGGTCAGCGACGAATTCAAGGCCATGCCGCGCCATGCCGACGTGGACGTGGACACCATCAACGCCGTGCTGGAAGAGGCCGGCAAGTTCGCCGCCGAGGTCACGTTTCCGCTGAACATCAACGGTGACTCCGAGGGCTGCACCTTGGACCAGCAGACCCACGAGGTGGCCACGCCCAAGGGCTTCAAGGAGGCCTATGCGCAGTATGTGGAGGGCGGCTGGGCGGCGCTGTCCTGCGAGCCCGAATTCGGCGGCCAGGGCCTGCCGCATGTGATGAACCAGTGCCTGTACGAGATGCTCAACAGCGCCAACCAGGCCTGGACCATGTACCCCGGCCTGTCGCACGGCGCCTACGAGGCCCTGCTGGCCCACGGCACGGATGCGCAGAAGAAGACCTACCTGCCCAAGCTGGTGACGGGCGAGTGGACCGGCACCATGTGCCTGACCGAGCCGCACTGCGGCACGGATCTGGGCCTGCTGCGCACCAAGGCCGAGCCCCAGGCCGACGGCACCTACAAGATCACCGGCAACAAGATATTCATCAGCGCCGGCGAGCACGACATGGCAGAGAACCTCGTCCACTTGGTGCTGGCCCGCCTGCCCGACGCGCCCAAGGGCTCCAAGGGCATCAGCCTGTTCGTCGTGCCCAAGTACCACGTGAATGCCGCCGGCTCGCTGGGCGGTCGCAACCCCATCTTCTGCACCGGCCTGGAGCACAAGATGGGCATCCACGGCAATGCCACGGCGCAGATCAGCATTGATGGCGCCATCGGCACCCTGGTGGGCGAGCCCCACAAGGGCCTGGCCGCCATGTTCGTGATGATGAACGCTGCCCGCCTGGGGGTGGGCAACCAGTCGCTGGGCCTGACCGAGGTGGCCTTCCAGAACGCGCTGGCCTACGCCAAGGATCGGCTGCAGATGCGTTCCCTGAGCGGCACGAAGGCCAAGGACAAGGAGGCCGACCCCATCATCGTGCACCCCGACGTACGCAAGATGCTGCTCACCGCCAAAGCCTACGCCGAGGGCGCGCGCGCACTGCAGATCTACTGCACGCTGCTGCTGGACAAGAGCCACCACCACCCCGACGAGAAGGTGCGCAAGGACAGCGATGAACTCGTCGCCCTGCTGACGCCCATCGTCAAGGCCTTCATCACCGACAACGGCCATGTGGCGACCAACGCCTGCATGCAGGTCTTTGGCGGCCATGGCTTCATCAAGGAATGGGGCATGGAGCAGCATGTGCGCGACAACCGCATCAACATGATCTACGAGGGCACGAACACGGTGCAGTCGCTGGATCTGCTGGGCCGCAAGGTGCTCTCCAACCAGGGCGCGACGCTGAAAAAATTGGGCAAGCTCATCGGCGCCCTGGTGGCCGAGGAGGGCGTGAACGAGAAGATGGCCGAGTTCATCAACCCGATTGCCATGCTGGGCGACCAGATGACAAAGTTCACCACCGAGATCGGTTTCAAGGGCATGCAAAACCCCGACGAGGTGGGCGCCGCCGCCGTGGACTACCTGCGCGTGGCCGGCCACCTGGTGTTCGGCTATCTGTTCGCCCGCATGGCCCAGGTGGCGCTGCGTGCGATCGCAGCCGGCAGCACCGACCCCTTCTACACCGCCAAGCTGCAGACGGCGCGCTTCTACTTCGCCAAGCTGTTCCCCGAGACGGTGATGCTGATGCGCACGGCGCGTGCGGGAGCCAAGGTCTTGATGGACACGGACGCGGCGCTGGCTTGAGCCCTTGTGCCGGCAAGATGCCGGCGCTCCCAGCCTTCGTCAATCGATTTGCCCAGGAGACCCTATGAGACAAGCGCTAGCAGCTATCGTTTTGATGGCAATCGCCGCCCCCGCCCTGGCCCAGATGAGCCCCTTGGGCCTGTGGCGCAGCGTGGACGACAAGACCGGCGAGCCCAAGGCCGAGATCCGCATCGTGGACAACGCCGGCGCCTTGAGCGGCCGCATCGAAAAAACCCTGCGCAAGGACGCCAAGCCCACCTGCACCGAATGCCAGGACGACCGCAAGGGCCAGCCCATCGTGGGCCTGGAGATCATCCGCGGCGGCAAGCAGGCCGAGGGCAAGGAGGTCTGGGAGGGCGGCAAGATCCTCGACCCCGAGAACGGCAAGGACTACCGCGCCAGCCTCACGCCCGTAGATGGCGGCAAGAAGCTGGAGGTGCGCGGCTTCCTCGGCCCCTTCTGGCGCACACAGACCTGGCAGCGCGTGGAATAACCCAAGATTGAAGAAACCATGACCCGATTCAATGTGAAAAAAGTCGCCGTGCTCGGCGCGGGCGTGATGGGCGCGCAGATCGCCGCCCATCTCGTCAACGTGAAGGTGCCGGTGGTGCTGTTCGACCTGCCCGCCAAGGAAGGCCCAAAGAGCGCCATCGCGCTCAAGGCGATTGCCAACCTGAAGAAGCTCAAGCCCTCGCCCATCGGCGTGACCGAGGACGCAGACCTGATCCAGCCGGCCAACTACGAGGAGCACATGGGCCTGCTCAAGGACTGCGACCTGGTGATCGAGGCGATCGCCGAGCGCATGGACTGGAAGCTGGATCTGTACACAAAAATAGCCCCCCATGTCGCCAAGCACACGCTGCTGGCGTCCAACACCTCGGGCCTGTCCATCACCAAACTCAGCGAAGTGCTGCCCGAGGCCCTGCGCCACCGCTTCTGCGGCATCCACTTCTTCAACCCGCCGCGCTACATGCCGCTGGTGGAGCTGATCGCCACGCCCACCACCGAGGCGCGCGTGATCGACCAGCTCGAGGCCTTCGTCACCAGCGGCCTGGGCAAAGGCGTGGTGCGTGCCAAGGACACGCCCAACTTCATCGCCAACCGCATCGGCATTGCCGGCATGCTGTCCACGATGAAGGAGGTGCAGAACTTCGGCCTGAGCTACGACGTGGTCGATGACCTGACGGGCAAGAAGCTGGGCCGCGCCAGTTCGGGCACCTTCCGCACCGCCGACGTGGTGGGCCTGGACACCATGGCCCATGTCATCAAGACGCTGCAGGACAACCTGAGTCTTGAAACCGATCCGTTCTACGGCAGCTTCGGCACGCCGCCCGTGCTGGCCAAGCTCATAGAACTGGGTAACCTGGGCCAGAAGACCAAGGCCGGCTTCTTCAAGAAGGCGGGCCGCGACATCCTGCGCTTCGAGCTGGAAAGCGAGGACTACGTGCCCGCCGGCCAGAAGGCCGACGAGGTCTATGCGCGCATGCTCAAAAAGCCCGCGGCCGAGCGCCTGAAGCTGCTGCGCAATGCCGAAGGGGCGCCGGGCCAGTTCCTCTGGGCCATTCTGCGCAACAGCTTCCACTACGCCGCCATCCACCTGGAGCACATTGCCGACTGCGCGCGCGACGTGGATCAGGCCATGCGCTGGGGCTTCGGCATGCAGCAGGGCCCGTTCGAGCTGTGGCAAGAGGCCGGCTGGCTCGAAGTGGCCAAGATGGTGCAGGAGGACATTGATGCGGGCAAGGCGCTGTGCAGCGCGCCATTGCCGAAGTGGGTCTTCCAAGGCCCGGTGGCCGAGGCCGGCGGCGTGCATACGGCCCAAGGCTCGTGGAGCCCGGCGCTGAATAAATTCATAGCACGCCGCGTACTGCCCGTCTACGAAAGGCAGCTTTTCCCCGAAAAGCTGCTGGGCGAGGCCAGCCTGCCCGACTGGAAGACCGCCGGCACCACCATCGCCGAATCCAAGGCGCTGCGCACCTGGACGCTCGATGGCCAGGTCTTGATCGCCAGCATCAAGAACAAGATGCACGCCATCAGCCCCGAGGTGATGGAAGGCCTGCTCGAGGCCGTGGAACTGGCCGAGCAGGAATACCAGGCCATGGTGATCTGGTCGAGCGACGCGCCGTTCTCGGTCGGTGCCGACCTGGAGGCGACCATGCCGGCCTTCGTCGTCGGTGGCGCCGACGCCATCGACAGCATCGAGGCCGAGCTGCAGAACCTGATGCTGCGC
>JAFEDY010000041.1:2476-4872 GCA_018241405.1 Pseudomonadota bacterium | reverse complement strand
ACTGGCCGCCCAGCGCGAGGTACAGCAGCGCATACACGGCCACGGACACGCCCGCCACCAGCCAGCCCACGCCGGGAAAGTGCGCGCTGCTGGCGCGCAGCATGGCCGGGCTGTAGCCCACCCAGGCGGCCAGCCGGCCGGTGACGGGCAGGCGCGTGAAGAACTGCACGGCCAGCAGGTAGTGGCGCAGGGCTTGCATGTCCGTGCTACCCCGTCATTCCGGCGCAGGCCGGAATCCACGTTTGCAGGGACGCGGGCGTTTCTGGATTCCGGCCTGCGCCGGAATGACACCACGAAATGCGTTGGCGGGCTCAACCACCATTGGCCTTGAGAAACAGCCGGTACGCCGGGTTCTGCGTCTCTTCCACACAGGGGTAGCCCAGCTGCTGCAAAAAGGCGTCGAATGCCGCGGCGTCCTCGGCCGGCACCTGCATGCCCACGAGGATGCGGCCATAGTCCGCGCCCTGGTTGCGGTAGTGGAACAGCGAGATGTTCCAGGTCGGCTGCATCAGGCTCAAAAACTTGAACAGCGCGCCCGGCCGCTCGGGGAAGGTGAAGCGCATCAGGCGCTCGTCGCGCGCCAGCTGCGAGCGGCCGCCCACCAGGTGGCGCAGGTGCTCCTTGGCCATCTCGTCATGCGTCAGGTCCAGCGACTCGAAGCCGTGCTTGACGAAGTTCTTGGCGATCTTCTCCGACTCGCCGCGGCCATGGGTGGACAGGCCCACGAACACATGGGCCAGCTTTTCGTGGCTGATGCGGTAGTTGAACTCGGTCACGTTACGCGGGCCGCCGGGCAGCGCCCCCACCACCTCGCAAAAGCGCTTGAAGCTGCCGCGCTCCTCGGGGATGGTGACGGCGAACAGCGCCTCGCGCTCCTCGCCCACGTCGGCGCGCTCGGCGACGAAGCGCAGGCGGTCGAAGTTCATGTTCGCGCCGCTCAAGATGGTGGCGTAGGTCTCGCCCCGGGTCTTGTAGCGCGCCACATACTGCTTGATGGCCGCCACGCCCAGGGCGCCCGAGGGCTCGACGATGCTGCGCGTGTCCACGAACACATCCTTGATCGCGGCGCAGACGGCGTCGGTGTCCACGATCACGTAGTCGTCCACCAGGTCGTGCGCGACGCGGAAGGTCTCCTCGCCCACGAGCTTCACGGCCGTGCCGTCGGCAAACAGGCCCACGTCGGGCAGCTGCACGCGCGTATGCTGGCGCGCCGACTGCGCCATGGCGTCCGAGTCGTTCATCTGCACGCCAATGACCTTGGTCTGCGGGCTCACCGCCTTGAGGTAGTTGGCCACGCCGGCAATCAGCCCGCCCCCGCCAATGGGCACGAACACGGCGTCGAGCCGGTGGCTGCCCAGCGCCTGCAGCTGGCGCAGCATCTCCATGGCGATCGTTCCCTGGCCGGCGATCACGTCGGGGTCGTCAAACGGGTGGACGAAGCTCAGGCCCTGCTCCTGCTGCAGGCGCAGGGCATGCTCATAGGCGTCGGAATAGCTGTCGCCGGCCAGCACCACCTCGCCGCCCAGCGTCTTCACGGCATCCACCTTCACCTGGGGCGTGGTCGTGGGCATGACAATGATGGCGCGCGTGCCCAGCTTGGCGGCGCTCAGTGCCACACCCTGCGCGTGGTTGCCGGCCGAGGCGCAGATCACCCCCTTGGCCAGCTGGTCGGAGGGCAGTTGCGCCATCTTGTTGTAGGCGCCGCGCAGCTTGAAGCTGAACACCGGTTGCTGGTCTTCGCGCTTCAGGAGCACCTTGTTGTGCAGGCGGCGCGACAGCGCGCGCGCGGGTTGCAGGTCGGACTCCACGGCCACGTCGTACACGCGCGCCGTGAGGATCTTGGTCAGGTAGTCGAAGGGGGAGAGGGGCTGGGTCATGGTGTGATCCGGCGGGGCGCCCACAGGCAGGCGGCCGGGGCGCACATCATAGGGCGCCCGCGCCGGGCAAAAAAAAGCCCCAAGCGGTAAGGCCTGGGGCTGAATCCATCCTTTGAGGAGATGGAGGAGACAATCGGTGCGAGGCATCGTGCATCGCATAGGCTGATTGTAGCGCTCTGCGTGCTGCATTGCAGCAAAATCACAGCCTTGCACGAAATTTTTTACGGGTTCACCCTAATATTTGGAGAAAAACAACATGGAATGCACCGTCACCTGGACCGGCAATACCGGCATGCGCTCCGGCATGGGCTTTGTTGCCGAGACCGGCAGCGGCCATATCCTGGCCATGGATGGCGCGCCGGACGCCGATCGACCCGAGAACGGCGGCCAAAACCTGGCGCCGCGCCCCATGGAGGCCGTGCTTGCCGGCACCGGCGGTTGCACCGCCTACGACGTGGTGCTGATATTGAAGCGCGGACGCCACGACGTGCGCGGCTGCAGCGTCAAGCTCACTTCGGA
>JAFEDY010000041.1:0-2440 GCA_018241405.1 Pseudomonadota bacterium | reverse complement strand
CTGGCCGTGGCATCCCGGCTGCCGCCGTGGAGCGCGCCATCGCCATGAGCCACGAGAAATACTGCTCGGCAAGCATCATGCTGGCCAAGACGGCGCAGATCAGCACGGGATTCGAGATTGTCGAGGGCTGACCGTCCCATCCCGAGCCGGGTTTCCCGATAGACGCAGAGAATCCGTTGACAATGTTGCACGAGGGCAACGAAATCCGGCGTTTGGCCCGGATCTACGGGAATTCCTTTGCGAAAGCCGACGTGCTCTGTTGCAATAACACCAACTTCCCCACCAGGAGGTTGGCCCGGGGAGCCGGCGGGCAGGGCGTGACACATGTCCTCAACCCTCACGATCCGGTGCCCTCTGTTTAACCTTGGAGTACTCGTAATGAAAAAATCTCTGATCGCCTTGGCAGTGCTGGCCGCTTCCGGCGCCGCAATGGCCCAGTCTTCCGTGACGCTGTTCGGTATTGTTGACGCCAACTTCGGCTATGTGAACCACGCCAACCCCGCTGGCGATGCCAAGTACGGCCTCGGCACCAGCGGCAACGCAACCAGCCGTCTGGGCTTCCGCGGCGTGGAAGACCTGGGTGGCGGCCTGAAGGCCGGCTTCTGGCTGGAAGGTGAACTGTTCAACGATTCCGGCAACCCTAGCGGCTTTGACTTCAAGCGTGCATCTACCGTGAGCCTGAGCGGCAACTTTGGTGAAGTGCGCCTGGGCCGCGAGCTGACGCCCAGCTGGCGCAAGGTTGGCTCGTATGATCCCTTCGGTCAGACCGGCATCGGCATGTTCAAGGGCTGGACCAACTGGGCAGGTGCTACCACCGCTGACGCTGACGGCTACCGTTCCAGCAACATGATCAGCTACTACTCGCCCAACATCTCCGGCTTTACGGCCGGCGCGGGTTATGGCTTTGACGAACAGACCACGGGCAAGAACGGCCGCTATTTTGGTGGCTTTGGTGCCTACGACAATGGCCCTCTGAGCGTTGCTCTGTCGGCTGAGCGCCGCAATGTCGTCGGCGGTGCACTGGTTGGTGCAGCCACCAAGGACACCTATACGCTGGGTGGCTCCTATGACCTGAGCGTGGTCAAGCTGGGCGCAATCCTGCAACAGGTCAAGTACAAGGATGCGGTGGGTTCCGCCAAGTTCAACTCCTACGCCCTGAACGCCACGGCTCCCGTGGGCGCAGGTGAAGTCAAGGCGCAGTACTCGCACTACGACGAGAAGGGCATCAGCTCCAAGGCCGACCAGTTCGCCGTGGGCTATGTGTACAACATGTCCAAGCGCACCGCCGTGTACGGTACCCTGGCTTACCTGAAGAACAAGAACAACTCCAACCTGGCCCTGAACGCCAAGGGCGTCTTGACCGCTGCCGACGTCCCCGGCGCCGGCAACAGCCAGACCGGCGTGCAACTGGGTATTCGCCACGCCTTCTAATTTCGGGCTGGCGTAAGGCCAGCTTGGAATCAGAAGACAAAGACCGCTGCCTTCGGGCGGCGGTTTTTTTTCGCCTGTGCGCACCGGCGACCGCCTGCGCGACATCATCCTAGGGGAAACGCCTGTGGTGGGAATGCCGCAGAGCGCCTGGTTTCCTGGACATCCTTCTTAGAATCAAATAGTTATAAATTTTTACAGAGAGTGCAAAAATGATGCGCTTAGTTAACAAAAAAGCTATGGCGCTGGCGGTTTTCGCATTGTTCGGTTCGGGCGCCAGCCTGGCGCAGTCCACTGGCACCAGCAAGCTGGAGCTGTGGGGCATCGTGGACGCGGCCGTGCGCCATACCAGCAATGAAGGCCCGACCAGGTCCGGCAAGACGCAGATGCTTGGGGGCGGCATGTCGCAAAGCCGCTGGGGCATCAACGTCGAGGAGGACCTGGGCGGTGGCTCCAAGGCCCTGGTGCTGCTGGAAAACCGTTTCGACGCTGACATGGGTACACCGGCGGCCAATTCCCCCTACTTTCAGCTGGCGTATGTGGGCCTGCAGGGCCCCTATGGCCGCCTGACGGCCGGCCGCCAGTGGAACGTGTTGTTCGACGTGGTGACCAGCACCTATGCGTCCTTCCCCTACTCGCCTTATATGGAGGCCTACAAGCCCGAACTGGGCATGGCCGTGGGCGCGCGCAACAGCAATATGCTGAAGTACATGTTTGCCACGCAGGACCGCAGCTGGGTGGGCGCGCTGCAGTATTCCTTTGATGAAAACAACAAGTTCGGCTATGCCGGCTTTCCCGGTGCTCCTGCGCAGATTCCGGCCTATGTGGCAAGCACGCTCAATGGCGGCGCCTGGAAGACGGCCGGCGGCTACCTGCGCTATTCGGCGGCCGGTGCGGCGGTGGGCGGCGGTTATCTGCGCACGACCCTGCCCGGGGGCACCAACGTCGATGCCTGGACACTGGGCGGGTCGTACCGCACAGGGCCCTGTTATCTCGCCGCTGGCTATGGGCT
>JAFEDY010000040.1 GCA_018241405.1 Pseudomonadota bacterium | reverse complement strand
GCGCCTGAACGAGCCGCGCTATGTCACGCTGCCCAACATCATGAAGGCCAAGAAAAAGCCGCTCGACACCGTCAAGCCCGAGGACTTGGGCGTGGATGTGGCCCCGCGCCTGAAGACCCTGAAGGTGACCGAGCCCGCCAAACGCGGCGCCGGCATCAAGGTGCCCGACGTGGCGACGCTGGTGGCCAAACTCAAGAATGAAGCCAAGGTGATCTAAATGACCGCACTCGTTATCGCAGAACACGACAACGCTCACCTCAAGAGCGCCACCCTGAACACCGTCACCGCCGCCGCAGCCTGCGGGGGCGAGGTGCATGTGCTGGTGGCTGGAGAAGGCGCAGCCGCAGCCGCACAGGCCGCAGCCCAGATCGCTGGCGTCAGCAAGGTGATCCACGCCGACGGCGCCGCCTTGAAGGACGGCCTGGCGGAAAACCTCGCCGCCCAGGTGCTGGCCATTGCCGGCAACTACAGCCACCTCCTGTTCCCGGCCACGGCCAGCGGCAAGAACGTGGCGCCGCGCGTGGCCGCCAAGCTGGACGTGGCGCAGATCAGCGACATCACCAAGGTGGTGGGCCCCGACAGCTTCGAGCGCCCCATCTACGCGGGCAACGCCATCGCCACCGTGCAGTCGGGCGACGCCGTCAAGGTCATCACCGTGCGCGGCACGGGCTTTGATGCCGCAGCCGCCACGGGCGGATCGGCCGCAGTGGAAAGCGTGGCCGCCGTGCCGGATGCCGGCAAGAGTAGCTTCGTGGGCCGCGAGGTCACCAAGAACGACCGGCCCGAGCTCACGGCCGCCAAGATCATCGTCTCGGGCGGCCGGGCGCTGGGCAGCAGCGAGAAGTTCAACGAGGTCATGACCCCGCTGGCCGACAAGCTGGGCGCGGCCATAGGCGCGAGCCGCGCGGCCGTGGACGCGGGCTACGCGCCCAACGACCTGCAGGTGGGCCAGACGGGCAAGATCGTCGCGCCGCAGCTCTACATCGCCTGCGGCATCTCGGGGGCCATCCAGCACCTGGCGGGCATGAAGGACAGCAAGGTCATCGTGGCCATCAACAAGGACCCCGAGGCACCCATCTTCAGCGTGGCCGACTATGGGCTGGAGGCGGATTTGTTCGTCGCCGTGCCGGCACTCTGCAACGCCCTTTGAACCGCGCGGCAACAGGCTCTGGGGGGATTTCATGCCCTTGGGGTTGAAGTACTCGGCGTGGCGGCAGTCCTGAAGCATATTCACGCTTGGTGACACTTCGCTGCGTGGAACGTCCACGACAGCATATGTAGGACAAGCACGCGACACCATGAGCGTGCGCCTTTCATGCATTGCCTTGCTACCGCAAAGAATTGATACTGCCTCCGTCAGTTGGATGTAAGAGCTGTTGCCTGATGCGCAGGACTGCAGCCCGAATCGTATGGTCTCACTACCCCAGGAGAGCGGTCATGTTCAAGCGATTCTATGATCCTGCAACCATCTATGCACGACGCGCCCGGAGCTGCCTGGACGAAGCGCGCATGGCCGCGCTGGAGCACGAAAATGCCGCGGAACACCATATGGCCCTGGCCAAGATGTACCGCCATCGCGCGGCAAGGCTGGAAGCCGAACTTGCTGGAGACGAGCAAGCCCGCATGGTTTCCCAACCCGCCGCCTCCCTGCAACGCATCGCCACACTCAAGAAGCACAAGGAAGCAAGCCAGGCACAACCGCCCTACCTGGCACAAGGCGCTGCCAGCTGACCCTTTTCGAGGCGAAGCCCAATTTCAAGAATGGCCGCATGCGTGAAGAAGCATGCATGTGAAAACCCCGTCGATGGGGCTGCGAACATGGTGGATCTTGTCACCACGCCGCGTGGGGCGGCGAGTCTGCCGGTTCGGGGGGTGGCGCCGGAACATCCGGCTCGACCGGTTCGTCCGCTGGCTGGCGAGATGGGAAGCTTGTGCACAAAATCATGGGTCTTCAGTCTCCTAGTCCACTTTTCGTACGGCCCGGCCCTAGAGTAGCCGCGACTGCTGCCGCAGGGCTGCAGTCGCGACAGAGAACGGAGCCGTACCCGCGTCGTCACAAGCGCAATGCCGCGCCCCTTGCTCAAACATGACCGAGCCTCGCCCAAAAGCCAAGCACCAGCGGCCTGCGGAACGCAGGGCGCCAGTGCCAGGCGAGCAACTCAATTGTCCTGGCGCCTGATGAGCTTGCGTCCAACGTCGGTGATGTGAAAGACACCGGACGGAGACTTGTCGATATACCCCCACTCCAACAGGCGCCCCGACAAG
Source organism: Pseudomonadota bacterium (assembly GCA_018241405.1). Taxonomy (GTDB): domain Bacteria; phylum Pseudomonadota; class Gammaproteobacteria; order Burkholderiales; family Burkholderiaceae_C; genus Alicycliphilus. Next base: position 39,199 of record JAFEDY010000040.1, on the reverse strand, counting down.
TGATGCTTGAGCGCGTCGGGCACTGCGATGGCCTGCCCCATCTCAAGTTGCTTGAGCGTGGCGATTTCATCGACCGTAGGTTCGAAAGTAGGCGCGTGATAAAGGGGCTGAGCTGTTGCCATGGTGTTCTCTCTTTCTGGGGTTGGATCACGTGGCGTCACATCTGTTCCAACACGATTGTGCCGTGACTGCTCCACGTGCACACCAGGGTATTGCGTGCGAGCGCCGCGCGCAATCGGCCAATCACCCGAGCCGCCCTCATGTATTGCGCTTTGAGCGAGGATCGGAGCCCTGCACCACATCGTTCCTGCACCCATATGCTCTACGCCCTGACCGCACTGCTGGCCTTTCAACTATTGGGAGAGTTACTGGTCCGACTGCTGAGCCTGCCGTTGCCCGGCCCATTGGCTGGCATGTTGCTACTGCTGGCGGCGCTGCTGGCGCTGGGCCGGGTGCCTCAGGCACTGGAGCGCGCGGCCGGCGGTTTGCTGCAGCACATGATGCTGCTGTTCATTCCGGCCATTACCGGCGTGATGCTGCACTTTGACCGCATTGCCGCGGAGTGGTTGCCGTTTCTTGTCGCGGGGGTGGTAGGTGCAGCCATCACACTCATGGCCACGGCATGGACGCTGCAATGGTTGCTGCGCGGCACCCAGGGCGAGCGCCCCGACGAGACGGAGCGCCGCCAATGAAGCCCATGCATGCCCTTCAGCCCTGGCTGGAAACCTCGCCCCTGCCCTGGCTGGTGCTCACTCTGGCGGCCTACGCGCTGGCGTTGGTGCTGTACCGACGCAGCGGCGCCCACCCGCTGCTGATTCCGGTGCTGACGGCAGTGGCCGCCATCGTGGTCCTGCTGACGCTCACGGGCACGCCCTACGCCACCTACCGCCGCGGCGTGGATCTGCTCAATTTCATGATCGGACCAGCCACGGTGGCCCTGGCCGTACCCCTGTTTGCCCAGCGCGGTCGCATACGACAGCTCTGGCGCCCCATCAGCGTGGCGCTGCTCGTAGGCTGCGTGGTGGCCATCGTCTCCGCGCTGCTGCTGGCCTGGGCACTGGGAGGCACGCGCGAGACGCTCCTGTCCCTGGCCCCCAAGTCGGCCTCCATGCCTTTTGCCCTGCCCGTGGCCGAGCGCACGGGAGGCCTGCCCTCGCTCACGGCCGTGGCCGTGGCCATCACGGGCATCGCCGGGGCGGTGATGGCGGGGCCACTTTTGCAATTGCTGCGCATACATGATCCGGCAGTACGCGGTTTTGCCATCGGTCTCACGGCACATGCCATTGGCACGGCGCGCGAGCTGCAGGTGCACCCCACTGCGGGAGCTTTTGCCGCCTTGGCCATGGGCCTGAACGGCGTGGCCACGGCGGTGCTGGTGCCCATCTGCGTGGCGCTGGTGCCCACCTGACCGCGTACGCGTTCATGTCGCCTGGCCTGGACTCACGCGTCGCTGCACGGCTCTGGCCCGGCGCCCATCGTCCGCGCCTGCTTTGCCAGCCGGCCAAGCAGCTCGGACAGCTGCCCAACCTCCCCCTGTGTGAGCACCGACAACAACCGACCCTGGATGTCCGCCACGCGCGGCAGCAGGCGCGCATGCAGGGCACGGCCAGCGTCCGTCAGCTGCAGTACCACCTCGCGCCTGTTCCCGGGTCTGGGTATCCGCTGCACCAGCCGTTTCTGTACCAGGGTAGTCAATGCGCGCGAGGTACGCGCCCGGTCCAGTCCGGTGCGCAAAGCCAGCTCCGACGGCTGTAGTCCCTCATTCCCTGCCAAGTGCGCAAGCAAGCGCCATTCACGCCGGCTAATACCGAATTCCGTCTCGCACAGCTGCACTACGGCGCGCCCGGCATTGGTCTGGATGACCCACAGCACGTATAGCAGCATGTCGTCGATCGTCAGCGGTTGATTCAGGCGTGCAGACACCATGCGGGTAATCACCTAAAAAGATTGATTTTGTCAATTGATAAGCATCAACCTACAGTCATCAAGTCTGTAGTAACTCAATTCAGGAGACAAGCCTTGACACGAAGAACCCTATTGCTGGCCACAGCCGCTTTGGCCCTCGGTGCCGTGATGCCCGCGGCGTTCGCGCAGGGCGACAACACTTTGCGCCTGATCGTCCCTTACGCACCCGGCGGCTCCAGCGACCGCGTAGCGCGCATCGTAGGCGACAAGCTCGGCGCCAAGCTGGGCGTGCCGGTGATTGTCGAGAACAAGACCGGGGCAGGTGGCCGCCTGGCCATGCAGCAGACCAAGGGCGCACCCGCCAGCCAGAACCTGCTGGTGCTTGCCAACCCGGCCACCATGGTGGTGGCGCCGCTGGTGTTCAAGGATAACGGCTACGACCCGGACAAGGACTTCCAGCCGGTATCGCACGTCAGCGACTACGAGTTCGGCGTTGCTGTCTCAACCTCCGTACCGGTCAAGGAGCTGGATCATCTGTTCGCCTGGCTGCGTGCCAACCCCAACCAAGCCAACTTCGGTGTTCCGGCCACCGGCAGCCTGCCGCATTTCTTTGCCCTGATGGTGGGCGAGAAGGCGCAGATCAAGGCGCAGGTGGTGGGCTACCGCGGCTCCGGCCCCTTGCTCACCGACCTGATCGGCGGACAGGTGCCAGTCGCGTTTGACACCCTGGACACGCTGCTGCAGCAGCACGAAGCGGGTAAGCTGCGCATACTGGCCACCTCTGGCCCACAGCGCTCGTCCTTTTCGCCGCAAGTACCAACCTTCAAGGAGGCCGGCCTGAACCTGGTGGCCACCGGTTGGAACGCATTTTTCGCGCCCGCCAGCATGCCGGCGGATCGCGTAGCGCGCCTGGGCGCCGCCATCCGCGAGGTGATGCAGGACGCAGACACGCAACGCAAGTTCCACGACTCAAAGATCGTGCCCGTGGCCAGCACGCCTGCGCAGACCACCGCCATGCTCAAGGCCTACCGCGCGCAATGGGCGCCGGTGGTGCAGAAGTCGGGCTACCAGCCCTGAGCTGCTTACCGGATGCCGCACCACGATGGCCTGCCATCGCCACTTCATTGCCCAGCGTTGAACCAACTATATTTTTAATAGCTGTAGACGCGTTTCCCAAAAGCGCAAGAGGTCGATATGACTGAAAAAGGAACCAATTTCATCTATATCGTCGCCGACGACCTGGGCTTCGCCGACCTGGGCTGCTACGGCGGGCGCGATGCCGACTTCGGGCCGGTGTCGCCGGTGCTCGACGCCATGGCCGCGGGCGGCATCCAGTTCACCCAGGGTTACAGCAACTCGCCGGTCTGCTCACCCACGCGCTTTGCGCTGATGACGGCGCGCTACCAGTACCGCCTGCGCGGGGCGGCCGAGGAACCCATCAACAGCAAGAGCCGCGGCAGCGACACCCTGGGCCTGCCGCCCGCGCACCCTACGCTGCCCTCGCTGCTGCGCGGCGCCGGCTACCGTACGGCGCTGATCGGCAAATGGCACCTGGGCTATCCGCCCAGCTTCGGCCCCCTTAAATCGGGCTACGAGGAAAGCTTCGGCCCGCTGTCGGGCGGGGTGGATTACTTCACCCACTGCGACTCCAGTGGCAACCACGACCTGCAGCTGGGCGAGGCCGAGCACCACGAAGAGGGCTACCTGACGGACCTGCTCTCGCGCCGCGCCGTGGACTATGTGGAACGCATGGCGAAGCAGGACGCGCCCTTCTTCCTCAGCCTGCACTACACGGCGCCGCACTGGCCCTGGGAGACGCGCGGCGACGTGGCGCGCGCGCCGGCCATACGCAACAACCTGTTCGACCTGGCGGCGGGCAACATCCATGTCTACCGGCGCATGATCCACCACATGGACGAGGGCATAGGCTGGATCATGGAGGCGCTGCGCCGCACCGGCCAGCTCGACAACACCCTGGTGGTCTTCACCAGCGACAACGGCGGCGAGCGCTTCTCCGACAACTGGCCGCTGGTGGGCGGCAAGATGGATCTGACCGAGGGCGGCATACGCGTGCCCTGGATCGCGCACTGGCCCAGGCAAATAGCCCCCGGCGGCGTGAGCGACCAGCAGTGCATGACCATGGACTGGTCGGCCACCATGCTGGACGCGGCCGGCGTGGCCGCGCACCCCGACTACCCGCTGGACGGACAGTCGCTGCTGCCCGTGCTGCAAGACCCTGCCAAGGCGTTCGCGCGGCCACTCTTTTGGCGCATGAACCACCGCGGCCAGCGCGCACACCGCAACGGCGACTGGAAATACCTGCGCGTGGACGGCAACGACTACCTGTTCAACATCCCGCAGGACGAGCGCGAACGCGCCAACCTGGCCAGGCACCAGCCCGAGCGCCTGGCCGCGATGCGCGCCGCCTGGGAGATCTGGGACGCGAGCATGCCGCCCATACCGGCGGACGCGACGGTGAGCCTGGGCTATTCCGCCAAGGACATGCCGCAGCGCTGAACCTGGGTTGAAGGCTACGCCGCAGGCGCAGCGTCCGCCATGTCCTGCAGCCAGCGCGCAAACGCCTGCAGCACGGGCGGCTGGTGCTGGGCCGGGGTGACAAGGTAGTAGCCGCGCTCGCCGCGCAGCGGCTGGCGGCAGGCCACGACGAGCTCGCCGCGCGCCATCTCGGCCTCGATCAGCATGGGCGGCATCAGCGCCACGCCCAGGCCATGGGCCGCCGCCACGGCGGTCATCGAGAAAAGCTCATAACGCGGCCCGTCGAGCGCACGCGGCGCATCCTGCACGCCCATGGCATCAAACCACTGGCGCCAGCCATAGGGCCGCGTGCTCTGCTGCAGGAGCGGCAAGCCTGCCAGCACCTGCGGCGGCACGCCCTGGTGCGCGCGCCCGGTGCCGCGCGGCATGCCCGACTGCTGCGCGGCCTGCTCCAACAGGCGCGGGCTGCATACCGGCACCACATCCTCGGGCATCAAGAGCCGGGCCTGCACGCCGGGCCAGTTGGCCACCTGCTCGGGCGTGCCGGCGTAGAGCGCGGCGTCAAAGCCGGTATCGGTGAACAAGAACGGCCGGGTCTGCGTCTCGATATGCACCACGATCTCGGGGTGGCGCTCGGCCAGCAGCGGCAGGCGCGGAATGAGCCAGCGCGTGGCAAAGGTGGCCACTGCCGCCAGCGACAGCGCGCCGCCATGGCCCTGGTGCGCCATCACGTCCAGCGTGTCCTGCTCCAGGCCTTGGAGCCGGCGTGCCACCTGGCGCGCGTAATGCCGCCCGGCGGGCGTGAGCACCACGCCGTGGCGCGTGCGCCGAAACAGCTGCACGCCGAGCTGGTCTTCCAGCGCCAGGATCTGACGCGACACGGCGCTCTGTGTGAGGGACAGTTCCTGCGCCGCACGGGTATAGCTTTCGTGCCGCGCCGCGGCCTCGAAACAGGCCAGCGCCTGGGTGGATGGCAGATGTCTTCTCATGGCCGCATCTTAGCCATACATTCCAAATACTCATTTCTGGATGCCAATAAGTCGCTTGCGTCATTGAGCGCTGCGGGGATACGATGCCTCCCATCAACCCGCCAAGCACGCCTTGCATGCATTCCCCTTAGGCACACGACTGGAGACACCATGACCCGCAACACCTTCCAATGGAACGACCCCTTCCACCTCGACCAGCAGCTCACCGAGGACGAGCGCGCCATCCGTGACGCCGCCCACGCCTACTGCCAGGACAAGCTAGCACCCCGCGTGCTGGACATGTTCCGCCACGAGAAGACCGATGTGAGCATCTTCCGCGAGATGGGCGAGCTGGGCCTCCTGGGCCCGACCATCCCCACCGAATACGGCGGCGCCGGCCTGAACTACGTCAGCTACGGCCTGGTGGCGCGCGAGATCGAGCGCGTGGACTCGGGTTACCGCTCCATGGCCAGCGTGCAATCGTCCCTGGTCATGGTGCCGATCAACGAGTTCGGCACCGAGGCGCAAAAGCAGAAGTACCTGCCCAAGCTGGCATCGGGCGAATACATAGGCTGCTTCGGCCTGACCGAGCCCGACCACGGCTCCGACCCCGGCAGCATGGCCACGCGCGCCTACAAGGTCGATGGCGGCTACCGCCTCAAGGGCAACAAGATGTGGATCACCAACAGCCCGGTGGCCGACGTGTTCGTGGTCTGGGCCAAGGAGATGGAGCCCTCGGGCACCGTGGGCCAGATCCGCGGCTTCATCCTGGACAAGGGCATGAAGGGCCTGTCGGCCCCCGCCATCCACGGCAAGGTGGGCCTGCGCGCCTCGATCACCGGCGAGATCGTCATGGACGACGTCTTCGTGCCCGAGGACAACGCCTTCCCCGAGGTGCGCGGCCTCAAGGGCCCGTTCACCTGCCTGAACAGCGCGCGCTTCGGCATCGCCTGGGGCGCCATGGGCGCGGCCGAGGCCTGCTGGCACACGGCGCGCCAGTACACGCTGGACCGCAAGCAGTTCGGCCGCCCGCTGGCCGCCAACCAGCTCATCCAGAAGAAGCTGGCCGACATGCAGACCGAGATCACCCTGGGCCTGCAGGCCGCGCTGCGCGTGGGCCGCATGAAGGACGAGCACCAGAACGTGATCGAGGTCACCTCGCTCATCAAGCGCAACAACTGCGGCAAGGCGCTGGACATCGCCCGCCTGGCGCGCGACATGATGGGCGGCAACGGCATCAGCGACGAGTTCGGCGTGGCGCGCCACCTGGTGAACCTGGAGGTGGTCAACACCTACGAGGGCACGCACGACGTGCACGCCCTCATCCTGGGCCGTGCGCAGACGGGCATCGCAGCCTTTGCCAACTGACAAAAATCATAGCTGCCAGCGCTTGATATACGTGCGCTGGCAGCACTTTCATCTGATAATCCATTGCACGCCACCACTGTCATCGGGCACTGGTGGCGCAGCTATTTCACAACAGGAGACAAACCCATGATCCGTCGCAGCGCCCTCACCCTGGGCATCCTCGCCATGCTGGGCAGCCTGGCCCATGCGCAACCGGGCTACCCGAACAAGCCGATCCGACTGCTCGTGCCCTTTGCCGCCGGCGGCACCACCGACCTGATCGCGCGCGTGGTGGCCGAGCCCCTGGGCCGCGAGCTGGGTCAGCCCGTCGTGGTGGAAAACCGCGGCGGCGGCGGCGGCGCCATCGGCGCGGCCGAAACCGCGCGCGCCGCGGCCGACGGCTACAACCTGGGCGTGGCCACCGTGTCCACCACAGCCACCAATCCGGCCATCAACCCCAAGATTCCGTACAACGTGTTCACCGATTTCACGCCCGTCGTGAACATCGCCGCCACGCCCAACGTGATTGCCGCCAACCCCCAGTTCGCCGGCAAGGACTACAAGGGCTTTTTGGCCGAGGTCAAAAAGAACCCCGGCAAGTATTCGTTCGGCTCGCCCGGCACCGGCAGCATCGGCCACCTGATGATGGAAATGTTCATGCTGGAGACGGGCGCGCAACTGGTCCACGTGCCCTACCGCGGCTCGGGCCCGGCCCTCAACGACGCGGTGGCCGGCCAGATTCCGCTGATCTTCGACAACCTGCCCTCGGCCCTGCCCTTCATCAAGGACAAGCGCCTCACCGCCCTCGTGGTGGCCGCGCCCCAGCGCCTGGCCGTGCTGCCGGACGTGCCCACGCTGGCCGAGGTGGGCGCCCCCAATGTGAACCGCATGGCCTACTACGGCATCATCGGCCCCAAGGGCCTGCCCAAGGACATCGTGGACAAGGTGAACTCTGCCGTGCACAAGGTGCTCAAGGACCCGGCCGTGCGCAAGCGCATCGAAGACACGGGCTCGCTGATCGTGGCCGATACGCCCGAGAAGTTCGCACAGGAGATCAAGGCCGAGTACGCCGCCTACAAGAACGTGGTGGACAAGCAGAAGCTCACGTTGGACTGACCTCCCTGTCTGTACCATTCCCAGCCCCGTCCCGACGGGGCTTTTTGTTGGCGCGCTCGGCAGACGGCCCGCGCACCATGGGGACACAATGGCGACGAATGCGCAAGACTTTGCAAAACCGATGCGGCCCGGTCAACCAAAATGCCCTGCGGAGCGTCTGACACTTAGCCTTGCACCCCGTGGGCCATCCTCGCCACCATCGCATCCGGAGATCTCCATGCCCTTGTTTCGCCTGCTTTCGCCGCGCATTGCTGCCGTTGGCATGCTCGGCCTGCTGGCTGCGGGATGCGTCGCCGTGCCGGGCGATCCCTACTATGACGGCGGCGGCGGTGTCGGCTACTACCCCGGATCCTCTTCCATGACGGTGTACGAGCAACCGGGCGTGATCTACGGCGCCCCCCCATTGGGTTGGCGCGACTATCCTCCGCCGCCGACCGGTTGGCGCGAGGACGCATGGCGGGAACGCCAATGGCGCGATGCCCAACAGCGCCGCGAAGCGCAGCGCTGGGAGGCGCAGCGCTGGGAAGACAATCGCCGCCGCGAAATGGATCGCCGCTTCAGGGATGAGCGCCCCCTGCAGCGCCCCGACTCGAATGACATGCGCGCACGCCGCGAGCAGTTCGAGCGTGACCGCCACGCCGAGAACGAGGCCGAGCGCCAGCGCCGCAACCAGGTCATGGCGCCGCGGCCTGGTGGCCCGCGGCCCGATTGGCGCTGATGCCCTTGCTCGACACAGGCACCTGGTAAGCCATGCCCTTGTCACTTCTGCACCGCACCGGCCCGGCCCTGGTCTTGGCCATCGCCGCTTCCCACACCTTGCCGGCCGCGGCCCAGGTGGTGCGCTGCACCGACCCGGCCACCGGCAAGATCACCTACACCGACGGCGACTGCCGCCGCGGCGAAGCGGTGCGCGAGGTGGAGGCGCGCAAGAGCCCGCAGGAGATCGCGCAGGAGCGCGAACAGGCGGCCGAGGCCCTGCAGCACAAACACGAGCGCCAGCAACTGGAGGCCCAGCAGCGCCGCGCGGCGCAGCAGGCCGAGCTTGCCGCGCGCAGCGCCCAGCCCTCCGCGGTCTACGACCCCGCCCAGTCGCTGGAATGCCAGCGCGCGCGCAAGAACCTGCAGGATCTGCTGCCCACCCTGGGCCAGGGCCTGTATGACGAGCAGACGCGGCTGGATGCCGCCCAGCGCCAGGCCGACCTGGCCTGCCTCAGCCCCGCCGAGTACGCGCGCACCGAGCGCAGCCGCGGCTACCGCTCCAGTTACACATCGCCCTACTACGCGCGCCCCACGGTGGTCGCGCCGCCGCGCCCCATGCCAGCGCCGCCGCAGCGTGAGATTGCCAACTGCAACGTGTTCCGCTGCTACGACGGTAAGGGCAATACCTATCCGCGCTGAATAAGCCGCTCGGCAGCCAGCCCCTCGCGCACCGTGGGGTAGCGCAGGCAGAGGCGCAGCTCGCGCGTCATGCGCGTGGTGACCAGGCGGCGCGACTCGCCCATGAAACTCAGCAGCGACAGCGGCAGCTGCTCCTGCGCCAGGCTGCGCGGCACGCGCGGCGGGCGCGGCAGGCCGTAGAGGTCGGCCGCCAGGTCGAAGTAGTCACCCATCTTCAGCTGGCTGTCGTCGGCCACGTTATAGGTGCGCTGCGGCCGGCCGCGCCACAGCGCCGCCAGGCAGGCGCGCGCCAGGTCGTCGGCGTGGATGTGGTTGGTGTAGACATCGTCGGGCGCCGCCAGCACCGGCGTGCCGCGGCGCAGCCGCGCCTCGGGCGTGCCGCCCTCGCGGTCGGGGGCGTAGATGCCGGGCACGCGCAGCACGCTCACGCACACGCCCGCGCGGCGCAGGTGGCGCATCACAGCTTCAGCATTCACGCGGCGCTGGGCGCGCGGCGTGGCGGGCGCCACGGGGCGCGACTCGGCCACCCAGCCGCCCGCGCAGTCGCCGTACACGCCGGTGGTGGAGGCATAGACCAGCGCCTGCGGCAGCGTGCGCCGGCGCAGCGCGCGCGCCAGGGCCTGGCTACGCGGGTCCAGCCACCAGCGCGGCCCGACCTCGCGCTCGCCCGGCGGCGGTGCCAGATGCAGCACGCGCGTGGCCAGGCCGGCCAGGCGCGCCAGCGTGGCTGCGTCGTCCAGGTTGCCGACGAGCGGCGTGATGCCGGCGGCGCGCAGCAGGGGCGCGCGCGCGGGCGTGGAGGTGAGGGCCAGCACGCGCGGGCCGCCCTTTCCCAGGCCGCGCGCCACGCGCAGGCCCACGTCACCGCAGCCGATGATGAGCAGGCGCTGGCGCCGAAAGCGCGCCGGCAGGGCGCCAAGAGGGTTTTGGTTTGAGGGCAAAATCGGCCGCTTTGCATAAGCTTTAGACGACTCCAAGGATACCCATTGCCATGACCAGCGCCGAGACCGCATACCAGATCAGCGTGCAGCCCAGCGGCCGCGCCTTCGAGGCGCAGGCCGGCGAGCCCATCCTGGCGGCCGCCATCCGCAGCGGCGTGGGCCTGCCCTACGGCTGCAAGGACGGTGCCTGCGGCTCGTGCAAGTGCAAAAAATTGAGCGGCTCGGTGGTGCACGGCGAACACCAGCACAAGGCACTGAGCGTCGAGGAAGAAGAGGCCGGCTACATGCTCACCTGCTGCGCCCGGCCTTTGAGCGACGTGGTGCTGGAATCGCGCCAGGTGACCGACGAGAGCGCCTACCCCATCCGCAAGCTGCCCGTGCGCGTGTCCACGCTCACGCGCCTGTCGCCGGACGTGATGCAGCTGCGCCTGCAGCTGCCGGCCAACGACAACTTCCGCTACCACGCGGGCCAGTACATCGAATTCATTCTGCGTGACGGCAGCCGCCGCGCCTACTCCATGGCCACGGCGCCGCACCAGCAGGAGGCCGCGCCCGGCGTGGAGCTGCACATACGCCACATGCCGGGCGGCAAGTTCACCGACCATGTGTTCAGCGCCTTGAAGGTAAAGGAAATCTTGCGCGTCGAGGGGCCGTTCGGCAGCTTCTTCCTGCGCGAGGACTCGGACAAGCCCATGGTTTTCCTGGCCTCGGGCACGGGCTTTGCACCCATCAAGGCGCTGATCGAGCGCATGCAGCACCTGGGGCTCACGCGCCCTGCCACGCTGTACTGGGGCGCGCGCCGTCCACCGGACCTGTACATGGACGCCTGGGTGCGCGAGCGCCTGACCGAGATGCCGCATCTGCGCTACGTGCCCGTGGTTTCCGACGCCCTGCCCGAGGACGGCTGGACGGGCCGCACGGGCTTCGTGCACCAGGCCGTCATGGACGACATCGCCGACCTGTCGGGCCACCAGGTCTATGCCTGCGGCGCACCCATCGTGGTGGACTCGGCGCGCGTCGCCTACAGCACCGAGCGCGGCCTGCCGCCCGATGAGTTCTACGCCGACGCCTTCACCTCCGAGGCCGACAAGCACGGCGGCTGAGCCGCGTCACCCCGCCACCGACTCCGCGGCCTCGCGCACGGCAGGCTGGGCGCGCCGTGCCGGGTCATGCCACACACCGTGCGTGCAGGCCTCCTCCAGCTGCGCCATATAGGGCGCGATGTAATAGCCATTGGACTGCAGCCAGTCGTCGTTGTAGTAGCTGTCCAGGTAGCGGTCGCCCGAATCGCAGGCCAGGGTCACGATGGAGCCGGCCTGGTTGCGCCGCGCCATTTCACAGGCCAGCTGCATGGCGGCATAGAAGTCGGTGCCCGTAGAGCCGCCGTATCTGCGCCCCACCAGGCGCTGCAGCACGCGGATGGCGGCGTAGGACGCGGCGTTGGGCACGCGCTCCATGCGGTCGATGACGTCGGGCACGAAGGAGGGCTCCACGCGCGGCCGGCCTATGCCCTCCACGTTCGAGCCGCGGCTGCTGGTAATCGACGCATCGCGCTGCTGGAAATAGTCGTAGAACACCGAATGCTCGGGATCCACCACGCACAGCTGGGTGGCATGGCCCTGGCAGCGGATGTAGCGGCCTATGGTGGCCGATGTGCCGCCCGTGCCCGCACCGACCACGATCCAGGCCGGCGTGGGGTGCGGCTCGCCGCGCATCTGCTGGAAGATGGATTCGGCGATGTTGTTGTTGCCGCGCCAGTCGGTGGCCCGCTCGGCGTAGGTGAACTGATCCATGTAATGGCCCTTGCACTCGCGCGCCAGGCGCTCGGCCTCGGCATACAACTGCCCGGAGCCGTCGACGAAATGGCAGCGCCCGCCATAGAACTCGATTAGCGCAATTTTTGCCGGCGAGGTGCCGCGCGGCATCACCGCCACGAAGGGCAGGCCCAGCAGGCGCGCGAAATAGGCCTCGGACACGGCCGTGCTGCCCGACGAGGCCTCCACGATGGTCGTGCCCTCGCGGATCCAGCCGTTGCACAGCCCGTAGAGGAACAGCGACCTGGCCAGCCGGTGCTTGAGGCTGCCTGTGGGGTGGGTGGATTCGTCCTTCAGGTAAAGCCGCACCTGCGGCATGGCGGGCAGGTCCACCTGCAGCAAATGGGTGTCTGACGAGCGCTGGTAATCGCGCTCTATGCGGCGCACGGCCTCCACGACCCAGCCCCTGGATTGACCAAGGGCGTACAGCGCATCCTCCGGGGCGATGACTTGAATTGACAACATTTATCGAGTTTCCTTTGGCTGATGGCCCCGAGCACGGCTGCCCGGGATGCCCACAGTCTTGCATCGGCCTGGCTGGTGTACAAACGGGCATTCTCACAAGCAGTATTTGTCAAATGCAAAAGCTCATGCATTACAGCCTGGTCGATCTGCGCCTCTTCGTCGCCGTCGCTGATGCCGGCAACGTCTCGCGCGGCGCCGCCCACTGCTTTCTTGCCCCCTCCTCGGCCAGCCTGCGCATCAAGCAGCTGGAGGAGAGCCTGGGCACGCGGCTGTTCGTGCGCGAGGCCCGCGGCGTGTCGTTGACCCGCGCCGGCCAGGTGATGCTGGAGCATTGCCGCCGCTGCCTAGCGGAGCTCGAGCAGATGCACGCCAACCTGGCACCCTACGCCCAGGGCGTGAAGAGCCATGTCACGCTGTTTGCCAACAGCACGGCCATCGCCTCCTACCTGCCCGAGGACTTATCCAACTTCCTGCGAGCCTACCCCGCGGTGCGCGTGTCGCTGGAGGAGCGCCTGAGCCACGAGATCGTGTCAAGCGTGGCCGAGGGCCGGGCCGACATCGGCGTCGTCACCTGGAACGACGAGCATCCCGACGTGCGGTTCTGGCCCTACCACGAGGACGAGCTGGTCATCGTCGCGCCCAAAGAGCAGGCGCTGGGGCAGGACGGCAGGGCCCGCTTCGTCGATTGCCTGGCCCACCCCGTCGTCTCGCTGGCCAGCGGCACGGCCATCCACACCTTCATCGTCGGCAAGGCCGCGGCGCTGGGCTACCCGATCGACGTGCGCATACAGGTCGCGGGCTTTTCCGCCGTGATTGCGCTGGTGCGCTCGGGCGCGGGCATCGCCATCGTGCCGCGCTCGGTACTGCGCAACCTGCAGGGCGACGGCGTGCAGACCCTAGGCCTGCAGGAGCCCTGGGCTCTGCGCCGGCTGAGCGTGTGCGCCAGGAGCGACGAGACGCTGCTCTCGATCCACGCCCTGGCCCTGCTGGAGCAGCTGCGCGGCGCCTATCGCGACAGCGCGGCATGCTGAGCCTGGATGAGCTTTTGTCTTTGACGAATGGAACTTTTGAATCAACTCGTTTGTAGCGGCGCGCCCTGCATGGAAAACTGACTGCATCCCAACCCAGTTGAAAAACCGCCAGAGACGGTTTGGCAACGACAACACGGAGACAGTCCATGCAGTCCATGAACCATTGGCAGCGCGTCGAGGCGGCGATCCACGGCGAGGCCACCGACAGGCCCCCGGTCGCCCTGTGGCGCCATTTTCCCGACGACGACCTGCACCCCGACAAGCTGGTGGCGCACACGCTGCAGTGGCAGGACAAGTGGCAGTTCGACCTGGTGAAGTTCATGCCTTCGGGCACCTATGGCGTCGAGGACTGGGGCGCCGTCAGCGCCTACCGCGGGGCTGCCAACGGCGCGCGCGAGGTGATTCAGGCGGCCGTCCAGCGCACCGAGGACTGGCGGCGCATCGCCGCGCTGGATGTGCGCAGCGGCTCGTATGGCCGGCAGAACGACGCCCTGGCGGCCACGGCCAAGGCGCTTGGCGGCCGGGTACCCCTGCTGCAGACGGTGTTCAGCCCGCTGACAACGGCGCGCAAGATGTCCAGCGACAGGCTGTTCGCCGACCTGCGCCTGGCGCCCGAGGATCTGGAGCGCGCACTGACGGTCATCACCGAGGTCACGATACGCTTCGCGCTGGATGCGCTGGCAAAGGGCGCCCACGGCCTGTTCTTCGCCACGCAGCTGGCGTCGCACCGCCTCCTGAGCGAGGCCGAATACGAGCACTTCGGCAAGCGCTATGACCTGATGGTGCTTGAGGCGCTGCGCGGGAAGGCCCGGCTCAACATGCTGCACGCCCATGGCGACGACATCATGTTCGACCTGCTGGCCGACTACCCGGCGCAGATGTTCAACTGGCACGATCGCCTGACCGCGCCGACGATCGCGCAGGCCGCAGAGGGCTTTCCGCGTCTGCTCGTGGGCGGCATCAACGAACACGGCACGCTGCTGCGCGGCAGCGAACAGGACATAGAGGACCAGGTACACGAGGCGCTGACCCAGGCCGGCGGCCGCCGCCTCATGATTGGCCCGGGCTGCGTGCTGCCCGTGGCGGCCACGGACGCCAGCATCCGCGCCGTGGTACGCGCCGCGCACCAGTTCCAGGACAGCCTGGCCTGCGCCTGACGCTAAAGCCCCCGTAAAGCCAACGCAAAGCTGCTGATCTTGATAATTCCCTCCGGAGACAAACCATGCGTAATTCACTTTTCACTCTTGCCCTGACCTGCACGCTCGGCACCGGCCTGGCGGCCCCGGCTTCGGCGGCCGCCGAATGGCCCGCCGCCGACAAGCCCATACAAATCATCGTTCCGGCACCGGGTGGCGGCGGCACGGGCGACACCATCGCCCGCCTGCTGGCAGATCGCCTGTCCAAGAGGCTCAAGACCGCCGTCATCGTGGACAACCGCGGCGGCGCCAACGGCAATATCGGCGCGACCGCCGCCGCGTCAGCCCCGGCCGATGGCTTCAAGCTGCTGTTCTCCTGGGCCGGCACCCTGGCCGTGAACCCCAGCCTGTACCACGGCCTGCCCTTCGATCCGCAAAAGAGCTTCGTGCCCATTGCCCTGGTCGCCGATGTGCCCAACATCCTGGTGGTCAACAACGAACTTCCGGCGCGCGACCTGGCGGAGTTCGTCGGCATTGCCAAGTCCAGCCCCGAGCGCCTGAACTACGGCTCCACCGGCAATGGCAGCTCCATGCACCTGGCCGGCGAGCTCTTCAAGCGCGAGACCGGCACGAAGCTGGTGCATGTGCCCTATGCGGCGCCGGGCCAGGCGACGACGAACCTGATGTCCAACGAGATACAGGCCATGTTCCAGCTGGTGCCGGGCGTGGTCGGGCAGGTCAAGGCCGGCAAGCTGCGCGCCCTGGCGGTGATGGCGCCCACGCGCTCCCAGGCGCTGGCCGATGTGCCGACCACCACCGAGCTGGGCTACCCCAAGCTGCAGTCATCGACCTGGTTCGCGCTGCTGGCGCCCAAGGGCACGCCGGTGGCCATCGTCGATCGCCTGAATGCCGAGGTCAACGAGGTGCTGCAAGACCCCGAGGTGAAAAAGAGCCTGGCCACCATGGGCGCCACGCCGCTCGGTGGCTCGCGCCAGGCCCTGGCGGAACATCTTGCGACCGAGACCACCAAGTGGGCGCGCGTGGTCAAGGACAGCGGCATCCAGATTCAGTAACCCACGACATCGCCAAAGGGGGCGCCACGGCCGATACAGGCCGCAGCGCCCTCTGCGTTTTATGGTGGTATTGCCCCGGCCCGGGCCGGCCAAAGCCGGCTTTTGCACAATGGCGGCCTATGAAGCGCAGAAACCTCCTCCTTATGACGGCCGCCCTCGGTGCGGCATTTACCGCTCCCTTGAGCCATGGACAAGAGGGTCCCATACGCCTGGTCGTGCCCTATGCGCCCGGCGGCCCGCTGGACGTGACGGCGCGCGCCCTGGCCGAGCGCGTGCGCGACACGCTGGGCGTGGTGGTCGTGGACAACAAGGCCGGCGCCGGCGGCAACATCGGCGCCGACCTGGTCGCCAAGGCGGCGCCGGACGGCCTGACCATAGGCATCGCGGCCACGGCCACGCATGCCGTGAACCCCTGGCTCTACGGCCGTATGCCCTATGACGCGGCCAAGGACTTCGCCGGCATCACGCAGATGGTGCGCGTGCCCAACGTGCTGGTGGTCAACGCCGCGCGCGCCGAGCAGCTCAAGATCCACAGCGTGCAGGACCTGATCGCCTACGCCCGCGCCAACCCGGGCAAGCTCAACTACGGCAGCGGCGGCAATGGCAGCGCCGGCCACCTGGCGGGCGAGATGTTCAAGCAGAAGGCCGGCATCTACGCCCTGCACATCCCCTACCGCGGTGCCAGCCCCGCGCAGCTGGCGCTGCTGGCCGGCGAGGTGGACTTCAACATCGACAACCTGGCCGCCGCGGCGCCCAACATCAAGGCCGGCAAGCTCCGCGCGCTGGCCGTGACCTCGCTCGCGGCCAGCCCCATGCTGCCCGGCGTGCCGCCGCTGTCGAACAGCTTCAAGGGCTTCGCCATCGACACCTGGTGGGGCCTGGTGGCGCCCGCGGGCACGCCCAAGCCCGTGATTGCCAAGCTGAACAAGGCCTTCACCGACGCCCTCAAGGCGCCCGAGACCAGGACCCGCTTCGAGGCCCTGATGGCCGAGCCCGTGCCCACCACGCCCGAGCAGTTCGACGCCTTCATGGCCGCCGAGCGCGCCAAGTACCAGCAGCTGGTGAAGGCCACGGGCGCCAAGGTCGATTGACCCTTTCGGGCCGCCGCGCAGCTACTTGCCCGCCGGCTCGCCATTGGTGCAGCCCAGCACCGCGGCCTGCGCCGCCTGACGTGGATCGACGCGCCAGAGGGTCTGGCCATTGGCCGTGTACACGGCCTGGGCCTGCTCCAGGAACGGGTAGCTCTCGCGCAGATAGTCGCCGCCCACCATCCAGGCGACGCCGCCGCGGCACAGCGCCGCGGGCAGGGCCTCGGGGGTCAGCAGCAGGCGCCGGGCCAGGGCCGGATCGAACGCCGCGGCGTCGGCAATCTCCTTGCGCCAGTTGTCGCGCTGCGCGACCTCGGGGTCGTTCCAGTCATCGACCACGAACACCGGCCGCGAAAGGCGCGCATAGAACGGCACGTCGTAACGGTAGCCCTTGAGCATGTACACCGGCTCGCCGGGCTGATGCCGCGCCCCCAGCGCCAGGCCCAGGCCACGCGTGGAATGGCGCTGGTCCAGCGTCAGGCCGACCACCAGCGCCTGCCCCACCAACGCGCCGCAGGCCAGCGTGGCCCACCAGAGGCGCCGGCGCCCCATGGGTTCGCCCGCGCGCGCGCTGGCGTCGGCGATCAGCCAGGCCAGCGGCGGCACGGCCGGCAGGATGTAGCCCAGCAGTTTGGACTGCGGTAGTGAGAAAAACAGGAGCACGCAGCCCACGGCCAGCGCCATCAGCAGGCGCACGGCGCCATGCGGTCCGGCGGCACCGAAATAGCCGCGCGCAAACACCCCGCGCGCCCACAGGATGGCGGGCAGGCTGCACAGCGCCAGCACCACGGGGTAGAACCAGAACGGCTGCGCGTTGTTGAAGCCGCCTGCGGAAAACCGCTGGAAATGCTGCACCACAAAGAAGTAGTGCAGAAAGCCGTCGAAACGCTGCTGCATGGCCCAGAACCAGGGCGCTGCCAGGGCCAGGAACAGCATCAGGCCCGGCAGCGACAGCAGGGCCAGCAGCGTGCGCCAGCGCCGGCGCAGCAGCAGCCACAGGCCGACGACCATGGCCGGTATCACGAAGCCGATCAACCCCTTGGCCAGCACGCCGAGCGCCGCCAGGCCATAGGCCAGCCACAGCATGCGGCGGTAGGCCAGTCCATGCTCATGGCACAGGGCGGCATGGGCCAGCGCCAGCACCGTGGCCGTGATGCAGCCGGCCACCAGCATGTCCAGGTTGGCGTATTGCCCGCCCACGAAGAACAGCGGCTGGGCCAGGAGCAGCAGCAGCACACGCCTGGCGCTCGCACCGCCGCACCAGCGCCGCGTGAACAGGTAGAGCGCGAATGCACCCAGCGTGGCGCCCACGATGGACGCGGCGCGTCCCGCGAGCTCGGTAGGCCCGGCCAGCGACAGCGCCGCGCCCGTGATCCAGTAGAACAGCGGCGGCTTGTGGAAGAACGGCAGGCCGTCGAGCGTGGGCGTGAGCCAGTCGCCCGAGCGCAGCATCTCCCAGGCCACGGTGGCATAGCGCCCCTCGTCGGGCAGCAGCAGCGGGCGCATCCAGGCCGTGGCGGCCAGCCAGGCGAGTATGAGGGCCAGTGCGGCCAGGCTGGCGCGCCAGACAGGCCGACGGGCTGCCGCCTTCATGTGCGCCCCTCCGAGAGTCCAGCCCCTGTTGTCAATGGCCGAGTTGGCGCCTTGCGGGCGGCGGATTCCGCCTTTGGTGAATTGGTCATGGGAGGAGTCGGCGGGTGTCAAAAAATCCGGTCCGGGCACTTCGGGCATCCCCACAGTGTGAGCCGTACAAACTGAAGAGGTGCTTAACGTCCTGGTGGCTTTCAGCGGGTCCAGGCGGACGGCGCGTCCAGGCGCTCAATGGCTTGGGCCGCTACCGCCTGCAGCTGCGCCGGCGTGACCCAGCCGGGCCGCAGCTCGGCCAGCGGCAGCAGCACGAAGGCACGCTGCCACATGCGTGGGTGGGGTACGGTGAGCTCGGCGCCTTCCAGGCGCTGCTCGCCGTAGAGCAACAGGTCCAGGTCTAGCGTGCGCGGCGCGTTGCGGTAGGGCCGCTCGCGGCCGGCGGCCTGCTCTATCGCCTGTAGTGCGTGCAGCAGGTCGAGTGGCGCCAGGCCGGTCTGCAGCTCGGCCACGGCGTTGAGGTAGTCGGGGCCGAGCGCATCCACGGGTGCACTGCGGTACAACGAAGACACGGCCAGCAACCGCGTGTCCGGCAGCACCGCCATGGCCTGCAGGGCACCGCGCAGGGCGGCGCGTGCGTCGCCCAGATTGGCGCCCAGGGCAATCCAGGCGCTCACGGCGCCGGCTTCCGACGGGCCAGCTTGGGTGGCGCGGCTCACGCGTCGCCGGCCGCGCTGGAATGGCCGCCGCCCTCGGCCGCACCGCCCGCGGGTTTGCGGCGCCGGCGGCGGCGCTTCTTGGGTGCGGCGGCGTCAAGGGGCAGGTCCTCCCCGGCCGGCGCCTCGGCCGCTGCGGCGTCGGCCGCCTTGGGTACACGCCGCGCCACGGGCTGGGCCTTGCGCTGGCGCGTGCGCTGCTCCTCGCGCATCTGGTCGATCATGTCCTCGCGGCGTGCGTCGTCGGCCAGCGAGAACTGCTGCCACCACTCGGCCAGGCCCTCCTCGACCTCGCCCACGTCGGCGCGCAGGCGCAGGAAGTCGAAGCCCGCACGAAAGCGGATATGCGCAATCATGCTGAAGGGCGTGCTGCCCGAGCGCTTCTCGAAGCGCGGCTGCATGACCCAGATCTCGCGCATGTCGGCCGCCAGCTTGCCGCGGCCGGACACGTCGCCGATGCGCTTGTCGAACACCTCGTCGATGGCCTCCTGAAGCGCCGGGAAGGCGTGCTCGTTGCGCGCCAGGCGCTGCTCCCAGCCGGCCTTTACGTCCTGCCACAGCACGCAGGCCAGCAGAAAGCTGGGCGCCACGGTCTTGCCCTCGCCCACGCGGCGGTCGGTGTCGGCAAGCGCGGCCTGCACGAAGGGCAGCTCGGCGCGCTCCACCACCACGTCGAGCAGCGGGTAGATGCCTTTTTCGAGCCCCAGTTTTTTCAGCTGCGCGACGGAGGCCAGCGCATGGCCGGTCTGCAGCAGCTTGAGCATTTCGTCGAACAAACGGCTTTGCGGCACCTCCTGCAGGAGCGGCTCGCAGGCCAGCAGGGGCTTGGCGGTCTTGGGCTCGAGCGCAAAGCCCAGCGGGCTCAGCTTGGCGGCGAAGCGCACGGCGCGGATGATGCGCACCGGGTCCTCGCGGTAGCGCGTGGCCGGGTCGCCGATCATGCGCAGCACGCGTTTCTTCGCGTCCTCTATGCCCCTGTGGAAGTCCACCACGACCTCGGTCTCGGGGTCGTAGTACATGGCGTTGACGGTGAAGTCGCGCCGCGTGGCGTCCTCGTCCTGCGGACCCCAGACGTTGTCGCGCAGCACGCGGCCGCTGGCGTCCACGGCATGCTGCATGCCGGCCAGGGCGTGCTTGCTGGTCTTCTCGTTGCCGCTGACCTGCTCGGCCGCGGCGTTGTCCAGGTAGGCGCGGAAGGTGGAGACCTCGATCACCTCATGCTCGCGCCCGCGCCCATGCACCACATGCACGATGCGAAAGCGCTTGCCGATGATGAAGGCACGCCTAAACAGCCCCTTGACCTGCTCGGGCGTGGCGTTGGTGGCCACGTCGAAGTCCTTGGGCTTCAATCCCAGCAGCAGGTCGCGCACGGCGCCGCCGACGATGTAGGCCTCGAAGCCCGCCTGCTTGAGCGTGCGCACCACGTCGGTGGCGCGGCGATCCACGAGTTCGGGGTTGATGCCGTGCACCGCGGCCGGCACCTCGGCGCGCTTGCCAAAGCGGTTCTTGGGCGCGCGGCCCGCGCCGGCGGCGCCCTTGCCCAGCAGTTTGTCGATGAAGGTCTTGATCATTGTTGTTGTGAGGGAAACAGGTCCAGGATGGGCCAGCCGCGCTGCTCGGCCAGGGCCCGCAGGCGCGGGTCGGGGTTGGTGGCGACGGGGTGGTTCACCTTCTCCAGCAGCGGCACGTCGTTCATGGAGTCGCTGTAGAAGGTGCTGTCCACGTCCTGCCACGACAGGCCGCGCTCGGCCAGCCATTGCTCCATGCGCCGCACCTTGCCTTCGCGCATGGTGGGCACGCCGCGAATGCCGCCGGTGATCCAGCCACCCTCGTCGCGCTCGAGTTCCAGCGCCAGCAGCTGCTCCACGCCCAGGGCCTGGGCGATGGGGCGGGTGATGAATTCATTGGTGGCGGTGATGATCAGCACCTCGTCGCCCGCGTCGCGATGGCGGCTCAGCAGGGCCAGCGCCTGGTCATGGATGGCAGGCGCAATCACCTCGCGCATGAACTGCGCGTGCGCGCCGGCCGCGGCATCGGCGCCGCGCTCACGCACGGCTTCGGTGGCGAAGCGCACGTAGTCGTGCACATCCAGCCGGCCGGCCACGTAGTCGTCGTAGAAGGCCTTGTTGCGCCGGCCGAATTCCTCGCGGTCGGTCCAGCCTATGCGTATGGTGAACTCGCCCCACTCATAGTCGGAGTCGAGCGGCAGCAGCGTGTGGTCCAGGTCGAACAGTGCCAGCCGGCGGCGTTGCGCCTGTGTCTCGGATGTCATGCGTGTGTGGTGTATATGGAAGGCGCTACTCGGTTTCCAGCATGGTCTTGAGCAGCGGGATGGTGATGGCTCGTTGGGTGCGCAGCGCAAAGCTGTCGAGCCGGTCCAGCAGCTGCACCAGGCTGCCCAGGTCGCGCGAGAAGCGCTTGAGCATGTAGTCCATCACCTCGTCACCAAGGAAGACACCGCGCGCATCGGCCTCCTGGCGCAGCACGGTGCGGCGCGCCGGCTCGTCAAGCAACTGCAGCTGGAACACATGGCCCCAGCCCAGGCGGCTGCGCAGGTCGTCGCGCAGCGGCAGGTCGGCCGGCGGCAGGCTGCCCGCGGCCAGCACCCAGCGCGGCGCACCCGCCGCCGGGCTGGTGGCGTTGACAAACCAGTTGAAGGCCACGGCCTGCTGCGCGGTGGAGTACAGGTGCACGTCGTCGAGCAGCACGGCGGCCCAGCCCTCATCAAACGCGGGCGGGTAGTCGGTATCGGCCTGCATCCAGCCTACGCGCTGGCCCTGCGTGCGCAGCGCCTCCTGCACGGCCTTGAGCAAATGCGTCTTGCCGCTGCCGGCCTCGCCCCACAGGTACACGGGTACGCTGGAGCGCAAGACGCCTCCGCTGCCACTCTCGACGGCCAGGCGCAGATGCTGCAGCACGGCCTCGTTGGGGCCGGCAAAAAAGCGCGCCAGGGTCGGCACGGGCGCCAGGCCGATGTCCAGCGCCAGCTGCCGCATGGGGCTCATATGAGCCTCCGGCCAATGGCCGGGGCGGTGAATGGGGACATGTGCGGAAAGTGCGGCATTCAGGGGACATGCCCTGCCGCATGCAAGCGGGCCAGGGAGCGAAACAGGGCGTAAACAACAGATTTTAGTCGTCGCCTGAACTTGCTGCGGGCATCCTGCAGCCACCCGGGTATTTACCAGCCATGACCAACGGCCCCCATGACTTAAGCTGTCCCGCGCCAACGATGGCAGCGCCGGGCCCAGCGCCCACGCCTTGGATCGTGGAATTTCTTTGACTACAGACGAGGAAACCTATGCGCAAGAACATGCTTTGGATCATGGCACCGCTGGCTGCGGCGGCCTTGCTGACCAGTTGCGGAGGCAGCAGCGGCCTCTTTCCCATAGTCGACAGCGACCCCAACAGCTGTACGGTACGCAGCAGCAGCGGCGCCCCCGTGGTGGTCGGCTCGGGCGTGAGTGGCGATCCGGCAGCCCCCGAGGCGGCCACAGGCTACCGCCTGGGCCTGACGGCGAAATATTCCAGCAAGTACATGGCGGTCGCCAACACGCCACTGGCCACCAAGGCCGGCTGCGACATCCTCAAGGCCGGCGGCTCGGCCGTCGATGCCGCGGTCGCGATGCAGGCCGTTCTGGGCCTGGTGGAGCCACAGTCGAGCACGATTGCCGGCAGCGCCTTCATGGTGTATTACGACGCCAACAGCAAGAAGGTCACGGCCTACGACGGGCGCGAGGCCGCCCCCGCAGCCGCCACCGGCTACTACCTTGCGCGGCAGAACCAGGACGATCCCAACTCGCCCGCGCCGGTGCCGTCGGCACGGCGCAGCGGCCGCTCCATTGGCGTACCCGGCGTGATGCGCATGCTGGACCTGGCGCACAAGGAGCATGGCCGGCTGGCCTGGAGCGGGCTGTTCGACTATGGCATTCAGTTGTCGACCAACGGCTTCCAGATCCCGGGGCGGCTGGGCGCGGCCATTGCCAGCAATGCCAGCAGCCTCGCGCTGGACGCCAATGCCATGGCGACCTACTTCAATGCCGATGGTTCGCCCCGCAAGACGGGGGACACCATGACCAACCTGCCCTACGCCAGGACGCTCAAGACCCTGGCCACACAGGGCGCAGATGCGCTGTACACCGGCGACCTGGCCAAGGCCATCATCGCCAAGGCCGCGCAGTCGGTGGGCGACGATGCCGCCAGGACGCCCATCACACCCAGCCTGATGACGCTCAGCGACCTGGCCAACTACCGCGCCAAGAAGCGCGATCCGGTGTGCACCAACTACCGCGGCGCCTACCATGTGTGCACCATGTCGCCGCCGTCGTCCGGCGGCATTGCCATCGCGCAGTCGCTAGGCATTCTGGGCCAGTTCAACCTGGCGCAGTACGGCCCCACGACCCCGGCGAACGAGGGCGGCATACCCAGCGTGATGGGCGTGCACCTGGTGTCCGAGGCCGAGCGCCTGGCCTACGCCGACCGCGACAAGTACGTGGCCGACACCGACTTCGTGCCGCTGCCGGCCCAGGGCCTGTCCTCGCTGCTGAGCCCTGACTACCTCAAGCTGCGCGCCAGCCTCATCAGCACGGACAAGAGCATGGGCACGGCGACGCCAGGGGACTTCGGCCCCGTGCCGCAGGGGGTGGACAAGACCGTGGAGTATGGAACCACGCATTTCTCGGTGGTCGATACCTACGGCAACGTGGTCTCGATGACGACGACGGTGGAGTCGAGCATGGGGTCGTTCCACATGGTGGAGGGCTTCTTGCTCACCAACCAGCTGACAGACTTCTCCGCCAGCCCGGTGGACGCCAGCGGCCAGCCGGTAGCCAACCGCGTGGCGCCGGGCAAACGTCCGCGCAGCACCATGGCGCCCACGCTGGTCTTCAAGGGCAGCGCGCCGGGCGACTTCTTCATGGCCACAGGCTCTCCCGGCGGCGGCGCAATCATCCAGTACGTGATGAAGACCGTGGTGGCGGCACTGGACTGGGGCCTGGACGCGCAGCAGGCCACCTCGCTGGTCAACTTCGGCGCCGCCAACAGCCCGACCACCAACGTGGACGGCTCCAACACCACGCTCGACCTGACGGCCTTGGTGAACGGCCTCAAGGCCAAGGGCCATACGGTGAACAGCGGCGCCCAGTCCAGCGGCGTGGCCACCATCATGCGCGTGACCAAGGACGGCCAGGCACAGCTGCAGGGCGGAGCCGACCCGCGGCGCGAAGGCATTGTGCTGGGCAACGGGGCGCTCTGATCACGGCCGCAAGCAACAAGCAAGCCCCGCCCTTACGGCGGGGCTTTTTGCCTTGGGAATGCACGGCCAACGGGCCTGCTCGCCATCCATCCATGCCGCCACGCCTAAAATTGCACGTTTGGGCCGTCGCGCCAACCCCTTCCTGAATTCCATGAGCTCCTCCGCCACCCCTCCCATTTCGTACAAAGACGCCGGCGTTGACATCGACGCGGGCGACGCCCTGGTCGAGCGCATCAAGCCGTTGGCCAAGAAGACCCTGCGCGAAGGCGTGATGGCCGGCATCGGCGGCTTCGGCGCACTGTTCGAGGTGCCCAAGCGCTACCAGGAGCCGGTGCTGGTCAGCGGCACCGACGGCGTGGGCACCAAGCTCAAGCTGGCGTTTGAGTGGAACATGCACGACACCGTGGGCATCGACCTCGTCGCCATGAGCGTCAACGACGTGCTGGTGCAGGGCGCGGAGCCGCTGTTCTTCCTCGACTATTTCGCCTGCGGCAAACTCGACGTGGACACCGCAGCGGCCGTGGTCGGCGGCATTGCCAAGGGCTGCGAGCTGTCGGGCTGCGCGCTCATCGGTGGCGAGACCGCCGAGATGCCCGGCATGTACCCCGCCGGTGAGTACGACCTGGCCGGCTTTGCCGTGGGTGCGGTCGAGAAGTCGAAGATCCTCACCGGCAAGAACGTGCAGGCCGGCGACGTGGTGCTGGGCCTGGCCTCCAGCGGCGTGCACTCCAACGGCTTTTCCCTGGTGCGCAAGTGCATCGAGCGCGCGGGCAGCAACACACCGGCCCAGCTTGACGGCAAGCCCTTCAAGCAAGCCATCATGGAGCCCACGCGCCTGTACGTGAAGAACGTGCTGGCCGCGCTGGCCCAACACCCGCATTCGGAGGATGCCGCCTCACCCGGCGGCATCAAGGCCTTGGCCCACATCACAGGCGGAGGCCTGCTGGAGAACATTCCGCGCGTGCTGCCCGATGGCCTGGCCGCCCACCTGTTGGCCGGCAGCTGGCCCAAGACCGAACTTTTTGCCTGGCTGCAGAAGACCGCCGGCATCGACGACATCGAGATGAACCGCACCTTCAACAACGGCATAGGCATGATCGTCGTGGTGCCGGCCGAGGCGGCAGAGGCCACGGCCGCCACGCTGCGCGCGCTGGGCGAATCGGTGTACACCATCGGCGCCATTGCCGAGCGCGGCACGGGCGCGGCCGTGGTCGTGGCCTGACCCAGCATCGCAGCCACGATGCCAGCGGGACTACCTCCACAAGGTCCACCCGAGTCACCGCCACCGCACAAGCCAGCTTGGGCGCCGACAACACGCGGCGTTGCGGTGGCCAGCTATTGCCTGATGGCCGGCGCCCTGCTGCTGGTGATGCGATGCAGCCTGCTTCCGGGGCTGCTGTGTGTCTGCGTGGGCTTTTTTCTCACGCGCTGGCTGGCTCCGCGGCTGGTGCGACTACGTCGCCTGGGGCCGTGGGGCCGGGGCTATTCGCGCAGTGGTCAGACCGTGGCAGCGACCCTGGTGATGCTCTCGCCCCTGCTGCTGCTGGCGCTGGCGCTGTCGCACTCGCGCACCTACATCGTCGACGCGCCGCAGCAGTACCGCGAACTGCTGGACTACCTGGCACGCACGGTGCTTGAGCTGCGCGAAAAACTGCCGCCCGACATCGCCGCCCAACTGCCCGCGGGTACCGAAGAGGTGCAGCGCGTCATGGCCTCCTACCTGGCGGCCAAGGCGGGGGCCCTGGCCATGGCCGGCCGCGCCTGGCTCGCGGGCCTGCTCTATGCCTACGTGGGTCTGCTCATAGGCGCGCTGGCAGCGGTGCGCAGCGTGGGCGCGGCACGTGGGCCGCTGACGCAGCAGCTGGTGCTGCGCATTGCCCGCATGGGCGAGGCCTTTCGCCAGATCGTGGCGGCGCAGTTCTGGATTGCGGCCTTCAACTCTCTGCTCACGGCCCTGTTCCTGCTGGTGCTGCTGCCCCTGTGGGACCTGAAGCTGCCCTATTCGCCGGCGCTGATCACGCTGACCTTCCTGGCCGGCCTGGTGCCCATCGTGGGCAATCTGCTGTGCAACGCGGTCATCACGCTGGTGGGCCTGTCGGTGTCGCCGATGGCCGCCGTGGCCTGCCTGGCCTTTCTGATCCTGATCCACAAGGCCGAATATGTGATCAACGCCAAGGTGGTGGGCCGGCGCACCCATATGGGCGTGTGGGAACTGCTGGCCGTGATGTTCGTGACCGAGGCGGTCTTCGGCCCTGCCGGATTGGTGGCGGCGCCGCTGTTTTACGCCTACCTCAAGAAGGAGTTGAAGGCGGCGCACCTGGTATAGGCTTGCACGCGGCCCGCCAATGCACTCACCGTTGCGCTATTCTGGCGGCTGGAGCTACCGCTCCAACCCTACCCCCGTCAACACCACACAAGGAAGACACCGCATGACCATTCTCGTCGCCTACGTTCCTCGCCCCGAAGGCCGGGCCGCGCTCGACAAGGGGATCGAAATCGCCACCCGGCGCAATGAGCGCCTGGTCGTCGTCAACGCCGGCCCCGGGGGCCGCGATGACCCCAGCATCGTCAACGGCTACGAGGTCGAGCGCGTGGAAGAGCGCCTGGCCACGCTGCCCATCACGGCGGAGTTCAAGCAGTTCGTGCGCGGCAAGAGCGCCATCGAGGAGATCGAGGAAATCGTCACGGCGCTGCAGGTATCGGTGCTCGTCATCGGTTTGCGCAAGCGCTCGGCCGTCGGCAAGCTGCTGCTGGGCAGCATGGCGCAGGAGATCCTGCTCAACGTGAATTGCCCGGTGCTGGCCGTCAAGGCAAGCGCCTGACCGGCCGGCCGCGCCCGCGCCATTGCGGCGCGGCTCATGAGCCGCGGCGCAACTCTTCTACGCGCCGCGCAATGGCCTGCGCATCACTGGCAACAGGCGCATGCGCGAGATAGTTCTCAAGGTCTTGCAAGGCCTGCAGTGACTGGCCCAGGGCGGCATGCGCCAGGCCACGGTCGCGCCACTCGTCCCAGGCATCTGGCAACAGCGTGATCAACCTGTCCTGCACGGCCACCAGGCGCCGCCAATCCTGCCGCGCACCGTGGATTTCCTTGAGGTTGCGCAGCATGCGCGCCAGGACTTCTCGCGCGGATGCAGCCTGCAGGTACAGGCCCAGGGGCACCTCTTCCTGCGCGGCGCCCTGGCGCTGACGAAACGGCTCCAGGCGCTCACCCAATGCCTCGCGCGACAACGCATGCCCCGTCATCGGATCGAGCACCACCTGCCCCGCCGGCATCAGCACCTTCACCAGGAAATGCCCCGGGAATGACACGCCCTGCGCCCTGAGGCCCACACCCTGGGCCAGCTCCAGCCACAGCAGCGCCAGCGAGATCGGAATGCCACGCCGTGAGCGAAGCACCAGGTGCAGGTAGCTGTTGTCGGGCGCGTAGTAATCGTTGAGATTGCCGGCAAAGCCCAGCTCGCCATAGAAGAAGCGGTTCAGGATGTTCAGCCGCTTGAGCGGCTCGGCATCTTCCGGCATGTGGCGCTGTAGCCGCGCCTGCAGGCGGTCCGTGTCGTCGAGGAACTGCTGCACGTCGACATCCGGGTATTCATCGTGGGCGATGCAGGCCGCAGCCTCCAGCAGCGCAATGCTGTCGCCCTGCGCGCCCTGCACCAGGGCGGCGAAATATTCCAGAGGCGTAGGAACGGAGTAGCTCAGTGACATCGCCAAGATCCGGCGCCTACCGGCGCAACAGCTCGCGCAGCCTGAGCCCGCAGGCCCACAGTGCGCCGAAGTAGAGGATGGCCGCAGCGCACAACAGCAGCCCCAGCAGGCCGGCGCGCTGCACACTGTGCGCGCGCAGCGCCAGCCAGTCGAACTGCATCGACGCCCAGGCCAAAAACACCGCCAGCAGCGCGCTGGCCGCCACCACCTGCAGCGCCAACTTGCCCCAGCCCGGCCGCGGCCGGAAGCTGCCGCGGCGCAGCAGCCCGGTCAGCAGCCACAGCGCGTTGATCAGCGCCCCCAATCCTATCGACAGCGCCAGGCCCGCGTGCGCCAGCAGCGGCACCAGCGCCACGTTCATGGCCTGGGTGGCCAGCAGCACCACGATGGCGATGCGCACAGGCGTGCGAATGTCCTGGCTGGCGTAATAGCCGGGCGCCAGCACCTTGATGGCCACCAGGCCCAGCAGGCCCACGCCGTAACCCGCCAGGGCCACGGCTATCTGGCCCACGTCACTTCCATGCAGGGCGCCATGGTGGAACAGCGTGGCCACCAGGGGTGTGGCGAAGGTCAGCAACCCGATGGCGCAGGGCACGGCCAGCAGCACCACGATGCGCAGCCCCCAGTCCAGCATGGCCGAATAGCGCTCGCCATCGCCCGCAGCCCGGGCTGCCGCCAGTTGCGGCGTCAGCACCACGCCCAGCGCCACGCCCAGCAGGGCGGTGGGAAACTCCATCAGCCGGTCGGCATAGAACAGCCAGGTCACGCTGCCCGGCACCAGGTAGGACGCGATCTGCGTGTTGATCATCAGCGAAATCTGCGCCACCCCCACGCCCAGCAGCGCCGGCGCCATCAGCGTGAGGATGCGGCGCACGCCCTCGTCGCGCCAGGCCCCGCGCACCGCAGCCCAGGCCATGCCAATGCGCGGCAGCAGCCCCAGGCGCAGCAGTGCCGGCACCTGCACCGCCAGCTGCAGCACGCCGCCGGCCATCACGCCGCCCACCATGGCATAGATGGGCTCGATGCCACGCCGCGAAAGCTGCGGCGCGCCGTACCAGGCCGCGGCGATCATGCACAGGTTCAGCAGCACTGGCGTGGCCGCGGGCACGGCAAAGCGCCGCCAGGTATTGAGCACGCCGGCCGACAGCGCCACCAGCGACATGAAGCCGATATAAGGGAACATCCAGCGCGTCATGAACACGGCGGCGTCGAACCCTTCTGGGCGCAGCCCGCTGGCCAGGGCCCACACCAGCACGGGCGCCCCCACCGCGCCCAGCACGCAGGTCAGCAGCAGCACCCAGAACAGGGCCGTGGCCACGTCGTCGATCAGGCCGCGCGTGGCGTCGGCGCCGTGCTGCGTCTTGTGCGCGGCCAGCACCGGCACGAAGGCCTGGCTGAAGGCCCCTTCGGCAAACAGGCGCCGAAACAGGTTGGGAATGCGAAAGGCGACGTTGAACGCATCGGTCAGCACATTGGCCCCGAAGATCGACGCCATGAGCAGGTCGCGCACCAGGCCCGTCACGCGGGAGGCCAGGGTCAGAAGCGATACGGTGGAAGCGGCTTTGAACAGGGACACCCGGGCGAGTGTATGCGTTTGGCGCAGCCATGGACTGGAAACAGCGTGTGAACTATAATGGTCGGCTTTGCTGACAACATCCTCAGACACAAGGAACACACATCATGGCATCTGCAAAGCCCAAGAAAAAGAACCCCCGCCTGGCATCGGGCCGCAAGCGCGCCCGCCAAGGCCTCAAGCTGAACGCAGCCAACACTTCGCTGCGCTCGAAGTACCGCACCGCCGTCAAGAACGTCGAGAAGGCCGTCCTGGCCGGTGACAAGACCAAGGCCACCGAACTGTTCGCCAAGGCCCAGTCCGTGCTCGACACCATTGCCGACAAGGGCATCTTCCACAAGAACAAGGCCGCCCGCGACAAGAGCCGCCTGTCCGCCAAGGTGAAAGCCCTGGCCCTGGCCGCCTGACCCTTTCAGGCAAACAGCCCGGGTGGCCCGCCACCCGCCGTTTGTAACGGGTGCGCTGTCAGCAAAGCAGAGAAACCGCCTTTGGGCGGTTTTTTTGTGCTCTTTCGGGGCATAGATGAATATCACACCCAGATCGACACCAGAAGCTGCTCGGGCGACTCCGGCTTGCTCTTTTCGCGCGGCGGGCCGGCCACCGATTTCCAGAATGGCAAAAGCCCGTCGTGTCGGAGGCATGCCTGTCTGTCATGGATGAAATCCCCCCGTTGATCAAATGAGCATTCGTCAAATCACATTGGCACGGTGCACCTGGATACGAATTGTGGGCGACATAGTTTCCAGGGGACAGTTGGATTCGTTTGAGGAAGCATGAAACCACGCCACCTTGGATGTTCAGGGCTGGAGATCCATTCGAAGTTCCTTGACCAAGGATTCGGGTACTTCTGTCGGCGAAGTCAGAGCGTCCAGCTCCCAAGCAGCAGCGGAGAGCACGCGTTCCATCGATTGCTCCGCTCCCATGACGACGCCAAACCACCGCTCGCGATCCATGACGACACGATATAACTTCTCGTCCTGGCATCCTTCAACATACGGCAAGTAGACCCGGATCGGATGCCCGCAGCGCTCCGCCTTGGCACCGATGCGGTCTACACGGCCGGTGCGTTGCTCCAGCACACTGGGATTCCAGTCCAGATCGTGATGGATGATATGGCGGCAGTTGAGATGAAGGTTCACACCCTCGGTCATCACGCTGCTGGCGATCAGGATCTCGGGATAGAAAGGCGTGTTGAAGCCTAACGTCAGGCGCTCGCGGATTTCTGGCTTTGTGGCACCATGGGTACGGCCCACGTTGCCGACGTACTGGACGCGCTCGCCAGCCTCGGCGGCGTCGTCCTCGACGGAGGCGCCGAGCTTGGCACCGGACCGTTTGCCGGTCTGCAACCGGGTCAGTGCGTCCAGGTAGTCCTGTCGCTCTTTGAGACTGGGTCGCTTGGCCAGAAACTCAAGAAACTGCGTCATCACGACAGTCAAGGTCAGACCAGATCCGTCGCGCTGCTCGAACATGCTGCGAACCCAGTCCTCACCGTGTTCCTGGGCGCCCAAGTCTGCAAAACGGATCAGGAACGTCGGGGTCCGAAGGAAGCGCAGGAGCACATCGCCGAGTGCAGCGCGAATGGCCTCATCCTGGAGTGTCGGAAAGTTACCGATCAGGCCGTCCAGCAGCGTCAAGGCGCACGCAGCGGCCCGCCGATCCCGATCGAAACTGGCTGCAATGGCACCAAGCTTGGCAGCCAATTCTTCGGGCCGGCAGCCAATGGCAGCGAGCGCCTTGGTTTCAATCTCGTCAAGCATGGCGGCCGACAAGTGGCGGCGCAGCGCGGCACCAGTCTGCAGGTACTGACAGAAGATCAGCACCTTTTCGCCGCGGCGCCACAAGGCCATGGCAAGGTCTATGCTTGCCTTCATCTTTGGGTGCCGGTCGAACCTCGGCGCGTTCAGATCGCTGGCAGCTTGCCTAAGTTGCGCCGCATACCAGGGACCGGAATGCAGCCGCGGCGGTGATTCTCGCCCGGCCATTGCTTCATCCAGGCCATCCCTGCGTGTGTCCAGCAGAGCCTCGAAGCTGGAGGCCAACCCGGCAGCAAACGTCTTTGGCGCATCTGGCATGGTTTGCAGACGTGCCGCGAGCAGGAAGGGCAACGTATGCTCGTCAGCGACCTTGATGCCGCCCTGGCTTCGTAGACTCGTTGAACCGAGCCGCAGTTCATCCAGCACCGCAGCACCGTCCCTGCGCTCGCGCCGGAGAATCTGCTGATGGGGCGCAGGCAGCATGAGCGGCCGGGTGCAGCGGAGCACCCAGGGCTTGAGCAGGCGCTCGGCATCACGTATGGCTGCATGGGCGTCCCGATAGGCCAGCATCACCGCAGCCAGGCGCTGGTTGACGACGCCCTTCAATGCGGCTTCGCCCTTGTTCTTGGCCAATGTCCAAAATTCGGCGCCATGGCTTTGTTTTCCCTCCTCGAAGTCCATGGGCAGCAGGTGCTTCCAGCACCGCTCCAGCCGCTCGGTGGCCGACTGCATGACATCCAGGTCGTGCTTGAGCGTATCCATCTGGAGCCGGAAATCCTCACGCTTCATCGAAGGTGACTTGGAGCCCTTCCAGCGAATGGCATCGAATCTCGAAAGAACATTGAGCAGTTCCGCGTGCCCCAGCTGAAACGGCGTTGCCGTCAGGAAGAGCATGCGATCAAAGCGGTTGGCGAGTTGACCACCTGCGCCGTCAAGGTCTTCGTGCGATGCGCTTAAAAGCTCTGCCAGTTGCGTGGCCGGATTGCGCGTGCGATGGGCCTCATCCAGGATCAGCAGCGGAAGCTTCAGATCACTTCTGGCCAGTGCGAGTTGCCACACTTTGGCGATGGCACCACCCGGGCCATCAAGCACGTTGCGTGCGTACCGGATGCGTTGTTTCAGGTTCGCAGAACTGCGCTCGGGAATCTGCTCGGCAACACCGGCGAACACGTCATAGAGATCAACCTCTGCGCTGGTCAAGGCATCGACAAAGGCCTGAGGGACCGGGTCGTCAGCGCCGGCTTCCAGACACCCATGCTTGATCAAGACTGTCTTCCATTCGCTTGTTGGAAGCTCCAGCAAGTCGGCATACAAGTCGGACTGAGCATCCGCCTTGTTGGCCTGTCTGAACAGCATCGGCGCGAAGCGGGACAAACGCTTGCGCAGGCCCTCGGCGCCACGCCGCCCCTTGACCGCTGCCTGCAGCACGGCAAGCTTGACACAGGGGTCGGCCATTCGGCGGTGCAGAGCACCATGCGACAAAATGATCAGATTGGCACGGCGGCTTTCTTTGTCGTCCAGGAGTTTCAGGAAATCGACACCGGTGTCTGCATTAGCGATGCGCATCAGATTGCGATCATGTTCGGAAGAGATGCAGGCTTCCTTGAAAGTCTCAGCGTCGCGCCTCCATTTTTGGACAACGCCGCTGGGCGCCATCACCACGACAGGCCGCTTCGGATTCGACTTGATGAACGCATATGCCACGGCCAGCGCCACAAAGGTCTTGCCCATTCCAACCTCGTCGCCCAAGACGACGCCGGGTTGATCGGCAAACCGGCGGAGGATAGTCTGCGCGGAATGCCGTTGGCGAAGCGCGTCCGCTTCAGCAATGTGGCCCTGCACGTGCAGGTTCAGTGAGTCAGGCAGCAACATGAGATTCGAGGACTGAAGTCGGGGTGGAAAGTAGGAACCGCTTCATCGCCTGTGAGCACTTCTTGGTAGCCGCGGGTAGCAGGCCCTCCAGCGAATTCACAAAAGCACCGTGCATGGAGCGGATAACAGGAGACACCTCCGCGCCATGCGCGGACACCAACTGAGCCCCTCGCAACTCGCGAATGGCCTCGCAGAGAAGAAAAGCCCATTCGTCGGGAAGGTGCGGGTCGCATTGCCGGCGGATCGCCTCCATCACGGCCCGAGCGCCGATCGGGCCATCGATTCGCCAAGCCATGGCGGCCTCGGACAACACGGGTTCCTCCATCCGCATACGTAGCCCATGGAGCGCTGCGCAGGCACGCTGCGTACGTTTAATCAGAAAACCGCTGGTATCGATTTTGGCGTGCGGATCGATCAACTCCAAGGACTGCTCCAACGCCGTTTCGTCGTCGTCTGGCTGCTTGCGCATCCAGGCGCGCAGCACCTCATGCATGGGGCGCCCCGAAGCCAGCAGCTCAAGAAGCGCCTGGAGTGAGAGCCCCTTGAGTTCTGGCGGCGATGGCAGCACGCTGGGAAGTTCCACATTGACCGGCCATTCGGCAGCCTTGTCTGCACCCCACTCGACATCCAAGCTAACCGGTAGCGGCTCGTTGTCGGGACAGGCTTGCGTGAACAAGGCTGGCCTGCCGATCCGCTCCCATTCAACGCTGTCGAAACGCCGCGATTGCATCGCCCTGATCTGCCAGGATCCCTCTGGTGGGGTACCGTTGAATTTCAAACGGAGCTCTGCATGACCTTCAGCGCTTGGGCCGATAGTCGCCAAGCCGAAGAATCGGGGCAGCGGTACATCCGTTTCGCCAGCATCATCCTCGCCGTCGAACACGGGCACCCAGTCAATCGCATCCAGTTGCTGCACAGGCTTGGCGCCGTTGAGAACGCGAGCCAGCAGCGACTGCCTCAGCGAGTCACTACGCGGTGCGCGCAAAACGTAGACGACATTGGCCTCGATGTTCACCACGGATGATGGATTGGAGCCCGTGCCCGCGGATGTGAAATTGCTGGATCCCATGCATACCAGAACACAGGCGTCATCAGCGAACACCATCGACTTGGCGTGCAAGGGCCGGTCTTCCACGCCGCTGTCCGTGGGTACCCGTTTTGTTGCGACCGGGTGCAGAAAGGTTTCGGCCGCCGACCGACCCTTGGGCTGGGCTGCTATCAGATGCGAAGGAGCAGCCAGGGCCCACCTAACCCCATCCACGGAGCGTTCGCCCTCCACGTGAAAGTGAACCTGCGCAGCACCGCGTTGGCGCAACGCCTCCCAAAGGGCGAACTCAGGCCCAAATTCTTGCAGCTTCTTGTCGAAGAAGGGGCTCACGACATGGGCCTCGTGGATCGGCCCACCCGGCCAAAGATCCGCCAACTGTTTGAACAGGCTGTCACGTTTCGGGCTGACGAAGACCAGCTGCCGCTTCAGATGCGACTTGCCGATACCTCGTTCGTGAAAGTTCTCGTCGACCCATGCCAGCACGGACAAGGCCCGCCCTCGTCCAGGGCCATCCGTCAACTCCAGCAACTCGCGCAAGAATTGCAGCAGCGAACCAAGCATCGTCCTATCTGTTTGCGTCAGTGTGAAGTCAATGGCAGTCGCTGTTTCCTGGTTGCGGCGATAGCCACTGTCAGTGAGATTTGCCGAACCCACCAACACCCGAACATGGTTGCGCCAGACCAGCATCGAAATCTTGGCATGCATCACCCCGCGTTGAGGCCGAGCAGCCAGAAGATCCCAGCGCAGGCTGCGAGCACCCGAGCAATGGTGAATATCCGCGATGACGCAGGCCTGGACGTTGGCGAGCCGTTCTTCGCGTTCAATGTAGTAGAGGGCGCCGTCGCGGACCGGATCGCTCTGCACGCCGGCAAACCGGGCTAGGCACTCCTCCTCGAACAGCGCCGTGTCCAACGTGAATGTCGTTGCAATCACGCCAACGGGGTCGCCAGACTCCTTGGCTGGCTCCCAAAGAGACAACAACCGCCTTTTCGTGGCGTCATCAGTACGCTTTCCTGCCATGGGTTACGCCTCCGCCGTGATTCGAATCATGCCCAGTTCCATCGCAAACGACCAGATTGGTGCCGTACGGTAGGCATGCACATAGCGATCGGGGTGCCGTACGAATTTGTCCAGGGTGTATGCAGGGCGTATCGCGACGCTGCCGTCCGAATATGTGTCGAACCAGGAGCGCTTGCCTCCCGGTGGCTTACTCTGCTGCACCTTGACATGGTGCTTCAGCAGGTTGCCGACGAACTGCAGCGGATTGGCGCACTCACTGATCCATCGCAAGCCCTCGGCCCGCAAGCGGAGTGGCGCGTCCAGGTCACTCAGCTCCTGCAACGCGAGCGCGTAAGCCGCCTGGGCATTGGTGGCAGAGGCCCGCACTTGTTCGCCTTCGGCAAGCTGTGCCTCAGTCACTGGTTTCAGCTCAGCGGTCATTCGCCATCTGACCTCATCCCACGCATCGGAGAGCAATCGTGCAAGGGCCTCGTAGGCCTGCACCGCAGTCAGCAATCGCTTCATCTGGGGCGAGCATCGATCCAGCAACCACTGCTGGTAGCGTCGTTCCGAGCCGCCAGACAACCTCCAAGCCTCAAGACCTTCTTCCGAAATGAGCCAAGTCGCATATTCGCCGCGCATCGGCTCCAGACCGGTGAGGGCATCCCAGGTCGCTTTTGCTTCGTCAGGGTCGGCTTGATGTGGCAGTAAGTGGTTGCAGATCAGTCGTCGCAACTCAGCACCGGGTTCCTGGCCGTAGCCGGTGTTCAAGCCAGCGCGTATGCCTTTGGCGATCAGATCGCGAAACCTGCCACCATCGCTTCGGCGGGCCAGAAATCCATTCAGTTTCTGCTCCCGCTCCCAGGTTTCAAGCAGACGGTAACCGGCCTCAAGCACGCGACCGTCGGCGTCGAACAACCCGACTTTCTGCCCCAGGACTCGGTATACCCCATGGAATCCAAACACCGTTGGGGTCTTGAGGTAAGTCTGCGGACGCACCCGCTCTCCAGCATTCAAAGATGCTTGGACTTTTTCCCGGCCGGGCAACCCTCGAAGCGCATCGCTGCCTTTGAGGTTGCGAACCAGGGACTCCACGATCATCCACTCGTACACCAACCAAGCCGGCAGGTTCTTGCTTTGCCCCAACTCAGCCAGTTCACCATCGCATACGACCATCCCGACCAGGGACAGCATGAGGAAGCGAGGTGTGGATTGCCGCTCGCGAACACCGGGTGCTAGCTTGACGGCCAAGGCATCGGCAATTGCATACAGGCCCAGCGGGTCCAGGCCACCCTCGGTTGATTGCGGCGGATCAAACTGGCTCAGAAACGGTAGGATGGATTCGTCACTCATGGCGGATGGTGTCCTGTTTCAACATGCGGGTGCTCCTATGGAATGGCATTTTCTAGTTTTTGCTACGCAGAACATCGCAAACCGCCCCCCCAAACCCCCGCAACCACCACTCCAACATCGCGCTATCCACCACAGTCGCGGTAATTTCAAGACGCCCATCTTCACGTTCGACCACAGTCTGGTCGGTGGACAAAGGGGACTCCAGCAAATGCAGCCCGGCGCTGCGTTCAATGCAAAAGGACAACCGCACCCGCTCCCCCTCGCCAAAACCAAATCGCCCATCGTCGTCATAGCGTTTGAGGTCGAAGTCTTTGGGCCGGTCGAATGTCAGTGTCGACATCTCGGCAGCAAGGATGCGGTGAAGCGCCAGGCTGCGTTCGTTGTCATAGCCACGAAAGCGGCATACGAGGTAGAGGCGTGGGCCCTGCTGGGCCAGGCCCAGTGGCATCACGTCTACCTGCTTGCGTTTGCCGCCTGCGTTCTTGTAGTCGAGCTGCAGCCAATGGTTGCCGTAGAGCGCCTCGCTGACGGTCTCGAATACACCGGGCGCTATTTTTGGTGGCAGCAGGGGCTGGCTGGTGGCCACCACGCGCACCTTGCCGGGCCATTCACGCTCCAGGCGCGCGCTGCTCTCCATGCCAAGGTTGCGTTTGGCCTGGCTGAAGAATCCGTCCATGGACTTCATCAGGCGGGGCGGCAGCAGGTGCTTGAGATGCTCCTGTGCCAACTGCAGGAGCAGCGACTCCTGCGGCGTGAGGTTGGGCACGGCCAGGGCCTTGGCCTGTTCCAGCCAGCGGTAGCCATAGGGCTTGCTGCGGTCGTCACGTTCGATATCGAACTGCTCGCTGAGCATTTCCAGCTGCCGCTGGATGGTGCGCAGGTCGCGTTCGAGGCCGGCGTCCTTGAGCTGCCCGTGCAGCTCTTTGGCCGTGACCTTTTTGCCACGCGGTATGCGGCGCAGCAGCTCGACGGCGAGGACGACGGTTTCATAGGTGTCGGAGCGTTTCGCCATCTCAAACCCTCAGGGCCGAACCGGAGAACGCCGCCCACAGGCGCACCAGGGCGTAGGTGTCGAGCGCGCAGTAGGCCAGCAATTGCCGCTCTATCTCGGCCTTGCGCGCCTGGGTGGTGTGTGGCGACAGGGCTTGCAGATAGGCCGCCATGGCCATTCCGCCATCCTGCACGCCGTCGAGATCGCCGTATTGCAGGTCGGGGCACAACGCGGGCAGCACCGCCTTGATGCTCCAGCTGCCCTGCTGGCTGGGGTGGTAGTAGTGATCGCGCGCCAGCGGCAACAGGTCGACCACCCGCTCGTTCAGGGCCAGCAGTGCCCCCGCCATGCGCGGAAAGCGCGCGGCCAGGTCGCGGATACGCGAGGTTTCGAAGCCGGCGTTGTAGACAAAAATAGGGCCGCGCTCGCCGCAGGCGCCGATCAAGGCCTCGGCAAAGGCCCTGGATGGGTCCTTGCCGGAGAGATCGAGAAATGCCCGCTGTTCAAGCTTGCCGGTGCGTGCCAGACGATGCGCGCTGAACTGAAAGGGTATCGGCTGGTACGGCCTTGTGCCCTTCCAGATCGGCACGGCGAACTGGATGGTTTCAAAGTCCAGAAAATAGGCTGGCAGCTTGTGAGCAGCCAGCTCCTGGGCCGCGGCCTGCCGATTGAAATAGGCCCGTTGCGACAACGTGGCGGCCTTGATGCGCCGCTGCCGCTCATCGAGCAGTTCGTCCGGCGCATCGCGCATTTCACTCAGGCCCTGGGCCTCGATATGCGCCTGCAAGCCCTGGGACAAACGCCCGTGCAGCCAGCGGATGGGTTGCTCGGCCTGCGGCTCCTGGCCTTGGCAGTGATCGAAGAATCCGCACGCATAGGGCTGGCGGCAATGCGCACCCGTTGCAATGCGCGGCTCGCGCTTGCGGCCCACGACCTGCTGGGCCTCGCCAATCCAGCCGCGCACCTCGTCGCCGCGGGCGAAGGCCTCAATGGTCAGGTCGTTTTCCTTCAGCAGCCCCTGGTAGTCATCGCTTCCCGGATAAACCCACGAGCTGTCGATATGCGCCAGCGCGATGGCGGCAAGGGGCACACCGCAGTCGCGCGCAAGAAAGGCCTGCACGGCGGCATCGTCGCGGTGGTAGTCCTTGACCGCGGTGGAGGATTTGACCTCGACCATGCGCCATGCGCGCTTGCCACGTTGTTTCACGGGCAGCATCACATCGGCAAAGGCCAGCGCGCCTTGGCTGCAAAAGCCTGCCTCGAAGATGGGTTGGGACTTCCGCAGCAGTGCCTGTGTGCGTGCAAAGGCGGCATCGAAGCCCTCCGACTGCGGATCGACCAAGGCGCCCTTGTTCTGCGGATCGTAGATCTGCCGTGCGATATCGCCGACTTGATGGCCGGCGGCGAAGCTGGCCTGGGTGGCCGATGAGTCCTGGCGCAACTCGGGATGATGCACCTCCAGCCACAGCCGTTTTGGACACTGCCGGTACGCCAGCAGCTTGGATTTTGAAAGCGTGCGCATGCCTGCCTCCCTCTTGTTTTGTTTCATTTTGGCTCAAGTAGCGAATCCTA
>JAFEDY010000003.1 GCA_018241405.1 Pseudomonadota bacterium | reverse complement strand
CATGAGATCTTCACGTCGGTGCAGGCCCTTTCGGCGCGCCAGCGCAAGACGCTCGCGGGGCATCTGGCGGCCATGGACAACGCCCCCAAGGCGATCGGGGTGATCGAAGATCTCCAGCAGGGCTCGCCCACCTGCCCGCACTGCGGCAAGACCCATATCGTGCGCAACGGCCACAGCAATGGCTTGCAGCGCTACTGGTGCCGAGGCTGCAGCGCCACGTTCAACGCGCTGACGGGCACGCCGCTGGCGCACCTGCACCTGCGGGATAAGTGGCTGCAGCAGGCCCAGGCGCTGCGCGATGGCCTGTCGCTCAGCCAGGTGCAGGAGCGCCTGGACATTGCCCGCACGACGGCCCTGCGCTGGAGACACCGCTTCCTGGCAGTGCCCAAGGACATCCGGGCACCGAGGCTCACAGGCGTGGCCGAAGCGGATCACACCTACTTTCTGCCCTCGGCCAAGGGTGAACGCTATGGGCTCTTGCGCAAGGCGCGCAAGCGCGGGGGCAAGGCCAGCCAGCGCGGGCTCTCCCGCGAGCAGGTGCCGGTGCTGGTGGCGCGTGACCGTGCGGGCCAGACCGCCGACTTCATCCTG
The DNA here is from genome assembly GCA_018241405.1 of Pseudomonadota bacterium. Taxonomy (GTDB): domain Bacteria; phylum Pseudomonadota; class Gammaproteobacteria; order Burkholderiales; family Burkholderiaceae_C; genus Alicycliphilus. The sequence goes on along the minus strand of JAFEDY010000003.1, from coordinate 101,580 downwards.
GAGGTGGACGACTCCGAGCACGCCTCGGACAAGCTCAGGCCGCTGATGGCCCAGGACACCATCCTTTGCACCGAGGGTGACGCCACCATGTGCGCCACCGCACGCAAGCTCGGCATCGAGCACCATGCCGTCAATGTCTCGGCCGGTGTGCGTGTCGATGGCCCCTGGCATGTGCAGAACGTCAACGCCTACCACAGCCGCTTGAAGGTCTGGGTGCGCCACTTCAAAGGGGTGTCAACCAAGTACCTGGACTCCTACCTGGGCTGGTTCAGAACCATTGACCGCGTTCCCCAGGTCGTCGCCGAGCCTGTGGCAATGCTGGCTCTGGCTATCGGATCCCGATCAATAGGAAACGCTACTTGAGCCTTTCCAAACGTTCAGCCCATGAACTGGCGCAGCTGCGGCAGGCTGGCCTGGGCGGCGCGGCGGCCCTCCTCGATGGCATCCTTGGCGCGGTGATAGTCCAGCTGGCCCAGGTGTGCCAGGCGCGGCGCAATCATCACCTCGGGCGGGTCTCCGGCCATGCGGCTCCTGGTGATGCGCATCTGCATGATGTTCACGCTGGTCATCATCACGTCCAGCATGGAGGGCTGCTTGGGCGCGGGCGTCTTGCGGCCCGTGCCGGCCCAGAACTTCAGGCGCCGCGCCCACTCGCCGTTGCGCACCGGCTCAGGTTCGGGATCGGGCGGCGGCGCGGCACCCTCTGCGGCATCGCCTTCGGGCGTGCGCACCACGGCCAGCGGGTGCATGTGGCGCTGCATGATGTCGGCATTCAGGTCCACGCCGATGACGATGTCGGCCCCCATGGCCCGCGCCAGCGACGTGGGCACGGGATTGACCAGGCCGCCATCGACCAGCAGCCGCCCGCCCTCCTGCACCACCGGCGTGAACAGCCCCGGCAGCGCGATGGAGGCGCGCACGGCATCGGCGATCGAGCCCTCGCGCAGCCAGACCTCGGCACCCGAATGCAGGTCCGTTGCCACGGCGGCAAAGGGCAGTGGCGAGGACTCGATGTCGAAGTCGGCGAAGTTGCGGCGCCAGAAGGCGATGAGCTTCTCGCCCTTGAGCATGCCGCCCGCGAGGTTGAAGTCCATGAAGCCGAACACCTCGCGCAGGCCCAGGCCCTGCACCCACTCGGCAAAGCGCTCAAGCTCACCCGCGGCGTAGGCCGCTCCCACCAGCGCGCCAATCGACGAACCGCAGACCATGTCCAGCGGCACGCCCTCGTCGCGCAGCACCTGCAGCACGCCGATATGTGCCCAGCCGCGCGCCGACCCGCTGCCCAGCGCCAGGCCGACCCGGGGTGCGCGGCGTGTCAGGGCCATGGGGTGAACCCCTCGCAAACCCAGGCACCACGCCACCCTGCGGCGGAAGTGGCCGCTTTCATGGCCGGCAGAAAAAACATCTTCATGGCAAAAATCAATGCCTTATTTGGCGAAGGGGCTGGTGCACCATTGCTGCTCGCATGGGACGCCATCGCCATCCCCATCCATTTCCACACCCGGGCAGTTGCGCAAAAAGTAGGTCGCCTCGGCGCAAGAAGTCATTTGCGAGCAATGCCGGCGCCCATCGCAACGGAAGATGGGGCTTGCAGCGGGCGTGACCTGATTCACCGAGGCAGCGCTGCCACCAGCGATCAGGGCGCTTGGGGTGCCCGCCTGGGCTTTTGCCGAAGGTGAGCCGTGGGTTGCCCACCACTGGTAAGCCTGCCAGCCGATCAGCGCCACCAGAACCCAGCCCGCCACCGAACCGAGCAGGCGCCCCAGGCCCCCCGATGGGGCTGAATGGCGTCGGTCACCACCGCCTGCTGGCGTACCGCGCCGCGGCCGCGTTGCCGTGCGCGCAGGGGCGGCATCGGGGCGGCCGACATGCCGTGCCTGTTTGCGCCCTTTGGCGTCGGTCTCGACCTCGAAGCGCACGCGCTCGCCGGGCCTGGGGCGCGCCGCTGCCAGTCTGTCGGCCGGGGCAAACGCGCTGATGTGGACAAAGACCTGATCTCCCCCGGCCTCGGGAGCAATAAAGCCAAAGCCACGCTCGTCGTTCCACTGTGCGATACGGCCCTCAAAACGCATGCGTCACCCCTGCCCCTTGAGCAGCGCGCGCATGCCACCTTCATCGAGCACCGGCACGCCCAGCTCCTGCGCCTTGGCGAGCTTGCTGCCCGCGTCCGCCCCGGCGACGACGTAATGCGTCTTCTTGCTGACTGAGCCCGCCACCTTGGCGCCCGCGGCCTCCAGCATGTCCTTGGCCTCATCGCGGCCCAGGGTGGGCAAGGTGCCGGTCAGCACCACGGTCTTGCCGGCCAGCGGCTGGACTGCGGCCTCGGCGGGCACGCCCTCTTCCCACGTCAGCCCGCAGGCGCGCAGCTGATCGACCGCCTCGCGGTTGTGCGGCTGGGCAAAAAAGGTATGGATGGATTCGGCCACGATGGGGCCCACGTCGTTGACCTGCAGCAGCTGATCTGCGCTGGCGTCCATGAGGGTATCGAGCGAGCCGAAATGCCGCGCCAGATCCTTGGCCGTGGCCTCGCCCACTTGGCGCAGCCCCAAGCCGTAGAGAAACCGCGCCAGCGTGGTGTGCTTGGACTTTTCCAGCGCATCCAGCAGGTTCTGGGCGGACTTTTCCCCCATGCGTTCCAAACCCGCCAGCTGCGCCAGATCCAGTCGGTACAGGTCGGCCAGGCTGTGCACCACGGCGCCGTCGATGAGCTGATCGACCAGCTTCTCGCCCAGCCCCTCGATATCGAGCGCGCGGCGCTGGGCGAAGTGCAGCATGGCCTGCTTGCGCTGCGCGGGGCAGAACAGACCGCCCGAGCAGCGGTGGTTCATCTCGCCCGGCTCGCGCACCACGGCGCTGCCACACACCGGGCAGGCGCGCGGCATGCGGAAGTTGGGCACGTAGGGATTGCGCGGTCGGGGCCTGCCCGCACCATCGGTGGCGGCGGGCACGCAGCCCACCACTTCGGGGATCACATCGCCCGCGCGCCGCACGATGACGGTGTCGCCCACGCGCACGCCCTTCTTGCGGATCTCGAACAGGTTGTGCAGCGTGGCGTTGGTCACGGTGACGCCGCCCACGAACACCGGCGCCAGGCGCGCCACGGGGGTCAGCTTGCCGGTGCGGCCGACCTGCACGTCGATCGCCTCGCAGCGCGTGAGCATCTCCTGCGCCGGGTATTTGTGCGCCACGGCCCAGCGCGGCTCGCGTGTCTTGAAGCCCATCTGCTGCTGCAGTGCCAGGCTGTTGACCTTGTAGACCACGCCGTCGATGTCGTAGGGCAGAGCGTCGCGCTCGGCGCCCAGGCGCTGGTGGAACGCTACCAATTCAGAAGCACCTCGCGCAATGCTGACCTGCGGTGCGACCGGGAAACCCCATGATTTCAGTTGCTGCAGCAGCGCGTAGTGGGTGCCGAAGTCCGGCCCGCCAGCCATCACGGGCGTGACCTCGCCCACGCCATAGGCAAAGAAGGATAGCGGGCGCTGGGCGGTGATGGCGGAGTCGAGCTGGCGCACCGCCCCGGCGGCGGCGTTGCGCGGGTTGACGAAGGCTTTCTCGCCCTTCTCGCGCTGGCGTTCGTTGAGCTGCTCGAAGTCGGCGCGGCGCATGTAGACCTCGCCGCGCACCTCCAGCACCGGTGGCACGCCGGCAGGCAATGACAAGGGAATCTGGCGAATGGTGCGGATGTTGTGCGTCACATCCTCGCCCACCTCGCCGTCGCCGCGCGTGGCGGCCTGCACCAGGCGGCCGTGCTCGTAGCGCAGGCTCATGGCCAGGCCGTCGAACTTGGGCTCGGCCACGTATTCGACGGGCAGGTCGCCTTCGCCCAAGCCCAGCTCGCGGCGCACGCGGGCATCAAAAGCTATAGCGCCGCTGGCCTCGGTATCCGTCTCGGTCTGGATGCTGAGCATGGGCACGGCGTGGCGCACGGGCGCAAGGCCCTCCATCACGGCGCCGATCACGCGCTGCGTGGGCGAGTCCGGCGTGACCAGATCGGGGTAGGCGCCTTCGAGCGCCTGCAGCTGCTGGAACACGCGGTCGTACTCGGCGTCGGGCACGCTGGGGGCGTCCTGCACGTAGTACTCGTGCGCCCATTGGTTGAGCTGGTAGCGAAGTGCTTCAATTTTTGAACCTACCAGCGCATGCCCCTTGGGCGCTGGGGCCGAAAAAAGATCGGATTGGCCGGACATCTCGCTCAACTGAACAGCCGCCGCGCCAGCACCGAGCCGGCCGACAGCTCGCGGCTGTCCAGCTTGTCGTAGAGCAGCTCCAGGTCGGCAGCGATGGGCTCCATGGTCATGGCGGGAAGGGGCGTGCCGTTCTGATCGCAGAGCACGCCGTCCATGGCCTCGCCCAGCGCGTCGGCGGCCTCGCGCAGGCGCGCAAAGGGCTGCTCGCCGCGGTGCACCTGGGCGACATCCAGGCTCAGCATCACCTCGCGCACGGCAGACTGCTCGGGGTCGTCGGACATGGCGGCCTGCGCGTCATAGCCCAGCGTCAGCAGGGGCGGCAGGCCTGGGCCGCTTGCCGGCAGCACCATGCGCCCTGGTATGGCGCCGGCCACGAAGCCCGAACGCGCGGCGTTCTGCTGCACATAGCCGGGGCTCCAGGCGGCCTGGCGTGCGCGCAGCATGAAGGTCAGCTGCGCGTCATGGTCGCTGGCGAACTGGTCGAGCTCACGCGCACGGGCCACCTCGTGCAGCATCTCGGGAAAGTCGGGGGTGGCGTTGATGGCGTCGGCAAAGGCTTGGGCCTTCATGACGAACTCGGAGTATTCGATCTCGTTGAGCGCGCCCAAGCGGTTGGCCAGCTGCACCCCGGCCTGGAACTGCTGGTAGCGCCGGCCGGGCTGGGGCGTCTCCCAATGCTGCTGGGCCTCGTTGAAGCCCTCGATGGCGAAGGGCTTGCTGCCGGCGCGGCGCGTGGTTGGCATGGCGGCCAGGGCGGCTTCGCCCGAGACCGGCTGTTCGGCCACGATGGGCGCGATCACGTCGATGAGCGGGTCCAGGCCGCCACGGCGCTCGGCCGGCGGCACGGGGAGCTGGAGCGCATCGCCCGCATCGACGGCATGGCCTTCGAGATGGGGTTCGGTGACCGCAGCCGCGGGGGCGCTAGCCAGGCCGGCGCCATCAAAGGCAGGCTCCTGGCGCACGGCGGGCTCCTGCGCAGCATCGCCCTCGCGCGGACTGGCGCGCTTGGGCGCGTTGCGCTGCGTGGTCCAGGTGTTGTAGGCAATGACGACGACCAGCACGAGGCCGCCGGCGATGATGAGTCCGAGTTGGAAGTTGCTCATGATGGATTTATTCAGGCCTCCGCCATCGACAGGGCAGACTCCATGTCCACGGCCACGATGCGCGAGACGCCCTGCTCCTGCATGGTCACGCCGATGAGTTGCTCGGCCATTTCCATGGCGATCTTGTTGTGGCTGATGAACAGGAACTGCGTGCCGCGCGCCATGCTGGACACCAGCTTGGCATAGCGCTCGGTGTTGGCGTCGTCCAGCGGCGCGTCCACCTCGTCGAGCAGGCAGAACGGCGCCGGGTTGAGCTGGAAGATGGCGAACACCAGCGCAATCGCGGTGAGCGCTTTCTCACCGCCCGACAGCAGGTGGATGGTCTGGTTCTTCTTGCCCGGCGGCTGGGCCATGACCTGCACGCCGGAATCGAGAATCTCGTCGCCGGTCATGATCAGCCGTGCCTGGCCGCCGCCGAACAGCTCGGGGAACATGCGGCCGAAATGGCCGTTGACGGTGTCAAAGGTGCCCGACAGCAGGGTACGCGTCTCGCCGTCGATCTTGCGGATCGCGTCCTCCAGCGTGGTCATGGCGAGCGTCAGGTCCTCGGTCTGCGCGTCCAGGAAGGTCTTGCGCTCGCGCGCCAGCGTCAGCTCGTCGAGCGCCGCCAGGTTCACCGCGCCCAGGGCGTTGATCTCGCGCTGCAGGCGGTCGATCTCGCCGGACAGGCCGGCCATGCGCACGCCGCCCTCTTCGATGGAACGCGCCACGGCCTCCAGGTCGGCCTCGGCGTCCTGCAGCAGCTGGGTGTATTGCTCAAGCCCCAGGCGCGCGGCCTGTTCCTTGAGCTGGAATTCGGTGATGCGCGCGCGCAGCGGATCGAGCTGGCGCTCATGTTGCATGCGCCGCTCGTCGCTGGCGCGCAGCCGGGCGGTGAGCCCGTCGTATTCGCTGCGCTGCGCGCCCAACTGCTGCTCGCGCTCCATCTTCAGCTCCAGCGCCTGCTGCAGCCCGCCCTGGGCCGCGGCGTCGGACAGGCGGGCGAGCTCGTCCTGCGCGCGCTGGCGCTCGTCCTGCAGCGTGCGCGCCTGGCTGGCCGCGGTGTCCACGGTGCGCGAGAGCTCGGCGCGGCGCGCCTGCACGGTGCGGTGCGAGAACTGGGCCTCCTGCACGCGGCGCTCCAGCTGGCGCTGCTGCTCGCGGCATTCGGACAGGCGCCGCTCGGCCTCGATCACGCGGTCGCCCAGCTGGGCGTGGCGCTCCTGGCTGTCGGCCAGCTGCATGTCCAGCTCTTCAAAGCGCGCTTCCGAGGCCACGCGGCGCTCCTGCAGGTCAGTCAAATCGGCCTCGACCTCGGCCAGGTCGGCGGCTATCTGTGCGCTGCGCGCACGGGCCTGCTCGGCCAGCTGGGTCAGGCGCAGCGTCTCCACCTGCACGGCGTGAAAGCGGGCCTGGGCCTCGCTGGCCTCGCGGCGCGCGGCCACCAGGTGCTGGCTGGCGTCGGCGTACAGGCTTTCGGCGCGCACCAGGGCCGTGCGGGCCTCCTCGGCGATCAGGGCCTGGGCGCGCAGTTCTTTCTCCAGGTGCTCTATCTCCTGGGCGCGTGCCAGCATGCCGGACTGCTCCGAGTCCTGGGCATAAAAACTCAGGCTGTGGGCCGTGACCGCGTGGCCACCGGCGACATAAATCGCCTCGCCCGGCTGCAGCTGGCCGCGGCGGTCCAGCGCCTCTTCGAGCGACTGCGCCGTATGGCAGCCCTGCAGCCAGTCCACCAGCACGGCGCGCAGGCCGGGGTTGTCCACGCGCAGCAGGTCGGACAGGCGCGGCTGGCTGCTCGTGGGCTCGGGCTGGGCCTGGGCGGGTGCGCTGTAGAAGGCCAGGCGCGCGGGCGGCGCGTCGCTGCCACCGGCGCCCAGGAAGCCGCGCACCATGTCCAGCCGGCCCACGGGCAGCGCCGCCAGACGCTCGCGCAGGGCGGATTCCAGCGCGTTCTCCCAGCCGGGCTCGACGTGGATGCGGCTCCACAGGCCCTGCAGGCCGTCCAGACCGTGTTTGGCCAGCCAGGGCTGGAGCTTGCCGTCCACCTTGAGCTTTTCCTGCAGCGCCTTGAGCGCATCGAGCCGCGCCGACAGGTCGGCCTGGCGCGCCGCCTCGGCGTTCACGGCCTGCTGGCGCGCGCGCCGGTCTTCGTCCAGCTGGGGCACGCTGTCCTGCAGCTCGGCCTGGCGGGCCTCGGCCATCTGGGCGAGTTCCTCGGCCTCGGCGAGCTGCTCGCGCAGCTGCTCCAGGCGCGATTCGTCGGGCGCGGCCAGGGCATTCCTGTCGCCGCGCAGGCGTTCGTGGCGCGATTCGAGTTGGCGGCTTTGCTGGTCCAGGCTGCGCTGCTCGGCCGCCAGCACCTGGATCTGCTGCTGCACCTGCACCACGGCGCCGCGCTGCTGCTCGCTGCGCTGCTGGCTCTGGCGCAGGGCATCTTCCAGGTCGGGCAGCTGCAGGGCCTGTTCCTCCATCTGGGCGGCGAGCAGTTCGGCCTGTTCCTCGGCGCCCTCGCCGGCGCCGGCCAGGTGCTCGGCCTCGGCCTCGGCCTCTTCCTTGCGCGCAGCCCATTGGTTGATCTGCTCGGCCAGCTGCACCAGGCGCAGCTCCACGCGCTGGCGGCCCTCGACCACGTAGCGGATCTCGGCCTCCAGCTTGCCGACCTCGGCCGTGGCCTCGTAGAGCCGGCCCTGGGCCTGGTTGACCTTGTCGCCGGCCTCGTAGTGCGCCTGGCGTATGGCTTCGAGGTCGGCCTCCACATGGCGCAGGTCGGCCATGCGCGACTCCAGGTCGTTGACGGCCTGCAGGCCCTCGGTGCGCACGCGGGTCTGCTCTCCTTCAGCGTCGGCGCGCTTGAAGTACCACAGCTGGTGCTGCTTGAGCGTCACGTCCTGCTGCAGGCCCTTGTACTTGGCGGCGACCTCGGCCTGCTTTTCGAGCTTTTCGAGGTTGGCATTGAGTTCGCGCAGGATGTCTTCGACGCGCGTCAGGTTCTCGCGCGTGTCGGCCAGGCGGTTCTCGGTCTCGCGCCGGCGCTCTTTGTACTTGCTGACGCCCGCTGCCTCTTCCAGGAACAGGCGCAACTCCTCGGGGCGCGATTCGATGATGCGGCTGATCGTGCCCTGGCCGATGATGGCGTAGGCGCGCGGCCCCAGGCCTGTGCCCAGGAACACGTCCTGCACGTCGCGCCGGCGCACGGGCTGGTTGTTGATGTAGTAGCTGCTGGTGCCGTCACGCGTGAGCACGCGCTTGACGGCGATCTCGGTGAACTGGTTCCACTGGCCGCCGGCGCGGTGGTCCTGGTTGTCGAAGATCAGCTCCACGCTGGCGCGGCTGGCGGGCTTTCTGACCGTGGTGCCGCTGAAGATCACGTCCTGCATGGACTCGCCGCGCAGCTCGCTGGCCTTGGACTCGCCCAGCACCCAGCGCACCGCATCCATGATGTTGGACTTGCCGCAGCCGTTGGGGCCCACCACGCCCACCAGCTGCCCCGGCAGCTGGAAGTGGGTGGGCTCGGCAAACGACTTGAAGCCGGCGAGTTTGATGGAGTTGAGACGCACGGGTCAGGCGTGGGAGGAACGATTCACGACGGAGGACAAGTAGGAATCATACCGTGGCGCCGTGCCTGCCCTGCCGTGCCAAACCGCACGCCAATTTCAGGAAAAAATAGCCAATAGCGCTTATATGCAAAGCGCTTGATGCTATCAATTTTGAAAATAGAGAACCCATTCCGACGCAGTACCCACCCCACGCCAACGCGAAAGCTGTGCGGCCAGCGGCCTCAGGCGCTGATGACGGCGGCAGTACCGCGCATCATGGGATTGACGGCACCGGCGGCATGCTGGACCACCAGGTCCTCGAAGGCCAGGCCCGGCAGCGGCCGGCTCAGCAGATAGCCCTGCCAGCCGTGGCAGCCGCTGCGCTCCAGGAAGGCGCGCTGGGCCTCGGTCTCCACGCCTTCGGCGACGACCTGCAGGCCCAGGCTGGTGCCCAGGGCGACGATGGTGCGGGCGATGGCGGCGTCATTCGGATCGGTGAGCACGTCGCGCACAAAGCTCTGGTCGATCTTGATCTCGTGCAGCGGCAGGCGCTTGAGGTAGGCCAGCGAGGAATAGCCGGTGCCGAAGTCGTCCAGCGAGAAACCCACGCCATAGCCACGCAGCTGCACCATCTTGGCAATGGTGTCCTCCACATCCTGCAGCAGCATGCCCTCGGTCAGCTCCAGGCGCAGCCGGCGCGCGTCGGCGCCGGTGCTGGCCAGCGCCTCCAGCACCTGGGGAACGAAACCCGCCTCGTGGAACTGGCGCGGGCTGACGTTGACAGCCACCGACAGCTGGCCCAGCACCGGGTGGCTGCTCCACAGCGCCAGCCGATCGCAGGCCTCGCGCAGCACCCATTGGCCCAGGCGCAGGATGAGCCCGGATTGCTCGGCCAGGGGTATGAAGTCGGACGGCGGTATGTAGCCTCTGGCCGGATGCTTCCAGCGCAGCAGCGCCTCTGCGCCCGAGATGCGCCCGCGCACCATCTTGGGCTGGTAGAACAGGTCGAACTCGCCGGCCTCCAGGCCACCGCGCATGTCGGCCTCCAGCGCCACGCGCGCGGCCATCTGGGCCTGCATCTGCGGGTCGAAGAAACGCAACGCGTCGCGCCCCGCGGCCTTGGCTTCATACATGGCCATGTCGCAGCGCTTGAGCAGTTCGTCGGCCGACTCGCGCAGGCCCTGGAAGATGGCGATGCCCACGCTCAGCGTGGTATGGCTGGTGTGGTTTGGTTCGCCGCCGCCAAGCACGAAGGGCTCGCGCATGGCACCCAGGATCTTGTGGCCCACGGCCTCGGCATGGCCGGCAGCAGCCTGTAGATCGGCCCCCAGGTCCTTGAGCACAACGACAAACTCATCGCCGCCATGGCGTGCCAGCGTATCGTCCTCGGGAATGCAGGCGCGCAGACGCTGGGCCACGGCGTGCAGCAAGAGGTCGCCTATGTCGTGTCCCTGGGTCTCATTGATGTGCTTGAAATGGTCCAGGTCGAGCATCAGCACGGCGCCACACTGCTGGTGGCGCGCGCTCACCACCAGCGCCTGCTGCAGGCGGTCGAGCAGCAGGCGCCGGTTGGGCAGACCCGTGAGCGGATCGTTGTAGGCCAGGTAGCGCACCTCTTCCTCGGCCTGCCTGCGCTGGCTCTGGTCAACGATGGTCATGATGTGGCTGTCTTCAAGTATCACGCCTGACAGCTCGATGGTGCGCTGGAGCCCGGCCTTGCAGGTGATCTGGCATTCCACGGGACGAATGGCGCCATCGGCGCTGTGGCCGGCCGACTGCAGCGCGGCATCCCATGCGTCGCGAGACTGCTGGCGCTGGCCGACATCGGGTATCACCAGACGCCACCAGGTCGCCATATCGGGCGCCTCCTGCTCGTCATAACCGCAGATGTGCGTGTGACGGTCGTTTCGAAACACGAATACGCCATTGCGCACCAGGTTCACGCCTACGGGCATGTGGTTGAGGATGCCCAGAAGATGCTGCTCGCTGTCACTGAGGGCCTGCTCCATCTGCTTGCGCTCGCCTATGTCCTGCACCACGGCCAGATGGCAATCGACCCGGTCTGCCAGGCGCAGACGCGAAACCATGAGCTCCGCCCACACAATGTGCCCATCCTTGTGGCGATAGCGCTTTTCCATGCGGTACTCGCCCAGTTCACCGGAGCGTATGCGCCGCATTTGGGCCAGGTCCATGTCCAGGTCGCGCGCGTCACTGATGTCCTGAAAGCGCAGCCGCTGCAGCTCCGCCTCGGTGTAGCCCAGGAAGTCACAAAACTTTCGGTTGACCTGCAGCAGGCGATCACTGTGCAGGTCCACCTGGGCCATGCCCACAGCGGCCTGGCTGAACACGGCGCGAAAGCGTTCCTCGCTTTCGAGCAGCGCGGTGCCGGCGAGCTTGACGTCTTTGAGCGCCCGCGCGCGGCGCAGCACCAGCATGCTGACCATTGCTGTGACCAGTGCGGTGACGAGCAGGCCAGCGAGCCCCAATTGCCAGGGCAAACGTGCCTCATGCGCCGACAGCAGGCTGGCCGTTGGCTGGAACTGGAGCTCCCAACGCCGACCGCCGACGTGAATCTCCAGCGTGCGCGCCTCGGCGGAACTCACGGGCAGGTCGGCACCGTAGATCGGCTGGGGGGAAGCGCTCTTGCCGCCGACCAGGCCCACGTCATACATCGCCAGCGACAGGCCCCGCAGGTAACCCTCGCGGCGCAGAGACTGCACCACTTCACTAACGCGCACGCTCACGCCAATGGCGCCCAAGAAGCGTTCCGCCACCTTCGGCCCCGTCGCGGCAGCTGCGAACACCGGGACGCGGATCATGATCCCCGTGCTATCTGCGCCGGAGAGGTTCAACGCGAATGGAGACGATGCCGCCAGCGTCTTGCTGTCACGCGCACGCAGCAGCGCATCCAGAGCGGCAGGCGCTGCATGGATTTCAAACCCCTGCATCCCAGCGTTGCCGGCCAGCGGCCAAAGATAGTCAACAACGAAATATTCCGCTCGCTCCTGGACGGGGTGGATGGCAAAACCGCTCGGCAGGCTGCCGTCCATATGCGCATCGCCGCGGGTCTGGGCCTCAAAGGCGGCGCGCTGCGCACCATCCACAGAGCGGGTGAAGTTAATGTTCTTTACGCCCGGGTGGTGGCGGTTCAACGACAACTCACTTGCCACGCGTTCAAACTCGGCCCGCTTGAGCTGCGAATCCACTGTGAACAAGCCACGCACTCCCTGCAGCAGGTCGGTATGGGACTCCATGCACCGTTGAAGTGCGTCGGCAAAAAGGCGCGTCTCTTGCTCCAGGCGCAGCCCTGCGATGGCGTCCACCGACGTCTTTTGCTGCTGCCACAGCGCATAGCTGGCCATGCATCCGGCGAGCGCCACGGCCATGCCCGGCAGCCAGAGCCGGGGCGAAAGGCGCGTAGAACGGAAAAAGGGCATGGTCAGAGTAGGCTAAGGACAGGCACGCAGCGGGCCGCATGAGCGGGCCGCAGCATAACGGCATTTGGCGGCGCAATCGGTCTCGATAGCATATGCCGGCGCAAAAGCCTGGCCCGGCTCATGGCTTGCAACACCGTAGCTACATGCGGTCATTCGGCATTTGACTATTGTCAATCCCATCGCGCCGCCGGACCTCACCCTTGCTCTTCCGGCCACCGAGGATGCTGGCGTGGAAGCTCGTGCGCCGGCAGCTGCAGAAACAGCGCCGTGGCTGCCAGCGTCAGCAGGCCCATGCAGGCAAAGGTGGCGCGAAAGGCGTTGAGCGCATGCTGCGCCGGGCCAAAGAAGCCCTCGAAGCTGGCCAGCACCGCTCCCGCCGCCGCCACACCCATGCCCAGGGCGAGCATCTGCACCATGGACAGCAGGCTGTTGCCGCTGCTGGCGTCCAAACCGTCCAGATCCTTGAGCGTGACCGTGTTCATGGCCGAGAACTGCATGGAGTTGACCGCACCAAACAGGGCCAGCTGCACGATGAGCTGCGCCAGCGGCGGGCTGGGCGACAGCAACGCAAAGCTGGCAATCAACAGCGCCAGGGCGCAGGTGTTGGTCACCAACACCTCGCGGTAGCCCCAATGCCGCACGATGCGCGTGACCAGCGGCTTGGCGACCATGCTCCCAAGCACCGTGGGCAGCATCATCATGCCGGCCTGCATGGGCGAGTAGCCCAGGCTGACCTGCAGCACCAGCGGAATCATGAACGGCATGCAGGAGCTGCCCAGGCGCGAGAACAGGTTGCCCAGCAGGCCCACGCGCAGCGTGCGCACCTGGAACAAGCCGGGAACGAACAGCGGATTGGGGCTGCGCAGCGCATGCAGCCAATAGGCTGCCAGGCTGGCCAGGCCAAAAACCATCATGACCAGCGCCGACGCACCGCGCGCGCCGCCGCCGGCCATGCCCTCCACCGCCAGCGACACCGCCGCCATGCCGAAGGCCAGCAAGCCATAGCCCACGGCATCGAAGGCCCGATCGGTCAGCGCTTGCCCGGCCTGCATGTAGCGCCGCGCCGCCAGCAAGCCGGCGAGGCCCACAGGTACGTTGACCCAGAAAATCCAATGCCACGAGGTGTACTGCACGATCCAGCCGCCCAGCGTGGGCCCGATCAGCGGACCCACCAGGCCGGGAATGGCCACCAGGCTCATGGCGTGAATGAATTCCTCGCGCGGGAAGGCGCGCAGCACCGCCAGCCGCCCCACGGGTAGCAGCAGTGCGCCGCCCAGGCCCTGCACCACGCGCGCCCCCACCAGCATGGCCAGCGTAGGCGCCAGCGCGCACAGCACCGAGCCCGTCACGAACAGCGCAATTGCCGACATGAACACGCGCCGCGTGCCAAAGCGGTCTGCCAGCCAGCCCGACGCCGGAATCAAGACCGCCATGGCCAGCGAATAGGCCACGATCACCGAGTGCATCTGCAGCGGACTCTCATTCAGGTCGCGCGCCATGGCCGGCAGGGCCGTGTTGACGATGGTGGCGTCCAGCGTCTGCATGAAGAAGCCCAGGGCCACCAGCCACAACAGGGCCGGGCGCGTGTTCGATGGCGCAGAAGCCGGGTTCACGGGTTTCAAGGGCGTAGACAGGATGGAAAACGTTGAGTGTGCCACCTGGCCTGCCTTGCCCGCGCCTGCGTGCCGCCAATGCAAAGCTTGGGCGACTACCAACTTCTTCAGCATTGCAAACCACTATCGCATGCTGTAGGCAACGCCTATAGGCTACCGCCACTGATTGAAATTGAAATGAATCAACAATTTGCGACAGTCTGGTTGGCGGGTTTGGCCATTCCCGTGGTACGCTCGCGCTCCATGTTCCGTCGCATTTTCATCTTGTTACTGTTTTGTGCGAATGCTTACGCAGCACCCGCCGACGACATGGAGCGCATGCTGGCCGAACGCGGCCTGATCGTGCAGCTGCAGGAAATGCGCCACAGCGTCGCGGATCGCGCCTCCAACCTGATCTCCACCGCCATGGGCTTCATCGGCGTGCCCTATCGCCGTGGTGGCAACAGCGTGGAAACCGGATTTGACTGCAGCGGCTTCGTGCGCGCCATCTACGAGCAGGCCAAGGGCATGGTGCTGCCACGCCGCGCCAACGAGCAGGCAGCGGCCACCGAGGTCATCGACAAGAAGGATTTGCAACCCGGCGACCTGGTGTTCTTCAACACCATGCGCCGCGCCTTCAGCCATGTGGGCATCTACCTGGGCGACGGCAAGTTCATCCACGCACCACGCTCGGGCGCCCAGGTGCGCGTGGAAGACATGGGCGCCTCCTACTGGCAACGCCGCTTCAATGGTGCCCGCCGGGTGTTGCGAGATGACGGCGACGCAGCGTCCGCCATCGCCGCCTCGGCGCAGCGCTGACCAAGCCGCCCGCCATCCCGCCACCGGCCGCCCTGATGCGGCCGGTTTGCTTTGGATTCCATGCACATGTGTGCTTGTCCGACAGGCGCGAGCCCCCCCCTGAGGCTAGAGTACGCTCTCGCATGCCCCTCCCGGGGCATATCCGTTCGTGTCTGCCAGAGGTGCACCGTCATGATGAATTTTCTTGGCATCGTCTTGACTGGTCTGGTTGTCGGCCTGCTGGCGCGCGCCATCAAGCCGGGCGACGACAGGCTCGGTTGGCTCATGACCATCCTGCTGGGCATCGCGGGCTCCTTCGTCGCCACGTACGTGGGTGTCGCCATGAACTGGTATGAGCAGGGCGAAACGGCGGGATGGATCGCCTCCATCGTTGGCGCCATGGCGCTGCTGCTGCTCTACAACCTGCTACGCCGCAAACCGTGATCGCCGCAACCCCACAGCGCTACTGGCTCATGAAGTCCGAGCCCGCGGACTGCTCCATCGACGACGCCCTGGCCGCCCCGGACGCCACCGTGCCCTGGACCGGCGTACGCAACTACCAGGCGCGCAACTTCATGCGCGACGCAATGCGCGTGGGCGACGGCGTGCTGTTCTACCACTCGAGCTGTCCCGAGCCTGGCATCGCCGGCATTGCGCGCGTGGCCTCGGGCGTTCGCGCAGACCCCACGCAATTCGAGCCCGCATCGCCCTATTACGACCCCAAGAGCGTGCCCGCCAGCCCACGCTGGCTGCTGCTGGATGTGCAGGCGCTCCGCAAGACAAGGCTTCTCACGCTGGCCGAGTTGCGCGCGCACCCGGCGCTGGCCGACATGCGCGTGCTGCAACGCGGCAACCGTTTATCGATCACGCCCGTGCTGGCGCAGGAATGGACTGCCATCCTGCATGACTGCCTGGGCGTAAGCCCACATCTATAAGCACCAAGGAGAGAGCCCAGCCCCGGGCCATTTCGTGAAATGGTGTGACCCACTTGCCCATCGGCTGCGCAATTGCGAGCGCGAGCGGACTTGGCTCTATGCCGACGCACTATTGCCCGATCAATAATCGCCCGATGCAACTGCTTCTGGTCGAAGACGACGCCACCATGCAGGCCACGCTGCAGCGCTCGCTCACGCGCCGCGGCATGGCCGTGACGGCCCTGGGTGATGGCCGCACGGCCCTCGCCGAATGGCGCTCCCACCCGCCCGACGCCGTGGTGCTGGACCTGACCCTGCCCGGCCTGGACGGACTGCAGGTGCTCGCGCAGGCGCGCGCCGGCGGCCTGCGCACGCCCGTGCTGCTACTGACCGCGCGCGGCACCGTAGGCGACCGCGTGCTGGGCCTGAACACCGGCGCCGACGACTACCTGCCCAAGCCCTTTGACCTGGACGAGCTGGAGGCGCGCCTGCGCGCCCTGGTGCGCCGCAGCGGCGATGCCATTGAAGCCAAGCCGGCCTCCAGCGCCCTGGTAATGGGCGCCATAAGCTATGAAAAAGAAAGCGGCGTGATCTATGTGCATGGCACGCCCATGGATCTCACGCCGCGCGAGCAGGCGCTCCTGCGCGCGCTGCTGGCCCAGCCCGAGCGCGCCATCACGAAGGAGCGCTTGTACGAACTGGTCTTCCCCGGCCAGAGCGAGGTGCAGTACGAGGCCATCGAGGTGGTGGTCTACCGCCTGCGCAAAAAGCTCGCCGGCACGGGCGTGGCCCTGATGACGCTGCGCGGCCTGGGCTACCTGCTCAAAGCCGAGGCATGACGCGCCAGCAATCACTGCGCCGCCAGCTGCTGCTGGGCATCTTGCTGCCCACGCTGCTCTTCGTGGGCCTGAACACTTACAGCCTGTACCACCAGGCGCTGGGGGCACTGAACACGGCCTATGACCGCACGCTGCTGGCCTCTGCCAAGACCATCAGCGAGCAGATCGACGTACGCGGCTATGACGACCAGGCCCAGTTGCGCGTCACTGTGCCCTACGCGGCGCTGGAGGCCTTCGAGGCCGATAACCAAAGTCGCATGTACTACCGCGTCTCCAGTCTGCGCGGTGACCTGATCTCAGGCTTTGACGAGCTGCCGGCCTGGCAGGGCCGCATCGCCCAGCGCCCGCCCTATGCGGCGCTGGTGGACTTCTACAACGCCAGCTTTCGCGGCCGCCCGGTGCGCGTGGCGGCGCTGCTGCAGCCCGTGGCAAGCAGCGACGGCCGCGGCATGGCCGTAGTCCAGGTGGCCGAGACGCTGGAGCTGCGCCACGCCGCGGCGCTGCAGATCCTGCGCGACACGCTGGCGCGCCAGGCCCTGCTGCTGGCGCTGATCGCCGCCATCGTGGTGCTGGTGGTGCAGCGCGCCACGCGGCCGGTGCGCCAGCTGAGCAGCGCCCTGCAGGAGCGCGCCGAGGGCGACCTGTCGCCCATCACCGCCCCCACCGCGCCGCGCGAGCTGCAGCCGCTGATCGCCGCCACGAATGCCGTCATGCAGCGCCTGTCGCGCCTGCTGGCGCACCAGAAACGCTTTGTGCGCGACGCCTCGCACCAGCTGCGCACGCCGCTGGCCGTGCTCAAGACCCAGGTGCAGTCCGCCCTGCGCGGCGACCTGCCGCCCGATCAGGCGCTGCACGAAATCGGCGACACCGTGGAGCGCGCCACCCAGCTGGCCAACCAGATGCTGGCCCTGGCCAAGGTCGAGCAACTGCGCCAGCAGGGCGCGCTGCCCGTGACGCGGCTCGACGCGGTGCTGCGCGAGGTGGCGCTGGACCTGTCGCCGCTGATCGCCCAGGGCGACCTGGACTTCGGCATAGACACCCAGCCCGCCGCCATACGCGCCCACGACTGGATGCTGCGCGAACTGTGCCGCAACCTGCTGCACAACGCCATACGCCACGCACCGCCCGCTACCGAACTATCGGTGACGCTGCATGCCGACGGCGGCGAGGTCGTGCTCACGATCGCCGACGCCGGCCCCGGCATCGACGACGAGCTGGCCACGCGGCTGTTCGAGCCCTTCTCGGCCGGCGACGTGCGCAAGGGCTCGGGCCTGGGCCTGGCCATCTGCCAGGAGATCGTGCAGGCCCTGGGCGGCAGCATTGCCCTGACCAACCGCCGCCAGGGTGCGCGCGCGCTGGGGCTGGACGCCGTGGTGCGCCTGCCGCTGGCCCAGCCGTGACGGCGGCACAATCACGCCCATGACGACGCCCCCCGATTCCATGCGCCTGGACAAATGGCTGTGGTGCGCGCGCTTCTACAAAACCCGCAGCCTGGCCGTGGAAGAGATTGGCAAGGGCCGCGTCACCGTCAACGGCCAGGCCGCCAAGGCCGCGCGCGAGCTGCGTGCGGGTGACACCGTGGCCCTGCGCCAGGGCCAGGTGCCGCGCACGGTGGTGGTGCGGTCCTTGAGCAACTACCGCGGCCCCGCGCCCGTGGCGCAGCAGTTGTACGAGGAAACGTCCGAGAGCCTCAGCGCCCGCGCCCAGGCCGCCGAGGCCCGGCGCCTCGCCCCCGAGCCCGCCGCCGACCTGCGCGAGGGCCGGCCCACCAAGCGCGACCGGCGCAGCATGGACGAGCTGCGCCACGGCTGGGGCGACCGCTGGAGCGCGTCGCTGGACGACGATCCGCCCGGCAAACCATAGCCGGCCTCGGTCGGATTCGTCGCGGGCTCTACGTCACTGCGCCTTGGGCTGGGCGTGGAATACCTTGTTGGCAATCTTCCAGCCCTGCTCGGTCTTGAGCAGCACGAAGTAGTCGGTGAAGGTGACGGCGCCATGCTCCAGAATCACCTTGGCCATGGCGGCCGTGGCCACGATGTCCAGGCTCTCGACGTAACGGCGGCGCTGCGCCTCGTCGGCAGCGGGCTGGTTCTTGAAGCGCTGGCAGTAAAAGTCCAGATCCCAGGAGGTCAACGGCCCTTCGCGCACGCTCTCCAGGCGCGCCGTAGGCAGGAAGGCGGCGCGCATATGTGCAGCGCTGTCCTCGGCGTGGCCGCGCATGTACAACTCCAGCGGAATACGTACGGCGGCTTCTTCAGGGTGGGTAGTCAGGTGTTCTGTGTGCATGAAAATCTCCTTGTCCGGCAAGCATAGGGCCTGTTTTGCATGCATTCACTGTATACACGTCAATACTATTTGCCTGCTTGTGGTGCAATCCGTGGTTCTTGCGGCTACCCATTCCATAGCGTCAGGCGCGTGATGGCCAATTGATGGCGGCCAAAAGAATCGCCCAAATTCATCCATTCATGAATTGCACAGACCCAGCCATCACCTGGGCTGCGGCGCGCATTTTTCCAGTGCAGCACGGCCCCTGTGAACGCCTCTCGGACCGTCATGCCACCCGGTACGGCGCCAGCCCGCTGCGGTTCTCATTGACCTCCAGCGCCCGCCCGATGGGCGGAAAGGCCCGCTGCGGGCAGGCCGTGCGCTCGCAGACCTTGCAGCCCATGCCTATGGGCACGGGTGCCTCGGGGTCGGCCAGGTCCAGGCCGCGGGCGTAGACCAGTTGCGGCGCGTGCTGCACGTCGCAGCCCAGGGCCACCGAAAAGGTCTTGCCCGGCGCGCCCCAGCCGCCGGCGCTTCGCGAGACGGTGCGCGCGATCCACAGGTAGGCACGGCCGTCGGGCATGCGCGCCAGTTGGCGCACGATGCGCCCGGGCTGGGCGAAGGCCTCGTACACGTTCCACAGCGGGCAGGTGCCGCCGATCTTGCTGAAGTGGAAATGCGTGGCCGACTGGCGCTTGCTGATGTTGCCGGCACGGTCCACGCGGATGAAGAAGAAGGGCACGCCGCGCGCGCCCGGGCGCTGCAGCGTGGACAGGCGGTGGCACACGGTCTCGAAGCCCACGGCCCAGCGCTGCGCCAGGCGCTCGATGTCGTAGTGCAGGGCCTCGGCCGACTGCAGGAACGGCGCATAGGGCAGCAGCAGCGCACCCGCGAAGTAGTTGGCCAGGCCGATGCGCGCCAGCGCGCGCGCCGCATCGCCCGAGAGCTGCGCCGCGTCCACGCAGCGCTGCAGCTCCTGCGGCATCTCCAGGAAGGCGAGCTGCGTCGCCATCTGGAAGGCGCGCTGCGCGGGCCGCAGCGTGGGTGACAGGTAGAGCACGCGCGCGGCGGCGTCGTAGCGGCGTTGCGTGGCCTCGCCCGCGTCGTCCTGTTCCTGCCCGGCCTGGCCATCGGAGAGCAGCGACACGCGCACGCCATGGGCCTGCTCCAGCCGCTGCTGCAGCCCGACCTCGGGCGCACCGGGCACCAACTGCCACTGGCCGGCCAGGCGCTCGGCCGCGTCGTCCAGTTCGGCGATATGGTTGTGGCGCGCGAAGAAGAAGTCGCGCACCTCCTCGTAGGCCATGGGCGGCGCGTGGGCGGCGCCGGCCGCGCCGCCGCGCTCGTCGCCGTAGTGGGCCGACAGCGCCTCCAGGCGCTCGCGCGCCTCGGCGCGGCCGCGGTGCAGCGCCAGCAGCGTGCGCGCCACGGCGGGCATGTTGGCGGCCAGCTCGCGCATCTCGGCCAGCGACACGGCATCGGCCGCCGCGCCCGCGGGCATGTCGGCCAGCACGTCGCGCAGGCCGGCGATCAGGCGCGCCTCGTCGTCGTCGGAAAAGCGCTGCACGTCCACGCCGAACACCGCGTTGATCTTGAGCAGCACGGGCACCGTGAGCGGGCGCTGGTTCTGCTCGATCTGGTTCAGGTAGCTCGCCGAGAGGTCGAGCGCGCGCGCCAGCGCCACCTGGGTCAGGCCCCGCTCCTCGCGCAGGCGCCGCAGGCGCACGCCCATGAAGGTCTTCTTCATTGCCGGTCTTTCACAAAATTCACAAAACACCCATCAAGCCTTCACATTCATTCGCCAATTCAGGGCTTTCCGGGGGTGCCTATTGTGCGTAGATTGCGAAGTATGACAAGACCCCCAGGCACCGTCGAGACGAAGGACATGGTCTTTCCCGAAGACTCCAACCACCACGGCACGCTGTTCGCGGGCCAGGGCCTGCAGCGGCTGGCGCGTGCGGCCTTCATTGCCGCGCGCCAGGCCGCCGGCTGCGAGGTGGTGATGGCCGCCGTGACCGGCGTGCAGTTCCTGGCACCCGTGCCCGTGGGCCGGGCGCTGGCGCTGCGCGCCTGGGTCAGCCGCATGGGCCGCAGCTCGCTCACCGTGTGCGTGCACGGCCTGGCCGAGGCGCCGGGCTGCGCGCCCGACATGGTGCTGCAGGGCATCTTCGAGCTGGTGGCCGTCGACGCCACGGGCCGGCCCCGCGCCATGAGCGCCACGTATTCCCATCTCCATTCATCCCCACAGGAAGCCCCATGAACACCGTCGCCACCCTGCCCCAGCCCGCCGCGCCGCGGGCCAAGAAATCCGTCGCCCTCTCGGGCGTCACCGCCGGCAATACGGCGCTATGCACCGTGGGCCGCACGGGCAACGACCTGCATTACCGCGGCTACGACATCCTGGACGTTGCCGAGGTCTGCGAGTTCGAGGAGGTGGCCCACCTGCTGGTACACGGCAAGCTGCCCACGCGCGCCGAGCTGGCCGGCTACAGGCAGAAGCTCAAGGCCCTGCGCGGCCTGCCCGCCAGCGTAAAAGTCGCCCTGGAGCAGCTGCCCGCCGCCAGCCACCCCATGGACGTGATGCGCACGGGCGTATCGGCCCTGGGCTGTGCCCTGCCCGAGAAGGACGACCACAACCTGCCGGGCGCGCGCGACATTGCCGACCGGCTCATGGCCTGCCTGGGCTCCATGCTGCTGTACTGGTACCACTTCAGCAATTCGGGCCGGCGCATCGCCGTGGAGACCAATGACGACTCCATAGGCGGGCATTTCCTGCACCTGCTGCATGGCGCAACGCCCGATGCGCATTGGGTGCGCGCCATGCACACCTCGCTGAACCTGTATGCCGAGCATGAGTTCAACGCCAGCACCTTCACGGCGCGCGTGATCGCCGGCACGGGCAGCGACATGTATTCGAGCATTGCCGGCGCCATTGGCGCGCTGCGCGGCCCCAAGCATGGCGGCGCCAACGAGGTCGCCTTCGAGGTGCAGAAGCGCTACGACAGCCCCGACGCGGCCGAGGCCGACATCCGCCGCCGCGTGCAGGCCAAGGAGGTGGTGATCGGCTTCGGCCACCCGGTCTACACCGTGAGCGACCCGCGCAACGTCGTCATCAAGGGCGTGGCCCGGCGCCTGTCCGAGGACGCCGGCAACCGCAAGATGTTCGACATTGCCGAGCGGCTGGAGGGCGTGATGTGGGAGGTGAAGAAGATGTTCCCCAACCTCGACTGGTTCAGCGCCGTGAGCTACCACATGATGCAGGTGCCCACCGCCATGTTCACGCCGCTGTTCGTCATCGCCCGCACCAGCGGCTGGGCGGCGCATGTGATCGAGCAGCGCCAGGACAACAAGATCATCCGCCCCAGCGCCAACTACACGGGGCCGGAAGATCAAGAGTTCGTACCGCTGGAGCAGCGCGCTTGAACCCTTCGCGCATGTCAGGCAGGCACTCGAATTACAGTGCGGCGGCATACATAACCACAGGAGACATACCGTGACCGCTTTCACCCGCCGCCAATTCCATGCCACGCTGGCCGGCCTGGCCCTGCCCGCGCCCTTTGCAGCGCTGGCGCAGGACAGGTTTCCGTCCAAGCCGATCAAGATCGTCTGCCCCTTCGCGCCCGGCGGCGGCTCGGACTTCATTGCCCGGGTGGCCGCCACCGTGCTCACCGAGCGCCTGGCCCAGTCCGCCATCGTGGACAACCGCCCCGGCGCGGGCGGCACACTGGGCACCGAGTACGCGTTGCGCACCCCGGCCGACGGCTACACCCTGCTGCTCGTCGCGGGCAGCTACACCGTCAACCCGGCGCTGTACAAGCTGCGCTTCGACCCGGTGGCCGACATGACGCCGGTGATTCAGCTCTCGCGCGGCGCCTACGTGGTCTGCGTCAACGGCAACCTGCCGGTCAAAAACCTGCAGGAGCTG
This sequence comes from Pseudomonadota bacterium, assembly GCA_018241405.1. GTDB lineage: Bacteria > Pseudomonadota > Gammaproteobacteria > Burkholderiales > Burkholderiaceae_C > Alicycliphilus. The sequence goes on along the minus strand of JAFEDY010000003.1, from coordinate 79,005 downwards.
CTGGCCTATGGCCGCCAGAACCCGGGCAAGCTCACGTTTGCATCGGCGGGCAACGGCAGCCATCTGCATGTGGTGACCGAATACCTGTTCGGCATGGCCGGCGTCAAGGCCACGCATGTGCCCTACAAGGGCACGGGGCCGGCCGTCACCGACCTGCTGGCGGGCAGCGTGGACATGCTGGTGGCCGGCACCGAGGCGCTGATGCAACATGTCAAATCGGGCAAGCTGCGCGCGCTGGCCGTCACCACGGCGCAGCGCCTGCCGGCCTATCCCGACATTCCCTCGGTGGCCGAGGCCGGCGGCCTGCCCGACTACGACGTGGTCGCCTGGCATGGGCTGATCGCCCCCAAGGATCTGCCGCCCGCCGTGCTGGCCACGCTCAACGGCGCGCTGGACGCGGGCCTCAAGTCCAAGGAACTGATCGCCAAGCTCGAACCCACTGGCGTGTCGCCCGCGGGCGGCAAGCCGGAGCAGTTCGGGGCGCTGATCCAGTCCGAGATTCCGCGCTACGGCAAGGTCGTGCGCGACAACAACATTCGCAGCCAATAGCTTTTTGACCCCCACGATGACTTCTCCCTACCGCAAGCCGCTGCCCGGCACCGCCCTGCACTACTACGACGCCCGCGCCGCCGTCGATGCTCTTCGCCCCGGCGCCTGGGCAAGGCTGCCCTACACCGCCCGCGTGCACGCCGAGAACCTGGTGCGCCGCGCCGACCCGGCGCAGTTGAACGACTACCTGCGTCAGCTGATAGAGCGCAGGCGCGACACGGACTTCCCCTGGTTCCCCGTGCGCGTGGTGTGCCACGACATCCTGGGCCAGACGGCGCTGGTCGATCTGGCGGGGCTGCGCGACGCGATTGCCAAGGAGGGGGGCGACCCGGCGGCCGTGAACCCGGTAGTGCCGGTGCAGCTCATCGTGGACCATTCGCTGGCCGTGGAGTGCGGCGGCTTCGACCCCGAGGCGTTTGCCAAGAACCGCGCCATCGAGGATAGGCGCAACGAAGACCGCTTTCACTTCATCGAGTGGACGAAGAAGGCCTTTGCGAATGTGGATGTGATCCCGGCGGGCAACGGCATCATGCACCAGATCAACCTGGAGAAGATGTCGCCCGTGGTCTACGTGCAGGACGATGAACTTGGAAAAGTTGCCTTCCCCGACACCTGCGTCGGCACCGACAGCCACACGCCGCATGTGGACGCGCTGGGCGTGATCGCCGTGGGCGTGGGCGGGCTGGAGGCCGAGAACGTGATGCTGGGCCGCGCCAGCTGGATGCGTCTGCCGGACATCGTGGGCGTCAAGCTCACCGGCAAGCGCCAGAGCGGCATCACCGCCACCGACATTGCGCTCGCGCTGACCGAGTTCCTGCGCAAGGAAAAGGTGGTGGGCGCCTACGTGGAGTTCTTCGGCGAGGGCGCGGTCAGCCTGTCGATCGGCGACCGCGCCACCATCTCCAACATGTGCCCCGAGTACGGCGCCACGGCCGCGCTGTTCTATATCGACCAGCAGACCACCGACTACCTGCGGCTGACCGACCGTGCGCCTGAGCAGGTGAAGCTGGTGGAAACCTACGCCAAGACGGCGGGCTTCTGGAGCACCGCCCTGCAAAGCGCCGAATACGAGCGCGTGCTGTCCTTCGACCTGTCCAGCGTGGTGCGCAACATGGCGGGCCCGAGCAACCCGCACCGCCGCCTGCCGACCACGGCGCTGGCCGAACGCGGCATTGCCGTCGGCCTGGACAAGGCCCAGGCGCAGGAGGCGCAGGGCCTGTTGCCCGATGGCGCCGTCATCATCGCCGCCATCACCAGCTGCACCAACACCAGCAATCCGCGCAACGTGATCGCCGCCGCGCTGCTGGCGCGCAATGCGCGTCGCCTCGGTTTGGTGCGCAAGCCCTGGGTCAAGACCTCGCTCGCGCCCGGCTCCAAGGCCGTGGAGCTGTACCTGCAGGAAGCCGGGCTCCTGGGTGACCTGGAGGCGCTGGGCTTTGGCATCGTCGGCTTTGCCTGCACCACCTGCAACGGCATGAGCGGCGCGCTCGCCCCCCGAATCCAGCAGGAGATCATCGAACGCGACCTGTACGCCACGGCCGTGCTCTCGGGCAACCGCAACTTCGATGGACGCATCCACCCCTACGCCAAGCAGGCCTTCCTGGCCTCGCCGCCGCTGGTGGTGGCCTATGCGATCGCGGGCACGGTGCGCTTTGACATCGAGAACGACGTGCTGGGCGTGGCCGACGGCAAGGAAATCCGCCTCAAGGATCTGTGGCCCAGCGACGAGGAGATCGACGCCATCGCCCTCCAGGCCGTCAAGCCGGAGCAGTTCCGCAAGGTCTACGAGCCCATGTTTGCCATCCGCAAGGACGACGGCCAGCGCGTGAGCCCGCAGTACGACTGGCGCGCGCAGTCCACCTACATCCGCCGCCCGCCCTACTGGGACACGGAGGGCGTGGGCGCGCTCGCGGCCTTCCCGCGTACGCTGCACGACATGCGCCCGCTGGCCATCCTGCCGGACAACATCACCACCGACCACCTCTCGCCGTCCAACGCCATCCTGGCGGACAGCGCAGCGGGCGAATACCTGGCGAAGATGGGCCTGCCGCAAGAGGACTTCAACTCCTACGCCACGCACCGGGGCGACCACCTCACCGCCATGCGCGCCACCTTTGCCAACCCGCAGCTGGTCAACGAAATGGCGGGCCAAAAAGGCTCGCTCGCCCGTGTCGAGCCCGAGGGCCAGGTGATGCGCATGTGGGAGGCCATCGAAACCTATCTGAACCGCCGCCAGCCGCTGATCATCATCGCCGGTGCCGACTACGGCCAGGGCTCCAGCCGCGACTGGGCTGCCAAGGGCGTGCGCCTGGCCGGCGTGGAAACCGTGGTGGCCGAGGGCTTCGAGCGCATCCACCGCACCAACCTGATCGGCATGGGCGTGCTGCCGCTGGAGTTCAAACCCGGCACCACGCGCCTGACGCTGGGACTGGACGGCACCGAGACCTATGACGTGCAGGGCGACTTGCAGCCACGCGCCGAGCTGACGCTGGTGATCCACCGCAAGAGCGGCCAGACCGACCGCGTGCCGGTGATCTGCCGCCTGGATACGGCCGAGGAGGTCAGCGTGTACGAGGCGGGTGGCGTGCTGCAGCGCTTTGCCCAGGACTTTTTGGCGCAATCGACTCCAAATGCCCATGCGTAAAGCGTGAAAAGCTATCAAAATATGAGTGAAATACCGCAAATCCGCATCCCCGCCACCTACCTGCGCGGTGGCACCAGCAAGGGCGTGTTCTTCAAGCTACAGGATCTGCCCGAGCCTGCGCAAAGGCCCGGCGCCGTGCGCGACGCCATCCTGCTGCGCGTGCTGGGCAGCCCCGACCCCTATGGCAAGCAGATCGACGGCCTGGGCAATGCTTCGTCCAGCACCAGCAAGGCCGTGATCCTGTCGCGCAGCCGCCGCCCAGGGCATGACGTGGACTACCTGTTCGGCCAGGTGTCCATAGACCAGCCGTTTGTGGACTGGAGCGGCAATTGCGGCAACCTCTCGGCCGCCGTGGGCCCCTGCGCCATCCACATGGGGCTGATAGACCCCGCGCAGATTCCACGCAACGGCACCTGCACCGTGCGCATCTGGCAGGCCAACATAGCCAAGACCATCATCGCCCATGTGCCCATCACCAACGGCCAGGTGCAGGAGACGGGCGAATTCGAGCTCGACGGCGTGACCTTCCCGGCCGCCGAGGTGGCACTCGAATTCCTCGACCCCGCCGATGAGGGCGAGGACGGCGGCGCCATGTTCCCCACCGGCAATGTGGTGGACCGCCTGGACGTCCCCGGCGTGGGCAGTCTTGCCGCCACGCTGATCAACGCCGGCATCCCCACCATCTTCCTGAACGCGGCCGACATCGGCTACAGCGGCCGCGAGCTGCAGGACGCCATCAACGGCGACGGCGCGGCGCTGGCGCGCTTCGAGGCCATACGCGCCTTTGGCGCCGTGAAGATGGGTCTGATCCACCAAGTCTCCGAGGCCGCCACACGCCAGCACACACCGAAGATCGCCTTCGTGGCGCCGCCAGCGGACTACGTGGCGTCCTCGGGCAAGACCGTGCGGGCGGGCGACATCGACCTGCTGGTGCGCGCCCTGTCCATGGGCCGGCTGCACCACGCCATGATGGGCACGGCCGCCGTGGCCATCGGCGCGGCGGCGGCCGTGCCCGGCACCCTGGTCAACCTGGCGGCCGGCGGCGGCGAGCGCCAGGCCGTGCGTTTTGGCCATCCCTCGGGTACCCTGCGCGTGGGCGCCCAGGCCCGCCTGGCCGACGGCCAGTGGCGCGTGACCAAGGCCCTCATGAGCCGCAGCGCGCGTATCCTCATGGAAGGCTGGGTGCGCGTGCCGGGCGAGGTATTGCAGGCGTGAGCCGACCAGCCCATCCACCAAGCCACAACCCAGGAGTCTCATATGCCAAGCCACACCCTGATGCAGCGCCGCGGCGCCCTGCAGCTGGCCGCCTTGCTCGCAACCACCGGCGCCGCCATGCTGGCCATGCCGGGCCAGGCCAGTGCCCAGGCCAAGGAGGCCTGGCCCACGCGCCCCATCAAGCTCATCGTGCCCTACGCCGCCGGGGGCTTTGCCGATACCCGCGCACGCAAGATCGTTGACAAGATCGGCCAGAGCCTGGGCCAGCCCATCGTCATCGACAACCGCGGCGGCGCCGGCGGCGTGACCGGAACCGATGCCATCGCCAAAGCCAAGGACGGCTACACCTTTGGCTTTGGCTCGCCCGCGCCGCTGGTCACCAACCCCATGCTGATGAAGAAGATGCCGTACGACGCCATGCGCGACCTGCAGCCCATCATCCTCATCGAGGAGGCGCCGCTGATCCTGACCACGGCGCCCAACCAGCCGTTCAAGACCGTGGCCGAGCTGATCGCCGCCGCCAAGGCCAAGCCGGGCACGCTGACCTTCGGCTCCTCCGGCGTAGGCGGGGCGCACCACCTCTCGGGCGAGCTGCTGGCCTACCAGACCGGCACCGAAATGACCCATGTGCCCTACAAGGGCGGCGCGCTCGCCGCCACCGACCTCATGGGCGGCCACCTGGCCTTCATGTTCGAGATGGGCTATGCCGCCCTGCCCGCCATCCAGGGCCACAAGGTGACGGCCCTGGCCGTCTCCAGCAAGCAGCGCCTGAAGGTGCTGCCCGACGTGCCCACTTTGAGCGAGGCCGGTATCAAGGGCTTCGAGTCCTACAACTGGCTGGGCATGATCGCACCGGCCAGCACGCCCGCGCCCATCGTCGAGCGCCTGAACAAGGCCGTCAACGAGGCGCTGAAGGACCCCGAAGTGCGCGCCATGATCGAGAACTCGGGCGGCGAGGTGGTGGGCGGCACGCCCCAGGCCTTCGGCAAGTTCCTCGCGCAGGAACGCGCCAAGTGGGGCCCGGTGATCAAGAAGGCCAACATCACTCTCGACTAGCGACCACATGACCACAACCAAGCAACAACTCAAGACCCTGGCCGAGGCCCGCCGCGGCGTCATCGTGCCCGGCGCGTTCAACGCCCTCTCGGCCCGTGTGGTGGCCGACCTGGGCTACGAGGCCCTCTACGTCACCGGTGCGGGCGTGACCAATATGTGGTTCGGCCTGCCGGATCAAGGCTTCATGGGCCTGACGGATATTGCCGATCACACGGCGCGCATCCGCGACGCGGTGGAGCTGCCGCTGATCGTGGACGCCGACACCGGCTTTGGCAACGCGCTCAACACCTACCACGCGGTGCGCACACTGGAGCGCGCGGGGGCCGACTGCATTCAGCTGGAAGACCAGGTTTCACCTAAGCGCTGCGGCCATTTCAACGGCAAGGCCGTGATCGAGGCCAGCGAGATGATCGGCAAAATCAAGGCCGCCTGCGACGCGCGGCGCGACGGCATGCTCGTCATGGCGCGCACCGACGCCGCCGCCGTGCACGGCTTCGACGCCGCCGTGGAGCGCGCGCAGGCGTACGCCGAGGCCGGCGCCGACATCCTCTTCGTCGAGGCCGTGACCAGCGCAAACGAAGTGCGCGCCCTGCCCCAGCGGCTGAAACAGCCCCAGCTCATGAACATGGTCATAGGCGGCAAGACGCCCATCGTCGGCGCCGACGAGCTGGGCCGGCTCGGCTACGGCTTCGTGCTCTACGCCAACGCCGCGCTGCAGGGCGCCCTGGCCGGCATGCAGAAGGTGCTGACGCAGTTGCGCGACGTGCGCGAGCTGCGCGAGGACCCGGCCCTGGTGGCGCCGTTCGCCGAGCGCCAACGCCTGGTGGGCAAGCCGTTCTGGGACGCGCTCGAAAAGCAATACGAGTGAAACCAGGCGCCAGCGCTTGCCAATCAAGCGCTGGCAGCCATGAAATTCATAGCAGCTCCACGCCCTTGAGCGTGACGAAGCTGGTCTCGCGCGTCACGCCCACAAAGTCCTGCAGGTAGGGCCTGGACGAGAGCCCCGGCAGGCAGGCCGCGTGCAGCTCGCCGCGCAGGCCCTGCGCGCCTATGGGTCGCGCCGCCACGTAGCCGCGATCCAGGTAGCCCTGCACGGCCCACAGGGGCAGCGCGGCCACGCCGCGGCCGCTGGCCACCAGCTGCAGCATGGCCACGGTGAGCTCGGTGGTGCGCCGCGGAGGGCGCACGCCGGCGGGCTCCAGCACCTGGCGCACCAGATCCAGCATCTCGTCGGGCACAGGGTAGGTGATGACGGTCTGGTCGGCAAAGTCCTGCGCCACCAGGTAGGGCCTGGCCAGCAGCGGATGCGTGTTGGACAAGAGCGCCCGGATCTCGAAGCCGAAAAGCGGGTGGTAGTCCACGCCCGCCTCGTCCGCGTCCACCTCGGAGACGATGGCCAGGTCGGCACGCCCCTGGTGCAGCAGGCCCACGGGGTCGGCGTGGAAGCCGCTCACGATGTCCAGCTCCACCTCGGGCCAGCGCGCGCGGAAGGCGTCCATGGCCGGCATCAGCCAGTCGAAGCAGGTGTGGCACTCCACGGCGATGCGCATCTGCCCGCCCGGCCCCAGCGACAGCCGCGCCACGTCGCGCTCGGCCGCCTCCACCTGGGGCAGCACGGCGTCGGCCAGCTGCAGCAGGCGCGCGCCCGTGGCGCTGAACTGCGGCGGCACGGACTTGCGCTCGAACAGCGGCGCGCCGTAGCGATCCTCCAGCAGCTTGATCTGGTGCGACAGCGCCGACTGCGTGAGGCTGAGCAGCTGCGCCGCCCGCACCAGGCTGCCGCTGTCGCGCAGGGCCTGCAGGGTGCGCAGGTGGCGCATCTCCAGGATGGACTGAATCATTAGAACTTTTCAAGATGAATTGGTAAAACTTTCGTTTGAATAATAGATGAGGCTGATGGACTATTGCCGCCTGACCAACAACCAAGCAAGGGAACAACCACACCATGGCCGCCACCCCCACACTCACGCACACCCTCGGCTTTCCCCGCATGGGCGCGCAGCGCGAACTCAAGCGTGCCCTGGAGCGCCACTGGCGCGGAGAGATCGACGCCGCCGCGCTCGAATCCGTGGGCGCCGAGCTGCGCGCGCGCCACTGGCAGGCCCAGCGCGACGCGGGCCTGGCCTTCGTCACCGTGGGCGATTTCGCCTATTACGACCACATGGCCAACCACATCCAGCTGCTGGGCTGCGAGCCGGCGCGCTTCGGCTTCGCCCCCGGCACGCCAGGGCTGGCGCGCTACTTCGCCATGGCGCGCGGCGTGCAGGCGCACGACGCGCCCAGCTGCGGCGCCGGCTGCACGCATGCGGCGCATGACGGCGCGGGCCAGGCCGCGCTGGAGATGACCAAGTGGTTCGACACCAACTACCACTACCTCGTGCCCGAGCTGCACGCGGACACAGCGTTCCACCTGGCCGGAGAGCGCCTGTTCACCGAGGTGGCCGAGGCCCAGGCGCTGGGCCACGCGGTCAAGGCGCAGCTGGTAGGGCCGCTGACCTTCCTGTGGCTGTCCAAGGAAAAGGGCGCGGCCGCATTCGACAAGCTGGCCCTGCTCGACCGCCTGCTGCCCGTGTATGCGCAGGTCCTCGCACGGCTCAAGGCCCAGGGCGTGCAGTGGGTGCAGATCGACGAGCCCATCCTGGGCCTGGATCTGCCCCCCGCCTGGAGCCAGGCCTTCGAGCCCGCCTACTGGCAGCTCGGCAAGGCCGGCCCGCAGGTGCTGCTGGCCACCTACTTCTCGCCGCTCGAAGCCAACCTGCGCCTGGCCTGCCAACTGCCCGTGGCGGGCCTGCATGTGGACGCCGTGCGCGCGCCGCAGGAGCTGACCGGCGTGGCCGACTGGCTGCCGGGCTACAAGGTACTGTCGGTGGGCGTGGTGGACGGCCGCAACATCTGGCGCACCGACCCTGATGCCGCCCTGGCCCTGCTGCGCCCCGTGGCCGACAAGCACCAGGGGCCGCTGTGGATTGCGCCCTCATGCTCGCTGCTGCATGTGCCCGTATCGCTCGCGGGCGAGGGGGCGCTGGACGCCGAGCTGCGCTCCTGGCTCGCCTTCGCCACCGAAAAGCTCGGCGAGCTCGACCTGCTGCGCGGCCTGCTCGATGGCAGCGTGCATGACACCGACCCGCGCCTGGTCGAGGCCCGCGCCGCCAGCGCAAGCCGCCGCGCCAGCACCCGCGTGCACCGCCCCGAGGTCGCGCGCCGCCTGGCCGGGGCGCCCGCAGGTGCCGACCAGCGCCGCGCGCCGTTTGCCGCGCGCCAGGTGGTGCAGCGCGGGCGCCTTGGCCTGCCGCCGCTGCCCACCACCACGATCGGCTCCTTCCCGCAGACCCCCGCCATCCGCGCCGCGCGTGCCGCCCACCGGCGCGGCGCGCTGGGCGATGCCCACTACCAGGCGCAGATGCGCGCCGAGATCGAGCTGGCCGTGCGCAAGCAAGAGGAGCTGGGCCTGGACGTGCTGGTGCACGGCGAGGCCGAGCGCAACGACATGGTGGAATACTTTGGCGAACAGCTGGCCGGCTTCGCGTTCACCGCCAACGGCTGGGTGCAGAGCTACGGCTCGCGCTGCGTGAAACCGCCCGTGCTCTACGGCGACGTGGCCCGCCCGCGCGCCATGACGGTGGACTGGACCGTGTACGCCCAGAGCCTCACAGCCAAGCCCATGAAGGGCATGCTCACCGGGCCGGTGACCATACTGCAATGGTCCTTCGTGCGCGACGACCAGCCGAGGAGCCGCAGCTGCGAGCAGATCGCCTGGGCCATACGCGACGAGGTGGTGGATCTGGAGCAGGCCGGCATAGGCATCGTGCAGATCGACGAGCCCGCCATCCGCGAGGGCCTGCCGCTGCGCCGCTCGCTCTGGAAGCCCTACCTGGACTGGGCCACGCGGGCCTTCCGCATCGCAGCCTGCGGCGTGGGCAACGCCACGCAGATCCACACCCACATGTGCTACAGCGAGTTCAACGACATCCTGCCCGAGATCGCGGCCATGGACGCCGACGTGATCACCATCGAGACCAGCCGCTCGGGCATGGAGCTGCTGGGCGCCTTCGGCAGCTTCAAGTACCCCAACGAGATCGGCCCCGGCGTGTACGACATCCATTCGCCGCGCGTGCCCGGCGTCCATGAAATGCTGCGCCTGCTGCGCCGCGCCGCCGAAGTGGTGCCGCCCGCCAACCTCTGGGTCAACCCCGACTGCGGCCTCAAGACCCGCGGCTGGCCCGAGACCGAGGCCGCGCTGCGCAACATGGTGCAGGCGGCACGCCTGCTGCGCGCCGCGGCACAATGACGGGCTTTTGCACCCGGCCCCGTTCATGCTCTACAACGCGCTCAAGCTCATCCATGTGCTGTCCATCATCGTCTGGATAGGCGGCATGGTCTTCGCCCATTTCTTCCTGCGCCCCGCGGCGCAGGGGCTTGAGCCGGCGCAGCGCGTGCGGCTGATGCACGACGTGCTGCAGCGCTTCCTCGCCGCAGTGGCAGTGGCCATCGTCCTCGTGCTGACCACGGGGCTGGGCATGATTGGCGCCGTCAGCATCGGTTCGGGCGGCGCCTTCTCCATGCCGCTGCGCTGGACCGTGATGGCCACGCTGGGCCTGGTGATGATGGGCATCTTTGCCTACATCTATTTCGCCCTGCTCGGCCGGCTGGAGCAGGCCGTGGCAGGCTCGGATTGGGCCGCCGGCGGCCAGGCCCTGGCCGCCATACGCCGCTGGGTGGGCGTGAACCTGCTCCTGGGCGTGGTGATCGTCGTGCAGACCTTCCTGATGTAAGCCCGCCTCACGCGCGCACGCGCAGCGAACTGCACACCCCGGCCGCCAGCGCAAAGCCCGCGGCCAGCAACAGTGCCAGCGACTCGGCGCTGCCGTCATGGCCCGGGCGCAGCGCGAAGATGGCGGCCAGCACCACCGCGCCCAGGGTCTGGCCCGTCAGGCGCGCCGTGCCCAGCATGCCGCTGGCCGCGCCGCTGCGGTGCAGCGGGGCCGTGGTGACGATGGTGTGGTTGTTGGGCGACTGGAACAGCGCAAAGCCCGCGCCGCACAGCGCCATGCGCCAGACCACGTCCCAGTCGGCGGGCCGCGCCGGCAGCAGGCCCAGCGCCAAGAGGCCCGCCGCAAACACCGCCATGCCAATGCCGCCCAGCAGGCCGTCGGGATGGCGGCCTATCAGGCGCCCGGCCAGCGGCGCCACCAGGGCCGTGGCCAGGGGCCAGGCGGTGATCAGGAGGCCAGCCTCCAGGTGGCTGCGGCCCTGGGCCTCCAGCAGCAGAAAGGGCAGAGACAGAAAGCCCAGCATCTGTGCGCAGAACGCCCCCACGGACGAGCCCATGGACAGCGCAAATACGGGTATGCGCAGCAGATCCACCGGAAACAGCGGCGCCGCCCGGTGCCACTGGCGCCGCAGGTACAGCGCCCCCACGGCCAGGCCCGCCAGCAGCAGCCAGCCGCCCGATGTGCCGCCGCCCTCCTGCGCCGCCGCACCCACGCCGAGGTGCGAGCCGCCCAAAAAGATCAGCGTGAACATGGCGCCGTTGAGCAGCACGTCGATGAGGGAAAAGCGCGGCCCGTCATGCTCGGACGGCGGATTGGCCGGCAGCGCGCGCCGCCCCAGCCGCCAGATGTACAGGCCCAGCGGCAGGTTCATGGCAAACAGCCAGGGCCAGGACGCGACCGACAGAATGGCCGCCGCCACCGAGGGCCCGGCCATGGACGCCGTGGCCACCACCAGCGAATTGATGGCCATGCCCTGGCCCAGCTGGGCGCGCGGGTAGATCAGGCGCACCAGGGCCGCGTTCACGGCCATCACGCCGGCCGCGCCCAGGCCCTGCAGCGCGCGCGCCGCAATCAGCGCCGGCATGGACGCGGCCAGCATGGCGCCCAGCGAGGCCACGGAAAACAACGCAATGCCCACCAGGTACACGCGCCGGTAGCCCAGGCGCTCGCCCAGGGCGGCCAGCGGCAGCAGCACGATCAGCGTGGCCAGCTGGTAGGCATTGACCACCCAGATCGAGCGCGCCGAATCGGACTGGAGCTGGCGTGCGATGTCGGGCAGCGCCAGGTTGACGAGGCTGGTGTCGAGCACGGCCAGCATCAGCCCCAGGATGATGACCCGCATGGCCCGGCGGCGCGCGGGCTGCGCGAGGCCATCGGTAATGGTGACGGGGCCTGCCTGTGGGTGGGCGCTCATTGCACGCCCCCATGTGGGGAGTGGCGGCAAAAGCGGTGGCAGGGAACGGGAAACGGCATTCACCCAATTGTCGCCAGACTCGCCACGGCCTGCCCGGCCGGCGCATGAAGGCCCTCAAGTCACGGCTATTTGACCCATTGCCGTCGTGCGCATGCGCACACAATGCCCGCATTCATCGTTTGCCGCCTTCACCGCCATGCCCCTGCCTCCACCCTTGCCCACCCTGCGCTGGCGCACCGTCGCCGTGGCCCTGTGTGCCACGGCGCTGGCTCTGCCGGCGGCTGCAGCCCCGAATGCGGATGGCGGCGAGGACGATGCGCCGGCAGCCGCTGCGCGCGCTCCGCAGCCGGCATTCGTCCTGTCACCCGACGGCGGCCTGGTGATAGACACCCGTGCGCGCCTGGCCTGGCCGCGCTGCGTGGAGGGCATGACCTGGAACGGCAGCGCCTGCCGCGGCGTGGCCCAGCTGCTGACCTACGGCGAGGCCCAGGCCATGGTGCGCAAGCGCTGGCAGGCCGATGGCGTGCGCTGGCGCCTGCCGCGTGTGAACGAGCTGCGGCGCCTGGTCAACCGCACGGCCCAGCCGCCATCGGTGGATCAGCACTTGTTCCCGGCCATGCCGCGCGACTGGCTCTGGACGGGCACGGCCAGCGTCAACACCGCCACCGTCAACCCCTATGCCTACGGCAACGTCATGCGCGGCGGTGCGGGCGAGAGCAGCATGTCGGTGCAGCAAAGCTGGGCCGTGAACATGGCCAGCGGCGAGGCCAGCGGCGAAATGGGCCGCGCCACGCGGCTGCATGTGCAGCTGGTGCGGCCGGCGCCCTGATGTGTCTCGTCAGACGGCCCTCAGCACATAGCCGATGCGCGGAAAGTGCACATGCAGCTCGCCCGCACGCGGGTCGGTGCGCGCCAACGTGTAGCGCGTGCGCGTGGCGGCGATCAGGCGGCCCTCGGTGGGCTCGGTGCCGAAGCTCTCGGCGGCAATGCTGACGCGGCTGCCCAGGGCGATGCCATGCTCGTCCTGGAAGGTCTCGGGCGGCAGCGGCTCGGGCACGGCGCCCGCGGCGACGGTGATGGCGTCCTGGGCGCTGAACTTCTCGGGCCGGCCCTGGCCCAGCGCGGCCAGGCGATCCATCCATTCGAACACGGCGGGCGTGGCATTCAGAATGTCGGCCATCACCGGCACGCACTGGCGCGTGAACCACAGCGGGTGGTAGGCGGCGAAGTCGGCCACGCAGGGCTCGGCGCCGAATAAAAAGTCGTGCTCCTCCACCATATTGGCGATGCGCCGCAGGTAGGAGCGGTAGGCGGCGGCCGCGTCCTGCGGCTGAGGGTGGGCCATGCCCATGGCGCGCCGGTCGGCGCTGAAGGCCTGGGCCGCGCCCGCGGGAAAGTTGGCAAACAGCGCCTCGGCCGCGCGCGGCTGCAGGTTGTAGGCCATGGCGGCGGCAAACAGCGTGGTGTCGGCCCATTGCGCGAACACGCGCGAGACGCCTTTGAGGTGCGGCGGGAACAGGGTGGGCTCGGGCCGCCGGTGCTCCAGCACATCGCAGATCAGCGCGGTATCGCAATAGATGTCGGCACCTATCTGCAGGAAGGGCGTGCGCCGGTAGCCGCCGGTGAGCGCCACCACGTCGGGTTTGGGCATGACGGTGGGCACGATGACGGACTTCCACGCCAGCCGCTTGAAACCGAGCACGCAGCGCGCCTTGTGCGCAAACGGCGATGCGGGGTAGTGGTGCAGTATGAGCTCGGTCATGGTGCGGCTCCGGCGGGCAAGACGTAGATGATGCGCCCGGGCGCCCGGCCCCTGCGCCAGTGCGTCAAATCAGCTTCACCAGCTGCTTGCCGAAGTTGCCGCCCTTGAGCAGGTCCAGAAACGCCTGGGGCGCGGCGGCCAGGCCCTGGGCGATGCTCTCGCGCGGGCGCAGCCGGCCGCTGGCGACCAGGCCAGCGAGCTCCTTGAGCGCAGCGGGCCAGACCTCCATGTGCTCGCTGACGATGAAGCCCTCGACTTTCATGCGGTTGATGAGCAGCAGCGCCGGGTTCAAGAGCGGCAGCGGCTGGCCGTCGTAGCCGGCGATCATGCCGCACAGGGCCACGCGCGCAAACGCATTGGCGCGCAGCAGCACGGCGTCGAGGATATGGCCGCCCACGTTCTCGAAATAGCCGTCGATGCCATCGGGGCAGGCGGCTTTCAGGGCCTGGGACATAGAGGCCAGGTCGCCATGCGCGCGGTGGTCTATGCAAGCGTCAAAACCCAGCTCCCCGGTCACGTAGCGACATTTGTCGGGCCCGCCGGCAATGCCCACCACGCGGCAGCCGCGCGCCTTGGCCAGCGCGCCAAAGCTGCTGCCCACGGCGCCGCTGGCGGCGCTGACCACCAGGGTCTGGCCGGGCTTGGGATCAATGATCTGCGTGAGGCCATACCAAGCCGTCACGCCCGGCATGCCCACCGCGCCCAGGTAGTACGACAGCGGGATCTGGCGGGTATCGACCTTGCGCAGCATGCCGGGCGCGGCGCCATCGGCCACGCTCCACTCCTGCCAGCCGCCCATGCCCACCACCTTGTCGCCCACGGCGTAGGCGCTGTGGCGGCTCTCGACCACCTCGCCCACGGTGCCGCCCATCATCACCTGGCCCAGGGGCTGGCAGGCGGCGTAGCTCTTGCTGTCGTTCATGCGCCCGCGCATGTAGGGGTCCAGACTCAGGTAATGGTGGCGCACCAGCACCTGGCCTTCCTGCAGCGCGGGGGTGTCGTTGGTGACCAGGCGAAAGTTGTCCACCGTGGCCTCGCCCTGGGGGCGGTTGTCGAGCAGGATTTGTGCATTGCGCGGCATGGTGGAGGGTCTCCGGACGGGTTTGGGTTGATTCAATTTTGATAGCTATCAGCGCTTGATACATAAGCGCCAAATGCATATTTGACTAAAATTTCAATCGGTGGAGATGCTGCCCTGCCCCGCACCCGGCTGGGCCTTGGGCACGTACTTGAAGGTGCCCGTGGACTGGCTGCAGAGCCGGCCCTCGGCGTCATGCACCCAGGCCTCGGCAAAGGCGATGGAACGCGTGCGTTGGATCAGCCGGCCGCGCGCCACCATGGGCCCGCGCGCGGGACGCATGAAGCTCGACTTCATCTCGATGGTGACCACGCCCATGTCCGGCGTATCACTGCGCGCGGCCGTGGCCATGGCCACGTCCAGCAGCGTCATGACGGCGCCGCCATGCATCACGCCATACGAGTTGGTGTGTTCGGGCCGCGCCACATAGCGCAGCTCGGACTCGCCGCCATGCATGCGGTGCAGGGCAAAGCCCAGCTCTTTGACGAAGGGAATGTCGGCACCAAAGTCCAGCACGGTCGGCTCCTGAAAATACGGAAACGGCAAGGATAGCCGCCGGCCACGGTTCGCGCACAGGCCTGGTCAGCCACCCAGGATGGCACTCACGCCGCCATCGACCGCCAGCCACTGGCCGGTGATGTGCTTGCCCGCGTCGCTGGCGTACAGCAGCGTGATGCCCTTGAGGTCCTCGTCGTCGCCCAGGCGGCGCAGCGGCGCCTGGGCGGTCATTTTTTCCTCGCTCAAGGTTTCGATGAGCACGGTGGTCATCCTTGTCTTGAAGAAGCCCGGGCAGATGGCGTTGACGCCTATGCCGTAGGCGCCCCACTCACCCGCCAGCGCGCGCGTGAAGTTGATCACCGCGCCCTTGGAGGTGTTGTAGGCAACGGTCTTCATCTCGAAGGGATTGCCGGCCAGGCCCGCGATGGAGGCCACGTTGATGATGCGCCCGCCGCGGCGCGGGATCATGCTGTGCTTGGCAATCGCCTGCGACAGCAGGAAGTAGCCGCGCACGTTGAGGTTCATGACCTTGTCCCAGGCGGCCAGCGGGTGGTCCTCGGCCGGCGCGCCCCAGCTGGCGCCGGCGTTGTTGATCAGGATGTCCACATCGCCCATGCGCTCCAGCGTCTCACGCGCCAGGCGCGCGATGTCGTCCTCGCGCGCGCAGTCGGCGGCGATCCAGCGCGCGTCTATGCCGGCGGCCTGCAGCTCGGCGCAGGCCTGTTCCAGATCCTCGGCCTTGCGCGAGCTGAGCATGATGCGTGCGCCCGCCTCACCGAGCGCATGCGCCATCTGCAGGCCCAGGCCACGCGAGCCGCCCGTCACCAGGGCGGTCTTGCCCGAGAGGTCGAAAAGCTGTTGCACGGTACGTGCCATGGTTGAAGTCTCCGTTTGAGCTGTGCAAAGCGGCGATTGTGGCGCCCAGGCCGCACCGCAGCTGTCACCAAAGCGATGCCAGCAGGCCACGAGCGCGCCCAGCGCCAATGGCGATGACGCGGCCGCGAAGAATGGCGTACAAAGGCGGATTGATCGCACCACCCACTGCACTACCCACTGCACCACCGACCGCACCCGGATATGCCCTCCCACAACGCCCCACGCTGGTACTTTGGCTGGAACATCGTGGCCGCTGCCACCGTGCTCACCGCCCTCACCGTGGGCCTGCGCCTGGGCCTGGGGCCGCTGTTCCTGCCCATGGCCCGAGACCTGGGCTTCTCGCGCAGCCTGCTGTCGTCCATCGTGGCCGTGGGCATGCTGTGCTATGGCATCGCCATGCCGCTGGCGGGCTGGCTGGTGGCGCGCCGGGGCACACGCTTCGTGCTGCTGGTGGGCACGGCCATGCTGGTGGTCGCCACGCTGTGGGCGGTGAAGGCGCGCACGCCGCTGCAGCTGCTGCTGAGCTTTGGCATCCTGATGTCCATCGGCGCGGGCTTCACCAGCCCGGTGGCGCTCACGCCCGTCATCAGCCGCTGGTTCCACCGCCGCCGCGGCATGGCGCTGTTCTTCCTGTCCACGGGCTCCATGGCCGGCATCGCCATCATGACGCCCACCCTGGGCCTGGCCCTGCAGTACGCCAGCTGGCAGGCCACGCTGCTGGGCTTTGCCGCCTTGTTTGCGGCCGTGACGGTACCTGCGGCACTATGGCTGATACGCGATGAGGCTCCGCCCGACGGCGACGCCCCGCTGCCCGGCGCGGTGCCCAGTGCCAACCCCGCAGCGCCCGTGGGCCAGCACTACACGCTGCTGCAGGCCATGCGCACGGGCACCTTCCTGAAGATCACGCTGGGGCTGTTTGCCTGCGGCTTCAGCATGAACCTGCTGGGCACGCACGGCATGCCCATGCTGATGGACCATGGCTTTGACGCCACCACCAGCGCCTTCGGCATCGGCCTGATCGGGCTGGTGGCCATTCCCAGCACCGTGCTGCTGGGCCGCCTGGCCGACCGCCTGCCGCGGCGCAAGCTGCTGGCCGCCATTTTCTGCACGCGCGGCCTGGGCTTTTTCGCGCTGCTGCTGGCGGGCAGCGCGCTGGAGCTGTACGGCACCTCGGTGATCGGCGGCATCGCCTGGGCGGGCGCCATCGCGCTGTCCTCGGCCATCCTCGCCGACACCTACGGCGTGCGCATGGTGGGCGTGCTCTACGGCTGGGCCTACCTGGGCCACCAGATGGGGGCCATGATCAGCTCCTGGCTGGGCGGCTGGGGCTATGAGCATTTCGGCACGCACTGGGTCGCCTTCGGCCTGTCGGGCGCGCTGCTGATGCTGGCCGCCGGTGTGGCGCTGCTGCTGCCGGGGCGGCCTGCACCCCTGGCCGCGGGCTTAGAGCGCCCAGTCAGCCACCCGCCGCGGGCGGATCCTGCAGCGTGCGACCGATCACGCCCATCTCGACCGGTTGCGTGAGGTAGAACAGCGGCAGGTTCTCCTTGGCCAGGTGCTCCAGAAGACGCTGCGCATCGGGCTCCTTGAGCGCGAAGCCGACCTGCACCGGCAGATCGCCCGCCAGTTCAAAGAAATGCTCCTCGTGCAGATGGCCGTGGCGCCCGAAGCCGGCGATGGCACGAAACGCCGTGCCGCCGCCGATGCCGAGCCCCCTGGCCTGCTCCAGCAGCCACTCATACACAAGCACGCCGTGGTGGCGGCTGTTTTCCTGCACATAGAACTTGATCAGGACGCCTTGCATGAGGGTTCTCCTTGGTGGTGGGGTGCGACATGCCTCTGCCCATGCGCGAAGGGCTGGAGTCTCGTTCTCAGCTGCGAATCACCAGCCACTGTGCCAGGAAGACACCCACGCCGGTCAACAGCAGCGAGCCGCCCAGGTGCAGGCCGGCCGCACCCAGGGCCCAGGCGTATTCCTGGCGGGCGATCAGCGTGAACACTTCGGCCGAAAAGGTGGAGAACGTCGTCAGCCCTCCCAGAAAGCCGGTGATGATCAGCAGGCGCAGCTCCGGGGGCAGTCCGGAACGGTGGCTGAAATAGGCGCTGAAAAAGCCGATCAACAGGCCACCCAGGAAATTGGCGGCGACGGTGCCCAGGGGTATGGTGGGAAACACCGGATTCAGCCAGCTGCCCAGCCACCAGCGCAGCACCGCGCCCAGGCCGGCACCACCAAACACCGAGAAAAAGGAAAGGCTGGTCATTTTTGTCCTTGTCGCATGGGGTCAAAGGCCGAGGGATTTCGGGACATATCCGCAGGGCAGGTATGGGCACGATGCAACAGCACCTAAAAGACGCCCAGCACCAGCCCCGTGGCCAGGGCCTCGCCCAGGGCGCGGCAGCGTTCGAGCTCGTCGGCGGGAATCTGCTTGGGCGCCAGGATGGCCTCGGGCGTCTGGGCATGGGTGCAGACGATCAGCGGCTCGGCCACCTCCTTGAGGCGCCAGCCCGTGGCAATGCGCGCGATCTGGCGCGCGGCATTCTGGCCGTCGCTGCCGGCGCAGATCACGCTGGCATAGGGGCGGCCGTTGATACGCTCCAGCGCCCCGTAGTAGCTGCGGTCGAAGAAGTCCTTGAGCTGGCCGCTCATGGCTGCCAGATTTTCCGGCGTGGCAAACAGGTAGCCGTCGGCGGCCAGCACGTCGTCCGGCCCGGCCTGCGACGCGTGCACGAGGCGCACCGTCACCGCGGGTTCGGCCGAGGCGCCGGCGCGCGCGGCCTCGGCCATCTGGGCCGTGCCGCCGGTCAGCGAGTGGTAGACGATGAGCAGGGTGCGGATTGCAGGCATATGCCAAGCATAGACCCGCGCCCGACCTTACAGCACCTCGAAGACCCCGGCCGCGCCCATGCCGCCGCCTATGCACATGGTCACGCACACCTTCTTGGCGCCGCGGCGCCGGCCCTCGATGAGCGCGTGGCCGGTCAGGCGCTGGCCCGACACGCCGTAGGGATGGCCCAGGGCAATCGCGCCGCCGTTGACGTTCAGGCGTTCGTTGGGGATGCCCAGCCTGTCGCGGCAGTACAGCACCTGGACGGCAAAGGCCTCATTGAGCTCCCACAGGTCGATGTCCTGCACCGTGAGGCCCAGCTTTATGAGCACCTTGGGCACGGCGAACACCGGGCCTATGCCCATCTCGTCGGGCTCGCAGCCGGCCACGGCAAAGCCCAGGAAGCGGCCCAGGGGCTGGAGGTTGTTGCGCGCGGCGAAGTCCTCGCCGACCAGCACGCAGGCGCCCGCGCCGTCGCTGAACTGGCTGGCGTTGCCGGCGCTGACCAGGCCGCCCGGCAGCGCGCTCTTCAGGCCACGGATGGCCTCCACCGTCGTGCCCTCGCGCGTGCCCTCGTCGCGGCCCACCGTGACCTGTTTGGTCGTCAGGCCCATGACCTTGTCGGCCACGCCGGCGGTGACGGTGATGGGGGCGATCTCGGCGTCGAACAGGCCGGCGGCCTGGGCCGCGCAGGCCTTTTGCTGGCTGGCGGCGCCGTATTCGTCCATGGCGTCGCGGCCAATGCCGTAGCGCTTGGCGACGTTTTCCGCGGTCTGCAGCATGTTCCAGTAGATCTCGGGCTTCTTCGCCAGCAGCTGCGGGTCGGACAGCATGTGCTGGTTGATCTCCTGCTGCACGCAGGAGATGCTCTCCACGCCGCCGGCCACGTAGGCATCGCCCTCGCCGGCGATGATGCGCTGCGCCGCCAGCGCGATGGTCTGCAGGCCCGAGGAGCAGAAGCGGTTCACCGTCATGCCCGAGGTGGTGACCGGCAGGCCCGCGGCCAGTGCAGCCTGGCGCGCGATGTTCAGGCCCGTCGCGCCCTCGGGGTAGGCGCAGCCCAGGATGACGTCATCGACCAGCGCCGGATCGATGCCGGCGCGCTGCACCGCGTGTTGCACGGCGTGGCCGCCCAGCGTGGCGCCGTGGGTCATGTTGAACGAGCCCTTCCAGCTCTTGGCGAGCGGGGTGCGGGCGGTGGAGACGATCACTGCGGAGGTCATATGCCTATTCCTTTAATTCGTTGCCATCAGAACTGCTTGCCTTCGGCCACCAGGCGCGAGAGCAGCGGCGCGGGCTGCCAGAACTGGGCGTCGTCCAGCGGGTTCTGCGCAAAGCGCCGCATGGCCGCGACCACGTTGAACAGCCCCACCTCGTTGGCGTAGTTCAGCGGGCCGCCGCGGTGCACCGGGAAGCCGTAGCCGAAGATGTAGACCACGTCCACGTCGCTGGCCTTGTTGGCAATGCCCTCTTCCAGGATGTGCGCGGCCTCGTTGACCAGGCTGAACACCAGGCGCTGCACGATTTCCTCGTCGCTGATCGTGCGCGGCGTGATGCCCAGGGCCTGGCGGTGCTCGGCAATCATCTGCTCGACCTCGGCATTGGGGATGGCGTCGCGCCTGCCCGGCACGTAGTCGTACCAGCCCTTGCCCACCTTCTGGCCAAAGCGGCCCTGCTCGCACAGCAGGTCGGCCGTCTTGCTGTACTTCATGCCCGGGCGCTCGATGGCGCGGCGCTTGCGAATCGCCCAGCCTATGTCGTTGCCCGCCAGGTCGCCCATGCGGAACGGCCCCATGGCAAAGCCGAACTTCTCTATCGCCTTGTCCACCTGCGCCGGCGTGCAGCCCTCGTCCAGCAAAAAGCCGCCCTGGCGGCCGTACTGCTCGATCATGCGGTTGCCGATGAAGCCGTCGCACACGCCCGAGACCACGGCCGTCTTCCTGATCTTCTTGGCCACGGCCATCACGGTGGCCATCACGTCCTTGGCCGTCTCGTCGCCGCGCACCACTTCCAAGAGCTTCATCACATTGGCCGGGCTGAAGAAGTGCAGGCCCACCACGTCCTGCGGACGGGCGGTGAAGGCGGCGATCTTGTTGACGTCCAGCGTCGAGGTGTTGGAGGCCAGGATGGCGCCGGGCTTCATCACGGCGTCCAGCTGCCTGAACACCTGCTCCTTCACGCCCAGGTCCTCGAACACGGCCTCGATCACCAGGTCGGCGTTCTTCAGATCGGCGTAGTCCAGCGTGGTGGACAGCAGGACCATGCGCTGCTCGTACTTGTCTGCCTTCAGCTTGCCCTTCTTGACCTGCGCCTCGTAGTTCTTGCGGATGGTGGCAAGGCCTCGGTCCAGTGCCTCCTGCTTCATCTCCAGCATCTTCACGGGGATGCCGGCGTTCAGGAAGTTCATCGCGATGCCGCCGCCCATGGTGCCGGCGCCGATGACGGCGACCGCCTGGATGTCGCGCCTGGGCGTGTCCGCCGGCACGTCGGGAATCTTGCTGGCGGCGCGCTCGGCAAAGAACAGATGGCGCAGCGCGCGCGATTCGGGCGACCACATCAGCTGGATGAAAAGCTCGCGCTCGGCCTTCAGGCCGTCGTCAAACTTCTTGTGCTTGGCGGCCGCCTCGACCGCGTCCACGCACTTGGCGGGCGCGGGGAAGTTCTTGCTCATCCCCTTGACCATGTTGCGCGCGAACTGGAAGTAGGCGTCGCCCTGCGGGTGTTTGCACGGCAGGTTGCGCACCAGCGGCAGCGGACGCACATTGGCCACGCTGCGCGCAAAGGCCAGCGCTTCGGCGGCCAGCGCCTCGGGCGACGCGGCCAGCCTGTCGAACAGTTTCTGGCCGGGCACGCCGGCGATGAGTTCGCTCTTCACCGGCTCGCCGCTGACGATCATGTTCAGCGCCGCCTCCACCCCGACGACGCGCGGCAGGCGCTGCGTGCCGCCGGCGCCGGGCAGCAGGCCCAGTTTGACCTCGGGCAGGGCCACGCTGCAGCCGGGCGCGGCGATGCGATAGTGGCAGCCCAGCGCCAGCTCCAGCCCGCCGCCCATGCAGACGCTGTGGATGGCGGCGACGACGGGCTTGGCGCACTGCTCGGCCGCGGCGATCACCGTGTGCAGGTTGGGTTCGGCCAGCGCCTTGTCGGTGCCGAACTCGGTGATGTCGGCGCCGCCGGAAAATGCTGCCCCGGCGCCGGTGATGACGATGGCCTTGACGGCCGCATCCCGCTGCGCCCGCTCCAGCCCATCGACGATGGCCCGCCGCGTGGCCAGGCCCAGCCCGTTGACGGGCGGGTTGTTCAAAGTGATCACGGCCACGTCGCCGTGGACCTGGTATTGCGCCGTCATGCTGTCGTTCCTCTGGAATGGGGGATGGATTAAAAAGTACGATCGTGCGTTTTTACGCGGAAGTCTAGGGCCTGTGGCCGGGTTTGCGTGTCTCAACCGGGACAAGGCCTGCGGCCCGGGTGCCGGTTCACTATATTTTCAGTAGCTGCTGGCGCACATCCGTTCTGCGCCAAGCGCCAGTTTCTGCCTGAAAGGAGTCACACCTCCAGCCACTCCTTGCGCACATGGCCGTTGCAGCGCAGCGCGTCGGGCGTGCCCTGGAACACGATGCTGCCGTGGCCCATGACCAGGGCGCGGTCGGAGATGCTCATGGCGATGGTGAGCTTTTGCTCGATGAGCAGCACCGCGACGCCGCGCTGCTTGAGCCGGGTCAGGTACTCGGCCACCAGCTCGACTATTTTTGGCGCCAGGCCCTCGGTGGGCTCGTCGATGATGATGAGGTCCGGGTCGCCCATGAGCGTGCGGCACAGGGTCAGCATCTGCTGCTCGCCGCCGGACAGCACACCGGCCTCCACGTCGCGCCGCTCCTTGAGGCGCGGGAACATGGCGTACATGTCGTCAAAGCTCCAGCGGCTGTTTCTGCCGCTGCCCTTCTGGCCCAGCAGCAGGTTCTGCTGCACGGTCAGGTGGGGGAACACGTCGCGGCTCTCGGGCACGTAGCCCAGGCCCAGGTGGGCGATCTCGTAGGCCTTCTTGCCGGCCAGGTTCTGGCCCTTCCAGGCGATGAAGCCCTGCCAGTCCACCAGCCCCATGATGGCCTTGGCGGCGGTCGAGCGGCCCGAGCCGTTGCGCCCCAGCAGCGCCACGATCTCGCCCGGCCGCACCTCGAAGCTCACGCCATGCAGCACATGGCTCTTGCCGTAGTAGGCGTGCAGTTTCTCCACGCTCAGCATCAGTGTCCCTCCGCCTGCTGCGTGGCAATCACCGAGCCCAGGTAGGCTTCCTGCACACGCGGGTTGGCGCGAACGGCCTCGGGCGTGTCGAAGGCGATGACCTCGCCATAGACCACCACGGCGATGCGGTCGGCCAGGCCGAAGACCACGCCCATGTCGTGCTCCACGGTCAGCAGGGTGCGCCCTTCGGTCACCTCCCTGATGAGGTGGATGAAGCGCGTGGTCTCGCTCTTGCTCATGCCCGCCGTGGGTTCATCGAGCAGGATCACGCTGGCGCCGCCGGCGATGGTGATGCCGATCTCCAGCGCGCGCTGCTCGGCATAGGTCAGGTTCATGGCCAGGGTGTCGCGCTTTCGGTGCAGGCGGATCATCTCCATGAGCTGCTCGGCGCGCTCGTTGGCGTCCTGCAGCCGCGACAGAAAGCGCCAGAACGCATAGCGATAGCCCAGGCTCCAGAGCACGGCGCAGCGCAGGTTCTCGAACACGCTGAGCCTGCCGAAGATGTTGGTGATCTGAAAGCTGCGCGACAGCCCCATGCGGTTGATCTCGAAGGGCTTCTTGCCGTCAATGCGCGCGCCGTGCAGCAGCACCTGGCCGCTGGTGGGCGCAAAGCGCCCGCTGATCAGGTTGAACAGCGTGCTCTTGCCCGCGCCATTGGGGCCGATGATGGCCACGCGCTCGCCGGCGCGCACGGCCAGGGTGGCGCCGCGGATGATCTCGGTCTTGCCGAAACTCTTGCGCAAATCCACCAACTCCAGCGCGTGGCCCGTTGCCTTGTCCGCCATCATCACAATGCCTCCTGGCGCTTGATCTCGTGTTCTATTTCTTCCTGCGCCTCGCCCCATTGGCGCAGAAACTCGCGCCGGCACAGCTCGAACAGGCCCAGGCCGGTCAGCAGCACGAAACCGGCGCCGAACCAGCTCGTCAGGCCCCGGGCATCGAGGCTTGCGCCCAGGAAGTTGAGGACGGGCCCCAGCGCGGCATTGAGCTGCAGGTGGTAGGTCATCTCCACCATGGCCGCCGCCCCCAGCAGGGCCGTCAGGCCCGTGCCCGCCAATCCAAGATAGGACACCCACAGCCGCCCGAGCTTGCCGTATTGGGCCAGGCGCAGGTTCATCATGATCAGGCTGGCCACGCCGCCGGGCGCGTACATGACCATGAACAAAAACACCAGGCCCAGGTACAGCAGCCAGGCCTTGGAGAGCTCGGACAGCAGCACCGAGGCCAGCACCAGCAGCACCGCGCCGATGATGGGGCCGAAAAAGAAGGTCGCCCCGCCCAGGAAGGTGAACAGCAGGTAGCCGCCAGAGCGCACCATGCTGACGCTGTCGGCCCCCGTGACGATCTCAAAATTGATAGCTGCCAGCGCCCCACCCACGCCCGCGAAGAAGCCTGCGATGCAAAATGCCCGGTAGCGCACCTGCTGCGTGTCGTAGCCCATGAACTCCACGCGCTCGGGGTTGTCACGCACGGCGTTGAGCATGCGCCCCAGCGGTGTGCCGGTGAAGGCGAACATGGCGGCGGTGCAGATGAAGCAGTAGGCGGCGATCAGGTAGTAGACCTCGATGCCGGGGCCGAAGGTGATGCCCAGAAAGCCCCGGCCATAGACCCGGTCCGTGGTCACGCCGCCCTCGCCGCCAAAGAATTCGGGGAACATCAGCGCCATGGCGGCGATCAGCTCACCTATGCCCAGGGTGATCATCGCAAAGGTGGTGCCCGATTTCTTCGTCGTCACGTAGCCCAGCAGCACGGCAAAGAACAGGCCGGCCAGGCCGCCCACCACAGGCATGAAAACCAGCGGCACGGGAAACTCGCCGCGTCCGGCCATGTTGATGGCATGGATGGTGATGAAGGAGCCCAGCCCGGTGTAGACCGCATGGCCAAAGCTGAGCATGCCGCCCTGGCCCAAGAGCATGTTGTAGGACAGGCAGATGATGATCAGGTAGCCCATCTGCGACAGCATGGTCAGCGCCAGGCTGCTGGTGAACACATGGGGCGCGGCGATGAGCAGCAGCGCGAACAGCGTCCAGACAAGGAAGCGCCCCACGTTCCAGGGCTTGAAGCGGTAATGGGTGGCAGTCATGGAGTCAATCCTCGCGCGTGCCCAGGAGCCCCTTGGGGCGCAGGATCAATATCAAAACCAGTAGCAGGTAAGGCAGCATGGGCGCCACCTGCGAGATGGTGAGCTTCCACAGCGGCCAGCCCACGCTGCCCTCGCCCACCGGCACGCCGACATGCGCCAGCGCCCCGGCCAGCGAATAGTCCAGCGCCACGGCAAAGGTCTGCACGATGCCAATCAGCAGCGACGCGAGGAACGCCCCGGCCAGCGACCCCATGCCGCCCACCACCACCACCACAAAGATGATGGAGCCGACCGATGCCGCCATGGCCGGCTCGGTGATGTAGGTGTTGCCGCCTATCACCCCGGCCAGGCCGGCGAGCGCACAGCCTCCGCCAAACACCAGCATGAACACGCGCGGCACATTGTGGCCCAGGGCCTCCACCATCTGCGGGTGCTTGAGCGCCGCCTGTATCACCAGGCCGATGCGCGTGCGCGTAAGCACCAACCACACGGCCAGCAGCATCAGCAGCGCCACGAGCATGATGAAGGAGCGCGAGCGCGGGAACTGCGTGCCGTAGAGCGTGAACAGAGGCCCCTGCAGGAGCGGCGGCAGGCCGTAGGGCACGGTGGAGCGCCCCCAGACCAGCTGCACCAGCTCCAGCACCAGGTAGGACAGGCCGAAGGTGACGAGCAGCTCGGGCACATGGCCGAACTTGTGCACGCGGCGCAGGCAGTAGCGCTCGAACGCAGCGCCCAGCACCCCCACGGCGAGCGGCGCCAGCACCAGCGCCGGCCAGAAACCGATGGCGCCCGACAGGCTGTACGCAAGGTAGGCGCCCAGCATGTAGAAGCTGGTGTGGGCGAAGTTGAGCACGCCCATCATGCTGAAGATCAGCGTCAGGCCGGAGCTCAGCATGAACAGCAGCAGCCCGTAGCTGAAGCCGTTGAGCAGCGAGATCACGAAAAACTCAGGATTCATGGAAGCGTCTGTCGACTGCCGAAAAAAGGGCCCGAGCAGGCTCGGGCCCAGAGGTTTGCCCCGCCTGGAGCAAAGCGAAGATCAGGAAGGCCGCTTCATCTGGCACGAAGTGGGCGTGCTGGCCACGTAGGGCTCGTAGTACTTCACGGGCACGAAGGTGTAGCCGGTGTTTTCCGCATCCAGCGGGTACTTGCCGCCGGCCTTTTCCCAGCGCGTGATGTACAAGCCCTGCTGCAGCTGGTGGTCGGTCTTGCGCATCTCCACCTCGCCGTTGAAGCTGTTGAACTTCATGCCGTCCATGACTGCGGCCACCTTGACAGGGTCGGTGCTTTTGGCGCGCTGGAAGGCTTCGGTCAGCATGGCAAAGCCGTGGTAGATCGAACCCGTGTACATGTCGTCGTTGACCTTGGCCTTGTAGCCACGCACGATGGCGTTGATGGGACCCTCATGGTTGGGGTGGCCGTAGCCCACCATGTAGACCTTGCCCGCAGCCGTCGCCCCCAGCGCCGTGGGCGCACCCGTGGCCACGGCGTAATAGGTGTAGAACTTGACGTTGGACAGGCCGGCATCATTGGCGGCCTTGATGAGCAGGGCCAGGTCCGAGCCCCAGTTGCCGGTGATCACGCTGTCGGCGCCGGACTGCTTGATCTTGGCGACATAGGGCGCGAAGTCGCGCACCTGGGCCAGCGGCGCCAGATCGTCGCCGACGATCTCCACGTCGGCACGCTTGCGTTTCAGCATCTCCTTGGCGTACTTGCTGACCTGCTGGCCGTGCGAGTAGTTCTGGTTGATCAGATAGACCTTTTTGACGTCAGGCAGATCCTTCATGTAGGTGGTCAGCGCCTCCATCTTCATGGAGGTGTCGGCGTCGAGGCGGAAATGCCAGTAGCTGCACTTGCTGTTGGTCAGATCGGGATCGACGGCCGCGTAGTTGAGGTAGACCACCTCCTTGCCCTTGTTGCGCGCGTTGTGCTTCTCCAGCGCATCCACGATGGCCAGTGCCGGGCCCGAACCATCGCCCTGCGCGACATAGCGCACGCCCTGGTCCATGGCCGAGCGCAGGGCAGCAGTCGTCTCCTGCGGACTGAGCTTGTTGTCTATGGGAATGATCTCGAACTTGACGCCGGCCGCGTTGTTCTTGCTGAACTCCTCGGCCAGGTACTGCCAGCTCTTCATCTGGTTGGTGCCCAGTGCCGCCATCAGGCCTGACAGCGGATCGATCCAGGCAATCCTGACCGTCTCCCCCTTTTGCGCAAAAGCGGCTCCAGCGGCCACCAGCATTGCGCTAAAAGCTATTGTTTTGATAGTCCGTTGCATGCCATGCCTCCTCGATAAGAATGGATCGGCGGCAGCGTAAGCGCCCGCAACAAAAAGCTTCTTCAGGGATTGCACTTAGCAGCTATCGCCCATGTGACCGGTGGGCTGCCCGAACGCTCGCGCGCCGGTCGGCAGTGGCTACAGCCCGGGCAGCTTGTAACCCGCCAGCTGCTCGCGCAGGCGTGTCTTGAGCATCTTGCCAGTGGCGCCCAGCGGAATCGCCTCGACGAACACCACGTCGTCCGGGATCTGCCACTTTGCCGTTTTGCCTTCGTAGAAGGCCAGCAACTCCTCGCGTGTCACCTCGGCTCCGGGGCGCTTGGCAACGACCACGATGGGGCGCTCGTCCCACTTGGGGTGGGGCACGCCAACGCAGGCGGCCATGGCGACGGCAGGGTGGGCCATGGCGATGTTCTCGATGTCGATGGAGCTGATCCATTCGCCGCCCGACTTGATCACGTCCTTGCTGCGGTCGGTGATGTGCATGTAGCCGTCGGCGTCGATGGTGGCCACGTCGCCCGTGGGGAACCAGCCCACGCCATGCTCGTCCTTGACGAGCGGGCATTCGCCCTTGAAGTAGCTGTCCACGATCCACGGGCCGCGCACCAGCAGGTCACCGTAAGCCTTGCCGTCCCAGGGCTGCTCCTGGCCGTCGCCGCCCACGATCTTCATCTCCACGCCATAGACGGCGCGGCCCTGCTTTTGCAGGATGTGCATCTGCTCGTCCTTGCCCAGCGCCAGGTGCTTGTTCTTGAGCGTGCACAGCGTGCCCAGCGGGCTCATCTCGGTCATGCCCCAGGCATGCAGCACCGAGACGCCGTATTCGTCCTGGAAGGCAGTGATCATGGCCGGTGGGCAGGCCGATCCGCCGATCACCGTGCGCTTCAAGCTGCTGAACTTCAGGCCGGCAGCCTTCACATGGTTGAGCAGCATCTGCCACACGGTGGGCACGCCCGCGGCAAAGGTCACGCCCTCGGCCTCCATCAGCTCATAGACCGACTTGCCATCGAGCGCAGGGCCCGGAAAGACCAGCTTGCAGCCCGTCAGCGCGGCCGAATACGGTATGCCCCAGGCGTTGACGTGGAACATGGGCACGACGGGCAGCACCGAGTCGCGCGCCGACAGGCACATCACGTCGGGCAGCGCCGCGGCGTAGGCATGCAGCGTGGTGGAGCGGTGGCTGTACAGCACGGCCTTGGGGTTGCCGGTGGTGCCGCTGGTGTAGCACATGCTGGACGCCGTGTTTTCGTCAAAGTTGGGCCACTGGTAGTCGCTGGAGGCGGCGCCAATCCAGGCTTCATAGCTCACGAGGCCGGGAATGCCCGAGTCCGCGGGCAGCTTGTCGGCGTCGCACAGGGCCACCCATTGCTTCACCGTCGGGCATTTGGTATGCACGGCCTGGACGATGGGCAGGAAGCTCATGTCAAAGCACAGCACCTGGTCCTCGGCGTGGTTCACGATCCAGGCGATCTGCTCGGGGTGCAGGCGCGGGTTGATGGTGTGCAGCACGCGGCCCGAGCCGGAAACGCCAAAGTACATCTCCATGTGGCGGTAGCCATTCCAGGCGATCGTGGCCACACGGTCGCTGAACTGCAGGCCCTGCGCGTCGAGGGCGTTGGCCAGCTGGCGCGCGCGCCGCGCCAGGTCGCGGTAGGTGTAGCGATGGATGTCGCCCTCCACCCGGCGCGAGACGATCTCGCCGTCGCCATGGTTGCGCTCGGCAAAGGTGATCAGGGCGGAAATCAACAGGGGTTGGTTCTGCATCAGGCCCAGCATGGGAGCTCCTTGTGAAAAATGGGTAGGGAAATCGCACCATCCGACATCGCACCATCCTATAGCTGCGCGCCGGGCGCTGTCACCACCTCCCCAGGGAAAACCCAATGCCTACACGCATGGCACAAGGCCTTTGTTCACTGCGGGACATCGTCATGCGGGGGACAATCCACACATGTCCCAGGTCTATGCCACGCCCGCGCAAACCACTCTGCCGCCCCTGCTGGCCGGCTGGCACGATGGCTTTGCCGCCCTGGGCCCGGCGTTCTTCACCCGGCTGCATCCCACACCTCTGCCTGCACCCCATTGGGTGGGCATGAGCGCAGAGGTGGGCAGACTTCTGGGCCTTCCGGACGACTGGCAGCTACGCGAGGATGCGCTGCAGTTCTTCACCGGCAATAGACCGCCCCTCGGCAGCCAGCCGCTGGCCAGCGTCTACAGCGGCCACCAGTTCGGCGTCTGGGCCGGCCAGCTGGGCGACGGCCGCGCCATCCTGCTGGGCGAGACGGCCACGGGCCAGGAAGTCCAGCTCAAGGGCTGCGGGCGCACGCCCTATTCGCGCATGGGCGACGGGCGCGCCGTGCTGCGCTCGTCGATCCGCGAATTTTTGTGCAGCGAGGCCATGGCGGCCTTGGGCATCCCCACCACGCGCGCCCTGTGCGTGACCGGCTCGCCCCAGCCCGTGCAGCGCGAGGAGCTGGAAACCGCCGCCGTGGTCACGCGCGTGGCGCCCAGCTTCATACGCTTCGGCCATTTCGAGCATTTCGCCGCGCGCGGCCAGCACGCCGAGCTGCGCCAGCTGGCCGACTACGTCATTGACCGCTACTACCCCGAGTGCCGGGCCGACGCCAACCCCTGCGCCGCGCTGCTGCGCGCGGTGAGCGAGCGCACCGCCCGCCTCATCGCCCTATGGCAGGCCGTGGGCTTCTGCCATGGCGTGATGAACACCGACAACATGAGCATCCTGGGCCTGACCGTCGACTACGGGCCGTTCCAGTTCCTCGACGCCTTCGACCCCGGCCATATCTGCAACCACAGCGACCACCAGGGCCGCTACGCCTTCGACCGCCAGCCCGGCGTGGCCTACTGGAACCTGCTGTGCCTGGCGCGCGCGCTGCTGCCGCTGATCGAGGACGTGCAGCAGGCCCAGGCCGCGCTGGACAGCTACGAGCCGGTGTTCGTCGATGCCTTCATGGCGCGTCTTCGCGCCAAGCTGGGCCTGCGCCAAGCCCGCGCGGGCGACGAGGCGCTAATGGACGGCCTGCAGCGCCTGCTGTCCGCAGGCCGGGTGGATTACCCCATCTTCTGGCGCCGCCTGTCGCATGCCGTGGCGACAAGCGAGTTCGAGCCGGTGCGCGATCTGTTTGCAGACCGCGCGGGTTTTGACGCCTGGCTGCTTCAATATCAAGAGCTGCTCGCGGTTGATGATCGTGCGCTGGCGGCCGATTTGATGCTAAAAACCAACCCCCACTACGTGCTGCGCAACCACCTGGGCGAAGCGGCTATACGCGCCGCGAAACTTGGTGACTTTTCCGTACTCCAAACCCTGCAGGACCTGCTGGCGCGCCCGTTTGACGAGCGCCCCGGCCACGAGGCCTATGCCGACTTCCCGCCCGACTGGGCGTCACACATCTCCATCAGCTGCTCCTCATGACCTACGCCATCCAGAAAACCGACGCCGAGTGGCAGGCCCTGCTGCGCGAGAAAGGGGCCGAGCCGGCGGCCTTCGAGGTCACGCGCCATGCCGCGACCGAACGGCCATTCTCCGGCAAATACGAGGGCCACTGGGCCGACGGCAGCTACCACTGCATGTGCTGCGGCGCCAAGCTGTTCGACTCCGGCACCAAGTTCGACGCGGGCTGCGGCTGGCCCAGCTTCTCGCTCGCCGTACCCGGCGCGATTGCCGAAATCCAGGATCGCAGCCATGGCATGCTGCGCACCGAGACCGTGTGTGCACAATGCGGGGCTCACCTGGGCCATGTCTTCCCCGACGGCCCGGCCCCCACCGGCCTGCGCTACTGCATGAACTCCGCCTCGCTCGACTTCGAACCCCCGGCGCCATGAAACTGCTTCTCGACTTCTTTCCCATCATCCTGTTCTTCGTCGCCTTCAAGGCCTGGGGCATTTACATGGCCACGGGCGTGGCCATTGCCGCCACCGTGGCGCAGATCGCCTACATCCATGTCAAGCATGGCAAGGTCGAGCCCATGCAGTGGCTCAGCCTGGGGGTGATCGTGGTCTTCGGCGGCGCCACGCTGCTTGCACACAGCGAGACCTTCATCAAGTGGAAGCCCACGGTGCTGTACTGGCTCATGGGCGGGGCGCTGCTCATCGGGCAGTTGGTGTTTCGCAAGAATTTCATCCAGTCCCTCATGGCCGCGCAGGTCGATCTGCCCGCGCCCGTGTGGCTGAAGTTGAACTGGGCATGGGCGGGCTTCTTCGCCGCCATGGGGGTGCTCAATCTCTGGGTGGCCTACAACTTCGACACCGACACCTGGGTCAACTTCAAGCTGTTTGGTGGCCTGGGCCTGATGTTTGCCTTCGTCATCGCCCAGGCGCTTTACCTGAGTCGCCATATGAAGGAAGGCGAACCCGAAGCCAAGGACGTACAACCATGACCATGCCCGCCGTCTCCGTCACCGCTGAGGCCATGGCCGAGCGCCTGCGTGCGGCTTTGGAGCCCACCGAACTTGAAGTGCTGGACGAAAGCTGGCAGCACGAGGGCCACGCCGGCGCCAATGGCACGGGCTTTGGCACGCACTTTCGCGTGCGCATCGCATCCCCCTTGTTCGCCGGCAAACGCAAGGTGGCACAGCATAGGCTTGTGTATGATGCGCTGCAGATTTTTATTGACCATGGCGCACATGCCATCGCCATTGAAACTCTCTGACACCGCCCTACTCCAAAGGCCTGTGGGTTAATTTCCCGCAGACTTATTTCCTATCCGTGGACTCCCAATGAAGAAACAGCTCTTGTCCGGCCTCGTGGCCGCCGCCATGCTGGGCACGATGGCCATGCCCGTTGCCGCGCAAAACATCGCCATCGTCAATGGCAAGGCCGTCCCCAAGGAACGCGCCGAGGCCCTGAAGCAGCAAGTGGAACGCTCTGGCCGCCCCGTTACCCCCGAGATGGAAAACCAGATCAAGGAAGAAGTGGTTGCCCGCGAGATCTTCATGCAGGAGGCGCAAAAGCGCGGCCTTGAAGGTACAGCCGACTACAAGTCCCAGATGGAGCTGGCGCGCCAGACCATCCTGATCCGCGAGCTGTTCGTGGACTTCCAGAAGAACAACCCCGTGACCGACGCCGAGGTCCAGGCCGAATACGACAAGTTCGTCGCCGCCAACGCCGGCAAGGAATACAAGGCCAGCCACATCCTGGTAGCCAAGGAAGACGAGGCCAAGTCCATCATTGCCGCCATCAAGAAGGGCGCGAAGTTCGAAGATATCGCCAAGAAGCAGTCCAAGGATCCCGGGTCCGGCGCGCGCGGCGGCGACCTGGATTGGGCCAACCCGAGCAGCTACGTTCCTGAGTTCACCGAGGCCCTGGTCAAGCTCGAAAAGGGCAAGATGACGCAAACCCCCGTGAAGAGCCAGTTTGGCTGGCATGTCATCCGCCTGGACGACGTGCGCGACGCCCAGCTGCCCAAGCTCGACGAGGTCAAGCCCCAGATCGCCCAGCAGCTGCAGCAGCAAAAGCTGGCCAAGTTCCAGGAAGACCTGCGCAGCAAGGCCAAGGTGGAGTGATCGCCGGGCGCCACGCCCAGCAACACAACGCGGCCCAGGGCCGCGTTTTTCATGGCCTTGTAAGCCAGCCAAAGAACATCAAGGCCCCGATCATGAACGGCTGGTGCAGCATGTAGTAGGCCAGGCTGTAGCGCCCCAGGGCTGCCAGAGGTGCCAGGGCGCGCGGCAATGGCCTGCTCATCCAGTGCCCATGGTGCGCCAGCAACCAGCGTCCGCTGGCCAGGCCCCACCACATGACGCCCAGCCAGGGAAACAGCGGCACATAGTCCTCGGTAAAGGGTTTTTGTGACACCCAGCCCAGCCAGTTCAAGGTACGGCCATTGACAAGGCCGGCATACGCGGCCAGTGGCCCCGCCAACGCCCACGCCGCTAGCCACGACGAGGCCAGCGCCAACAGACCTGCCGGCCACAGCCAGCGCCCCCAGCCAGCCGTGAGGCGGGCCACGAGCAGCATGAGCGCCATGCCATGCAGCACACCAAAGTAGATGAAGCTGCGCGGGAACATGAGGTACGAGCCCGCAGTGACCAGCAGTGCACAGGCGACGATCTGGCCCCAGCGCCGGGAAAACCGCTTCCAGCCCAACCCGCGCTGCCAGGCCACCGCCTGCCCCAGGCCGGCGCACAGCAGAAACAGGCTGACAATCAGCGTACGCTGCAGCGTCCAGAACGGGTCGCCAAGAAAGTCCTGCTTCCAGTAGCCAAAGTGGCTGAGGTCGAAGCAGAAATGGAACGCCGTCATCCACACCATGGCCAGGCCGCGCAGAGCATCCACCAGGTCGTAGCGAGGGGTCGCACCGCGGGCCCCGGAGCAGGCAGGCTTCACCCCGCACCCCGCTGCAGCCATGGCCGACGCCAAATATTGCACGACACGCAAGATCAGGCCGAGATGGCGGCTTTTCCGGCCGCCGCGTCATCGGCCCAGGCCACGCGGTTTCGTCCCTGCGCCTTGGCTGCATACAGGGCGGCATCGGCCCGGCGCAGCAAACCAACAGGCGTCTCCTGCGGCAGCTGCAGCTGTGCAGCGCCGATGGAAACGGTCAGCCGTATGCTGGCACCAGTGGTCAACTCCACCGGGGATGCCTGCACCGCCGCACGCAGGCGCTCCAGCAGGCGCGCGCCCCTTTCCACCGTGGTGTTGGCCATCAACAGGACAAACTCTTCGCCGCCCCAGCGGGCCAGAAAATCGGTGGCCCGCATACCTTCGGTCACGGTGCGTACAAAGGCGCATAGAGCCAGATCCCCGGCCGCATGGCCGTGGGTGTCGTTGATGTTTTTGAAGTGGTCCAGGTCCATCAGCGCAATCAGCAGGGGTTGTTGACTGCGCTGCGCGCGCGCACCCTCCAGGTGCATCATTTCCAGCATGAAGCGGCGGTTGTGCAGGCCGGTGAGCTCGTCACGAATGGCCCGCTCGCGCTCGCTGGCAACCGCCTGGATCAATTCGTTCTTCCGCTTGCGCGCGGCGAGCACGCGCAGGTTGAGAAATGTGCAGCTGGTCAGCACCACGAGGGTCATGATCATATAGACTGCGGTCAACGCCAATGGCTGCCCGCCGTATGTCGGGCTCCATTGCACGACCGCCAGCGCCAAACCAAATACCGCCGAACCGTAGAACAGCACCACCAGCATCTGCCGAGGCGTCAGGCCAAACATGCCAAAAAACAGGATCACGGCCAGAATGGGTAAAACGGCAGCGCGCGCCACGCCCATGATCACATAGGCCGCAGCGGCACAGGTAATGGAGTAGGCCATTTGGAACAGCGTGAGAGCGGGGTCTTCCCACCGTTGGCTATAGCCACTGCGGATCAGCATATAGAAGACGACCAGACCCGTGACGCAGATCAGAGTCCACCAATGCACAGGCTCGGCCCGCGTCAGTCCGGCGGCCACAACCAACTGCATAGCGGCGATGCAGCACAGCATCAGCAGCGCCGCGATGACCGTCATGGTCAGGCGTATGCGTTGGTGACGATCGGTAGTCAACAGCGCATCAAGTGCGCGCTTTGCCAGGTCATGCAATGCCGGCGATTTCTCGGACAACAGCGGCCTCCCTCCTCATGCCGTGAATGGAGTATGGCAGGCATTCCAGGCAGGCAGGAACTGGGCAGACAACAACAGATGTAACTACGTCTCTCCGGAGACATGCGCCCCATCGCCATGGATCGGCACAAAGGCCGTGACCGAGCTCGACGCAACCTGGCCAGGAGAATGGGTCACAATCGGTTGCCCAAAAACCGAAAGGGGTTGCATCGAGACGACACAACCCCCTTGAATTCATTGGTCGGAGCGGCGGGATTCGAACTCGCGACCCTCTGCTCCCAAAGCAGATGCGCTACCAGGCTGCGCTACGCTCCGACAGCTAGCATTCTAACCCGCCAATTTGCACCTCCCGGACCGAGGGTGCGATTATTTGCGGCGCTCAGCGCCCGAGGGCGTGCCCGGCCCAGGGCCGCGGCCAGCCAGGTGGCGGAAGGTGATGCGTCCCTTGGTAAGGTCGTAGGGCGACATCTCCAGCGATACCTTGTCGCCGGCGAGAATGCGGATATGGTGCTTGCGCATCTTGCCGCCGGTATAGGCGATGAGCTGGTGCCCATTGTCCAGGGTCACGCGAAAACGCGAGTCCGGCAGGACCTCGGTGACGCTACCCTGCATCTCGATGAGTTCTTCTTTGGCCATGTGTGGTCGTCTCTAGATAACAAATGTCTGTGGCAATGCCTGTGACGCCCAGGCGTTCAACACCGAGGGCCGTGTCGGCCACTTCGCGGACGCGAAGCACAGGGCAATGCCGAAATAGCAGTCATTGCACCGATAGCGCACAAGACCGACAGGCCGATGAAATGGCGGCTCCATCTAACATGGCGCTGCGCACAAAGCTTGTAATTGTACTGCGACACAGGAGCCTGCACTCGGGACAAGACGCTCTAGGACTGCGCCACTGCGGCCGCCAGCGCCTTCACCAAGTCCGACTGCGTGATGATGCCGACCAGTTGCTGCGACTCGTCCACCACCGGAATATGGTGGTGCCCCGCCTCGGAAAACAGCGGCACCAGGTCCATCACATGCCTGCCTTCCTGCACTTGCTGCACGGGCGACGACATCAGGCCCCGCACCCGGTCGGGCCGTTTGGGCTGGCCCAAAATGAGGGAGCGCAAACGCTGCCCCATGCCATCGTGCAGATCCAGGTTGGCAAGGCGCATGAAGTCGGCCGTGGTGACGATGCCTACCACCACGCGCTGCTCATCCACCACGGGCAGCGCCTTGATCGCATGCCTGCGCATAAGTGCCCAAGCATCGCGGAGCGGCGTATCGGCCACCACCGCATGCGCCGGCGTCGACATGATCTGGCCGCAGTGCAGGCTGCCCAACGTGCGCTGGAATGCCGCCTTGCCAGCCAGGTGCAGCAGGCCCTCCAGATCGTCACGGCTCACGTCCAGCACCTGGTTGTAGTGTGTCAGCGCGGCATCCAGGTCGTCCGAGGTAAAGCCGCCGGAGCCTTCGGGCGCATGTCCCTTGCGCAGCTGCGCATGGGGGTAGCTACGGCCCGTCAGTCGATTGAAGACCATGCCCACCAACACCAGCACCAACACGTTGCTCAACACGGGCACCACCGCCATGGCCGAGGCCTCCTGCGGATGCAGCACCGCAAACAGCGCCATGGCTCCCCCGGGAGGGTGCAGACAGCGAAGCGCCAGCATCGCCATCATCGCCAGCCCCACGGCCAAGCCACAGGCCAGGGACACGCTGGGCACCAGCGCCGCGCAGGCCAGGCCCACCATATAGGACAGCGCGCTACCCGCCAGTACCGGCCATGGCTGGGCCAGGGGACTGGAGGGCAAGGCAATGACGAGCACGGCGCTCGATCCCAGGGAGGCCACCATCCAGGGGATTGGCGGGCTTGCGCCAAAGCCATGGGCAATGAACGCCACCACGACCACACTCAGCACGATCCCCGACACCATGCGCAGGCGCTCGCGCTGATTGATGCGCACGCGTGCCGGCATGAAAAGGCGCAACCAGTCCAGGACACTCCGGAGCCAAGGCGCGGGCGTCGCTGCGCCGAAGGGCCCTGGCTTGAACTTGGAAGGGGGGGACGAAGACATGGAGGAAAGGCGCGCGCCACAAGAGGCCGCGCATTATCCGCGCAATGGCGCCACGACGGCTTGCATGGTTATTGCCCTCCCGCGCAACGCACGGGCGGCAAACAGCCGTAGCCCACCCTGCACTCTCTATAGAATGGCGCGGCATTCTCGCCAGGAATACCTCTACGTGTCTGATCGCCTCGCCGTACTGCCCCAGTACCTGCTCCCCAAACAGCTGCTCACCACTCTTGCCGGGCGACTGGCGTCGGCCCGTGCTGGAGCGCTGACCACGGCCGCCATCCGCCGCTTTGTGGCGCGCTACCGGGTAGACATGAGCGAGGCGGCCGATTCCGATATTGCCAGCTATCCCACCTTTAACGCGTTTTTCACACGTGCGCTTCGCCCCGGACTGCGTCCTCTGGCAGATGCCGCCGCCATCTGCCCCGTGGATGGAGCAGTGAGCCAGCTGGGCTCCATAAAACACGACCAGATCTTCCAGGCCAAGGGGCACCACTATTCCACGACCGCCCTTCTGGGCGGCGACGCGCAGCTGGCCGCCCGGTTCCGGGACGGCCAGTTCGCCACCATTTACCTGAGCCCGCGCGACTACCACCGGATCCACATGCCTTGCGACGGCCGCCTGCTGCACATGGAGCATGTGCCGGGCGCCTTGTTTTCGGTAAACCCCACGACGGCTCGCGGCGTGCCCGGGCTGTTTGCGCGCAACGAGCGCGTGGTATGCCTGTTTGAGACGCCGCTGGGGCCCATGGCGCTGGTTCTCGTGGGTGCCACCATCGTGGGCAGCATGGCCACCATATGGCACGGCCAGGTCAACCCGCCACGCTCGGGCCAGCCGCGCCGCTGGGACTACCAGGACCGACAGATCACGCTGCGCCAGGGCGAGGAAATGGGCCGCTTTATGCTGGGATCCACCGTCGTGCTGCTGTTCCAGAACGGGGCCGTGGAATTCACCGCCGACTGGGCCGAGGCACGATCCGTACGCCTTGGCGAGGCCATGGCGCAACGGCCCTGCGCGCTAAGAGTCCCAGTCAAATGTGATCCGACACGCGCACGGTGGTGAACAGCGTCGGCTCGAGCTCCAGCAGCGAGGGGTCGACCGGCCCGGCATGACCCACAAGATGAACGGCAAGGTCGTTGCGGCGCAGCGATATATGGCTCACCTCTTCCCAGCTGCCAGCAAGCCGGACACGGGTGCCGGGCTTATAGACCGACATGCGAAACTGCCTGGACCAGCCACAGGGCGCCGAGGTCCGATCCTGGGTAACAAGTGGTTCTTGGCTGCCTTGCATGATGCGCCATCTTAGCGGCTTTGCGTACGGCAACGGGCCCGGGCAAATATCCCGCCCCTATATAATTTGCCCATCATGCCGAGATGGTTGATTGCGGTTATCGTCTTCCAATTCCTTTTGGGACTGGGTGCGTCCGCTTTTGGCATGGCGCCCGCTGCACTGCGCTCCGCCCAGGCCAGCGCCAGGTCCATGCAGACGGCCCTGGCGCAACAACACCCTGCGGTCCAGGCTCAACGGACTGACGCGCAGGAGCCGGCCGCTATGGATGCGCTTGCATACAACCTCGCGGATACCAGCCAGGATCTTCCGGATGACCAGAGCATCGGGCTCTTTGATGCTGGCCCTGGCCGCGTGCTGTTTCATTGCCCGGCTGCGATAGCCCAAGCGCCCACATCTCCGCCGTTGAAAAAGCAGCCAAAACGGCCCCGACCGGACGGCACACCACGCAGCGTCTGAGCTGCCCGCGCATCTTGGCGCCCGACCACGGGTTTGGGCGTGCCACGCGCGCATCTAAAAGCAGCCACCGACCCCGGGTGCCTGCCCCGCAATAACCCCTCTGGCTTCCCTATTCGACGCCGCCAAGCCAATTTTCAAGGAGCACCCCATGCGTTTAACCACCCGAGGAAAGCTCGCCGTCACCGCCATCACCGATGTGGCGCTGCACTCCCATGGGCGTCCCGTCGCCCTCCCCGGGATCAGTGTCCGGCAGGGCATCTCCCTTTCCTATCTGGAAGACATCTTCAGCGCGCTACGCCGTGCCGGACTGGTGCGCAGCATCCGCGGTCCGGGTGGTGGCTATATGCTGTCACGGGCGCCTCAAGGCCTGTCCGTCGCCGAAATCATCATGGCCTCCGAGAAATACATGCCATCGGCCCATGACAAGGCCAACGGTGGCGCCCCCGGCCAGTCCCCCGGCGACATGACCGCCGACCTGTGGGCCAGTTTTCATTCGCGCGTCATGGAGTATCTTCAATCCATCACCTTGGCTGACTTGCTTGCTCAACAGAGGACGGACGAGGCTAGCGCCGGCCCTCCGGTCACTCATGCAAGCACATCGAAAGACAGGACCCAGCGTGCGACAAAGACTCAGCTGCCAGCGCACGACGTACCGAACTCCGTGTTTGCCTTGGGCTTGGGTTGAATGGGCAAGATGAACAGCCTCAAGCGGCAAAGCCGTCACAAAAGTTACGCTAAAATCTTCCGGCTACGCCCCTTCGGGGCAATAGGCATGGGCCTTGACAATGTG
This sequence comes from Pseudomonadota bacterium, assembly GCA_018241405.1. Taxonomy (GTDB): domain Bacteria; phylum Pseudomonadota; class Gammaproteobacteria; order Burkholderiales; family Burkholderiaceae_C; genus Alicycliphilus. Next base: position 39,568 of record JAFEDY010000003.1, on the reverse strand, counting down.
GCCGGCATGCGGGCGTCGTTCAATGGTAGGACCTGAGCTTCCCAAGCTCAAGACGTGGGTTCGATTCCCATCGCCCGCTCCAAACATCGGCTCCAAGACGTTGGCGCCGCGCCGCGCAAGCCAGACGCAGTCGAGCCGAAATACTCCTGCAGAAACTCCACGCACACGCGCACCTTGGCCGAGCGTTCCAGCGGTGTGGGGTAGACGGCCCAGATATTGGCCTCTTGAAACCACTCGGGCAGCAGCTGCACCAGGCGCCCTGCTTCCAGGTGGGCGCCCACATCCCAGAGCGAGCGCAGCGCGATGCCGCAGCCGTCAACGGCCCACTGCACCACCATCTCGCCGTTGTTGGCCGACAGCGGCCCGGTCACCTTCACCGTCTCTTCCTGCGCCCCCGCGCGCAGGCGCCACACGCCGAAGGGGTGATCGCGCTCCTTGATCACCAGGCAGTCATGTGCAGGCAGTTCGGCCGGGCTGCGTGGCGTGCCACGGCGCGCCAGGTAGTCCGGCGCAGCGCAGAGCACGCGGTGGTTGTCGGCCAGGCGCCGCGCGATCAGGTGCGGCGCGATCTCATCGCCCACGCGCACGTCCAGGTCGAAGCCCTCTCCGGCCACGTCCACCAGCCGGTCGAACACCTCCAGCCGCACCTGCAGGCCCGGGTGGCGCTGCACCAGGCGCGAAAGCACGGGCGCGACCACGTTGCGCCCGAAGCCGAAGCTGCTGGAGACGCGCAGCAGCCCCTGCGGCTCGCGGCGCGTGACGGCCACTTCCTGCAACAGCTGATCCATGTCGTCGAGGATGCGCTGCGCCCAATGGAACACGCGCTCGCCCTGGTCGGTGACCGTGACGCGGCGCGTGGTGCGGTGCAGCAGCGGCACGCCCAGCTCCTGCTCCAGCAGGCGGATGCGCTTGCTCACATAGGCGGGCGAGGCCGCCAGCGCCTGCGCCGCCGCGGCAAAGCCGGCCTTGCGCACCACGGTACAAAACACGCGCAAATCATCGGTAGGCGGTATTTTCTGCACGATTTGTGAACAGTAGAACCACAGAAGCGCGCATTGTATGAATCCCGTGATCAGTGAACAATGGCGGCCATCACCACCTCCCGGAGACGCACACCATGCAAGCCACCTACAAGATCGCAGTCCTGCCCGGCGACGGCATCGGCCGCGAAGTCATGCCCGAAGGCCTGCGCGCCGTCGAGGCCGCCGCCCGGCGCTTCGGCCTGTCGCTGGATTTCCACCACTTCGACTGGGCCCACTGCGACTACTACGCGCAGCACGGCAAGATGATGCCCGACGACTGGAAGGCGCAGCTCTCGGGCATGGACGCCATCTACTACGGCGCCGTGGGCTGGCCGGCCACCGTGCCCGACCATGTGTCGCTGTGGGGTTCGCTGCTGAAGTTCCGCCGCGAGTTCGACCAGTACATCAACCTGCGCCCGGTGCGCCTGTTCGAGGGCGTGCCCTGCCCGCTGGCCGGCCGCAAGCCCGGCGACATCGACTATCTGGTGGTGCGCGAAAACACCGAGGGCGAGTACACGTCGCTGGGCGGCATCATGTACGAGGGCACGGAGCGCGAGATCGTGATCCAGGAATCGGTCTACTCGCGCCACGGCGCCAACCGCCTGCTCAAGTTCGCCTTCGACCTGGCCCAGAGCCGACCGAAGAAGCATGTGACGCTGGCGACCAAGAGCAACGGCATCGCCATCAGCATGCCCTGGTGGGACCAGCGCGCCGAAGAGGTGGCCAGGCAGTACCCCGGCGTGGCGCTGGACAAGCAGCACATCGACATACTCACGGCGCGCTTCGTGCTGCAGCCGGAGCGGTTTGACGTGGTGGCCGCCACCAACCTGTTCGGCGACATCCTGTCCGACCTGGGCCCCGCCACCACGGGCACCATAGGCCTCGCGCCTTCAGCCAACCTGAACCCCGAGCGCAGCTTTCCCAGCCTGTTCGAGCCCGTGCACGGCTCGGCGCCCGACATCTACGGCAAGAACATCGCCAACCCGATCGCCATGATCTGGTCCGGCGCGCTGATGCTGGACTTCCTGTCCCAGGGCCAGGGCCCGGGCCGCGCGGCGCACGACGCCATCGTCGCGGCCATCGAGGAGGTCATCCAGAGCGGCCCACGCACGCCAGACCTGGGCGGCAGCGCCAACACCACGCAGGTAGGCGAGGCCATAGCGGCCGTGATCACCAAGGGCTAAGCTTCATCAGGCCCAGCGCCTGATTACTGCAAAATTGATAGCTGCTTGCGCTTTCCAAATAAGCGCTGGCGGCTATTTTTATTCATTTCCCAGCCGCGCAACAACACTACGCGCAAGGGAACAAAACACCCCGCCCTATACTCCCGCCCCCTATGAAAGCAGGATTTTTTGGCATGCGCATGGCAGTCTTTTGGCGCCCCTTGGCTTATCTGGGCCTGGCCGGCCTGGCCGCCTGTGCCGGCACCCCGGCAGGCAAGACCACCGCGCCCGCGGTGGAAGCCACGTCGGCACCCGCGCCCGAGCCGATCAGGATCGGCATCGCCCTGGGCGGCGGCGCGGCCAAGGGCTTTGCGCATATCGGCGTAATCAAGATGCTGGAGGCCAACGGTCTCGCGCCCTCGGTCGTGTCCGGCACCAGCGCGGGCAGCGTGGTCGGCGCGCTGTATGCCAGCGGCATGAACGCCTTTGAGCTGCAGGAAAAGGCCGTGGCCCTGGACGAGACCAAGATCCGCGACCTGCAGCTGTCCTCGGGTGGCCTGGTGCAGGGCCAGAAGCTGGAGGACTATGTCAACGCCCAGGTGCAGCGCAAGCCCCTGGAGCAGTTGGCCAAGCCCTTCGTGGCGGTGGCGACAAGGCTGGAGGACGGCGAGCGCACCGTGTTCGCGCGCGGCAACACAGGACAGGCCGTGCGTGCGTCCAGCAGCATCCCCGGCGTGTTCCAGCCCGTGTCCATAGGCAAGTACCATTTCGTCGATGGCGGCATCGTCAGCCCCGTGCCCGTCGATGCGGCACGCCAGCTGGGCGCCGATGTGGTGATTGCCGTGGACATCTCCAACAAGGCCCGCGGCAAGACGCCGGAACATCTGCTCGGCGCCCTGGGCCAGTCCATCGCCATCATGGGCCAAAAGCTCGGCCAGGCCGAACTGGCGCGCGCCGACGTGGTCATACGCCCGCAGGTGCTGGACATCGGTCCGGTGGACTTCAACCAGCGCGCCAGCGCCATCATGGAGGGCGAAAAGGCCGCCCTGGCCGCCATGCCGCAGATCCGCGCACGCATCACCCAGTTGCAGGCTGAGCGCGTGCAAAGCACGCGCGTCGCGCAGCAAAAGGCCATTGAAGCGCAGCGCCAGGACTGCCTGGACAAGCGCTCACGACTGCAAAGGCTGGCAGGAATGGCGGGCATGGATGACTCCTGCGCCACGCCCTGAGGTTGAGCAGTAAGCGGTGAGCGGTACTCACGCGCAACGCCCGTCGCAAAACGCCCAATGCGTCGTCATTCCTTACCCAGCTTGGCCTTGTCTTCGGCAATCGCCTTTTCCTGCCCCTTGATGGCCTGCTGGTCCTGGTAGACCTTTTCGGCATCGGGCGAGGTGGCGGCCATGCGGCCGTGCTTGTTGTCACGCTGCTGTCGGTGTGCGTCCGCCTTGAGCCTGGCCTTGTCCTGCTTGAGCTCGGTCTTGTCCTCCTTGCCCTGCAGCGAACCCTTGCGATCGGCGGCCATGTCCTTTTTCTCGCCCCTGATCGACTGCTTGTCGCGGTAGACGCGCATCGAGTCCTTGGACTCGGCAGACATCTTGCCCTCGGCCTTGTCGGCTTTCAGCGCCTTGACGTCCTTGGCGTCTTGTGCGCGTTCGCGCGCGAGCGAGGCCTCGTCGGCCTTGAGCTGGGCGGCATCCTCCTGCTTGGGCGTTACCTGCGCCCAGGCACTGGGTATCCCCAGCGTGAGTGCCGCGGCGACGGCGAGCAGGCTGGTTTGCGTGCGCAATGACATGATTGGAACTCCTCGTGTAGTTCTTGCGTTGAGTGCCGAGGCGTCTGGGTCTACGACACCGCCGATGGCCCCATCGACAGTGTTTAGAAAGCCTGGTCAGTGCCCAAGTTCCCGCGAATCCAGGCCGCGTGGCTACTGCCGCAGATTTTTTAAGCCCTCGCGCAAACACTCGACCAGTTGCGCCGTCACCGGCGTGACCCGCTGGCCGCGCAGCGTGATCAGCCCCACGGGCGGCAGCTCGACAGGCACGGGCAGCCTGAGCACCGCCAGCATGCCCTGCCGCGCAAAATGCCGCGCCACGCTGCGCGCCATGAAGGCCACGGCGCCGCGCTGGTGCATGAAGGTGAGCTGCGACAGGAAGGAGGCCGACTCGACGATGTCCACCGGCGGGTGCAGATCATGGGCAAAGAACTGCTGCTCCAGCTTGACGCGCAGCGAGGCCCATGGCGGCGGCAACACGCAGGGCTGCTCGGCCACGTCGCCCCACTGCACGGCGCGCCGGCGTGCAAGCGGGTGGCCTGGGCGCGCCACGGCCACCATGGGGTCTTTGTACAAGGACTCGGTCTCCAGGTCAGGCGAGGCATAGGCGGGCTCCAGGCGACCCAGGAACAGGTCCAGCTCACCCAGGCGCAGCTTGGGCAACAGGTGGGCGAGATCGCCCTCCTCGATGAGCACGGTGGCGCGGCGCGAGCGCGCCTTGAGCCGCTCCACGGCCTGCGCCAGCAGCACGGGCGTGGCCGAGACCATGGCGCCCACGCTGGCGCGGCCGCTGGCGCCGCTGGCCTCGGCGGCGATCTCGTCGCGCGTGCGCTCGTAGCCAGCGAGCACCGAGCGCGCAAAGCGCACCACGCTGGCGCCGGCCGCCGTGGGCTCGGTGCCGCGCGTGGAACGCTCGAACAGCGGCAGGCCGAACAGGGACTCGATCTCGGCCAGCGTCTTGGAGACGGCCGGCTGGGTCAGCGCCAGGAATTCCGCCGCCCGCCCCAGGTGACGGAACTGGTCCAGCGCCACCAGCATCTGCAGGTGGCGCAGCTTGAGGTTGCTGCGCAGTACGCGGTCTATCTGTGCCATGGCCTGCTTTCCTTGTCGTCCGTCAAGTACATAACCGTTTTGCAATGAAGCTAGTCGGCATTTTCATTGGATTGTTATGCATGGACATTCAACAATGCCATCCAAGCCCATCGTTTTGTCGGCATACCAATTACAGGAGACACCCATGCAGACCCCACGCAGTGGACGGCGCGAATTCGTCTTCGGCGCGCTCGGTGCCGCCGTGCTCGCCACCACCTCCACCCGCCTGTTCGCCCAAGCCTGGCCCGAGCGCCCCATCACCTTCATCTGCCCCTGGCCCGCGGGCGGCACGGCCGACCAGTCGATGCGCGCGCTGTGCACCGTGGCCGGCCGCGTGCTGGGCCAGGCCATCGCGGTGGAGAACCGCGCCGGCGCCTCGGGCATGATCGGCGCCAAGGCGCTGGCAGCGGCCAAGCCCGACGGCTACACCATCGGCCAGATCCCGATCTCGGTCACACGCTTCTCGCAGCTGGGCACCCTGCAGGCCGACCCGCGCAAGGACTTCAGCTACATCGCGCGCACCTCGGGCCAGACCTTCGGTATCGCGGTGCCGGCCGGCTCGCCACTCAAGACGCTGCAGGACTTCGTGGCTGCGGCCAAGGCAAGGCCGGGCCAGGTGACCTACGCCCACGCGGGCGTGGGCGGCGCCACGCATGTGGGCATGGAAGAGTTCGCCATGGCCGCGGGCATACAGCTCAACCATGTGCCCTTCAAGGGCGGCGCCGAGGCGCTGCAGGGCGTGCTGGGCGGCCATGTAGATGCGCTGGCCGATTCCAGCTCCTGGGCCCCACATGTCGAGGCCGGCAAGCTGCGCCTGCTGGCCACCTGGGGCGAGCAGCGCACGGCCCGCTTCAAGGACACGCCCACGCTCAAGGAGCTGGGCTACAACGTAGTGGTGGACGCCCCCAACGGCATAGGCGCACCCAAGGGCCTGGACCCGACCATATTGGCCCGGCTGCGCGACGCCTTCCGCCAGGCCGTGGCCAGCCCCGAGTTCAAGGCCGTGGCCGACAAGCTCGACGCGCCGCTCTTGTACCTCGACGGCCCCGACTACGAGAAATACGTGAACACCGTCTACCAGAAGGAAACCATGCTCATCGACAAGCTCAAGTTGCGTGAGCTGATGAAGAGTTGACCATGACTACCAATGCATTGCTGCTGCACCTGCACCCCAACGACAACGTGTACGTTGCCAAGACGGCGCTGGCGCTGGGCCAGGAGATTCCCGAGCTGGGCGTACGCACACGCGCCCAGGTGCCCCCCGGGCACAAGATCGCCGCGCGCCGCATCGCCGAGGGCGAGCAGGTCAAGAAGTACGACACCGTGATCGGCGTGGCCACGCGCGACCTGGAGCCAGGCGACTACGTGCACAGCCACAACCTGAAGATCGTGGACTACTACCGCGACCCGGCCTTTGGCGCCGACGTGCGGCCCGTGCAGTACGTGCCCGAGGCGCAGCGCGCGACGTTCCAGGGCTATGTGCGCGCCGACGGCCGCGTGGGCACGCGCAACTTCATCGGCATCCTGTCGTCGGTGAACTGCTCGGCCACGGTGATCCGGCATATCGCCGCGCATTTCACGCCCGAGCGGCTGGCGGCCTTTCCCAATGTCGATGGCGTGGTGGCCTTTGCCCAGACCAGCGGCTGCGGCATGTCCTCGCCCAGCGAGCATTTCGACGTGCTGCGCCGCACGCTGGCCGGCTATGCGCGCCACCCCAACCTGGCGGGCGCGCTCATCGTCGGCCTGGGCTGCGAGCGCAACCAGGTCGATGCCCTGGTGCAGTCGCAGGGCCTACAGCCTGGGCAGCTGCTGCGCCCCATGGTGATGCAGGAACTGGGCGGCACGCGCGTCACCATTGAGGCGGGCATCAAGGCCATAGAGGAGATGCTGCCGATCGCCAACCAGGCGCGGCGCCAACCGGTCGCGGCCAGCCACCTCAAGATCGGGCTGGAGTGCGGCGGCTCGGACGGCTTCTCGGGCATCACCGCCAACCCGGCGCTGGGCGCGGCCATGGACATCCTGGTACGCCACGGCGGCACGGCCATCCTCTCGGAGACGCCCGAGATCCACGGCGTGGAATTCATGCTCACGCGCCGCGCCATCAGCCCCGCGGTGGGCCAGAAACTGCTGGACCGGCTGGCCTGGTGGGAGCGCTATGCGTCAGGCCAGAACGCCCAGTTCAACGGCGTGGTAGGGCACGGCAACCAGGCCGGCGGCCTGGCCAACATCTTCGAGAAATCGCTGGGCAGCGCCATGAAGGGCGGCACCACGCCACTGCGCGCGGTCTACGAATACGCCGAGCCCATCACCGAAAGCGGCTTCGTGTTCATGGATTCGCCCGGCTACGACCCCGTGGCCACCACGGGCCAGATCGCCAGCGGCGCCAACCTGATCTGCTTTACCACCGGGCGCGGCTCCATGTTCGGCAGCAAGCCCGCGCCCACCGTCAAGCTGGCCAGCAACACGCCCATGTACCAGCGCCTGTCGGAGGACATGGACATCAACTGCGGCCTGATCGTGGATGGCGAATGCACCGTGCCCGAGATGGGCCGGCGCATCTTCGAGCAGATCCTGCGCCACGCCAGCGGCGAGCCCACCAAGAGCGAGCAGCTGGGCCTGGGCGACAACGAGTTCGTGCCCTGGCATATGGGCATTGTCAGCTAAAAACCATAGCTGCCAGCGATTTACCAGCAAGCGCTACAGCCATTTTTTAATTTATAGCCATGCCTCTGACCCTGACCCGCACCGACCTGATCCGCAGCGCCAACTTCATCAACGGCGCATGGACCACCACACCCGCCGCGCGCCTGGCCGTGACCGACCCGGCGACCGGCGCCACCATCACCGAGGTGCCCGACTCGGGAGTATCTGAAGCCCGTGCCGCGCTAGCCGCCGCACACGCCGCCTTCCCCGCCTGGCGCAAGCTGCCGGCCAAGCAGCGCGCGGCCATCATCAAGCGCTGGAACGATCTGGTGCTGGCGCACCAGGACGACCTGGGCAAGCTGATCTCACGCGAGCAGGGCAAGCCCCTGGCCGAGGGCAGGGGCGAGGTGGCCTACGCCGCCAGCTATATTGAATGGTTTGGCGAAGAGGCCACGCGCATGAACGGCGAGATCATTCCCGCGCCCGTGCCGGGCCGGCGCATGTTCGCGCTCAAGGAGCCCGTGGGCGTGGTGGCCGCCATCACGCCCTGGAACTTCCCCGCCGCCATGATCGCGCGCAAGATCGCCCCCGCCCTGGCCGCGGGCTGCACCGTGGTCTGCAAGCCGGCCGAGGACACGCCGCTCACCTCGCTGGCCCTGGTGCTGCTGGCGCAGGAGGCGGGCGTGCCGGCCGGCGTGCTCAACATCGTCACCGCCTCGCGCGAGAAGACGCCCGAGGTGGTGGACGTATGGCTGGACGACGGCCGCGTGCGCAAGATCACCTTCACCGGCTCCACGCCCGTGGGCAAGTACCTGGCGCGGCGCAGCGCCGATACGCTGAAAAAGCTCTCGCTGGAGCTCGGCGGCAACGCCCCCTTCATCGTGTTCGACGATGCCGACGTGGACGCCGCCGTCGAGGGTTTCATGGCCGCCAAGTTCAGGAACGGCGGCCAGACCTGCGTCTGCCCCAACCGCGTGTTCGTGCAGCGCGGCGTGTTCGATGCGTTTGCACACAAGCTCGCCGCGCGCGTGGCGGCGCTCAAGGTCGGCCCCGCCAGCGACCCGGCCTCGCAGATCGGCCCCATGATCAACGACCGTGCGGTCGAGAAGATAGAGCGCCATGTGCAGGACGCCATCGCCAAGGGCGCGAAAGTCCTGACTGGCGGCCAACGCCTGCCGGCCCTGGGCCCCACCTACTACGCGCCCACCGTGCTCACGGGCGCCGACGTCACGATGGCCTGCGCCTGCGAGGAAACCTTCGGCCCCGTGGCGCCGCTGACCGTATTCGACAGCGAGGACGAGGTGGTCCAGGCCGCCAACGACACGCCCTTCGGCCTGGCCGCCTACTTCTACAGCCAGAACGCGCGCCGCATCTGGCGCGTGGCCGATCTGCTTGAGAGCGGCATCGTCGGCATCAACGAGGGCGCCATCTCGGCCGAGGCCGCTCCCTTTGGCGGCGTCAAGGAATCGGGCTACGGGCGCGAGGGCTCGACCCATGGGCTGGACGACTACCTGCACACCAAGTACCTGTGCCAGGGGCAACTGGACTGAACCCGCCAGACCCGAAAAAGTTCACAACAGGAGACAGACGATGACCAAACCCCACCACCTCCCCCGCAGGCCCCTGCTGGCCGCACTGGCAACGCTGGCCCTGGCTGGCGCCATGCCGCCGGCCCATGCCCAGGGCAGTTTTCCAAACAAGCCCATCACCTTCGTCGTGCCCTACCCCGCGGGTGGCGCCAACGACATGCTCGGGCGCATGATCGGCCAGAAGATGGGCGATGCCCTGGGCGCAGCCAACATCGTGGACAACCGGCCGGGTGCCGGCGCCCTGCTGGGTGCGGGCATCGTGGCGCGCGCACCGGCCGACGGCTACACGCTGCTCGTCGGTGGCCTGGCCACGCACGCCGCCAGCCCGCACCTGATCAAGGCCGACTACGACCCACTCAAGGACTTCGAGCCCATAGGCATGATCGGCCGCGCGCCCATCATCGCCATCACCTACAACGACTCGCCCTACAAGTCGCTCAAGGACGTGGTCGACGCCGCACGCAAGGACCCGCAGGGCGTGATGTACGGTTCGTCCGGCAACGGCTCGCCGCTGCACCTGGCGGGCGAGCTGTTCGTCTCCATCGCCAAGGTCCAGATGACGCATGTGCCCTACAAGGGCGGCAATGCCCACATCATCGACCTGATAGGCGGGCGCGTGCCGGTCATCTTCGACACCGCCACCAACTCCATGCCGCTGCTGCGCAGTGGCAAGGTGCGCGCACTGGCCGTGGGCGCGCCCGCGCGCCTGCCGGAGCTGGCCAACGTGCCCACCTTTGCCGAGGCGGGCTACCCGCAGTTCGAATTTTCGGCCTGGTACGCGCTGTTCGCCCCCGCGAGGACGCCCGCCGACGTGAGCACCAAACTCTCTGCCGCCCTGGCCAAGACCCTGAAACTGCCCGACGTGGCCACCAAGCTGCGCGACCTGGGCGTGACCCCTGGCAGCGGTGACGCGGGCGAACTGCGCGCCTTCCTGCCCGGCGAGTACCAGCGTGTCGGCGAGCTGATCAAGGCCGCCAAGATCAAAGCAGATTGAGGAGAAGCACATGCCTGATGGATTGCTGCGCCCGCATCCCGAGGACCCGACCCGTGAGGTAGCCGACCTGCCCTCGCCCTGCGTCCAGGCCCATGCCGCCAACCTGATGGAGCTGGGCGACGGCGCCCTGGCCTGCGTGTGGTTCGGCGGCTCGATGGAGGGCCGTTCCGACATCTCTGTATTCATGTCGCGCCTGGCGCCGGGTGCGCGCCAATGGTCCGTGCCCGTCCAGCTGTCGCACGACGCCGAGCGCTCGGAGCAAAACCCCGTGCTGTTCCCCGCGCCCGATGGCACGTTGTGGTTGCTGCATACGGCACAGAACTCGGGCCACCAGAACAGCTCGGTCGTGCGCCGGCGCCTGTCGCACGACCATGGCCAGAGCTGGGAGCCGACCGAGACGCTGGCCGACGCACCCGCCGGCACCTTCGTGCGCCAGCCCATCCATGTGCATGGCGACGGCAGCTGGCTGCTGCCGGTGTTCCACTGCCGCGCCCTGCCCGCCCAGGCCTGGGATGGCAGCCATGACGACAGCGGCGTGCTGCGCTCCACAGACCAGGGGCGCAGCTGGCAGCGCATCGCCGTGCCCGACAGCCTGGGCTGCGTGCACATGAACATCGTGGCCGCGTCGGACGGCGGCCTGCTGGCGTTCTACCGCAGCCGCTGGGCCGACCATGTCTACCGCAGCCGCAGCGATGACGGCGGCCTGACCTGGCAGGCGCCCGAGCCCACGCGGCTGCCAAACAACAACTCGTCCATCCAGGCGCTGCGCCTGGCCGACGGCCGCCTGGCCATGATCTTCAACGCCAGCAGCGCGGCCAACGCCACCGAGCGGCGCGAGTCGCTGTATGACGAGCTGGGCGATGCCGCGGCCGTCCCCGCCCAACCCCTGGCCACCGGTCGCCGCGCCTTCTGGGGCGCACCGCGCGCGCCCATGACGCTGGCGCTGTCGTCCGACGACGGCCTGAGCTGGCCCTGGCAACGCAACCTGGAGGTGGGCGACGGCTGGTGCATGAGCAACGACTCCGAGCGCGGCCGCAACCGCGAGTACTCCTACCCCTCGATCCGCCAGGACGCCGACGGCGCGCTGCACCTGGCCTATACCGTGTTCCGCCAGCATATCCGCCATGTGCGCGTGCGGCCGGACTGGGTGAGCGCACAGCCATGACCAACGCCGCAAAGTTCAACGTCCTCGTCACCGCCGAGCACTGGGCGCCCGAGGCCCAGGCCTTAGTGCACGCTGCCGGCGGGCAGATCCATTTCATGGCCGAACCCATCACCGAGGACAGCCTGGCCGAGCGCCTGGGGCAAACCGGCGCCCAGGCCCTGGTGCTGCGCGGCTCCAAGCCCGTGACGGCGCGCGTGCTGCGCGCCGCACCGGCACTGCGCATCGTGGCCAAGAACGGCGCCGGCGTGGACAGCGTGGACCTGCAGGCCGCACACGCCCAGGGCGTGGCCGTGGCCGTGGCGCTGGCCGCCAATGCCCCGGCCGTGGCCGAGCATGCGCTGGCGCTGATGCTGGCCCTGGTGCGCCAGTTGCCGCAGCTCGACGCCCAGGTGCGCGCCGGCGGCTGGGCCGGCAGCGGCTGGCAGGGGCGCGACTTCCGCGGCTCCACGGTGGGCATCATCGGCTACGGCGCCATAGGCCGCGCCACGGCCCAGCTGGCCGCGGCGCTGGGCGCGAAGGTGCTGGTACTGCGCCCGGCCGGCCAAGCCGACGGCTTTGCCTGCGAGCCCGAGCTGCACCGACTGCTGGCGCAGGTCGACATACTGAGCCTGCACTGCCCCTTGAGCGAGCGCACGCGCGGCCTCATCGGCGCGCGCGAACTCGCGCTGCTGCGCCCCGGCAGCCTGCTGGTCAACACCGCGCGCGGCCCCGTGGTCGATGAGGCCGCGCTGCTGGCCGCGCTGCAAGGCGGCCACCTGGCCGGCGCCGGGCTGGACACCTTCGACAGCGAGCCGCTGCCGCAGGGCCACCCTCTCACGCGGCTGTCGCAGGTTCTCTTGACCCCGCATGTGGCCGGCGTCACGCGCCAGGCCGCGCTGCGCGTGGCAACTCTCACGGCCGCCAACATCGTTGACCACCTGGCCGGCAAGCCCTTGCCGGCCGGCCATCTGCTCTGACCCTGACACCCGAATTGGGTTGCTGCGTCTTGGCCGCGCGTATGTACATACCGTTGTTAATCCATGCGGGGCGTAAGTTGCGCACTACACTTGGTGCAGCAGCAGCCGGCGCTGCGTACCACTCCCTAAGCGAAGGGAGAATAATCACATGGTGCATGCACCAGCCCCATGATCGCCCCACCTACCCCAGACCTGCCCTTCTCCCAGTCCTGCGAGAACAATCAGGCCCCTATCCTGGCCGTGTTGAAGCAGGCCTTTGCCGACCGCCGCCATGTGCTCGAAATTGGCTCGGGTACGGGCCAGCACGGCGTGTACTTTGCGCCGCGTCTGACGCACCTGGTCTGGCAAACCAGTGACCTGGCTGAGAACCATGCCGGCATTCGCGCCTGGCTGGCAGCGTACCCCGCGCCCAACCTGCGCCCACCGCTGCTGCTGGACCTGGCACGCAGCCGCTGGCCCGATGCAGCGTTCGACGCCGTTTTTTCTGCCAACACAGCGCACATTGTGGCTTGGCCACTGGTGGAACGGCTGTTTGCGCTGGTGGGCAACGACCTGCCGCCGGGCGGCTTGCTGGCGCTGTATGGCCCGTTCAACTACGGCGGCCGCTTCACAAGTGACAGCAATCGCGCCTTCGACGCCTGGCTGCGCGCTCGCGACCCGGCGAGCGGCATACGCCACTACGAGGACATGGTGGCACTGGCGGACGGCAATGGCCTGGCGCTAGTACATGACCACGCCATGCCGGCCAACAACCGCCTGCTGGTGTTTCGTCGCACTGGCAGCCAAGCGGCCGTAGAGTGATGCCCCTCACACCCCCATTCATCCGCCACGCATTCCATGACTGAACCCTCCGCCGCCCGGCCCATAGGCGTGTTCGACAGCGGCATAGGCGGCCTGAGCGTGCTGCAGGCCCTGCGCCACGAGCTGCCGCACGAGGACTTCGTCTATTTTGCCGACAGCGGCAACGCACCCTATGGCGACGCCAAGGGCGAGGTCTTCGTGCAGCAGCGCACGCTGGCGATTGCGCGCTGGTTGCGCTCGCGGCACGACATCAAGGCGCTGGTGGTGGCCTGCAACACCGCCACGGCCGCGGCCGTGGAGCAGTTGCGCGCCGACCTGCCCGACCTGCCCGCCATAGGGGTGGAGCCCGCACTCAAGCCCGCCGCCGCCTGCAGCCAGACGCACCATGTGGGCGTGCTGGCCACGCGCGGCACGGTGGACAGCATGCGCTTTCAAAGGCTGCTGCAGGCGCATTCTGCGCACACGCATTTTGCCGTGCAAGCCTGCGACGGCCTGGCCCGCGCCATAGAGCAAAGCACTGAAGAACCACTGCCAGCGACTGAGTCGGCAGAAAGAATAAGAGCACTCTGCGCCCATTACGCGGGCGCCCTAGGACGATTCGGCCACAAGACCAACGAGATGGACACGCTGGTGCTGGGCTGCACACACTATGTGTTTGCCAAGGACGAGCTGCGCGCCCTGGTGGGCCCCGACGTGCAGATCCTGGACACCGGCGCTGCCGTAGCGCGCCAGACACGGCGCATCCTGGCCCAGGACGGCGAGCTAGCCGATGTGCAGGTCGAAGTGCCGGGCGGCATCAGGCTCTACACCACGGGCCAGCTGGTCGCGCTGCAGTCTGCAGCCGAGCGCTGGTTGCAACTGCCGGCAGAAAGTTGCGAAGCACTGAACAACGCTTAACCCACCAAGCCTCCGTCAACAAAACCCCAGGCAAAAGGGCAGCCGCTTCGGCAACAATGTCCTCGTAGCCGCCTCACTGTGGCCGAAACACCGCTGCTTCCAGCGCCCCAGGGTCACGCATATCCGGTGCGTCACCGTATCACAGCATCAGCACAGAGTGCATACCGAGCACATCGGCCACGATCAGGAAATCGCACGCCACGACTTACCCCCCCGTGGCGCCGAGAGTCGCGCAAAAAAAGGACCTAGAGAGTATCCAAGCCCTTGTGGCTGGTGGACCGAAGGAGGATCGAACTCCCGACCTCTGCATTGCGAACGCAGCGCTCTCCCAGCTGAGCTATCGGCCCGTGACTCGAAGTGTACCGCGCGATGCTCACACAACCCCATTCCCCCTTGAGAACGCAACAGGCCCGCATGCAGCGGGCCTGTCACAGTGGACGCCTGGCTCGCGTCAGGCGGTCACGCCCTTGGCAACCTCGGCGTATTCCTCGATCTGGTCGAAGTTCATGTAGCGGTAGACACTGGCCTTGTCCTGGTCGATGACACCCATTTCCTTGAGGTATTCCTCGCGGGTGGGCAGCTTGCCGATACGCGAAGCAATGGCGGCCAGTTCGGCCGAGCCCAGGAACACGTTGGTGTTCTTGCCCAGACGGTTGGGGAAGTTGCGGGTGGACGTAGAGATCACCGTTGCGCCCTCACGCACCTGGGCCTGGTTGCCCATGCACAGCGAGCAGCCGGGCATTTCGGTGCGCGCCCCAGCCGTGCCGAAGGCAGCGTAGTGGCCTTCCTTGATGAGTTCGTTCTGGTCCATCTTGGTGGGCGGCGCCACCCACAGCTTGACAGGGATGTCTCGCTGGCCGCCCAGCAACTTGGCCGCGGCACGGAAGTGACCAATGTTGGTCATGCACGAGCCGATGAAGGCTTCGTCGATCTTGGTGCCAGCCACCTCAGACAGGAACTTGGCGTCGTCCGGGTCGTTGGGGCAGCAGACGATGGGCTCCTTGATGTCGGCCAGGTCGATGTCGATCACGGCGGCGTACTCGGCGTCCTTGTCGGCTGCAAGCAGGTCGGGCTTGGCCAGCCAGGCCTCGACCTTCTCGATGCGGCGCGCCAGCGTCTTGGCATCGGCGTAGCCGTCGGCGATCATGTTCTTCATCAGCACAATGTTCGAGCGCAGGTACTCGGCGATCGGCTCGGGGTTGAGCTTGATGGTGCAGCCGGCCGCGCTGCGCTCGGCCGAGGCGTCGGAGAGTTCAAACGCCTGCTCCACCTTCAGATCCGGCAGACCTTCGATCTCCAGAATCTTGCCCGAGAAGACATTGACCTTGCCCGCCTTGGCCACCGTCAACAGGCCCTGCTTGATGGCGTACAGCGGAATCGCGTGCACCAGGTCGCGCAGCGTGACGCCCGGCTGCAGCTGGCCTTTGAAGCGCACCAGCACCGATTCAGGCATGTCCAGCGGCATCACGCCCGTGGCGGCGCCGAAGGCCACCAGGCCAGAACCTGCGGGGAAGGAGATGCCGATGGGGAAACGCGTGTGCGAGTCACCGCCCGTGCCCACGGTGTCGGGCAGCAGCAGGCGGTTCAGCCAGCTGTGGATCACGCCGTCCCCCGGGCGCAGCGCCACGCCGCCGCGGTTGCTGATGAAGGCGGGCAGCTCGCGGTGCGTCTTGACGTCCACGGGCTTGGGGTACGCGGCGGTGTGGCAGAAGGATTGCATCACCATGTCGGCACTGAAGCCCAGGCAAGCCAGGTCCTTGAGCTCGTCGCGCGTCATCGGGCCGGTCGTGTCCTGGCTGCCGACGGTGGTCATCTTGGGCTCGCAGTAGGTGCCGGGGCGGATGCCCTGGCCTTCCGGCAGGCCGCAGGCGCGGCCCACCATCTTCTGCGCCAGCGTGAAGCCGGCCTTGGATTCGGCAGGCGCCTGCGGCAGGCGGAAGGCCGTGGAGGCGGCTAGACCCAGGAACTCACGCGCCTTGGCGGTCAGCGAGCGGCCGATGATCAGGTTGATGCGGCCTCCGGCGCGCACCTCGTCGAGCAGCACATCGGACTTGAGCGCGAAGTCAGCAATCTTCGCGCCGGCCTTCTCGATCTTGCCGTCATAGGGGTAGATGTCGAGCACATCGCCCATCTCCATCTTGGCCACATCGACCTCGATGGGCAGCGAGCCCGAGTCCTCCTGCGTGTTGAAGAAGATGGGGGCGATCTTGCCGCCCAGCGTCACGCCGCCGAAGCGCTTGTTGGGCACGAAGGGGATGTCGGCGCCCGTGGCCCAGATAACGCTGTTGGTGGCGGACTTGCGGCTGGAGCCCGTGCCCACCACGTCGCCCACATAGGCCACGAGGTGGCCCTTCTTCTTCAGGTCCTCGATGAACTGCATGGGGCCGCGCACGCCGTCCTGCTCGGGCTTGAAGGCGGCATCCGGGCGGGTGTTCTTCAGCATCGCCAGGTAGTGCATGGGGATGTCGGGGCGCGTGGTGGCGTCGGGCGCGGGCGACAGGTCGTCGGTATTGGTCTCGCCGGGCACCTTGAAGACGGTGACGGTGATCTTCTTCGCCACCTCGGGGCGGCTGGTGAACCACTCGGCGTCGGCCCAGCTCTGCATGACTTCCTTGGCCTTAGCGTTGCCGGCCTTGGCCTTGGTGGCGACGTCGTTGAAGTAGTCGAACATGAGCAGCGTCTTCTTGAGCGCCTCGGCGGCCACGCCGGCAACCTCGGCGTCGTCCAGCAGTTCGATCAGCGGGTGCACGTTATAGCCACCCACCATGGTGCCCAGCAGTTCGGTGGCGCGCGCCTTGGAAATCAGCTTCACGGCGATGTCACCGTGTGCCACGGCGGCCAGGAAGCTGGCCTTGACCTTGGCGGCATCGTCCACACCCGGGGGTACGCGGTGCGTCAGCAGGTCGAGCAGGAATTCGGCCTCGCCGGCGGGCGGGTTCTTGAGCAGCTCGATCAGCTCGGCCACTTGGCTTGCATCGAGTGCCAGCGGCGGGATGCCCAGGGCGGCGCGTTCGGCCACATGGTCGCGGTAGGCTTGCAACATGTCTTTTCTCTCCGGAGTGGTCTAGGTTTTCAAGGTGGGGGCGATCGCCGTCCAGCCATGCGCGCACCGCACCGTCGCCGGTCGTGCCATGGCCCGGATGGCGAACGCTGGGGTTTACTTGGCGGCAGGCTTGTTGTCGAGCAGGCTCGGCGGCGGGTTCTTCTTGATGGCCTCGGCCACCGTTACCTGCTGCGGGCTCATGCATTCGTCAGCCATGCGCTGACCCAGCTTCTGGTTCATGAGCATGGACTTGTTGGCAATCTGTATCCACACGGCACCGGCGTGCTGATCCTCCAGGCGCACGGCGCTGGTGGCCGAGACCACCGGAGACATGTGGTACTTGAAACCCTTGCCTTGCACGTAGAAACGGCCCGGCGACTGTGCATCGGCCTCGACCTCGACAAAGGCGCCAAGTTCGCAGGCCATGCGGCCGGTGTAGACGTTGTCGGCAATCACTCGCTCCTCGGGCGTAAGCGCGGCCTCGGCGGCGGAAATGCCAGCGGCCACCTGCATGGCACCGCTGTGCAGAAGCGTGCGACTGCTGGTGGCCGAGGCCTTGGCGGCAACAGCGCTGTGCGCCTCGCCCTTGGCCTTTGTTTTGGAGGACTTGGCGCTGGCGGTCTTGGTGCCGCTGTGGCTGGCACTCTTCTTGGCCGTGGTCTGGGTGGAGGACTTGTCGGCAGGCTGCTGCGTGGTCTGCGCCAGCGTCCATGCCGGTGCGGCCAGCAAGAGGGCGGAAGCGATAAAGGTCTTCATGAGGGTTCCAACGAAATAAGGTGGTATGGCGATGGTGGCGGCAAGAATAGCGGCCTCAGTCCCCGTTATTGTCAGTCTTTGCAAACCAGGCCAGGGCCTCTGGCGGCAGCGCGCGACCGGTCTGGTGTGCACGCTCGAGCAATTGCCAGAAATAGCGGTAACTAGCGCGGTCATGCAATACGCCGTCTTCGCTGATGGGCGCCCAGTCAGCGTCCACGGCGGCAGAAATGATGCGTGTGGCGCGCGCTATCTCGGCCTCCTTGGGCGCAAAGGCCGCAAGAATGGGACGGATCTGCGCCGGGTGGATGCTCCACATGCGCGTGTAGCCGAATTCGCGCGCGGCGCGCGCGGCGGCAGCCTGCATGGCGCTGGCGTCGCTGAATTCCGTCACCACACAGTGCGAGGGCACCTTGCCATTGGCATGACAGGCAGCGGCAATCTCCAGCTTGGCGCGCACCACGAGAGGGTGCTCGAACTGCCCCGCGGACGTCATGCCCGAGGCAGGTATGGCCCCGCCGTGGGCCGAGACAAAGTCCATCAGCCCGAAGCTCAGGCTCTGGATACGTGGATGGGCAGCTATCTCGAACGCGTGGTGTACGGCCGCGGGCGACTCGATCAGCGCGTGCAGCGGCAACTGCCCTGCCCCGGCCGCGACCAGCGCGCGCTCGGCCAGCAGCACGTCGTCCACCGACTCCACCTTGGGCAGCATGATGTGGCTGAGGCGCTGGCCGGCCTGGCCGGCGATGATGGCCATGTCCTGCGCAAACGCGGGGTGGTCCACGGTGTGCACGCGCGCCGCGACGCGGGCGCCGGGAGCGGCCTGGGTGGCCAGCTCTGCCACCAGTTCGGCGTGCTCGCGCTCACGGCCCACGGGGGCGCCGTCCTCGCAGTCGAGCGTGACGTCGAACACACAGTGGCCGAATTCCGCCTTCATCTCGGCCTGCAGTTGCAGGCTCTTGCGCATGCGCACCTCGACGCCGCTGTAGTGGTCGCACACGGGAATGCGCTGCGCGCTGGCCTGGGCGCCAAGCAGTACCTGGGCGGGATGGGCGGTAACAGGCTTGGTCATGGCTGGCGCTGGGCAACAATGAAAAGACGCGGAAAGGCCAGCAGGCGCCGACCATCGGCGCGCACGCCATAGGCGGCGTCCACACGCCGTTCGTACTCGGCCAGAAAATCGCCCTGCAGCGCGCTCGGCAGGCCCTCCACGAAGGGCTTGAGCCCCGTGCCCCGCAGCCACTGCACGATGGCGCCGGCCGAGTCCATGGGGTGCTGGTAGATGGTGTGCCAGACATCAACCGAAGCGGCGCGCGCCTCGGGCGCGGCCAGCAGGTCGTAGTAGCCACCTATCGGCAGGATGCCGGTGCGCACGCGCGCGGCATCGCCGATGTGGCGGGCGAATTGCGGCAGTCCCGCCACCTCGCGCATCAGGCGGTGCGAGGGCTCGTCGAGGTTGTCGGGCATCTGGATCGCCAGCACACCGCTCGGCGCCAGCTGCGCGAACAGGCGCGGCACCAGCGTCTCGTGCGCTCCCACCCATTGCAGGGCGGCGTTGGCGTAGATCAGGTCGGGGGCGTCGCCCTGCTCCGGCGCCCAGGCCGCGATGTCGGCCAGCGCGAAGTGCGCCTGCGGCAGCTGCTGTCGCGCGGTGGCCAGCATGGCCTGGGAGTTGTCTATGCCGGTGATGCGCGCCTGTGCAAAGCGCGCGGCCAGCAGCTCGGTGGAATTGCCCGGGCCGCAGCCCAGATCCACCACATGGCGGGCCTGGGCCAGCGGCACGCGCGCCAGCAGCTCGGCTGCGGGGCGCGTGCGCTCGTTGGCAAAGCGCAGGTAGAGCGCGGGGTTCCAGTCGAGCATAGAAGGGCCGGATTACAGCAGGTGCTTGACGCCGTCCTGCTCGCCCTGCAGCTCGGCCAGGGTCTTGTTGATGCATTCCTGGCTGAAGGCATCGATCGGCAGGTCCTTGACGATGGTGTACTTGCCGCCTTCGCAGGTCACGGGGTAGCCGAACATCACGTCCTTGGGGATGCCGTACTCGCCGTTGGACGGGATGCCCATGGTGACCCACTTACCATTGGTGCCCAGGGCCCAATCGCGCATGTGGTCGATGGCTGCGTTGGCAGCTGATGCGGCCGAGGACAGGCCGCGTGCGGCGATGATGGCCGCGCCGCGCTTGCCCACCGTGGGCAGGAAGGTGTTGGCATTCCAGTCGTGGTCGTTGATGCTGTCCTTGACGGACTTGCCGTTCACCGTGGCGAAGCGGTAGTCGGCGTACATGGTGGGCGAGTGGTTGCCCCACACGGCCAGCTTTTCGATGTCGCCCACGGCCACGCCCATCTTGGTGGCGATCTGGCTGGCGGCGCGGTTGTGGTCCAGGCGCAGCATGGCGGTGAAGTTCTCGCGCGGCAGGCTGGGCGCGCTCTTCATGGCAATGTAGGCGTTGGTGTTGGCAGGATTGCCCACCACCAGCACCTTGACGTTGCGCGATGCTACCTTGTCAAGCGCCTTGCCCTGGGCCGTGAAGATCTGGGCGTTGGCGGCCAGCAGGTCGGCACGCTCCATGCCGGGGCCGCGCGGGCGGGCACCGACGAGCAGGGCGTAGTCGGTGTCCTTGAAGGCGGTCATGGGGTCGGCATGGGCCTCGATGCCGGCGAGCAGCGGGAAAGCGCAGTCTTCCAGCTCCATGATCACGCCCTTGAGCGCGTTCTGGGCCTTCTCGTCGGGGATTTCCAGCAGCTGCAGTATGACGGGCTGGTCCTTGCCCAGCATTTCGCCGGAGGCAATGCGGAACAGCAGGGCGTAGCCGATTTGACCGGCGGCGCCGGTAACTGCGACGCGAACGGGTTTCTTGCTCATGGGAAAACTCCAGAAGGAAGTGACAAAAATGGTGTTAGTGCAAGACGGCACCAGCGCCGATCATCGGCAGCCCGTGCCCCGCAGAACAAGCGTGGAGTTTACTGCCGATTCATGCACAGGGTCAATTTGTCTTATGTCTTATATAAGATATGATCAACCCAACAGCACAGCCAACAATGCCATGCCGTCTTCCGTCCCGCCCATCACAGAAGAGCCGCCTGCCGTGAGCGGCGGCGCGGGCACTGCCACGCCGGCCTTCAGCCCGCTGTACCAACAGATCAAGGGGCTCATACTGCACAGCCTGCAGCACGGCGAATGGAAGCCCGGCGAGGCTATCCCCAGCGAAATCGAGCTTGCAGCGCGCTTTCGTGTGAGCCAGGGCACCGTGCGCAAGGCCATCGATGAACTCGCGGCTGAGAACCTCGTCACGCGCCGCCAGGGCAAGGGCACCTTCGTCGCTACCCATGCCGAACGCCAGGTGCAGTATCGCTTCCTCAAGCTGCTGCCCGACCAGGGCGACGCCAGCGTGGAGGGCCCGGCCCAGCGCACCATCCTGGAATGCCGCCGGGCACGAGCCAGCGCGGAGATTGCGCGCGCACTCGCCTTGCGCTCAGGCGACCCGGTGATCCAGGCCCGGCGCATCCTCTCGTTCATGGGCGTGCCCACCATCCTGGAGGACATCTGGCTGCCTGGCCAGGCATTCAAGGGCCTCACGGCCGAGCAGATGGCGCATTACCAGGGTCCCACCTACGCCATGTTCGAGATCGACTTCGGCGTGCGCATGGTGCGCGCCGAAGAAAAGATTCGCGCCGTGCTGCCCGACGAAACCCAGGCACAAGGGCTCAACGTCACGCCCGGCACGCCGCTGCTGAGCGTGGAACGGCTGGCCTACACCTATAACGACGTCCCGATGGAGCTGCGCCGGGGCCTGTACCGAACCGATACACATCATTATTACAACGAGCTGAATTGACTCCGCACTGATGCAGCGCAGCCGCATCGCTGTGCAATGCGGGCCAGAATACGCAGTTGCCGCAGCAGCGGCATGGTGCATTGCAATAGAATTTTGGGTTGTCCGCACTCAGACGATTACAACGCAGTTACATCCACGAAAGGCCCCGCCATGACAGAGATCGCCAAAAAACGGCCGCAGTACCGCAACCTGAACCTGTTCACTGATATCAGAACCTACCGCCTGCCCTTGGCCGGCATGGTTTCCATCCTGCACCGCGTCAGCGGCATGCTGCTGTTCATTCTGCTGCCCTTCATCATTTGGTTGTTTGACAAATCAGTGTCGTCCGAGATTTCGTTCGGAAGCTTCACCTCTGCCTTCACCGCTGGGCTCGGCTTCCTGCCGGGATGGTTCATCAAGCTGGTCGCGCTGGCGCTGATCTGGGCCTATCTGCACCATCTGGCCGCGGGCGTGCGCCACCTCGTGCTGGATGTGACGCACAAGACCACCAAGGACTTCGGCCGCCACTCCGCTGTAGCCACGCTGGTGTTCAGCATCGTGCTGACGCTGATCCTGGGCGCCAAGCTGTTTGGCCTGTACTGATTCAAGATACCAAGGAGAAAAACAATGTCTGCAACCTACGGCTACAAGCGCACCGTCGTCGGCGCCCACTATGGCTGGCGCGACTTTCTGGTGCAACGCATCACCGCCGTGCTGATGGGCGTCTTCACCCTGCTGGTGCTGGCCAAGCTGCTGTTCACCTCGGGGCCTATCGGCTACGACACCTGGGCCGGCATCTTCGCCGCGCAATGGATGAAAGCGCTCACGTTCGCGGTCATCGTGGCACTGATCTGGCACGCCTGGGTGGGCGTGTGCAGCGTCTGGTACGACTATGCCAAACCGGCCGGCCTGCGCCTTGCGCTGCAGGCCCTGTCGGCCATCTGGCTCGTCAGCTGCGGCGGCTGGGCCGTGCAGGTGCTGTGGCGCCTGTGAACCATAGCACCGTCCATCGCATCCCCCTTTAGCCCCCATTCCCCACGACCATGAGTTACACCCAAAAAGACATTGCCGTTCGCAAATTCGATGTCGTCATCGTCGGCGCCGGCGGCTCCGGCATGCGCGCCTCGCTCGAACTCTCGCGCGCCGGCCTGTCCGTCGCCTGCCTGTCCAAGGTCTTCCCCACCCGCTCGCACACCGTCGCGGCGCAAGGCGGCGTGTCCGCCTCGCTCGGCAATATGAGCGAAGACAACTGGCACTACCACTTCTACGACACCATCAAGGGCGGCGACTGGCTGTCCGACCAGGATGCCGTCGAATTCATGTGCCGTGAGGCACCGAACGTGGTGATCGAGCTGGAACACTTTGGCATGCCGTTTGACCGCAATGCCGACGGCACGATCTACCAGCGCCCGTTCGGCGGCCACACGGCCAACTACGGCGAGAAGCCCGTGCAGCGCGCCTGCGCCGCGGCCGACCGCACCGGCCACGCCATGCTGCACACGCTGTACCAGAAAAACGTCGAGTCCAAGACCAACTTCTTCGTCGAGTGGATGGCGCTGGACCTGATCCGCAACGCCGACGGCGACGTGGTCGGCGTGACCGCGCTGGAGCTGGAGACCGGCGACCTGTACGAACTGCATGCCAAGGCCGTGCTGCTGGCCACGGGTGGCGCGGGCCGCATCTTCGCGGCATCGACCAACGCCTTCATCAACACCGGCGACGGCCTGGGGATGGCCGCGCGCGCCGGCATTCCGCTGCAAGACCTGGAGTTCTGGCAGTTCCACCCCACCGGCGTGGCCGGCGCGGGCGTGCTGCTGACCGAGGGCTGCCGCGGTGAGGGCGCCATCCTGCTGAACAGCAACGGCGAACGCTTCATGGAGCGCTATGCCCCGACGCTGAAGGATCTGGCGCCGCGCGACTTCGTGTCCCGTTCGATGGACCAGGAGATCAAGGAAGGCCGTGGCTGCGGCCCGAACAAGGACTACATCCTGATGAAGCTCGACCACCTGGGCGCGGACACCATCCGCAAGCGCCTGCCCTCGGTGGAGGAAATCGGCCACAACTTCGCCAACGTGGACATCACCAAGGAGCCGATTCCCGTCGTGCCCACCATCCACTATCAGATGGGCGGCATCCCAACCAACATCCACGGCCAGGTCGTCACCTGGGATGGCGAGAAGAACAACGTGGTCAACGGTCTGTACGCCGTGGGCGAATGCGCCGCGGTGTCGGTGCACGGCGCCAACCGCCTGGGCACCAATTCGCTGCTGGACCTGCTGGTGTTCGGCAAGTCGGCGGGCAAGCACATCGTGCAGTTCGTCAAGGACTTCGGCGACCACCACGCCGTACCGGCGGACGCGAGCGACCGCACCCTGGCGCGCCTCAACCGCCTGGAAGAATCCAACGACGGCATCTACGCGCAGGATCTGGCAGGCGAGATCCGCCAGACCATGCAAACGCACGCCGGCGTGTTCCGCACGCAAAAGGGCATGGACGAAGGCGTGGTCAAGATCGCCGCCATCCGTGCCAAGGTGGGACAGGTTACGCTCAAGGACAAGTCCAAGGTCTGGAACACCGCCCGCATGGAAGCGCTGGAGGTGGACAACCTGATCGAGGTGGCGCAGGCCACCATGGTCTCGGCCGCCGCACGCCGCGAATGCCGCGGCGCCCACACCGTGGACGACTACGAGCACCCCGCCGACCACCCGACCGCGCCCCTGGGCCGCGACGACGCCAACTGGCTCAAGCACACGCTGTGGCACAGCCAGAGCAACAGCCTGAGCTACAAGCCGGTGAACATGAAGCCCCTGACGGTGGACAGCATCCCGCCTAAGGTTCGCACGTTCTGATCGCGTCCTCGTCCCACGAAAGAAACACACCATGCAACGCACTTTCAAGATCTACCGCTACGACCCGGACAAGGACGCCAAGCCCTACATGCAGACCGTGCAGGTCGAACTCGACGGCCATGAGCGCATGCTGCTCGACGCCCTGCTCAAGCTCAAGGCGCAGGACCCGTCGCTGTCGTTCCGCCGCTCCTGCCGCGAAGGCGTGTGCGGCTCGGACGCCATGAACATCAACGGCAAGAACGGCCTGGCCTGCCTGACCAACATGAACACGCTCTCGGGCGACATCGTCCTGAAGCCCCTGCCCGGCCTGCCGGTGATCCGCGACCTGATCGTGGACATGACGCAGTTCTTCAATCAGTACCACTCGATCAAGCCCTACCTGCAGAACGAGACTCCCACGTCGCCGTCCAAGGAGCGCCTGCAGTCGCCCGAGGAGCGTGAGGAACTCGATGGCCTGTACGAGTGCATCCTGTGCGCCAGCTGCTCCACCAGCTGCCCCAGCTTCTGGTGGAACCCGGACAAGTTCGTCGGCCCCGCCGGCCTGCTGCAGGCCTACCGCTTCATCGCCGACAGCCGCGACCAGGCCACGGGTGAGCGCCTGGATAACCTCGAAGACCCCTACCGCCTCTTCCGCTGCCACACCATCATGAACTGCGTGGACGTGTGCCCCAAGGGCCTCAAGCCCGCCGCCGCCATCAGCAAGATCAAGGAGCTGATGGTGCGCCGCGCCATCTGACCGGCACCGGGGCGCCTGCCACACGAACCATGACAGACGATGCATTGCTCGATGACCGCGAGCGCGACGTTCTGCGCTGGCGCTGCCGCCGTGGCCTGGTGGAGAACGACCTCTTCATCGAGCAGTTCTTTGCGCGCCACGGTGCAAGCCTGACGCAAGGCCAGGCCCATAGCCTTGCGGCGTTGATGGATCTGTCCGACAACGACCTGCTCGACCTGCTATTGCGCCGCAAGGAGCCCACCGGCGACCTGGCCAGCACCGCGGTCGTGCAGCTACTCGAACTCATGCGCCGCCCACCCGCGGCCGCCTCCCTGGGTTAACTTACGAAGGAAACTGGAAATGAAACTGGCAGACAACAAAGCGACGCTATCGTTCAGCAATGGCAGCCCGAGCATGGAACTGCCCGTGTACCAGGGCAGCATCGGCCCGGATGTGATCGACATCCGCAAGCTGTATGGCCAGACGGGCATGTTCACCTATGACCCGGGCTTCCTGTCCACCGCAGCCTGCCAGTCGGCCATCACCTACATCGACGGCGACAAGGGCGAGTTGCTGTACCGCGGCTACCCCATCGAGCAACTGGCCACCAAGTGCGACTACCTGGACACCTGCTACCTGCTGCTCAACGGCGAACTGCCCAATGATGGTCAGCGCGATGACTTCCACAAGCTGGTGCTCAAACACACGATGGTGAACGAGCAGATGCAGTTCTTCCTGCGTGGATTCCGCCGTGACGCCCACCCCATGGCCGTGCTCACCGGCCTGATCGGCGCGCTGTCCGCCTTCTACCACGACAGCACCGACATCAACAACCCCAAGCACCGCGAGATCTCGGCCATCCGCCTGATCGCCAAGCTGCCCACGCTGGTGGCCATGGCCTACAAGTATGGCGTCGGCCAGCCTTACATGTACCCGCGCAATGAGCTGTCGTACTCCGGCAACTTCCTGCGCATGATGTTCGGCACGCCCTGCGAGGACTATGTGGTCAATCCGGTGATCGAGCGCGCGATGGATCGCATCTTCATCCTGCACGCCGATCACGAGCAGAACGCCTCCACCTCCACCGTGCGTCTGTGCGGCAGCTCGGGCACCAATCCGTTTGCCGCCATTGCTGCCGGCGTGGCCTGCCTGTGGGGCCCTGCCCACGGCGGCGCCAACGAGGCCTGCCTGAACATGCTGGAAGACATCCAGCGCAACGGCGGCGTGGCCAAGGTCGGCGAGTTCATGGAGCAGGTCAAGGACAAGAACAGCGGCGTCAAGCTGATGGGCTTTGGCCACCGCGTCTACAAGAACTACGATCCACGTGCCAAGCTCATGCAGGAGACCTGCAACGAGGTGCTGGCCGCGCTGGGCCTGGAGAACGATCCGCTGTTTGCCCTGGCCAAGAAGCTCGAGCAGATCGCGCTCGAAGACGACTACTTCGTGCAGCGCAAGCTCTACCCGAACGTGGACTTCTACTCGGGCATCGTGCAGCGCGCCATCGGCATCCCCGTGAGTCTGTTCACCGGCATCTTCGCACTGGCCCGTACCGTGGGCTGGATCGCCCAGCTCAACGAAATGCTGGCCGACCCCGAGTACAAGATCGGCCGCCCGCGCCAGCTCTTCACCGGCGCGCCGCGCCGCGACGTACCCTGAACCAGCCGCCTGCCTGAGCGCAGGCTGCCCATGCAAGAGCCCGCACGCATCTGCTGCCTGCGGGCTTTTTCATGCGCCGGCAATGCCGTCAGCGCGGGTTTGCAAGGTGTGGTGCGGGCCCAAGCACTGGTACAGTCGTTGGGTTCCTGCGGCCATAACGCCCGTCGCATCACCTGGCCTGCGGACGCTTCAAACCATGCAGCAAAAGGATCTCCCATGAAGTTTCGTTGGTTGGTAACCGTGGCCGCCGGTGTGGCACTGCTCAATGGCGCAGTGCATGCAGATCAGCTTGCCGACATCAAGAAAAAGGGCGAACTGGTGGTCGGTGTGCTCGGCACGGACGAGCCGCAGAGCTACATCGACCCGAAGACGCGTGAGCTGGTCGGCTACGAGGTGGACCTGGGCCGCGCCGTGGCGCAGAAGCTGGGCGTCAAGCCCGTGTTCAAGCAGATCACACTGGCCGCGCGCATCCCCGAGCTGCAGCAGGGCCATGTGGATCTGCTGGCCGCATCGCTGACGCACAACAAGGAGCGCGAGGCGCAGATCGACTTCTCGGTCACCACTTTCGTGACCAACCAACAGGTCATGGTCAAGGCCGCCAGCCCCGTGAAGGATGTGGCCGACCTGGCCGGCAAGCGCGTGGCCACGGCCAAGGGCAGCTCGATGGAGGTGAACATCAAGAAGGCCGTGCCCACGGTCAACGTGATCTCGTTCGACACCTCGCCGCAGGCCCTGGTCGCCATGCAGCAGGGCAAGGCCGTGGCCTTCGTCAACGAAGACCAGAGCCTGGCGCGCGCGCTGGTGGAGATGGGCGACCAGCGCAAGGACTACCGCCTGCTGCCGACCAGCATCAGCACAGAATCCCTCGCGCTGGGCATCAAGAAGGGCGAGGCCGGCTTCAAGAAGGTGGTCGATGAGACGCTGCGCGAGCTGGAATCCAGCGGCAAGGCGCAGGCCCTGTACGACCAGTACTTCGGCGCCAAGAGCGCGCTCAAGATGGGGGCGCGCCGCTTCAAGATGGAGAGCGACCAGATCACCGAATAAGCACTATCGCCATCGGGCCGCGGGCACCCACCAGCGGGCCTGCGGCCCTTTTTCATTGAACCATGATCCAATTCGACCCGCAGATGCTGCTTGCCGGCCAGTACCACGACATGCTGGTGGCTGGCTTCAAGATGTCGCTGCAGTACCTGTTCTATGGTCTGTGCCTGTCACTGCCGCTGGGCCTGTTGATCGCCCTGTGCCGGCTGTCACCGTTCAAGCTGCTGCGTGCCTTTGGCGCCAGCTACGTGGAGGTCGTGCGCAGCATCCCGCTGCTGGCGCATATGCTGTTTTGGTACTTCGGCGTGCCCGAGATGCTGCCCACGGTGCTCAAGGAGGCGCTGTACGAGGGGCCGATCGAATCCATCTGCGCGGTGCTGGCCATTGGCATCTACACCGCTGCCTACATGGCCGAGGACATACGCAGCGGCATCCGCACCGTGCCGCATGTGCAGCTGGAGGCGGCGCGCGCCATCGGCCTGACCTATCTGCAAGCCATGCGCCTGGTGATCCTGCCACAGGCCCTGCGCCTGACTGTACCGCCGCTGATCTCGCAGACGCTGAACCTGTGGAAGGGCACCTCGGTGGCCACGGTCATCGGCGCGGCCGAGCTCATGTACCAGGTGGGCCAGGTGGAAAGCCAGTCGTTTCGCAGCTTCGAGGCCTTCGCCTTTGCCAGCGTGGCCTACCTGGGCGTCTCGCTCGCCATCACCGGGCTGGCGAGCTGGTTCCAGCACCGCTACCCGGTGCGCACCATGTAAGAGGCCGGCATGCTCGAACTCATCGACAAATACTGGCTGTACTTCCTCATCGGGCAGTACCCCAGCGGGCCGCTGGGCGGCCTGGTGCTGACGCTGATTCTGGCCATCATGGGCCTGCTGCTGTCGCTGCCACTGGGCCTGGCGCTGGGGCTGATGCGCGTCTCGCCCTGGCGCTGGCTGCGCCTTCCGGTGACGGGTTTCGTCTACCTGGTGCGCGGCATTCCGCTGCTGATGGTGGTGTTCTGGGCCTATTTCTTCCTGCCCAGCATCACCGGCGTGAAAACCAACCAGTTCTGGACCATGCTGATCGCGCTCGTCGTGTTCGACGCCGCCTACCTGGCCGAGATCGTGCGCGCCGGCATACAGGGCCTGCCCAAAGGGCAGATGGAATGCGCGCGCGCCCTCGGCCTGCCCTACCTCAAGGCCATGCGCTGCGTGGTGCTGCCGCAGGCGCTGCGCCACTCGCTGCCCTCGCTGGTCAACCAGTTCATCTCCACCATCAAGGAAACCTCGCTGGGCTACATCATCGGCCTGACCGAGGTGAGCTTCATCGCCAACCAGATCAACACCCTGGCGTTCACCAAGCCGGTGGAGGTCTTCGGCATCCTGGGCCTGACCTACTTCGTGCTGTGTTTTGGCCTCTCGCGCTTCGCCCATTGGGTGGAGCAACGAATGGCACGCCAGGGTCTGGGTGGCCGCATCTCTATAAAGCCAGCAGCATGATCGAACTACAGAACGTGAACAAATGGTATGGCGACTACCACGCGTTGGTGGACGTGACCGAGACCATCACCAGCGGCGAAGTCGTCGTGGTCTGCGGCCCCTCGGGCTCGGGCAAGTCCACCTTGATCCGCACCATCAACCGGCTGGAGGAAATCCAGGGCGGCCACATCCTGCTGGACGGGCGCGACGTGCACGACCCGCGGCTGGATGTGAACCAGTTGCGCGCGGGCATAGGCTTTGTGTTCCAGCAGTTCAACCTGTTTCCGCACCTGACGGTGGTGGACAACTGCACGCTGGCGGCCGTGCAGCTGAAAAAAATGGCGCCGGCCGAGGCACGCGAGCGCGCCATGGCGCTGCTCGAGCGCGTGGGCCTGGCGCACAAGGCGCAGGCCTTGCCGGCCCAGCTCTCGGGCGGCCAGCAGCAGCGCGTGGCGATTGCGCGCGCCCTCACGCTCAAGCCGCCGGTGATGCTGCTGGACGAGCCCACCAGCGCGCTGGACCCGGAGATGGTGGGCGAGGTGCTGCTCGTCATGCGCGACCTGGCCAAGGACGGCATGACCATGGTGTGCGTGACGCACGAGATGGGCTTTGCCCGCGAGGTGGCCGACCGTGTGATCTTCATGGACCAGGGCGCGGTACTCGAACGCGCCACGCCGCATGAGTTCTTCAACCATCCACAGCACGCGCGCACGCAGAAGTTCCTGGCCGACATCCGTTCCCCCTTCGAGCATGGCGCGGCTTGACGCTGCAGTCCTGCGTTCATACCGTACCCCGTCATCCATCAGGAGTAAGCCATGAAATCCCGCGCCGCCGTTGCCTTCAAGGCTGGAGAGCCCTTGCAGATCGTCGAGATCGACGTCGCCCCGCCAAAAAAGGGCGAGGTGCTGATCAAGATCACCCACACCGGCGTCTGCCACACCGACGCCTTCACGCTGTCCGGCGACGACCCCGAAGGCATCTTCCCCGCCGTGCTCGGCCATGAGGGCGCGGGCATCGTCGTCGAATGCGGCGAGGGTGTGACCAGCGTCAAGCCCGGCGACCATGTGATCCCGCTCTACACCGCCGAATGCGGCGAATGCCTGTTCTGCAAGAGCGGCAAGACCAACCTGTGCGTGGCCGTGCGCGCCACCCAGGGCAAGGGTGTCATGCCCGACGGCACGACGCGCTTCTCGTACAACGGCCAGCCCGTCTACCACTACATGGGCTGCTCGACGTTTTCCGAATACACCGTGGTGGCCGAGGTGTCGCTGGCCAGGATAGCCCCGGACGCCAACCCCGAGCAGGTGTGCCTGCTGGGCTGCGGCGTGACCACGGGCCTGGGCGCCGTGAAGAACACCGCCAAGGTGCAACCGGGGGACACGGTGGCCGTGTTCGGCTTAGGGGGCATAGGCCTGGCCGTGATCCAGGGCGCAAAGCTGGCCAAGGCCGGGCGCATCATCGCCATAGACACCAATCGGGCCAAGTTCGACCTGGCGCGCACCTTCGGCGCCACCGACTGCGTCAACCCCAAGGACCATGACAAGCCCATACAGCAGGTGATCGTCGAGATGACCGGCTGGGGCGTGGATCACAGCTTCGAGTGCATTGGCAACGTGGGCGTGATGCGCGCGGCGCTGGAATGCGCACACCGCGGCTGGGGCCAGAGCGTGATCATCGGCGTGGCCGGCAGCGGCCAGGAGATCAGCACCCGCCCCTTCCAGCTGGTCACCGGCCGCAAATGGCTGGGCACGGCATTCGGCGGCGTCAAGGGCCGCAGCGAGCTACCCGGCATGGTGCAGGACGCCATGGCCGGCCGCATCCAGCTGGCCCCCTTTGTAACCCACACCATGGGCCTGGCGGACATCAACCAAGCCTTTGACCTGATGCACGAGGGCAAGTCCATACGCTCGGTGGTTCACTACGCCGATTGACAAAAACCATAGCTGCTTGCGCTTGCCTATCAACGGTTTCATGCCACTTTTAAAAAAATTTGGCCGAGACAAAGCGCAAGCAGCTATCAAGACAGGAGCACCTGCCCATGTCCAACGCCCTTGAACTGCTCTCGGCCCACGCCTGCTTTGGTGGTGAGCAGCGCTTTTACCGCCATGCGTCGCACGAGATCGGCCTGCCCATGCGGTTTGCCGTCTACCTGCCGCCACAGGCACTCGCCGGGGCCAAGGTGCCCGCCCTGCTCTACCTGGCCGGCCTGACCTGCACCGAGGAAACCTTTCCCACCAAGGCCGGCGCGCAGCAACTGGCGGCCGAATTGGGCCTGGCCCTGATCGCACCCGACACCAGCCCGCGTGGCGCCGGCGTGCCGGGCGAGGCCGACGCCTGGGACTTCGGCGTAGGCGCGGGTTTCTACCTGGACGCCACCGCAGCCCCCTGGGCCACGCACTGGCGCATGGAGAGCTGGCTCATGCAAGAGCTGCTGCCCCTGATTGCCCAGGCACTGCCCATCGACGGCACGCGCATCGGCGTCTTTGGCCACAGCATGGGCGGGCATGGCGCGCTGACGCTGGCGCTGCGCCACCCGGGCCGGTTCAAAAGCCTGTCCGCCTTCGCGCCCATCGCCAACCCTGTGCGCTGCCCCTGGGGCGAAAAGGCCTTCACGGGCTATCTTGGGGCAGACCGTACCGCCTGGGGCACGCATGATGCAACGCTGCTCATGCAGCAGCAAATGCAGCCGCCCTACCCCGGCGGCATCCTCGTCGACCAGGGGTTGGCGGACAAATTCCTGCTCGAAAAGCAACTGCTGCCCGAAGCCTTCGAGGCCGCCTGCGCATCCACAGGCCAGCCCCTCACGCTGCGCCACCACACGGGTTACGACCACGGCTACTACTTCATCCAGAGCTTCATGGCCGACCACCTGCGCCACCATGCGCGGCAGCTGGGGCTGTAGCCTTCAGAACAGCACGCTCTGGCCCCGCGCCAGCGCCGGACGGTACTGAGACAGATCCAGCTCGGTGCGCTGGCGGTTCAGGCCCAGGCGCGCACAGGCCTTTTCGAAGCGCTGGCGCAGCAGGTCGGCCCACAGGCCCTGGCCCTTCATGCGGCTGGCGTGGCTGGCGTCGTAACTCTTGCCGGCGCTGCGCCCCGACTCGTCTATGCCGTGCAGATCCTGAATACGCGCCAACACGCGCTCGGCGCGCTCTGGGTAATGCAGCTGCAGCCATTCGCGCATCAACGCGTTCAGCTCCCAGGGCAGGCGGATCACGGTGTAGAAGGCGGAGCGGGCGCCGGCGTCGCGCGCGGCGGCCAGCACCTGCTCCATGTCCTCGGTGATGAAGGGGATCTGCGGCGCCACGCTCACGCCCACGGGCACACCGGCGTCGGCCAGTGCGCGTATGGTGCGCAGCCGCCGGTGCGGCGCGGCCGCGCGCGGCTCCAGTACGCGCGCCAGTTGCGCGTCCAGCGTGGTGATGGTCACATAGGCCGCGGCCAGGCGGTCGCGCGCCAGGGGTGCGAGCAGATCCAGGTCACGCTCCACGCCGCTGCTCTTGGTGATCAGCGAAAACGGGTGGCGGGCCTCCTGCATCACCTCGATCAGGCCGCGTGTCAGCAGCAGTTCGCGCTCCACGGGCTGGTAGCAGTCGGTGGCCGAGCCCATGTTGACGACAGACGGCCGGTGGCCTGGCCGCGCCAGCTCTGCGCGCAGCAACGCAGCGATATTGCGCTTGGCGATGATGCGTGTCTCAAAGTCCAGCCCCGGCGACAGGCCCAGATAGCTGTGCGTGGGGCGCGCGTAGCAGTACACGCAACCATGTTCGCAGCCACGGTAGGGGTTGACGGACTGCTCGAAGAAGATGTCGGGCGAATCGTTGTTGCACAGCGCGCTGCACGCGTCCTCCCAGAGCACCTGGGTGCGTGGTGCGGCCACTGGTGCCGCCTCGACGACACCCTCGGACCAACCATCGTCGAAGGCCTCACGCGCATCGCGCACAAACCTATGCGCAATGCGACTGGCCGCGCCACGACCCTTGATGGCCGTCAATGGCACCATCGCGGTTGGCATCTCGTCTTTTTGCATTATCTAACTGTACATTCATACAGTATTCATCGCAATAGCCGGCGGCCGTAAGCGATTTGGGTTCGCATGGCAAATCGCCACGCAATTCTCACTGGATGCGTGCGGCATAGCTTGGCAAAGCCCGCCGAGCGGCGCACAATGCTGCATCGCACCAAGAAGGTGCCGTCGAATACATGCCTTGGCCCGGACAACGCCGTTGCCCGGGCTTTTGTCCGTTTGAGCATCGCCGCGTTACCGGCAGTCACCCCATCTACACAAGGAAGTCGCATCATGCAGAGCAAGCCCCACATCATCCTGTCATCCCTGGACATGGATCGCATCGAGGCCCTGCTGGAAAAGCAGACGGCGCCCTTCCCCGGCCGCGAGGCGCTGCAGGCCGAGCTTGACCGCGCCGACGTGCTCGACCCCAAGGACATGCCGCCCAACGTGGTGACCATGAATTCCACCGTGCGTTTCACCATGCTCGAATCGGGGAAGACAAATACGCTGACCCTGGTCTACCCCAAGGAGATGGACGGCTCGGGCCACAAGGTCTCGATCTTTGCCCCCGTGGGCATCGCCCTGCTGGGCCTCGCTGTGGGCGAAGAATTCCAGATGCCCAGCCCCACGGGGCAGGTCACGGTGCGCGTGGACGGCATAGAGTTCCAGCCCGAGAACGCGGGCGAGCTGCACCGCTGACAGGCACCCACCCCACCGCCGAGGCAGCCCGCAAGGGCTGCCTTTTTACTTGAGGCCGGCCAGCAGGGCCGTGGTCAACAGGCCCGTGCCCACCAACCCGGCCTGCCAGCGCAGCGCCGCCTGCCAGGTGGGCACATGGCGCTCCACGCGCTCATACAGCAGATGGCCCGCGGCGATCGACAGGGCGAACGCCAGCGCCATGCCGAGCTCGGCCGCGACGACGGACTGCGGCCAGAAATAGCTTTCCACGGCATTCACGAGCACGCATACGGCAAAGTGCACCAGGAACACCGAGTACGAGATCTGTCCCAGGCGCTTGAGCGGCGCCCAACCCGCCCAGCGCGCCAGCGCCGGCTGGCGCATGACCAGCACCAGGGCGAGCGCCGTGGCGCCGGCCAACGCGATGCGCGGCCGCCACTCCAGCGCCAGCGCCGCCAGCACCAGGGCCGCGATCAACAGCGCCCAGCTCCAGGCACCCAGGGTCCGCGGCGACTGCACACCCCAGCAGGCCAACATGCCCAGTCCATAGGCGCCAAAGAAATACCAGGCCCACATATCCCACTGCGCATCCAGGTTGAAGTACAGCAGTGACAGCGCCACCCCTGCCACCACCAGGGCCTGTGCCCCGCTGATGGCCCAGGGCCAGCAGCGTGCCAGCGCGCCGGCGCCCCAGCGCAGGCGCAGCCTTGCCGCCAGCCCGGACACGCCGGCCAGCAGCAGGCAGCTCAGCACAAAGAGCTGAAAGTCGATGGCCACATACCACACGCCGGCCGACAGCGACTCCTCGCCGAGCACGCCGTGCAGCAGCAAGGCATGGGCCAGCAACTGCCACAGGCCGGGATCGGCCGAGACCGATGGATGGTCGAACCAGGGCCGCACCGCAGCCTGCACCAGCACGGCCACCACCAGCGCCACGGCATAGGGCACGACCAGCCGCACAAAGCGCTGCGCGCTTTTGGACCAGGGATTGTCGAAGCGCGCATGCCCGCGCGGCGCCAGGCTGGCCGCGGCCAGGAAGCCGCCGAGCACCAGGAAAACCTGCACAGCCATGCGCGCATATTCGTTGAGCCAGTCGATCACATCGGGCATGGACTGATGCGCCACGTCGGACATGGGGCCGTAAAACGCAAGGTGGTGCCAGACGATGGCGGCGCAGGCCAACCCCTTGGTACAGTCGATCAGGGCGCTGCGGTGAACTTGGGTCATTGAAAGGTTCGAAATTCGAGAGCAACCAAATGCCGCCCCGGCCTTGCACGGCGCCAAATGCCAGCGCCACGGGCCCATCGGAGGGAGGGGCTTGGCATCTGGCAAATGGCCAAGCCAACCCCGCGGGGCGGAGCATCTCGGCCCGGATAGCCACAAAAGGCGGCCCGCAGGCCACCAACGCACGGCGAGGCGTGATTGTGCGCCTATTGGCAAAAGTCTGCAGGGCGCCGCCGGTCGGGCCGGCTGCGCCAATGCGATCAACCCCGTGTCAAGCCAGCACCAGGCGCGCGCGCGCGGTCTGGTATTCGCGGCGCAGGCGCGCGACGAGTTCGGCCGTGGACGTGACCTCGGTGATATGGCCAATGCCCTGGCCGCAGCCCCAGATGTCCTTCCATGCCTTCTTGGCGTCGCCGCCGAAGTTCATCTTGCTCGGGTCGGATTCGGGCAGGTTGTCGGGGTCCAGGCCCGCGGCGCGGATCGAGGCCGCCAGATAGTTGCCATGCACGCCCGTGAACAGGTTGCTGTAGACGATGTCGTCGGATGAACCATCGACGATGGCCTGCTTGTAGGCGTCATGCGCGCGCGCCTCGTGCGTGGCGATGAAGGCCGAGCCGATGTAGGCAAAGTCCGCACCCATGGCCTGCGCCGCCAGGACGGCGCCGCCCGAGGCGATCGAGCCCGACAACGCCACGGGGCCGTCGAACCACTGGCGGATCTCCTGGATGAGCGCGAACGGGCTCTTCACGCCCGCATGGCCGCCGGCCCCGGCCGCCACGGCGATCAGGCCGTCGGCGCCCTTCTCTATGGCCTTCTTGGCGAACTTGTTGTTGATGATGTCGTGCAGCACGATGCCGCCCCAGCCGTGCACGGCCTGGTTCACGTCCTCGCGCGCGCCCAGGCTGGTGATGACGATGGGCACCTTGTACCTGGCGCAGACCTGCATGTCGTGCTCCAGCCGGTCATTGCTCTTGTGCACGATCTGGTTGATCGCAAAGGGCGCGGACGGTTGGTCTGGATGGACCTTGTCCCAGGCGGCCAGGGTCTCTGTAATTTCAGCCAGCCAGTCCTCCAGCTGCGCCGCAGGACGCGCATTGAGCGCAGGCATGGCGCCCACGATGCCGGCCTTGCACTGCTCAATGACGAGTTGGGGGTTGCTGATGATGAACAGCGGCGAGCCGATCACCGGCAGCGAGAGTTTTTGCAAGGCTGCTGGCAGCTTGGACATGCGGGAAGTCTCCATAGTCAAATCAGGCTGTAGCGCTTGATGGACAAGCGCAAGCAGCTATCAAAGTTGATGTTGTCAATCAAAACGCGTCGAGCGCCATTGCCATGACGCTGGCCGCGCCCTCGACGATGGCATCGCGCTGCGCCGGCGCCTTCACCAGGATGTGCTCGGCATAGAAGCGCGCGGTGGCGATCTTGGCCTGCATGAAGGCCGCGTCCTGTCCCTTGTTTGACAGCTCCTGCGCCACCAGCAGCGCGCGCGCCAGCTGCCAGCCGGCCACCAGGTTGCCCGCCAGCATCAGGTAGGGCACGCTGCCGGCAAAGGCCGCATTGGGGTTGGCGCGGGTGTTGGCGGCGATGAAGTCCACGGCATCCAGGAAGGCCTGGCGTGCGGCCGCCAGGCGCCGGGCCACGGCCTGGGCGTCAGCCGTTGCGCTGGCCAGCAATTGGCCTTCGGTCTTCTCGATCTGCGCAGCAATGGCCTTGGCCATCTGGCCGCCGTCGCGCGCCGTCTTGCGGCCCACCAGGTCGTTGGCCTGGATGGCGGTCGTGCCCTCGTAGATGGTCAGGATGCGCGCATCGCGGTAGTACTGCGCGGCGCCGGTTTCCTCGATGAAGCCCATGCCGCCATGCACCTGCACGCCCAGGCTGGTGACCTCCTGGCTCATCTCGGTGCTGTAGCCCTTGACCAGCGGCACCATGAATTCGTAGAAGGCCGCGTTGTCCTTGGCCACCTGCGCGTCGGGGTGGTGCTGCGCCGCGTCGTAGGCGGCGGCGGCCACGCTGGCCATGGCGCGGCAGCCTTCGGTGTAGGCGCGCATGGTCATGAGCATGCGGCGCACGTCGGGGTGGTGGATGATGGCGCCGGCGCCGGGCAGGCTGCCGTCCACGGGGCGGCTCTGCACGCGATCCTTGGCATACGCCACTGCGTGCTGGTAGGCGCGCTCGGCCACGGCAATGCCCTGCATGCCCACGGCGTAGCGGGCCGAGTTCATCATAATGAACATGTATTCCAGGCCGCGGTTCTCCTCGCCGACCAGGTAGCCGACGGCGCCACCGTGGTCGCCAAACTGCAGCACGGCCGTGGGGCTGGCCTTGATACCCAGCTTGTGCTCGATGCTTACGCAATGCACATCGTTGCGAGCACCCAGGCTGCCGTCGGCATTGACCATGAATTTGGGCACGACGAACAGGCTGATGCCCTTGACGCCCTCGGGCGCACCCGTCACGCGCGCCAGCACCAGGTGCACGATGTTCTCGGCCATGTCGTGCTCGCCATAGGTGATGAAGATCTTGGTGCCGAAGACCTTGTATGTACCGTCGCCCTGGGGTTCGGCGCGCGAGCGCACCTGCGCCAGATCCGAGCCCGCCTGAGGCTCGGTCAGGTTCATGGTGCCGGTCCACTGGCCGGTCACCAGCTTTTCCAGGTAGCGGGCCTTGAGCTCGTCGCTGCCGGCCGTGAGCAGCGCCTCGATGGCGCCGTCGGTCAAGAGCGGGCACAGCGCAAAGCTCAGGTTGGCGCTGTTGAGCATCTCGCCGCAGGCCGCGCCTATGGTCTTGGGCAGGCCCTGGCCGCCGAAGTCCGCGGGGTGCTGCAGGCCCTGCCAGCCGCCCTCGACAAACTGCGCAAAGGCCTCTTTGAAGCCCGGCGTAGTCGTGACCTGGCCATTGGCGAACGAGGACGGGTTGCGGTCACCTTCCACGTTCAGCGGCGCCACCACGCCCTCGTTGAACCTGGCGCATTCCTCCAGCACGGCGGCGGCCGTATCCAGGCCGGCATCCTCGAAGCCGGGGATTTGCGCGACCTGGTCGATGCGTGCCAGATGCTCGATGGCGAACAGCATGTCCTT
This sequence comes from Pseudomonadota bacterium, assembly GCA_018241405.1. GTDB lineage: Bacteria > Pseudomonadota > Gammaproteobacteria > Burkholderiales > Burkholderiaceae_C > Alicycliphilus. Next base: position 1,156 of record JAFEDY010000003.1, on the reverse strand, counting down.
GACGGGGGCGGTGTAGCTCATGGAATCAACTCCAATTCAAATTCGATACGGATGGCAGTCAAAAAAAAGGCATCGCAAGCGATGCCTTTGATTGGCGTTCTAGCTTACAAGGCCTTCACCAGTTCCGGCACGGCGACGAACAAATCCGCCTCCAGCCCATAGTCGGCCACGCTGAAGATGGGCGCCTCGGGGTCCTTGTTGATGGCCACGATGACCTTGCTGTCCTTCATGCCCGCCAGGTGCTGGATGGCCCCGGAGATGCCGCAGGCGATGTAGAGCTGCGGCGCCACGATCTTGCCCGTCTGGCCCACCTGCAGGTCGTTGGGGGCGTAGCCCGCGTCCACCGCCGCGCGGCTCGCGCCTATGGCCGCGCCCAGCTTGTCGGCCAGCGGGGTTATGACCTCGTTGAACTTCTCGCTGCTGCCCAGTGCCCGGCCGCCCGAGACGATGATCTTGGCGGCCGTGAGCTCGGGCCGGTCGTTCTTGGTGACCTCGCGGCCCACAAAGCGGCTCTTGCCGGCGTCCTGCACGGCGGTCACGGTTTCCACCGCTGCGCTGCCACCCGTGGCGGCTGCGGCGTCAAAGCCCGTGCCGCGCACGGTGATGACCTTGACGGCGTCGCCCGACTGCACGGTGGCGATGGCGTTGCCCGCGTAGATGGGGCGCTCGAAGGTGTCCGGCCCGTCCACACGGGTGATGTCGCTGATCTGCGCCACGTCCAGCTTGGCGGCCACGCGCGGGGCCACGTTCTTGCCGCTGGCCGTGGCCGGGAACAGGAGGTGGCTGTAGTTCGATGCAATGGCCAGCACCTGGGCAGCGAGGTTCTCGGCCAGGCCGTCCTTCAAGGCGGCGCCGTCGGCGTGGATCACCTTGGTGACGCCAGCTATTTTGGCTGCGGCCTGTGCGGCTGCGGCTGCGCCTTCTCCAGCCACCAGCACATGCACCTCGCCCCCGCAGGCGGCGGCGGCGGTGACGGTGTTCAGGGTGGCGCTCTTGAGGTGAGCGTTGTCGTGTTCTGCGATGACGAGGGAAGTCATGTTCGTGTTCTCCTGCGGGCCTTTAGATGACTTTGGCTTCGTTCTTGAGCTTGGCGACCAGGGTGGCCACGTCGGGCACCTTGATGCCGGCGCCGCGTTTGGCGGGCTCGGTCACCTTC
>JAFEDY010000039.1 GCA_018241405.1 Pseudomonadota bacterium | reverse complement strand
GTGGGCGGTGTTGATGGTGATGCCGCGGGCCTTTTCTTCGGGCGCCGCGTCGATCTGGTCGTAGGCCTTGGCCTCGCCGCCGAACTTGGACGACAGCACCGTGGCGATGGCCGCCGTCAGCGTCGTCTTGCCATGGTCCACGTGACCGATCGTGCCCACGTTCACGTGGGGCTTGGTACGTTCGAATTTACCTTTTGCCATCTTTTCGACTCCGAAAAAATCTACACCAACACGAAAATATTGACGCATCTCAGACGGAGACGCACCATTGAATCTTGGTGCCCATGGCGGGAATCGGACCCGCGACCTCTCCCTTACCAAGGGAGTGCTCTACCACTGAGCCACATGGGCAATCGAGGACTCAAGCCTCAAAAAAACAACAACCAAAACATGGAGCGGGAGACGGGAATCGAACCCGCGTCATTAGCTTGGAAGGCTAGGGTTCTACCATTGAACTACTCCCGCAAGACCAAGGCTCACGTAATCGCGACAAGACACCTTCGACTCACGTTCTGGTGGAGGGGACTGGATTCGAACCAGTGTAGGCGTAAGCCAACAGATTTACAGTCTGCCCCCTTTAGCCACTCGGGCACCCCTCCGAAGAATTGTCGATTATAGCAGCTTTTTAAGCGCAACGAACATCACGCTTCAGCCGCTCCTGCACTGCAGGCACAGCACCGTCGAAAATCACTAAAAAACTGGACCCAGATACAACTGGCGCGGCTGGCGGGGATCGAACCCACGACCCTTGGCTTCGGAGGCCAATACTCTATCCACTGAGCTACAGCCGCTTATAGATGCCTGCTTCCTGGTATGTGCGCCAGGCCACCGACATAAGCTTTGCATTATCGCATGCGGACTACACGCGAAAGCCCAGTCCACGCAGATAGGCCACGACCGTGACCCGCGCCACCGCCGGGAGGTCAAAGCGCTCTGCCCGCAGGATCCAGGCATGCAACAAGCCATCAAAGAGTGCTTGCAGTCCTGTGGCAGCCACCGCGGCATGCATGGGCAGGACCAGACCCTGCTCGTCAGCCGCATGGGACAAATCCTGCGCCACAAGAGCATGAAATCGCGCCTGTACGGCCAGACGCCGCTCACGCACGGCCATGAGCTCATCCACATACTCGATGCGATAAAACGCGATTTCAATCACGCGACGCGTGCGCTCATCGCCAGCCACCATGGCTGTCACACGCTCAAGGGCGGCGAGCAGGCGCGTCAGCGGCGCCTGGCCGCCCACATTTTCACCCTCCGCACACACCTCCTCCACTGGGAGCGAGACCCGGTCCATCATGGCGTTGAACAGGCCCACCTTGTCCCTGAAATGCCAATAGATGGCTCCACGCGTGGCGCCCGCAGCCTGCGCAATCTCATTCAAGGACGCACGCGCCACGCCTTTTTCATAGAACACGCGCTCGGCCGCGTCGAGCAGATTGCTGCGCGTGGCATCGGCATCTTCCTTGGTACGTCGTGCCATAGATGTTGAATCTCCCAAAGCGGCTGGAGCCGCAAGCTAGCGGAGAATTATACATCCATGAATGTATGTATAATTCTCCGCTGACATACATCTTTCGCCCGTCGGTGCCATCATGTGCCGCCCGACTTTCGGAGCGTGCAACGCGTTCCGTCTCTCAAAGGACTTTCATGCCCCAACCGCACAACGCCAACAACCGCCACGCCCATCTCTCTCGACACTGTCCAGCCGCCATCTCATCCCTGGTCCTGGCGGCAGTGCTGGTTTTGGGTGCCTGCGGTAAAACAGGCGATGCCCCGATGGGGGCAGGAGCCGGCCCTCGCGCACCCGAGGTGGGCGTGGTCGCCGTGAAGCCAGGCGACATAGGCTTGGTGACCGAGCTGCCGGGCCGGCTCGAAGCATCGCGCATTGCAGAGGTGCGCGCGCGAGCCGCAGGCATTCTGCAAAAACGCGTATTCAGGGAGGGCAGCGACGTGAAGACGGGCCAGCAGCTGTTCCTGATCGACAGCGCCCCCTATAAGGCCAGCCTGGCCCAGGCCGAGGCCGCCGTGGCCCAGGCCGAGGCCAGCTTGGCGCAGACCCGCGCACTGGCCGAACGCTATCGCCCCCTGGTGGCGGTGAATGCCATCAGCAAGCAGGATTACGACAATGCCGTGGCCGCGCAAAAGACCGCCCAGGCCAACGTGGCCGCGGCCAAGGCCGCGGCGACCACGGCGCGCATCAACCTGGGCTATGCCACCGTCACGTCGCCCATTTCGGGCCGCATAGGACGCGCCCTGGTGACCGAGGGCGCGCTGGTGGGCCAGGGCTCAGCGACCTCGCTGGCCGTGGTCCAGCAAATCGACCCGCTATATATCAACTTCACGCAATCGGCCTCGGACGCGCTCAAGCTGCGCGCCGCCGTCGCCAGCGGCAAGTATCAGCAGGCCGGCACCGGAGCCGCGCAGGTGCGCGTGGTGCTGGAGGATGGCAGCGTGTATCCGCACGCCGGACGCCTACTGTTCACCGACCTGACGGTGGACTCAACCAGCGGCCAGGTGACCCTGCGCGCCGAGATTCCCAACCGCGACCACTCGCTGTTGCCAGGACTGTACGTAAGGGTGCGCCTGGAGCAGGCACAGGTGGACAACGCCATTCTGCTGCCCCAGCAGGCCGTCACCCGATCCGGCAAGGCCGATACCGTGATGGTGGTGGGTGCTGACAACCAGGCGACCCCGCGCGTGGTCAAGCTCGGGCCGGCGCAGGGGTCCAACTGGGTGGTGCTCGATGGCCTGAAGGCGGGTGAGCAGGTGATGGTGGACGGCTTCCAGAAGCTGCCGCGCGGCAAGCCCGGCGAGCCGATCGCCGTGAAACCCGTTCCCTGGCAGGCCGGTGGCGGCGGCGCCAAGCCCCCTGCCGCCCCCGCATCCGCCCCCAGCCAGAGCGCCTCTACGCCTGCCAAGCCATAAGAACCAGGAGCGCGGTACATGGCCAAGTTTTTCATCGAACGCCCCATCTTTGCGTGGGTGATCGCAATCTTCATCATGGTGGTCGGCGCCGTGTCGATCACCCGACTGCCGATTGCACAGTACCCCGCAGTGGCGCCGCCGACCATACAGGTGTCGGTGACCTACCCCGGCGCCACGGCCCAGACACTGGAGGACAGCGTGCTGGCCGTCATCGAGCGCGAAATGAACGGCGCCACGGGACTGGCCTACATGGAAACCACCAGCCAGGCCAACGGCACCGGCACCATCGTGCTGAGCTTCGAGCCCGGCACCAACGATGACCTGGCACAGGTGGATGTGCAAAACCGGCTGTCGCGCGCCACGCCGCGCCTGCCTGCGGCGGTGACGCAGCAGGGTGTGCGCGTGGACAAGTCGCGCTCCAATTTCCTGCTGATGTCCCTCCTGACCTCCGACAACCCGGACATCAGCATCGAGGCGCTCAACGACTACGCGGCGCGCAACGTGGTGCCCGAGTTGCAGCGCCTGCCGGGCGTGGGTGCGGTCACGCAGTTCGGCTCCGAGCGCGCCATGCGCATCTGGATAGACCCGGCCAAGCTCAAGGGCTTCAATCTGTCGCTGGACCAAGTGAACGCCGCCATTCGCGCGCAGAACCTGCAGGTCTCCGCCGGCAACCTGGGCGACCTGCCCAGCACGCCGGGGCAGACCACGACGGCCACCATCGTGGTGCAGGGGCAGCTCTCTTCGGTGGAACAGTTTGGCAAAGTGGTGTTGCGCGCCAACACCGACGGCTCCAGCGTACGCCTGAAGGATGTAGCGCGTATCGAGCTGGGCTCACAAAGCTACAGCACTGCCGCGCGGCTCAATGGCTCACCCGCCGTCGGCATGGGCGTGCAGCTCACCTCCAAGGCCAATGCGCTGGCCACTGCCAAGGCCGCGAGGGCCAAGCTGCAGCAGTTGCAACAGTACTTCCCGCAGGGGGTCAAGTACACCATTCCGTACGACACCTCCACCTTCATCGCGGTGTCCATCGAGAAGGTGGTGCACACGCTGCTCGAAGCGGTGGCGTTGGTGTTCCTGGTGATGTTATTGTTCCTGCAGAACTTCCGCTACACCATCATCCCGACCATTGTCGTGCCTGTAGCCCTGCTAGGCACCTTCGGCGCGCTGCTGGCCATGGGCTTCTCGATCAATGTGCTGACCATGTTCGGCATGGTGCTGGTCATCGGCATCGTGGTGGACGACGCCATCGTGGTGGTGGAAAACGTCGAACGCATCATGTCCGAAGAGGGCCTGCCTCCGCTGGAGGCCACGCGCAAAGCCATGGGCCAGATTTCTGGCGCCATCGTGGGCATCACCGTGGTGTTGATCTCTGTGTTCGTGCCGCTGGCCTTTTTTGCCGGCTCCACGGGCAATATCTACCGCCAGTTCGCGGCAACCATGGCCACGTCGATCGCGTTTTCCGCCTTCCTGGCGCTGTCGCTCACGCCGGCACTGTGCGGCACCCTGCTCAAGCCGGTATCCGAAGGCCATCACGACAAGAAGGGGTTTTTCGGCTGGTTCAACCGTGCCTTCAAACGCACCACGCACGGCTACGAAGCCGGCCTGTCGCGCCTGGTGCGTCGCGGCGGACGCATGATGATCATCTACGCCGCGCTGATCGGCGCCGCGAGCATCGTGTACCTGCGCCTGCCGACCTCGTTCCTGCCCAACGAAGACCAGGGCTACCTGGTCGCCAACTTGCAACTCCCCCCGGGCGCCTCGCTAGCGCGCACACAGGCTGCATTGCGGGCGGTGGAGCAGTTCGCGATGAAGCAGCCCGAGGTGCAGAACATCATCACCGTGGCCGGCTTCTCTTTCTCCGGCCTGGGGCAGAACGCGGGTATCTCCTTCATCCCGCTGAAGAACTGGAGTGAGCGCCCAGGCGCCGCACATTCCGCCGAGGCCGTGGCCGGCCGCGCCATGGGTGCGCTGTCGGGTTACCGCGATGCGTTCATCCTCGCCCTGAGTCCTCCACCCATCCCCGATCTGGGCAATGCCACGGGCTTCACGTTCCGCCTGCAGGATCGCGGCGCCAAGGGCCATGACGCACTGCTGACCGCACGCAACCAGTTGCTGGGCATGGCGGCGCAAAGCAAGGTGCTGACCCAGGTGCGCCCCGATGGCATGGAAGACGCGCCGCAGATGACGATAGACATCGACCGCGACAAGGCGAGCGCCCTGGGCGTTTCCTTCGATGCCATCAACGGCGCCCTGTCCACTGCGCTGGGTTCGTCCTACATCAACGATTTTCCGAACCAGGGCCGCCTGCAGCGCGTCGTGGTGCAGGCCGATGCGCCGGCGCGCATGCAGCCCGAGAACGTGCTCGACCTGCCGCTGCTCAACAACCAGGGGCAGGTGGTGCCGCTGTCCACATTCGCCACCACGCGCTGGATCACCGGCGCCATGCAGACCGTGCGCTACAACGGCTACCCCGCGATGAAGATCGCCGGCGGCGCAGCGCCCGGCTACAGCACGGGGGATGCCATGCAGGAAATGGAGCGCCTGGCGGCCCAGCTGCCCGAGGGCTTCGGCTTCGAATGGACGGGTCAGTCGCGCGAGGAAAAGCTCGCCGGCTCGCAGGCCATGGTGCTGTACGCGTTCTCCCTGCTGGCCGTGTTCCTGAGCCTGGCGGCACTGTATGAGAGCTGGTCCATCCCGTTCTCGGTGCTGCTGGTGGTGCCGCTCGGTGTGCTGGGCGTGCTGCTGGCCACGCTGGGGCGCAGCCTGTCCAACGACGTGTACTTCCAGATCGGCCTGGTGACCATCATCGGCCTGTCGGCGAAGAACGCCATCCTGATCATCGAGTTCGCCAAGGATCTGCAGGCCTCGGGCAAGAACATCATTGATGCGGCGCTGGAGGCGGCGCACCTGCGCTTTCGCCCCATCATCATGACCTCGCTGGCCTTCACACTGGGCGTCATACCGCTGTTCGTGGCCACGGGCGCCAGCTCGGCCAGCCAGCGCGCCATCGGCACCGGCGTGATCGGCGGCATGCTCTCGGGCACCATCCTGGCTGTGATCTTCGTGCCCGTGTTCTTCGTGCTGGTGCGCGGCTTCTTCAAGGGTAGCCAGCGCCAGCACGAGCATGATGCCAAGCACGCCATGCAGCACCACAGCGACAACGCGGCCTGAGCCGATTTGCCGGAGTAGAACGACATGCACAAGCACAACCTGCCCCGCACGCAAGCGATGCGTGCCCTCTCGCCCCTGGTGCTCGCGGCCCTGCTGGCCGGCTGCAGCTTCATTCCAAAGTACGAGCGCCCCGAGTCGCCGGTGCCGCAGGCCTTTGCACTGGCAGGCAGCGAGACGCCGGCCGGCGCCAAGGCCGCCGCCGACATCGACTGGAAGGACTACTTCACCGACCTGCGGCTGCAGCGCCTCATTGGCATCGCGCTGGGCAGCAACCGCGACCTGCGCGTCGCCATGCTCAACATCGAGCAGGCGCGCGCGCAGTTCCAGATCCAGCGCGCCAGCCAATTCCCGGCCGTGAGCGGCATTGCCAGCGGCACGCGCCAGCCCAGCATCGTCAATGGCCACTACGGCAACCAGTTCCAGGTAGGCCTGGGCATATCGGCCTGGGAGATCGACTTCTTCGGCCGCATCGCGGCCCTCAAGGAACAGGCCCTGGCCCAATACCTTGCTACCGGCGAGGCGCGCAAGTCGGCGCAGATCAGCCTGGTGGCCTCGGTGGCATCTGGTTGGCTGACGCTGATGGCCGACGAGGAACTGCTGGGCATCTCGCGCCGCACACTGGAAACACGTGAGGAGTCCGTCAGGCTCACGCGCCTGCGCCTGGAGCATGGCGTGAGCTCCGAGCTGGACAACCACCAGGCCGAGAGCCTGGCACAGGCCGCGCGCGCCACTTATGCCCAGCAGCAGCGTCAGCGCCTGCAGGACGAAAATGCCTTGGCACTGCTGCTGGGCCAGCCGCTGCCCGACGACGTGCGCGCCAGCCTGCCGTCATCGCGCCTGGCGAACGCCGCCCCCATGCAGGCGCTGCCCGCCGGCCTTCCATCGGACCTGTTGCAGCGCCGCCCTGACATACGCCAGGCCGAGCAGCAGCTGATCGGCGCCAATGCCAATATCGGCGCGGCACGCGCCGCGTTCTTCCCGCGCGTCTCGCTCACCGCACAGTTTGGCAGCGTCAGCAACGAACTCTCAGGATTGTTCAAGAGTGGGACCTGGGCGTTCTCCCTGGCACCACAGCTCACCCTGCCGATTTTTGATGCGGGCCGCAACCAGGCCGGCCTGGATTCGGCACGCGCAGGCCGAGAGATCGCCGTGGCGCAGTATGAGAAATCCATACAGACCGCGTTTCGCGAAGTGTCCGACGCCCTGGCGGGGCAGGCCACGCTGCAGACGCAAATCGATGCCCAAAGCGCGCAGGCCCAGGCCGACACCAAGCGCCTGGCTCTGTCAGACCTGCGCTACCGCAATGGCGTTGCCAGCTACCTGGACCTGCTGGACGCGCAGCGTTCGCTGTACGCGACCGAACAGTCCCTGGTGCAAACGCGCCTGCTGCAACTGCAGAACCAGGTCACGCTGTACAAGGTGCTGGGTGGAGGCTGGACGGATACCAATGCGCCGGCACCTTCCTGAGAATATGCTCACGCCCCGAAGGCCGCTCCTATAATCGAAAATCCCATTTCGTTCCACCCAGCACAACAACATTGCCCGAGGTTCTCATGAGCGACACCCACGACGAAGCGCATACCGGGATGATCAAAAGCCCGAAGCAGTTCCTGCTCTCCGCCATCTTTGCCTTCGTGGTGCCCGTGTTCATCATCATTGGACTGGTGGTCTTCGTCACCTCGGGCAACAAACCCAATGCCGGCGTGGACAACCCCGAGCTGGGCATTGCGCAGCGCCTTCAGAAGGTCGGCAACGTAGAGGTGCGCGACGCCAACCGCCCGCTGCGCACGGGCGAAGAGGTGTTCAAGGGTCAGTGCGCGGCATGCCACGCCACCGGCGCGGCCGGCGCGCCCAAGCTGGGCGATGCCGCCGCCTGGGCGCCGCGCATCAAGACCGGCTTCGAGGCCCTGGTGCAGTCGGCGCTCAAGGGCAAGGGCGCCATGGCGCCGCAAGGCGGCGGCGACTTCAATGACACCGAGATCGCGCGCGGCGTGGCCTACATGGCGAATGCGGCGGGCGCCAAGTTCGCCGTGCCCGACGCCCCTGCGGCAGGCAATGGCGGCTCCGCTGCCGCGGCTCCTGCTGCCGCGGCGCCAGCCCCTGCGGCAGCACCAGCCCCTGCTGCCGCGGTCGCCGCGGCGCCCGCGGGCGGCGCCAATGCCGGCAAGACCTTGTACGAATCCACCTGCGTCGCCTGCCACGGTTCGGGCGTCGCAGGCGCACCCAAGTTTGGCGACAAGGCGGCCTGGGCTCCGCGCCTGGCAGCCGGCTTTGACGAGGTGCTGAAGATCGCTACGCAGGGCAAGGGCGCCATGCCGCCCAAGGGTGGTTCCAGCGCATCCGACGCCGACTTCAAGGCCGCCGTCGAGTACCTGGTGAACGCCGCCAAGTAGGCACCACAGCCATCCGCAGGAAAGCCGATCAACGATCGGCTTTTTGCTTTTTCAACCTGCGCTGCGCGCCATGGCGGCGGGGCTGGGCACGAAGCCATAGACCGCGGGCAGGTCCGCGGCACGCACCTCTTGCGGCAGCCAGTGCCCCCGCTCTATCTGCTGCGCCACACAGGCCACGTCCAGGCTGTGCACCAGGCCCAGGCCCATGGCACACCGCAGGTACACCCGGCCGTGCTCGTCCACCAGGCATTCCTGTACGCGGCCGGCCGGCGCTCCGGTGTGGGCCACAGTCTCTCCATCGGCACTTACGCGCCAAACCAGGGGGGCAGCCTCCAGTTCCACGAAGACGCGCTGCGGACCATTCTGAAAGTACCAGCAGCCACGCGCATCGGCCTCGTAGTTGCGGTGTATGAACTCGATGAACTTGCCATGCTGCAGCCGCGCACCGCGCGCCACCAGGAAGCCCCCCTGCGCCTGCGTGGCCGCGTCGCGCAGGTACCACCGGCCGCGCGCATCCAGTCCCAGCCAACCATAGCAGTCGGGCACATTCGGCCATTTGGCGATGGCCTGCTTGACGATGTCATCCATGGCCCGATTGTGCGCCTCGCGCAGCGCCTACCCGGCTAATGCAGCACATGGGCGGCGGGCGACGGCGCATCGCCCTCACCCTCAGCACCCGGGCTGGCATGGTGCGCTACCAGGCGCCACCCGCGGGGCGTCTTGTGGTAGACGTTGGTGGCACACACCACGGCATCACGCGGGCCATCGGGCAGCATCACGCTGACATGCTCGAGCACGCTGTGTACCGAGCTGGCCAGTGCCTGGACGCGCATCAAACGTTGTGCCTGCACCCCCAGGCCGCCGTGCCTGAGCATGGCCGCGAATGCCGTACGAATGGCCGCCTGCCCGACCAGGCGCGGACCACCGGGGTGAATGCAGACAATCTCGTCTTCATCGGCCCAGCAGGCCATCACGCGCTCTACGTCGCCCGCGCGCAGGGCATCGTAGAAGGCGGTTTCGAGTTCATCGGGAGTGCCCGCCAGAACGGCGGCGCGCAGGGAGGATCGGGTCATAAGCCGTGAGCCATGATGCAAGGAAGCCGCCATTGTCCGCAGCACAAGACAGGTTGTCACGGCACAATGCGCTCATCCTCACGACCGCACAATACCTCGCACCATGAAACGACTGATCGCCACCATCGCCGCGGCGCTGGCCCTGTCGGGCTGCGGCTATAACGACTTCCAGCGCCTGGACGAGCAGTCCAAGGCGGCCTGGAGCGAGGTGCTCAACCAGTACCAGCGCCGCGCCGACCTGGTTCCCAACATCGTCGCCACGGTCAAGGGCGAGGCGAATTTCGAGCAGGAGACACTGACCCGCGTGGTCGAGGCGCGCGCCAAGGCCACGTCCATCCAGGTCACGCCCGAGACCCTCAACAACCCCGAGGCCTTCAACAAGTTCCAGCAGGCGCAGGGTGAGTTGTCCGGCGCGCTCTCGCGCCTGATGGTGGTGGCCGAGCGCTATCCGCAACTGCAGGCCAACCAGGGCTTCCGCGACCTGCGCGTGACGCTGGAGGGCACGGAAAACCGCATCACCGTGGCACGCAACCGCTACATCCAGACCGTGCAGGAATACAACGTGCTCGCGCGCAGCTTCCCCACCAACCTCACGGCCATGGTGTTCAGCTACGCGCCTAAGCCCAGCTTCAGCGTGCAGAACGAGGCGCAGATCAGCACCCCGCCCACGGTGGATTTCTCCAACCCCGCATCAAAATCCAAATAAAAATGCCTCTAGCGCTTGTCTGGCAAGCGCTGGCAGCTATTTTTTTGATAGTTGTCGGAGCCCTTCCCGCCAGCGCGCAGGCGCTGCGGGCCATACCCGCACTCACGGCCCGCGTGATCGACCAGACCGCCACGCTGAGCGATACCCAGCGCCAGGCACTGGAATCGCGGCTTGCAACGATCGAACAGCAGCAGGGCTCGCAGGTGGTGGTGCTGATGGTGCCCAGCACTGCGCCCGAGGACATCGCGGCCTTCGCCAACCGCGTGGGCAATGCCTGGAAGATCGGCCGGCGCGCGGTGGGCGACGGCGTGCTCATCATCGTCGCCAAGGACGACCGGCGCATGCGCATCGAGGTCGCGAAGACGCTCGAAGGTGCAATTCCCGACATTGCCGCCGCGCGCATCATCGACGGCACCATGCAGCCGCGCTTTCGCGCGGGCGACTTCGCGGGCGGCCTCGACGCGGCCGTGCAGCAGATAGCCGCACGCATCTCGGGTGAAGGCTTGCCCTCCCCGGGGGTGGAAGGGCCGGCACGCGGCGCTGCTCAGCAAAGTGGTTTCGACTGGACCCACCTCGCCATCTTCCTGTTCTTTGGCGTAACGGTCGCCGGCCCCTTGGTGCGGCGCCTGTTCGGGCAGCGCCTGGGGGGCGTCGTCATGGGTGGCGGCGTGGGCCTGCTGGCCTTTGTCGTGACCTCCAGCCCGTTGCTGGCGGCGCTGGCCGCGCTCGCGGCCCTGGTCTACACCTGGGCCTTCGCGGCCCGCAGCGCCCCTATCGTGTGGCATGGCGGCGGTTGGGGTGGCGGCCGCGGCGGGTGGGGCGGCTCGGGCGGCGGTGGCGGATTCGGCTCGGGCGGCGGCGGTGACTTTGGTGGTGGCGGCGCCTCTGGCGACTGGTAGGCTCGGCAAAGACCATGGCAACCCATCCACCACACCCACCACCCGGCATCCTGCGCACGTTGGCGCGCCTGTTGCGCCACCGCTGGACCGACGGCGATCTGCACCGCGTGCTGCCTCCCGAGTTGCTGCATCGCCTGGCACAGCACGTGTCCGCCAGCGAGCAGCGCCACAGTGGCCAGATCCGCATCTGCGTGGAGGGCGGTCTGCCGCTGTCCTATCTGTGGCGCGGCGCGGGCGCCCGCGAACGCGCCATCACGCTGTTTGGCAAACTGCGTGTGTGGGACACGGAGCACAACAACGGTGTGCTGATCTACCTGCTGCTGGCCGACCACTCCATCGAGGTCGTCGCCGATCGCGGTCTCACGCGGCATGTGCCGCCCGCCATCTGGGACGCCATGGTGGCCCATATGACGGAGGCGCTGCGTGCCGAGCGCTACGAGGCCGGCCTGACGCAGGCGCTCTCGGAGGTATCGGCCCTGCTGGTGGCGCATTTCCCTCGGGTCCCGGCGCAGGCCCAGACGGGCACTGCCAACGAGCTGCCCGATGATCCCGTCGTCGCACCCTGATGCCCTTCACACGCGGCCAATTACGCATGTAAAAAAGGAGCGCACACGGCGCTCCTTCGAACCTCTGGGCGACCTGGCAGACCCTCAGGAGTCGGCCACGGCAGGCATCATGTCAGTGCTTTTGGCGGTACTTGCGCAGCGCCGCGATCTGCGCCGCCATGATGGCCAGCTCGGACTGCGCGCGTGCGATGTCGATCTCGCTCTTGGCGTTCTTCAATGCTTCTTCGGCCGCGGCGCGAGCCTCCTGGGCCTTCTGGTCGTCCAGGTCGGCGCCGCGGATAGCCGTGTCCGACAGTACCGTGACGCGGTCCGGCTGCACCTCCAGGATGCCGCCAGCGACGAAAACGAACTCTTCGCTGCCATCGGCCAGCTCGATGCGCACCGAACCGGGCTTGATGCGGGTGATCAACGGAGTGTGCTTGGGCAGGATGCCCAGCTCGCCCGCCTCGCCCGGCAGCGCGACGAAGCGCGCCTCACCGGAGAAGATGGACTCTTCGGCGCTGACCACATCGACGTGAATGGTGTTCATGAAAACTCCTTGGCTTGGGTGTCGTGCGTCTGGCGTCGAGTGTGCCGGTCACTGACCGATGGCACTCAACGCTCAGGCTCACATCACGCCAGCTTCTTGGCCTTCTCGAAGGCCTCGTCGATGGTGCCGACCATGTAGAAGGCCTGCTCGGGCAGGTGGTCGCATTCGCCGGCCACGATCATCTTGAAACCACGGATGGTTTCGGCCAGCGAGACATACTTGCCAGGCGAGCCCGTGAACACTTCTGCCACGTGGAAGGGCTGCGACAGGAAGCGCTGGATCTTGCGCGCACGGGCCACGGTGAGCTTGTCCTCGGGGGCCAGTTCGTCCATGCCCAGAATGGCGATGATGTCGCGCAGTTCCTTGTAGCGCTGCAGCGTGCCCTGCACCTGGCGGGCGACGTTGTAGTGCTCCTCGCCCACCACGTGCGGGTCGAGCTGGCGGCTGGTCGAATCCAGCGGATCGACGGCCGGGTAGATGCCCAGTGCGGCGATGTCACGCGACAGCACCACGGTGGAATCCAGGTGGGCAAAGGTGGTGGCGGGCGACGGGTCGGTCAAGTCGTCGGCCGGCACGTACACGGCCTGGATCGAGGTGATCGAGCCGACCTTGGTGGACGTAATACGCTCTTGCAGGCGGCCCATTTCCTCGGCCAGCGTCGGCTGGTAGCCCACGGCGGAGGGCATGCGGCCCAGCAGGGCGGACACTTCGGTACCGGCCAGCGTGTAGCGGTAGATGTTGTCCACGAAGAACAGCACGTCGCGGCCTTCGTCGCGGAAGGATTCCGCAATGGTCAGACCGGTCAGCGCCACGCGCAGACGGTTGCCCGGGGGCTCGTTCATCTGGCCGTAGACCATGGCCACCTTGGACTGGGACAGGTCTTCCTGCACCACGACCTTGGAGTCGCTCATCTCATGATAGAAGTCGTTGCCCTCACGGGTACGCTCGCCCACGCCGGCAAACACGGACAAACCCGAGTGCGCCTTGGCGATGTTATTGATGAGCTCCATCATGTTCACGGTCTTGCCCACGCCGGCGCCACCGAACAGGCCCACCTTGCCGCCCTTGGCGAACGGGCACACCAGGTCGATCACCTTGATGCCGGTTTCCAGCAGCTCTTGCGAGGGGCTGAGTTCGTCATAGGCCGGAGCCTTGCGGTGGATGGAGGCCGTCAGCTCCTGGCTGACCGGGCCGCGTTCGTCGATGGGGTTGCCCAGCACGTCCATGATGCGGCCCAGCGTCGCCTTGCCCACGGGCACGGTGATGGGGTTGCCGGTGTTGGCCACCATGATGCCGCGCTTTAAGCCGTCGGACGAACCCAGGGCGATGGTACGCACGATGCCGTCACCCAGCTGCTGCTGCACTTCCAGCGTCAGGGCCGAGCCTTCGAGCTTGAGGGCGTCGTAGACCTTGGGCATCTGGTCGCGCGGGAACTCCACGTCCACCACGGCGCCGATACATTGAACAATCTTGCCTTGCACTTGAGCCATTTGTTTGCTCCAGAAATTTGTGAAACCGGTTAGACGGCTGCCGCACCGGCAACGATCTCCGAAAGTTCCTTCGTGATCGCGGCCTGGCGCGTCTTGTTGTAGACCAGCTTGAGCTCGTTGATGACGTTGCCCGCGTTGTCGGTGGCGGACTTCATGGCCACCATGCGCGCCGACTGCTCCGACGCCATGTTCTCGGCGACGGCCTGGTAGATCAGCGACTCGACATAGCGCACGAGCAGCTCGTCGATCACGGACTGCGCATCGGGCTCGTAGATGTAGTCCCAGCCATGCTCCGTCTTCTCGGCCTGCATCCGCTCGGAGGACAGGGGCAGCAACTGCTCCACCACCGACTCCTGCTTCATGGTGTTGATGAACCTGGTGTACGCGAGATACACCGTGTTGATCTTGCCTTCTGCGTAGGCATCCAGCAGCACCTTGACCGGTCCGATGAGCTTTTCCAGATGCGGCGTGTCACCCAGGCCCACGGACTGGGCCACCACCTTGGCGCCCACGCGGTTCAGGAAGCCCAGCCCCTTGTTGCCGATGGCCACGGCCTGCGTCTGCGCGCCTGCCGCCTGCCACTCGCGCAGCTGGTTGGTGACGGCGCGCAACACGTTGGTGTTCATGCCGCCACACAGGCCCTTGTCGGTCGTCACCACGATGATGCCGGCATCCTTGGCGTCGTTGCCCTTCATGAAGGGGTGGACGTACTCAGGGTGGGCCTGCCCCAGGTTGGCGGCGATGTTGCGCACCTTTTCGCTGAACGGACGGGCGGCGCGCATGCGGTCTTGCGCCTTGCGCATCTTGGACGCGGCCACCATTTCCATGGCCTTGGTGATCTTCTTGGTGTTTTCCACCGATTTGATCTTGCCGCGTATTTCCTTGCCTGCTGCCATGATGCTTCCTCGTCCGGATTAAACGAACGACTTCTTGAAGGCCGTGATGGCTTGCGTCAGCTCGGCCTCGTCCTTGCCTTCCTTGTCGAAGGCGCGGTTGGCTTCCAGGCGCTCCAGCAGGGCCGCGTGGCTGGTCTTGAGGAACTGGTGCAGGCCGGATTCGAAGGACAGCACCTTCTTGACGTCCACATCGTCCAGGAAGCCCTTGTTCACCGCGAACAGCGAGGAGCCCATCAGGCTGATGGGCAGCGGGCTGTACTGGGGCTGCTTGAGCAGTTCGGTCACGCGCGCGCCGCGGTCGAGCTGCTTGCGCGTGGCTTCGTCCAGGTCGGAGGCGAACTGCGCGAACGCAGCCAGCTCACGGTACTGCGCCAGGTCGGTACGGATACCGCCGGACAGGCCCTTGATCAGCTTGGTCTGGGCGGCACCACCGACGCGCGACACCGAGATACCGGCGTTGATGGCGGGGCGGATACCGGCGTTGAACAGGCTGGTTTCCAGGAAGATCTGGCCGTCGGTGATGGAGATCACGTTGGTCGGAACGAAGGCGGACACGTCGCCGGCCTGGGTTTCGATCACGGGCAGGGCCGTCAGCGAACCGGTCTTGCCCTTGACTTCACCCTTGGTGAAGGCTTCGACGTAGTCGGCGTTGACGCGTGCGGCGCGCTCGAGCAGACGGCTGTGGAGATAGAACACGTCGCCAGGGAAGGCTTCGCGGCCCGGCGGGCGGCGCAGCAGCAGCGACACCTGACGGTAGGCCACGGCCTGCTTGGACAGGTCGTCATAGACGATCAGGGCGTCCTGGCCGCGGTCGCGGAAATATTCGCCCATGGTGCAGCCGGAGTAGGCCGACACGTACTGCATGGCGGCGGACTCGGAAGCCGAAGCGGCGACGACGATCGTGTATTCCATGGCGCCGGCCTGTTCCAGCGAGCGCACCACGTTCTTGATCGACGAGGCCTTCTGACCGATGGCGACGTAGATACACGTCACGCCCTGGCCCTTCTGGGCGATGATGGCGTCGATGGCCACGGCCGTCTTGCCGGTCTGGCGGTCGCCGATGATCAGCTCGCGCTGGCCGCGGCCGACGGGCACCATGGAGTCGATGGACTTCTGGCCGGTGGCCAGAGGCTGGTCTACGGACTGGCGTGCGATCACGCCCGGGGCGACCTTCTCGATCACGTCCGTCATCTTGGCGTTGATCGGGCCCTTGCCGTCGATTGGCTGGCCCAGGGCGTTGACCACGCGGCCCACGAGCTCGGGGCCCACCGGCACTTCCAGGATGCGGCCCGTGCACTTGACGGTGTCGCCCTCGGAAATATGCTCGTACGAGCCCAGAATCACGGAACCGACGGAGTCGCGCTCCAGGTTCAGCGCCAGGCCGTAGCTGGGCTGGCCGTCCGCGTCGGCGGGGAATTCCAGCATTTCGCCCTGCATCACGTCCGACAGGCCATGGATGCGCACGATACCGTCGGTCACGGACACCACGGTGCCCTGGTTGCGGATGTCGCTGCTGGCTGCCAGCCCTTCGATGCGGCTCTTGATCAGTTCAGAAATTTCTGCGGGATTGAGTTGCATGACTCTTTCCTTCTTTCTTTAATAAGCCCAGACCTCGACCGCCGTCAGGCGACGAGGGCCGCTTTCATTTGTTCCAGACGGGCCTTGACCGAGGTGTCGAGCACCTCGTCGCCCACCACCACGCGCACGCCACCGATCAGGGACTCGTCCGTCTGCACGGAGAGGTTGAGCGTGCGGGCAAAGCGCTTTTGCAGCGTGGCTGCTAGCTCGGCCAGGGCATTGGCGTCCAGCGGGAAGGCGCTGTAGACGATGGCGTCCGAAGACCCTTTGCCTTGGTTGACCAGCGCACGGAATTGCGCCGCGATCTCGGGCAGCACCTGCACCCGGCCGTTATCGAGCAGGGCGCGCAGGAAGTTGTGCGCCATCTCGGGCAGCGCAGTCTTGGCCACGCCGGTGATGACACCGAACAGCTGTTCTGCGCTCACCTTGGGGTTGTCCAGCAGCTGGCGCAATTGGGGATTGGCGGCAATCGCCGCCAGCTCGTCCACCCAGGCGCAGGCGCCGCTCAGGTCGGTGCCGGGCTTACCGGCAACGGCCTTGTACAGCGCCTCGGCGTAAGGGCGGGCAATGGTGGCGAGTTCGGCCATGGATGCTCCCTTACGTTTACAGCTCGGTCTTGAGGCGATTCAGCAGATCGGCATGGACGCCGGCATTGACCTCCTTGCGGAGAATCTGCTCGGCGCCCTTGACAGCCAGCGCGGCCACCTGCTCGCGCAGGGCCTCACGGGCGGCAATGGCCTGCTGCTCGGCCTCGGCACGGGCGGCGGCGACGATCTTGTTGCCCTCGTCGGTGGCGCGCGCCTTGGCCTCTTCGATGATGGCCTGGGCGCGGCGCTCGGCGTCGGACAGGCGGCTCGCGGTTTCGTTGCTGGCGGCGGCCAATTCCTGCTTCACGCGCTGGTCGGCAGCGGCTAGCTCGGTCTTGGCACGATCGGCAGCGGCGAGACCATCGGCGATTTTCTGGGCTCGCTCATCCAGCGCCTTGGCGATCGGGGGCCACACGAAGGTCATCGTGAACCACACCAGGATCAGAAAGACAATGGCCTGAACGAACAGGGTCGCGTTGATACTCACGGCAACACCTTTCTATTCTGGGCGTTGATGGGAGTGCTTAGTGCAGGACGAAGGGGTTGGCGAAGGCGAACAGCAGGGCGATGGCCACGCCGATCAGGAAGGCCGCGTCGATCAGACCGGCCAAGATGAACATCTTGGTTTGCAGCTCGTTGATCAGCTCAGGCTGACGGGCCGACGATTCCAGGAACTTGCCGCCCATCAGAGCGATACCGATCGAAGCGCCGATAGCGCCGAGACCAACGATCAGACCGCAAGCCAGAGCGACGAGGCCGAGAATGTTTTCCATGATGACTCCTAAGATGAAAAGAAAGAAAGGTTGAAGGAAGGGAAAGGAAAAAGCTCAGTGAGCGTCATGCGCCTGGCCGAGGTAAATCAGCGCCAGCATCATGAAAATGAAGGCCTGCAGGGTGATGATCAAAATGTGAAAGATCGCCCAGATAGAGCCCGCAATGATGTGCCCCAGGGGGAGCAACACACCAGAGAGCGACATGGCAGCCGCGCCGCCCATCAGGGCGATCAGCATGAACACCAACTCACCAGCGTACATGTTGCCAAACAGTCGCATGCCGTGCGAGACCGTCTTGGCAAGGTATTCGATGATCTGCATGGCGAAGTTCACCACGCCCAGAATCACGGCAAACAGCGGGTTCTTGCTGGTGCCGAAAGGCGCCGTGAACAGCTCATGAATCCAGCCGCCCAGACCCTTGACCTTGATGCTGTAGTAGAAGCACAGCAGCAGCACGGCGGAAGACAGGCCCAGCGTGGTGGACAGGTCGGCCGTGGGCACGACCCGCAGGACGGCATGATGGTCGCCCGTGGCGCCCTGCCACAGCACCGGCAGCAGGTCTACCGGCAGCATGTCCATGGCGTTCATCAGGAAGATCCAGACGAACACGGTGAGCGCCAGCGGCGCAATGAATTTCCGGCTCTGGGCGTTGTGGATGTTGGCCTTGGCCTGGTTGTCCACCATCTCGACCAGAATCTCGACCGCTGCCTGGAATCGACCCGGCACACCCGAACTGGCCTTGCGCGCAGCAGACCAAAAGATCAACAGCATGACAGCACCAAGCAGCACGCCGACGGCGATGGAGTCAAGGTTGATCACTTTGAAATCAACAATGAACCCCTGCTTGATGTTCTGCAGATGCTGCAGGTGGTGAACGATGTATTCACTGGCGGTCGGTGCATTCGCTTCTGCGGCCATCGGACTACTCTTCTCTCAAATATCAATCGGTTCGTCGGACACCGGACCACGCCAGGAGCGCGATCCAGTAGGCTTTCATGGTTACCACCATGCCGGCCAGCAGGGCCAGCCAACTGAGCCCCGGCACCAGCCTGGGCGCCGCCGCCAACATGGCGACGGTCACAACAATCTTTACCAACTCCCAGCCAAAGAGCCCCACCATGGCGGCCCCGGCCGATGATCGCCTGCGTGCCATTGCGCGCGCAAACAGCGCCGCGGGCAACACCACCGACAAGGCCCCATAGCCGGCGGACCAGGCCCATTGCACCCGCCCCGCCAGCAGCCAGAGCAGCAGCACCGCAAGCACACCCACCAGCGCCTGCACCGCCACGATGCGCCAGGCCGACAGCTGCGGCTGGCGCTTGCGCCATTCCAGCGCTTCTTGAGCGGTCAGGGGCTTGAAGTCGGAATCTTCTGCCTCAGATTCGATCTCAGAGGCGGTTGATTTCTCGCGGGAGGAAGCGTGCGCCACAGACCAAAACTTTCACAAAGCCCTTGATTATAGGTAAAAACCCGCCTGATTCACAATGCCCCCCATCGCCACATCCAATCCAGGCCTGCGGCCGCGTAAATGTGGCGTCACGACAACGGCCGGCCCCAAGAGAATAGCCTGCCCTTCCCCTTCCTTACAGCGGCCGCTTGAATCAGAAGGACCTAGAACATGACAACACCATCCACCCCGCCTGCCACCGATCCCCGCAAGGACTCGCTGATCGAATACCCCTCGCGCTTCCCCATCAAGGTGATGGGCGCCAACGTTGACGGTTTCGTGCATGCAGTGACGGAACTGGCGCGGCGCTTCGACCCCGGCTTTGACGCTTCCTCCATCGAACTGCGCGACAGCCGCGCCGGCAATTACCTGGGCGTGACCATCACCATCACTGCCACCAGCCGTGAGCAGCTCGACGACCTGTACCGCGCCCTGTCATCCCACCCCATGGTCAAGGTCGTGCTGTGAATCCATACGGCATGCAGTTGCGCACGTTAGGCCACGCGGACTACGCGGACACCGTGGCCAGCATGCAGCGCTTTACCGCGGAACGCACCGACGACACCTCCGATGAGCTATGGATTTGTGAGCATTCTGGGGTTTATACGCAAGGCATAGCCGGCAGGCAATCCCATGTTTTGCAGCCCGACAGCATTCCTGTGGTGGCCACCAACCGCGGCGGGCAGGTCACGTACCATGGCCCCGGCCAAGTCGTGGCCTACCCGCTGATCGACCTGCGCCGTGCGGGCTACTATGTCAAGGAATATGTCTATCGCCTTGAGGAGGCCGTGATCCGCACACTGGGTCACTATGGTGTGACAGGCCACCGCGTTGCCGGAGCACCTGGCATCTATGTGCGCCCGGACGATCCCTGCAGTCACGCGCGGTTGCCACAGCGGCCGCTGTGGCGCGAGCCCGGCAGCGCTGCCCCTATGCCCGACTTCACGGGCCTGGCCAAGATTGCGGCACTGGGCATCAAGGTCACGCGCCACTGCACCTACCACGGCGTGGCGCTGAACGTCGCCATGGACCTGGAACCCTTCTCGCGCATCAACCCTTGCGGTTACGCAGGATTGCAAACGGTGGATCTTTCTACAATCGGCGTCCACACCACCTGGGACGATGCAGCGGCCGTGCTGGCTCAACAGCTCGCTGCCCGCCTCGCGCCCTGACCTGCCTCGAAAAGCCATGAGCACTCCCGAAGTCGTGCGCGAAGCGCAATCCAACGAAGCCTACAACCCGCTGGCCAAGCAGAAGGCCGCGGCCAAGCTGTCGCGCATCCCGATCAAGGTCGAGCACGGCGAGGTGCTGAAGAAGCCCGAATGGATACGCGTGAAGGCCGGCAGCCCATCGACGCGCTTCTACGAGATCAAGCAGATCCTGCGCGAGCACAAGCTGCACACGGTGTGCGAGGAAGCCTCCTGCCCCAATATCGGCGAATGCTTCGGCCACGGCACGGCCACCTTCATGATCATGGGCGACAAGTGCACGCGCCGCTGTCCGTTCTGCGATGTGGGCCATGGCCGCCCCGACCCGCTGGACAAGGACGAACCCTTGAACCTGGCCAAGACCATTGCCGCGCTGCGCCTGAAATACGTGGTCATCACCAGCGTGGACCGGGACGACCTGCGCGACGGCGGTTCGGGCCATTTCGTGGAGTGCATACAGCGCATCCGCGAGCTTTCGCCGGCCACGCAGATCGAGATCCTCACGCCCGACTTCCGCGGCCGCGACGACCGCGCGCTGGAGATCCTCAAGGCCGCGCCACCCGACGTCATGAACCACAACCTGGAGACCGCGCCGCGCCTGTACAAGGAGGCGCGCCCAGGTTCGGACTACCAGTTCTCGCTGAACCTGTTGAAGAAATTCAAGGCCCTGCACCCTAAGGTGCCCACCAAGAGCGGCATCATGGTCGGCCTGGGCGAGACCGACGAGGAGGTCCTGCAGGTCATGCGCGACATGCGTGCGCATGACATCGACATGCTGACCATAGGCCAGTACCTCGCGCCCAGCAACAGCCACCTGCCGGTGCGCCGCTATGTGCACCCCGACACCTTTAAGATGTTCGAGAAAGAGGCCTACGCCATGGGCTTTTCGCACGCCGCGGTGGGCGCCATGGTGCGCTCCAGCTACCACGCCGACCAGCAGGCCCACGCCGCCGGGGTGTAGGCTCAGGCCGCTTCCAGTGACGCGCCCGGATCGTCGGCGGCCAGCACCTGCTGCGCCCAGTCGGCGAGCTTGCGCGTGTCGGAGCGCAGCACCTCCTGCTTGACGGCCAGGATCTGCGCCGGCTGCATGGAAAAGCTGCGCAGGCCCAGCCCCAGCAGCAGCCGGGTCATGGCCACGTCGCCCGCCATCTCGCCGCACACGCTCACACTCTTGCCCTGGCGCGCGCCCTCGGCGATGACATCGGCCACCAGGCGCAGCACGGCCGGGTGCAGCGGCTCGTACAAATGCGCGACGGCCTCGTCGGCGCGGTCAATGGCCAGCGTGTACTGGATCAGGTCGTTGGTGCCCAGCGAGAGAAAGTCAAAGTAGCGCAGGAACTGCTGCACGATGAGGGCCGCGGCCGGGATCTCAATCATGGCCCCGAGCAACACCGGGCCGTAGGCCACGCCACGCGCATCGAGCTCGGCGCGCGCCAGATCCACCTGGGCCAGCGCCTGGCGAATCTCGCTCACATGCGCCAGCATGGGAAACAGCAGCCGCACCGGCCCATGCACGGCCGCACGCAACACGGCACGCAGCTGGGTGCGGAACATGGCCGGGTCGGCCAGGCTCCAGCGAATGGCGCGCAGGCCCAGCGCGGGGTTGAGTGCGCTGTCCTTGAAGCCTTTGTCCAGCGGCTTGTCGGCGCCCACATCCACCGTGCGTATGGTCACGGGCAGGCCCTGCATGCCCAGCACGGCATCGCGGTAGGCCAGATACTGCTCCTCCTCGTCGGGCAGGCGGCCGCCGCGCCCCATGAACAGGAATTCGCTGCGAAACAGGCCCACGCCCACGGCGCCGGCACGCAGGGCGGCGGCGGCATCGCCCGGCTGCTCGATGTTGGCCAGCAGCTCGATGGACTGGGCATCGAGCGTCACCGCCGGCGTGTGGCGCAGCCGCGTCAGGCGCTCGCGCTCCAGGGCGATCTGGCGCTGGCGAAAGCCGTACTCGGCCAGGATGATGGGTGTGGGATCGACGATCACCGCGCCGGCGTCGCCGTCGATGATGATCCAGTCGTCCTGGCGCACCAGCTGACTGGCCCCACGCGCGCCGACCACGGCGGGAATGTCCATGCTGCGCGCCACGATGGCCGTGTGGCTGGTCTTGCCGCCCACGTCGGTGATGAAGCCGGCAAACACGCTTTGCTTGAACTGCAGCATGTCGGCCGGCGACAGGTCGTGCGCCACCAGCACCAGCGGCACGTCGGCCGCATCGCCCTGCAGGTACTCGGCCTCGGCGCCGGCCTCGGCCTGGCGGCGCGCGCCGCTAGGCGGCGGCGCCACGGGGTTCGCCACGCCCTTCATGCGCCGCAGGATGCGGTCCACCACCTGCGCGAGGTCGGTCTTGCGCTCGCGCAGGTACTCGTCCTCCATCTCCTCGAACTGGCGGCTGATGATCTCCAGCTGCGTGGTCAGTGCCCATTCGGCGTTGTAGAGCCGGTCGGCGATCCAGCGCTTGACGCCGCTGACCAGCATCTCGTCCTGCAGCAGCATGAGATGCACGTCCAGCAAGGCCGCCAGCTCGTGCGGCGCGTCGGACGGCATATCGGCCTGCAGGCGCTGCAACTCCTCGATCACGCCATTGCGGGCATTGCGCACGCGCGCAATCTCGGCTTCTACCTGCTGCGGATCGATGAAGTAATGCGCCACCTCCATGCTGCCGGACGCCGCCAGTACCGCGCGGCCAATGGCGATGCCGCGTGCGATTGCCAGGCCGTGGATGGAGAAGGTCATATGCGCCTCGCCCGTGGTTTATTCGCCCTCGCCGAACTTGCCATCGATCAGCGCCAGCAGCGCGTCCATGGCCTCCCGCTCCTGCGCGCCATCGGTCTCGACCTCCACCTGCGAGCCCAGGCCGGCGGCCAGCATCATCACGCCCATGATGCTCTTGGCATTGATGCGGCGCTCGCCCTTGCTCATCCAGACGTCGCAGGGGTAGCTGCCTGCCAGCTTGGTCAACTTGGCCGATGCACGGGCATGCAGGCCCAGTTTGTTGCTGATGGTGATGTTGTTCTTGATCATGGGTGGCAGGTCGGATGGGACTCGGTAGCAGCAGCCACCAGCAGCATGCCCTGCGTCCCGCCGGCCAGCGCGCGCGCCACCAGGGCGTCGAGCGGCTCGGCCCGGTAGCACACGGCGCGCAGCAACATGGGCAGGTTCACACCGGCGATGAGGCGCGCCTGTGGCGCGTCACCGAGCAGGCTCCGAGCCACGTTGCAGGGGGTGGCCCCAAACAGGTCGGAGAGCACCAGAACGGGGGCTTGACCATGGCGGGCGAGCAGAGCACGCGCGGCATACAGGGTCTGCTCCGGGGCCTCATCGGGCGGTACGTCCAGAGCCAATACCTCATCGGCGCAGTCAGGAAACACGTGCAGCGCGCATTCACGCAGCGCATGGGCCAGGGGCGCGTGGGCAATGATGAGAAAATTTGTGTTCATGGCATGTAACGATGCCCAGCATTATGGCGCCGCCCGGATGGCGCCGCCGCGGCGGCCCTGATCGCGCGCGGTCCAATCCCATGTTGGCCTACATGGCTAAGGCGCTGCGTCACAATCACCCAGTTGCGGCGCCCCGTCCGGGTGCCATGATGAGGAACCGGATATGGCGATCAAGAAGTGGCTGGCGGCAGGCCTACTGGCAGCGGGAGTCGGCGTTGCTGCCGTGGTGGTATTGGGTTCGGGCCAGTCGCCTGCTCCGCAATCGACCTTCGTGCTGCTGGACGGCTCGCAGCAGACCACCGCCGACCTCAAGGGCAAGGTGACGCTGGTGAATTTCTGGGCCACAAGCTGCACCACCTGCGTGGCGGAAATGCCCGAGGTCATTGCCACCTACGACAAGTACAAGGACCGCGGCTTCGAAACTCTGGCCGTGGCCATGAGCTACGACCCGCCAAGCTACGTGGTGAACTTCACCGAGACGCGCAAGCTGCCATTCAAGGTGGCCATAGACAACACCGGCGCCGTGGCCAAGGCCTGGGGCGACGTGAAGCTTACTCCCTCGACCTTCATCGTCAACAAGCGCGGCGAGATCGTGAAAAGCTACGTCGGCGCGCCCGATTTCGCCGAACTGCACAAACTCATAGAGCGGCTGTTGGCCGAGGCCTGAGCACGGTTGCTCCACCACGAAAGATCGGTTTCCAGGCAGGAACCCGGCCTTTCGCGCTATGAAGCAACGGCGCGGCCCCGCTGGGAATGACTTCCCGTCCGCCTGGTTGGAGGTCTCGGCGCTTGTTCGGCCAACGCAATGTCGCCCCGGTTACACTGGAGCATCGCCCGAGACCTGCCTTCGCCCGTGAGCACGCTGCCCGTTGTCACACTTTTGAGCCCCACCCTACCCCAGGAAATGGACCGGGTGCGCGAGATCTTCCAGGACTATGCCGACAGCCTGGAAATAGATCTTTGTTTCCAGGGTTTTGGCGAAGAGCTGGCCACCTTGCCTGGCGACTACGCGCCGCCACGCGGGCATCTGCTGCTGGCCGACGTCGATGGCAGCCTCGCCGGCTGCTGCGCGCTGCGGCCGCTGGACATGACCGACTACCCCAACGCCTGCGAGATGAAGCGACTGTACGTACGCAAGGCGTTTCGCGGTTTCGGCCTGGGGCGGCAACTGGCCGAAGCGATTCTGGACGCCGCACGGCAGAGGGGCTACACCTGCGTGCTGCTGGACACTCTTGACAGCATGGAGTCGGCACGCGCACTGTATGCCGAACTGGGCTTCATGGAGATTCCGCCTTACTACCACAACCCCATTGCCGGTTCGCACTACCTGAAAGCCGACATTTCTTAGCGATTCAGCTTCTAGCGCTCACCAGAAAAGCGCCAGAAGCTATCAAAACAAAAGCATCTCCACGCGACAAGCAAGCGCGGCAGGCGCGTTCCCACCGAAAAATAGGTCAGCCCTTTGCCTGCGCCAGCATGGTGGCCGCGTCGCTGACCTCGAACTTGCCTGGCGCTTCCACATTCAGCGTCGCCACCTTGCCGTCCTTGACCAGCATGGAATAGCGGTTACTGCGCAGGCCCAGGCCCTTGCCGTTGAGGTCCAGCGTCAGGCCCGCGGCCTTGGCAAACACCGCATCGCCATCGGCCAGCATGCGCACCTTGGCGCCGGTCTTCTGGTCGCGCGCCCAGGCACCCATGACGAAGGCGTCGTTCACGGCCAGGCACCAGATTTCATGAACGCCTGCGGCCTTCAAGGCATCGGCCTGCTCTACATAGCCGGGGACATGCTTGGCCGAGCAAGTGGGCGTGAATGCGCCCGGCACGGCAAACAGCGCAATAGTCTTGCCCGCAGCGGCCTTGTGCACATCGACGGGATTGGGGCCGATGCTGCAGCCATTGCCCTCGACCTCGACGTACTCCATCAACGTGGCTGCAGGAAGTTGGTCTCCGACCTTGATCATGATTGGCTCCTCGGGATAAAAAAAACGACCCACATTGTGGGTCGTTTTGTGGGGCATTGCTGCCCAGGTGCCGATTGGGCTTAGACCAGTGCGGCCTTTTGCACCAGGCGTGTGGCCACCCAGTTCTTGGTCTTGGACAGCGGACGGCTTTCCGTGATCTCGATGGTGTCGCCCATCTTGTACTCGCCGTTTTCGTCATGGGCGTGGTACTTGCTCGACTTGATCATGATCTTGTCGTAGATGGGGTGCTTGACGCGGCGTTCGACAAGCACGGTCACGGTCTTCGCACGTTTGTCGCTAACCACCTTACCGATCAAGGTGCGCTTGAGGGATTTTTTAGGTTCCGTCATGTTCACTCCTGATTACTTGGCGGCTTGCTTTTCAGCAAGAATAGTCTTGGCACGGGCGATGTCACGGCGCGTGGTACGCAGCGTGTTGGTATTGCCCAGTTGTTGCGTGGCCTTCTGCATGCGCAGGCCGAAATGGGCCTTTTGCAGCGACTTGATTTCGGCCTCCAGGCCGGCCACGTCCTTTTGGCGGAGTTCAGCAGCTTTGGTCATGTTGATTCTCCTTAGGCGCCAATCTGACGGGCAACGAAGGTGGTGCGCAGCGGCAGCTTGGCGGCAGCCAGGCGGAACGCTTCGCGGGCCAGTTCTTCGGGCACGCCCACGATCTCGAACACCACCTTGCCGGGCTGGATCTCGGCCACGTAGTACTCGGGGTTGCCCTTGCCGTTACCCATACGCACCTCGGCGGGCTTGGTGGAAATCGGCTTGTCGGGGAACACGCGGATCCAGATACGACCGCCACGCTTGACGTGACGCGAGATCGCACGACGTGCGGCCTCGATCTGGCGGGCCGTCAGACGGCCGCGATCCGTGCACTTCAGACCGAAGTCACCAAAAGCCACCGAGTTGCCACGCGTGGCGATACCGGTGTTGCGGCCTTTTTGCTCCTTACGGAACTTGCGGCGAGCAGGTTGCAGCATGTTTATTCTCCTTTGCCGTCCGCCGCTGCGGCAGCGGGCGCGCTCTTGACGCGCTTAACGGAATCGCCACCAGCGCCTGCAGGCTTGTAGCTACCGTCGGCAGGGGCTGCATTGGTGCCCATGGGGCGGCGGCCACCACGGCCGGCGCCGACACGGCGACC
>JAFEDY010000038.1 GCA_018241405.1 Pseudomonadota bacterium | reverse complement strand
GTCAACGCTGGACAGGACGGGTCAGTCCCACAACAAGTTGGCGGCAATGCCCGATGTTTTTTTCACGCCCGCTGGCACACGAAAGCTTTGCCCCACCAGTTTTTTGCCCTGCTGCTGGCGGGTGTCGGTGATGGTAAGCAGTTGTCCATGGGCGGCCAGCTCCAGCACAAAGGCAATCTCCTTTTCTTCCAAACCAAAGCTGGGCAGGCGCTGCATCGGGTCAGGGTCGGCGCATTTGCGGTCGTAGTAATCGACCAAGGCTTGCAGAATCATGCCCAGGCCTCCTCAAAAGGCGGTACATCCACCACGCCACCCGTCATCTGCGCGTTGAAAAAGCGCGGCTGCGGGTCGGCGGGGTTGCTGAAGTCCAGGTCGTGCAGCATCCAGCCCAGGGGGCGGGTTTCGGGCAGCGCGGGTGGGAGCTCTTCACCGTCTTCGACCAGCCGAAACTGCGCGGCAAATTCGCGGCAGCCCAGGTAGGGCTGGTTCACGCATTGGCCCTTGCGGGCGCGGCGGGTGAACATTTCGGTGTATTTCATCAATGGTTCGGTGCAGCCCGGTGCCAGCGACAGCTCGGCATGCAGGCGGTAGGCCACATCGCGCAGGAAGTAGCCGGCACGTTGCTGGCGCTCGTCCTCGATATACAAGGCCAGGTTGCCGCTGCCCGCATGCATAGCCTGCTGCACATTGCGCGTGGAGACGACCGCGCTGACCTCGTTGCGCCGCAAGTTGATGAAGCGGATGGGCCGCAGCACCTCGATCTGCGTCACGCGCCAGCGGATGGCGGGCTTCCACAGAATCGACTCAAACACGGCCCGCACGGCAGACGGGGTGATGACGTCGTAGGAGACGCGCTCGACCTTCATCTCCGGACGGGTAAAGCAGGCATAGGGGCCTGCCACTTCAAGACAAAAGCGGGAAGTCATGCCACTCCTTCACAAGTAGTAGTCACGCGGATCACCGGGGTCATCGTCGCCTCGAAGTCCGCGATCGTCGCTGTACAAATTGTCAATATCTGCCTGCACGTACAAACCTGGCATGGGCAGGCTCAAACTGCCTTGCGCCAGCATCTTGTCGGCCATGCGCTGGGGGATGGTGACGGTAAAGCGCTGGAGCCGGCGCATCAGCCAGCGCTGCGGGCCTTCGGCAGCCAGCACGCCCAGCAACTGCTTGATTTCTTCACGCGCCGCGCCGTAGCGCACCACCACGGTGGCGCTGCCGTCTTCGTCAATCAGCTTGAAGTCTTGCGCTGCGGTGGCAAACTGCACGGCCAGTTCGCGGTCTGGGCGCAGTTTGGTGACGATGGCTTTTTCATCCAGGTTTTGCGCGTAATAAAAAGCGCGGAAATAGCGCTCGAACAGCGCACGCTCCAATGGCTGGCCCGTATGCGTCTGCAGTGTTTTCACCGCGGCTTGCGCGGCTTGGCGCAGGCTGCCCGGTGGTGGTGCATCTTCCGGCACAAACACCACCACCCGGCCTTTGTCCGGCAGCAGCCCTTCGCGGTTGCAACGACCTGCGGCCTGGGCGATGGAGTCCAGCCCCGCCACGGCGCGATAGACCACGGGGAAGTCGATATCCACCCCGGCCTCCACCAATTGGGTGCTGACCACGCGCAGGGGCCGCAGGTCGCTACCGTCGCGGAGCGCTTGCAGACGTTGCTTGATTTCGGCAATTACGGTCTGGCGGTGCGCGCCGCACATTTGCGCCGACAGATGCAGCGTGCCTTCGGGCATCAACGCGTGCAAGGTGCGTGCCGATTTACGCGTGCTGACGATGGCCAGCACGCAGTCTTCCTGCGCCAGCTGCTCGGCCAGTTGTGGCCAGGGGGTGGACTGGTTCCAGTCGGCCGGCAACTGCACGCACACGCGCTCCAGCGCGACAAAGAGCGCATCGGGCTCGGTAATGATTTCGCGCACGTTCTTCAGCCCGCGCAGGCTTTTGCTGGCGTCGAAATACGCCGTGCTGGACAGGGCCGGCTGGGTGGCCGTACACAGCAGCACCGTGACGCCGTAGTGCGCCACCAGCAGGTTCAGCACATCCAGGATGGGCTGCAAAAACGCGGGGGGCAGTTGCTGCGCTTCATCCAGCACGATGACGCTGCCCGCGATGTTGTGCAGCTTGCGGCAGCGCGAGGTTTTGGCCGCAAACAGCGATTCAAAAAGCTGCACATTGGTGGTGACAACCAGCGGCGCGTCCCAGTTCTCGCAGGCCAGGCGGCTGCGGGCGGTTTCCTGCTCGGGTGCAGATTCAGCCTGGCTGTGGTGCTCGATCAGCACCTCATCACCCAGCGCGGCAAACACCTGGCGAAACACGTCGGCCGTCTGCTCGATGATGCTGGTGTAGGGAATGGCGTAGATGATGCGCCGCTGGCCGTGTGCCTGGGCATGTTCCAGCGCAAAGGCCAGGCTGGACAGCGTTTTGCCTCCGCCCGTGGGCACGGTGAGTGAAAAAAAGCCCGGCGCCAGCGCCGCCTGGCTACGGCATTGGCGCAGGATGTCGGCGCGCAGTCGGTTCACGGGCGTGTCGCGCACGGGCAGCGCAGCCATGTGGGCGTTGAACGCCGCGTGCATTTGCGCCAGGGTGGGAAAGCCGCTGCGCTGGCGCGGTTTGGCCGCGTCGAAATGCGCTTCGGTGTCCAGAAAGTCGGCATCGACCAGGCAGGAAAACAGCATGCGCAGCCACAGCGCAAAGCCATCTTGCAGGCCGCCGGGGATGTGGCGCAGGCTCTGCAGTGCGGGTGCTGCGCCATGCAGGATTTCTTTTGGGGGCTGGGCAGCCAGGGCTTCGGCCAGTTCGCGCTGGCTTTCGGTTTCAGCCAAACGTTCACGCAGCCCCTGGTGCCAGTCGGCCAAGCCGGCATGGTGACCGGCTATCAGGTACATCAGCACACGTGCCGCGAGCTTGCCCGCTGGGCCCTGCTTTTGTGTCAGCAGCTGCTCGGCCCACAGTGCGCCAGCGGCAGAGTGGTTTTTGTCCCGGCTCGCCACCTTGCCTTCGATGTGGGCGTTTTCACCATCGGCCAGGCGCACATATTGCTGAAAGCCGGGGCGGTATTTGCCCAGGTCGTGCCACAGGCCGGCGGCGTAGGACCAGCGAGCAGCCGCGCCGCTGCGCTCTATGGCCGCCGCCGAAGTTGCTGCTGTTTTGGCAACAGCCAGCAGATGATCCGCCAGCAAATGCGCACCCGAGTGGGCCCAGGGTGTTGCCATTAGTCCTCCCTTCCTGCATTTTTTTTATGGATGAGGGGCTCATGAGCCTGCAGTTGCTATCGCTTGCGGCGCTCCCTTTGAGCAAGAATCATAAACAAACAGTTACTCGACCAACGGCAGGCACAGCCGCAGCCGCGCCCCGCCCAGCGGCGACTCTTGGGCCTGCACGCTGCCGCCGTAGCTGTCAACGAGCGCGCGCACGATGTCCAGGCCCAGGCCGGAGCCGGGGCGGCGTTCGTCGAGCTGCACGCCGCGCTCGAACATGCGCTCGCGCTGCTCTTCGGGGATGCCGGGGCCGTCGTCGTCCACGGTGATGCACAGCTGGCCGTCCTCGCGCTGCACGTCGGCCACGATGCGCGTGCGCGCCCATTTGCCGGCGTTGTCGATCAGGTTGCCGAGCAGCTCGTACAGGTCCTGGGCCTCGCCGCGGAAGGCCAGGTCTTGCGCCTGTGGGGCGAGCGCGAAGGACAGGTCGCGTGCGTCGTGCAGGCGCGTCATGGTGCGCAGCAGCGCGCGCACGGGCTCCAGCACCGGGGTGGCCAGGCCCGTGGCGCGCACGGCGGCGGCGGCGCGGGCGCGCGCCAGGTGGTAGTCCACCTGGCGGCGGGCGGCGCCGACCTGCTCCTGTACCAGCTGCGCCAGGGGGCTGGCATCCTGCGCCGCGGCGTTGGCCAGCACGGACAGCGGCGTGTGCACGGCATGGGCCAGGTTGCCGGCCTGGGTGCGGGCGCGCTGCACCATGTCGGCGTTCTCCAGTAGCACATGGTTGAACTCGGTCACCAGGGGCTGCAGCTCCTGCGGAAAGCGCCCCTCGATGCGTGCGGCGGCGCCGCCGCGCACGGCGGCCAGGCCCTGGCGCAGCAGCTTCAGGGGGCGCAGCGCCAGTTGCAACTGCAGCGCCACGGCCAGCGCCAGGCCCAGCGCCAGCATGCCCAGGGCGATGCGCAAGAGGCGCGTGAAGCGCTGCAGCGGTTCGGCCAGCAGCGCCTCGTCGCCGGCCACGGCCAGGCGCAGCGGCGGGGCCCCGTCCTCGGGCAGCTGCAGGGTGCGCGCCACGGCCAGCAGCCGGTGGCCCTGGGCGTCGTGCAATTCCAGCACGCCGTAGCCGCGCGCCGGATAGCCCTGCGGCGCGGCCGGCAGCGCCAGGCTCTGGTCCCACAGCGAGCGCGAGCGCGCCACGGCCGACTGCGGCATTGCGCCCAGGCGGTCGATCTGCCAGTACAGGCCCGACAGCGGCTGGTCCAGGCGCGGGTCTGCGGCCATGGGGGCGACGCTGGTGCCGCCCTGGGGCGTCCAGTCCACGGTGGCGCTGAGCTGGTCGAGCTGCTGCACCAGCTGCGCCTGCAGCTGCTGCGTGATGTGGTCCTGGAACAGCGCGCGCAGCGCCCAGCCGGTGAGCGCGATGCTGAGCAGCATCCAGGCCAGCGTGCCGGCCAGCAGGCGCAAACGCAGTGAGCCCGCAAGCAGGCGCAGCGATGCGCCGTTCATACCGCCGCGCCCGCCTCCACGAGCCGGTAGCCCAGGCCGCGCACGGTCTCTATGCTGCCGCCCGGCAGCTTCTTGCGCAGGCGGCCGACGAAGACCTCGATGGTGTTGGAGTCGCGTTCGCTGTCCTGCGGGTAGATATGCTCGGCCAGTTCGGTGCGCGACAGCACCTCGCCCTTGCGCTGCATGAGCAGCGACAGCAGCTTGAACTCATGGCTGGTCAGCGGCAAAGGCTGGCCATCGACGAGCGCGCGCGCCTGGCGCGTGTCCAGACTGATGGCGCCGCAGCGCCACTCGGCGCTGGCGTGCTCGCCGCGGCGGCGCAGCAGGGCGCGCAGGCGCGCCAGCAGCTCCTCCATGTGAAAGGGCTTGGCCAGGTAGTCGTCGGCACCGGCGTCCATGCCGGCGACCTTTTCCTGCCAGCTGCCGCGCGCCGTGAGGATCAGCACCGGCATGTTGCGCCCGGCCGCGCGCCAGCGGCGCAGCACCGACAGGCCATCGAGCAGGGGCAGGCCCAGGTCGAGCACCACGGCGTCGAAGTCCTCCACCTCGCCCAGGTAATGCGCCTGCACGCCGTCGCCCGCCTGCTCCACCGTGTGGCCGGCGCCGGCAACGGCCTGCACCAGCTGGGCGGCGAGCGTGGGTTGGTCCTCGACGACCAGGATCCGCATCAGTCCTCCTTGCGCTTGATCTTGAGCACGCGGCCATCGACCGCATCCACCTTGAGCTTGGCCATGCGCCCGTCCTTCTGCAGCAGGCGGATGTCGTAGACATAGCGCCCGTCGTCGCGCTCGAACTCAATTTTGAGCACCTGGCCCTGATATTCGCGCTCGACCTTGTCCAGCACCTGGCGCAGCGGCAGCACCTGGCCCTGCTGCAACGCCTGGCGCGCGCGGTCATGGTCGCCGCGCTCATCGGCATGCAGGGCGCCAGCCACGCCCAGGATGCCCAGGGCGAGCGCCAGCGGGACGATGGAGCGTCGGTACGGCTTCATAGGCCCGCTTTTATACGCAACGCTCGATGAACCGGCAATGAACGCCGCCTTCAGGCCGCGTTCATGGTGGTTTTTTCAAAATTCGCTGCAGGCCGGGCATGGTGCCCGGCTACCTCAGGAGTACCTCACCATGCAACACACCATCGGCCGCTCGCTCATCCTCCTCGCCGCCGGCACCGCCCTGACCTGGAGCATCGCCCAGGCCCAGGCACCGGCCCCCGCAGCCGCGCCCGCCCCGGCGGCCGCCACGGCACCCGCGTCGCAGCAGCTGACCATACGCGACATCTACGACCGCGCAGTGGCCGCGGGCTACCGCGACATCCACCAGATCGAATGGGACGATGGCCGCTACGAGGTCAAGGCCAGCAACGCCCAGGGCGAACGCGTGAAGCTGTACATGAACGCCACCACCGGCGCCGTGGAGAGCACGCGCACGCGCAGCCGCCGCTGAGACGGGCCAGGCTGCGAGCCGGGTCAGCCACACTTGCGGTCCATCAAGGGGGCGGGGCGCAGCACCGCTATCTTGTGCATTGCCAATGGCCCATTGCATGCCCTCACGGGAATACCACCATGAAACCGCCAGCCCCCCGCTACCACCCCCTGCTGATCGCCGCGCACTGGCTGACGCTGCTGCTGCTGATCGCCGTGTATGCGCTGATCGAGCTGCACGACCTCTTTCCCAAGGGCAGCGCGGCGCGCGACCTCATGAAGACCTGGCACTTCATGCTCGGCCTCACCGTGTTCGCCCTGGTCCTGGTGCGGCTGCCGCTGCGCCTGGTGCTGCACGCGCCGCCGATCACGCCGGCACCTCCCGCCTGGATGCAGCGCCTGGCAGGCGCCATGCACATGGCGCTGTATGCGCTGCTGCTGGTTCTGCCGCTGCTGGGCTGGCTCACGCTCAGCGCCAAGGGCCGCGCCATCCCCTTCTTCGGCCTGCAGCTGCCACCGCTGATGGGCGCGGACAAGGCGCTGGGCAGGAGCCTGGAGGATGTCCACGGCTTCATCGGCGACATGGGTTTTTTGCTGATCGGCCTGCATGCCGGCGCGGCGCTGTACCACCACTACCTGGTACGGGACGACACGCTGCGGCGCATGTGGCCATGGGCGGGCGAGGAGCGGCGACCATGAACGCCCTCGCCGCCCTGCTGCTCGCCCTGTCCCTGGGCGCCGCGGCCGTGCCTGCCCGGGCCGACGCGGACTGCGAGGCCCCCGTGGCGCGCTGGCAGCCACGCGAGGCCGTGCTGCAGCATGCGGCACGCCAGGGCTGGCAGGTGCAGCGCCTGAAGATAGACGACGGCTGCTACGAGATCCGCGGCCAGGACGCCCAGGGGCGCGCCTTCAAGGCAAGGCTGGACCCCGAGACGCTGCGCGTGCTGAGGCTCAAGTGGCGTGACGGCGAGCCCGAGCACGAGCGCCGCCGCGAACGCCGCCGCGGCCAGACCGAGTAACCCCCGCACCGGAGATTCACCATGTCCACCAAGCCCCTGCTGACCACCCTCGCCGCCGCCTGCACCCTGGCCCTGCCGGTCCTGGGCCAGGCGCGCCAGGTCACACTGACCGCCCAGCTCAAGAACTATGGCGGCGACGGCGCCTACCTCGCCGTCTACCTGACCGACGCCAAGGGCGCCTACGCCCGCACGTTGTGGGTGGCCGGAGGCAAGGCCAAGTACTACAAGCATCTGGCGGACTGGAGTCGCCTGTCGGCCGGCGACGCCAGGCGCCTCGATGGCGTGACCGGCGCCAGCGTGGGCGCGGGGCGCACGCTCAAGGTGACGGCCGAGCTGGCCGACGCGCTCATCGATGCCGGCTACGAGATCCGCATCGACGCCGCCGCCGAAGACATGCGCGACAGCCCGTCGGAAGTGCGCCTGCCACTCACCACGCAGAACGCCGGCAAGCCCCAGGCGGGCAGGCAGTACATCCAGTCCTTGACCTACCAAATGCAATAAGCCCCCATGCGCTGGAAAGCCGTCCACCGCTGGCTGGGCCTCACCCTGGGCACGCTGGCCATGGTGCTGGGCCTGTCGGGCGCGCTGCTGGCGCTGGACCCGCTGCAGCAGGCCTGGCAGGCCCCGGCCGCGCCGGCCGGGCTGCCCGTGGCCACGCTGGTGCAGCGCGTGCAGGCCGCCATGCCCGGGGTGGAGGAGATCCGCCGCCTGCCCACGGGCCGCATCGCCGCCTTCGGCTTTGCCGGGGAGCAGGCGCAGGCGCGGTATGTGGATGCGGCCAGCGGCCGGCTGCTGGGGGCCTACCAGCCGTCCAGCATGCCGCGCTGGGTCAAGAACCTGCACCGCGCCCTGCTGCTGGGCGATGCCGGGCGCTGGGGCGCGGCGGGCGTGGCGCTGGCCATGGCGCTGCTGTCGGTCTCGGGCGGGGTGCTGCTGCTGCGCCGCATGGGCGGCTGGCGCCAGCTCACGGGCCGGGTGCGCGGCACGCTGGCGCAGCGCCTGCATGTGCTCACGGGCCGGGTGGTGCTGGCCGTGCTGTGCCTGTCCTCGGTGACGGCGCTGCTCATGAGCGCGTCCACGCTGGGCCTGCTGCCGCTGGACGCCGGGCCCGAGCCCGATGTGGCCTCCAGCGCCACCGGCGCCGCCCTGCCCCCCGAAAAGATTCCCCTGCTGCAGGAGCTGCGCGTGGCCGATCTGCGCCGGCTCAACCTGCCCGACGCCGCCGACCCGATGGACACCTGGAGCGTCATCACGGCCCAGGGCCAGGGCTGGATCGACCGCTACAGCGGCCAGACCCTGGCCTGGCAGGATGCAGGCACGGCCCAGCGCATCAACGACTGGGCGCAGGTGCTGCACACGGGCGAGAGCGCCTGGCCCTGGGCCCTGGTGCTGGGCCTGTCGGGCCTGTCCGTGCTGCTGTTCTGGGCGAGCGGCCTGCTGATCTGGTGGCAGGGGCGGCAGGCGGTGGTGCGCATCGCCGACAACAGCGCGCCGCAGCAGGCCGATGTGCTGATCTACGTGGCCAGCGAGGGCGGCAGCACCTGGGGCTTTGCCCAGGCGCTGCACGCCGCGCTGGTGCGCGCCGGCCACCGCGTGCACAGCGCGGCGCTGGAGCGGTTCCAACTGCCGCCCGCCGCGCGCCAGGTGTTCATCCTGGCGGCCACCTATGGCGAGGGCCAGCCGCCCACGCACGCGCGCCGGGCGCTGCAGCGCATCGCGGCGCAAACCGCCGGCGGCGTGCCGGTCACGGTGCTGGGCTTTGGCGACCGCCAGTACCCGGGCTTCTGCGCCTTTGCCCAGGCCGCCGAACAAACATTGCGTGGTAAGGGCTGGCCCATGCTGCTGCCGCTGGAATGCATACACCAGCAATCGAGCCAACAGTTTGCCCGCTGGGGCGAGACGCTGGCGCAGGCACTGGGCGAGCCCCTCGTGATCGACTACCGGCCGCGCCTGCCGACCACCACGGCACTCACCCTGGTGTCGCGGCGCGACTATCCCGGGCAGAGCGACCGCCCCACGGCCATCCTGCGCTTTTCCTGGCCGCGCCAGCCCTGGCACGCGCGCCTACGCGGGCAGGGCCTGGCGCGCTTTGCCGCGGGCGACCTGGTGGGCATCGTGGCGCCGGGCAGCGCGGTGCCGCGCTACTACTCGCTGGCCTCGGGCAGCGCCGACGGCTTTCTGGAGATCTGCGTGCGCCAGTGGCCCGGCGGCCTGTGCTCCACGCACCTGCTGGGCCTGCGGCCGGGCGACGGCACCCAGGCCTTCATCCGCGCCAACCCCGGCTTTGCCCTGCCGGGCCAGGCGCGCAGCGTGCTGCTGATCGGCGCGGGCACGGGTGTGGCGCCGCTGGCGGGCTTCATCCGGCGCAACGACGGGCGCACGCCCATGCACCTGTACTTCGGCGCGCGCGACCCGGCACGCGACTATTACTTCGCGCCCGAGATCCAGCGCTGGCTGGCCGAGCAGCGCCTGGCCAGCGTGCGCACCGCCTTCTCGCGCGTGCCAGGCGGCGGCTATGTGCAGGACGCGCTGCGCCGCGACGGCGAGCGCCTGCGCGCCCTGCTGGCCGGCGGCGCCATCGTGCGTGTGTGCGGCAGCCGCCCCATGGCCCAGGCCGTGGCGCAGGTGCTCGACGGCATCCTGGCCACGCTGGGCCTGAGCGTGCGTGAGCTGAAGGCGAAGGGGCGCTATGCCGAAGACCTGTTCTGAACCCTGTGCCGCGCTCACGCGCCTGCACCTGCACGGCCCCACCATGGCCACGCGCTGGTCGGTCGTCTGCGACGCGCCCGCGGGTGCGGACCGCGCGGCGCTGCAGGCCGCGCTGCAGGCCACCGTGGACCGGGTCGATGCACAGATGTCGCCCTGGAAGCCGGGCAGCGACCTGCTGCGCCTGAACCACGCGCCCCTCGATGCCTGGGTCGATCTGCCCGCCGAAATCCTGCAGGTGCTGGCACGTGCGCTCGAGGTCTGCCGCCTGAGCGGCGGCGCCTTCGATCCCGCCGTGGGCGCGCTGGTCGATGCCTGGGGCTTTGGCGCCGCGCACGCCGTGCCCGATGCCCGGGCCATCCACGCCGCCCGCGCCGCCCATGCCGCGCCGCATCCGCCCACGCACGAGGCGCTGGAGCTGGACCTGGACGCCAACCGCGCACGCAAGGCGGCGCCGCTGCAACTCGACCTGTGCGGCATTGCCAAGGGCTACGCCGTGGACCGCCAGTGCGCCGTGCTGCAGCAGCATGGTGTGCGCCACGCGCTGGCGGCGCTCGACGGCGAGCTGCGCGCCCTCGGCCCCCAGGCGGACGGCCAGCCCTGGGCCGTGGCGCTGGAGCGCCCCCAGCAGGGCCGGCGCAGCGCCCTGGGCGTGATCGAGTTGCAGGACCTGGCCGTGGCCACCTCGGGCGACTACCGGCGCTTTGTGCAAGCGGGCCCGGCACGCCTGGCGCACAGCATGGACGCGCGCCGTGGCGCGCCGGTGAACAACGGCGTGGCCAGCGTCACCGTGCTGGCCGCGAGCTGCATGGACGCCGACGCCTGGGCCACGGCGCTGCTGGTGGCCGGCCCCGGCGCGGGCTTGGCCCTGGCGCAGCGCCTGGGCCTGGAGGCCCTGTGGCTGCTGCGCCGCGGGGAC
Organism: Pseudomonadota bacterium; assembly: GCA_018241405.1. Lineage (GTDB taxonomy): Bacteria > Pseudomonadota > Gammaproteobacteria > Burkholderiales > Burkholderiaceae_C > Alicycliphilus. Next base: position 23,018 of record JAFEDY010000038.1, on the reverse strand, counting down.
GATCTGGTGCAGCTGGGACTGGGGCGTTTCGGCGGCGCATGAACGGCCGCTGAACCCGCCATTCAGCGCTGGTTCACCGCCCTGCGCGCAGACTGCGGTCACAGTCACTCGCGACTGCAACCACAGACCGAGGAGATCACCATGCGCACCACCCTCCTTCTCGCCGCGATGGCCCTGCTGTCCGCCACCATCGCCGGCCCTGCTGCCGCCGCGGACCGTGACAGCGGCCAGCAGCAGGCCGCCAGCAGCAACGGCTACGGCTTCGACCACGGCATGCGGGTCGTGCCCCACAACGCCGGACCGCAGGAGCGCGCCCACGGCTGGCGCTACTTCTCCGACCCCCAGGCGCGCCGCGCCGTCGTCATCAGCCCGCAGGGCGACTACTACCTGAGCCGGGGCAAGGGCCTGCGTTGGGTGGCTGGCGCGCAGACATAGAGCTGACTATGTGCTGCCGTCCTGCAGCCCGCCCCACACGGCGGCCTGCAGCGCCAGCGGCAGCTCATGGGCCAGGGCTTGGTGCTCGCGCTCGTGGTGGTGCTCCAGCACATGGCGCAGCGCGTGGGCCCCGTCCAGCAGCAGCAGCACCGCACGGCGCCGGGCCAGTTCGCCCTGCGGCGGCCGGGCGATGACGGCGCGCACACGCTGCTCGTACTCGTCGGCCAGCAGGGCGATGCGCTCATGCTCCAGCAGGTAGACGTGCGCCGCCCAGCGCGCGCCCTCGGGCACATGGGGCAGCAGGCGGGTGTTCTCGATTGCGATGTGCTGCGCGAGATCCGCGCGCCAGGCCTGCAGGCGCGTGAGCGCCGTGCCGAAGTCCGCGCCCACCACGTCCAGCAGATGGGCCTGCAGCTGGGCGTCCAGCCGTTCATGCTGTTGTTCGAAATACGCGGGTGAATCGGTCGTGGCCATCGGGCAAAGTCCATCGCAACAAAGACAACCGGCACTTATACACTGCCCCATGCCTGAAAAATCCCCCGCTGCCGCCGCCCCGCCCCAAGGCCTGAGCAGCCAGGAAGCCGCCGAGCGCCTGGCGCGCGACGGCCCCAACCAGCTGCCCGGCAGCACGCCGAAATCCAACGCCGCCATCGTGCGCGAAGTGCTCACCGAGCCCATGTTCCTGATGCTGCTGGCCGCCGGCGGCATCTACCTGGCGCTGGGCGACCGGGGCGAGGCGCTGTTCCTGCTCGGCTCCGTGGTCGTGGTCATAGCCATCACCCTGGTGCAGGAGCGGCGCACGCAGCGCGCGCTGGAATCGCTGCGCGACCTGTCGGCCCCGCGCGCGCTGGTGGTGCGCGACGGCGCCGAGCAGCGCATCGCCGGGCGCGATGTGGTCTGTGGCGACCTGCTGGTGCTGCACGAGGGCGACCGCATCGCCGCCGACGCGCTGCTGCTGGACGGCCAGCTGGAGGTGGACGAGTCCCTGCTCACGGGAGAGTCCGTGCCCGTGGCCAAGCTGGCCGCGGCAGAGGCCGATGGGTCGCGGGTGTTCGCCAGCACCGTGATCACGCGCGGCACGGGCCTGGCGCGGGTCTGCGCCACGGCGCAACGCACGGCCGTGGGCAGCATTGGCGCCGCTCTGGCGGCCACCGAGACGCCGCCCTCGCCGCTGCAACAGCGCTCGCGCCGCCTGGTGCGCGCCCTGGGGGTGCTGGCGCTGGTGCTGACCGCGGCCCAGGTGCTGCTGGGCTGGTGGTGGAACGGCCGCCCGCTGCTCGACAGCCTGCTGTCGGGCATTGCCCTGGCCATGGCCCTGTTGCCCGAGGAGCTTCCGGTCATCCTCACCGTCTTCCTGGCGCTGGGCGCGTGGCGCATCGCGCAGCGGCAGGTACTCACGCGACGCATCACCGCCGTCGAAACCCTGGGCGCCATCACCGTGCTGGCAGTGGACAAGACCGGCACGCTGACCATGAACCGCATGGCCGTGGCCGGGCTGGCGACCCCCGCGGGGTACTGGCATGCCGAAGGGGCCAGCGCGCTGCCCGAGGACTTCCACCCGCTGGTCGAGTTCGCCATGCTGGCCACGCCGGGCGACCCGTTCGACCCCATGGAAATCGCCATCCAGCAGTTCGGCCACGGCTGGCTGCAGGGCACGGAGCATGTGCACGACGGGCGCGAGCCGGTGTTCAAGTACGCGCTCTCCAGCGAGATCCTGGCCATGACGCGCGTGTACACCGGCGGCGCGCCCGGCCAGCACCTGCTGGCCACCAAGGGCGCGCCTGAGGCCGTGGCCGACCTGTGCCACCTGGACGAGGTGCGCCGCGCCGCCATACGCGCCCAGGTCGAGGCCCTGGCCGAGAGCGGCCTGCGCGTGCTGGGCGTGGCGCGCGGGCATTGGACGGGTGCGCCAGGCCAGGCGCAGGACTGGCCGGCCAGCCAGCACGACTTCGACTTTGAATTTCTGGGCCTGCTGGCCCTGGCCGACCCACCGCGCCCCGAGGTGCCCGAGGCCCTGGCCCAATGCCGCAGCGCTGGTGTGCGCGTGATGATGATGACCGGCGACCACCCCGCCACGGCGCGCGCCATCGCGCGCCAGGTGGGCCTGTCCGAGCGCCCCGAGGTACTGACCGGCGATGCGCTGCAGGCCATGGACGACGCCACGCTGAGCGCCCATCTGCGCCGCGTGGACCTGTGCGCGCGCCTCAAGCCCGCACACAAGCTGCGCCTGGTGCAGCTGCTGCGCGCCGACGGCGCCGTGGTCGCCATGACCGGCGACGGCGTGAACGACGCGCCGGCGCTCAAGGCCGCCGACGTGGGTATCGCCATGGGCGAGCGCGGCACCGACGTGGCGCGCGAGGCGGCGGCGCTGGTGCTGCTCAAGGACAGCTTCGCCCATATCGTCGCCGCCATCCGCCAGGGCAGGCGCATCGACGACAACCTGCGCAAGGCCACGCGCTTTGTGTTTGCCGTGCACATGCCCATCGTCGGGCTGGCGCTGGCGCCCACGCTGCTGCACTGGCCGGCGCTGCTGCTGCCGGTGCACATCGTGCTGCTGGAGCTGCTCATCGACCCGGCCTGCTCCATCGTCTTCGAGGCCGAGCCCGAGGCGGCAAACATCATGCTGCGTCCTCCGCGGACCATGAATGATTCGCCGTTTGCGCCGCGCACCCTGCTGCTGCCCATGCTGCAGGGGCTGGGCATCGCCGCGCTGCTGCTGGCAGCCCAGGCCTGGCTGCTGGCCCAGGGCTGGGGCGCGGGCCAGGGGCGCGCCGTGGTGCTGGGCGCGCTGCTGCCCTGCGTGCTGCTGCTCATCCTGGCGCAGCGCGACCCGGGGCGACCGCTGTGGCGGCACGCTCGCGCCGCCAACCCCTGGCTGCGGCCCATGGCGGCGGCTGTGGGCCTGCTGCTGCTGGCCGTGCTGGCCATTCCCGGCCTGCGCCAGCTGATGCGTGTGGAAGGGGCCGGCATGCCGACGCTGTCGGCCATCGCCGCCTTGCTGGCGCTGTGCCTGGCCTGGCTGGAACTGCTGCGGCTTGCCTACCGTGCCAACGCCAAGGCCCCGGCCCCCAGCCCGCGCGTGAACGCCTCCTCGAACACCGAGTAGCCCGACCAGTCGGCATGGGCAAAGGCAAGGCGCGCCGTGGCGGGTGCCGGGGGAACAATCACGCGCTCTCCGTTTTGTAGCTGGTAGCGCTTGCCCTGCAATGAATTCCTTCCGATCTGGCTTAAAAATGCCTGCAGGCCCGGCAGCGGGATGGACATGGCGTGGCCGTAGCGCGTGAGCTCCATGCGCGTGGCGCGCTGATGAATGTCGGCGTGCGGGCCGGCCAGGGTGGACAGGATGGCGTCGCGCCACTGCGTCCAGGGCCGCTGCTCCAATGCCTGGCGGCCATCGGGTGCGTCGCCCAGCGCCTGGTAATAGGTCAGCACCGTGGGGCCGGCCAGTTGCGCGCCCACATCCAGCCTTTGGTGGCCGGCATCGACATAGCCCAGGCCACCGGGGGTGGCGTCCTGGTAGAGCACGTTGTCCCAGGCCGGCGCGGCGCCCTCGCGGTCCTGCAGCGGGCGGTCGATGGCGATGTTGGCCACCAGCCAGGGCGCCCATTGCAGGCGGCGCGCGGCCTCCATCAGAAAGCCGGGGGCGGGCTGCACCACGCGCGCCGCCATGAACAGCGGCAGGGCGACGACGCAGCGCGCCGCCTGCCAGCGCTCCACGCGGTCGCTCGCGTGCAGGTAGGCATCCACCTCCACGCCGTGGCGCCCCTCGGCGATGCGCAGCACGCTGGCGCCGGTGCGCAGCTGGCCGCCGGCGCGCAGGGGCGCGGCCAGGCGCTGGGTCAGCCAGCCATTGCCCTCGGGCCAGGTGAGCAGGCCCTCGCGCTGGCCGTCGTCCGGCGCGTCGCCCGGCGCCGAAAAACCATGGCGGCTGGCGAAATAGTGGATGCCGGCCCAGGCCGACACGCGCGTGCTGCCGGCGCCATAGTCGTCGCGGCAACAGTAGTCCAGGTACCAGCGCAGATGGGCGTCATCCAGCCCCTCTTGCGCCAGCCAGCTAGCGAAAGTAATAGCATCCAGCGCTTGATGGTCGGGCGCCAGCGCCTGATTTTCCTTCCACCCCTTGAGGACCGGCATGGTGAAGGGTGCGGCGCGCGAGAGCGCCGCCACGCGCACGGCAAAGCGCCGGTACTGGGCCAGCGTGGACGCGCCCACGCCGGCCAGGGGCAGCAGACCCTCCTGCCACTGGCCGCCGAAGAACAGCCGCTCCTGCGGGCTGTGGCACAGGTGGCGCTCGTCGTACTGCCAGCGCCCGGCCACGCGCCGGCGCAGGCCCAGGTCTTCGAGCAGGTCCTGCACCTCGCGCGCGGCCTCGCCCGGCACGGGCAGGTAATGCGCGCCCATGGGGCAGGCCAGGCCGTTCACGCGGGCGGCGCGGCTATTGCCGCCGGCCTGGTCTTCCAGTTCGAGCAGCGCGAAGTCCTGCACACCGGCCAGGCGCAGCGCCCGCGCCGCCGCCAGGCCCGCCACGCCGCCGCCGGCAATGACCACGCCCGTGCGCCGCGTCGCCACGGGCTGCAGGGCCGCGCCGCCGCGCGCCAGCCGGTCGCGCAGTGCATGGCCCTGCTGCATGGCGATGCCGGTGAAGCCGCCGCGGATGTCGCGTGCCGCGTCCTGGCAGCCGGCCAGGGGCACTACGGCGGCCGCGGCAAGCAGGTGGCGCCGCCGCAGGCCCTGCGACGGGCCGTCAATGGCCCGTGACATGGCCCCATTCCCGCTCATAGGTATGCACCAGCACCTGGTTGGACAGGCGATTCACCTCGGCCGGCAGGCGCGCCATGTCGCGCGGGAAGTCAAAGAGCAGCGGCAGCGATGGCAGGTCCAGAAAGCGCAACCCCTCGGGCAGCTGCGTGGGCAGGTGCCAGGGCCTGCGGCCGGCGATCACGTAGCCCCATTCGCCAAAGCTGGGCACATGGGCGTGGTAGGGCGTGGCCGTGAGGCCCACGGACTCGATGGTCGTCACGACAGTCCAGAAGCTCTGGCGCGCGATCAGCGGCGAGGTGGTCTGGATCACGGCATAGCCGCTGGCCGCCAGGCGCCGCTCCAGCAGGGCGTAGAAGCTGTTGGTGTAGAGCTTGCCGATGGCGAAGTTGGTGGGGTCGGGAAAGTCCACCACGATCACGTCGAACATGTCATCGCCCTGCTGCAGCCACTGGAAGGCGTCCTCGTTGCGAATCGTCAATTTGGGGCTGTGCAGCGCGTCGCCGTTCAGGCGGCGCAGCGTGGCGTCGGTGGCAAACAAACGCGTCATGGCCGGGTCCAGCTCCACCAGCGTGACCGACTCCACCGAGGGGTATTTGAGGATCTCGCGCACCGCCATGCCGTCGCCGCCGCCCAGCACCGCCACCCTTTTCGGCGCGCCCTGCGCGGCCATGGCGGGGTGGACCAGGGCCTCGTGGTAGCGGTATTCGTCCTGCTGCGCAAACTGCAGGTTGCCGTTCAGGTAGAGCCGGTGGCCGTTGCGCCCCTGGGTGACGACGATGCGCTGGTAGGGCGAGGTGACGGCGGCCACCACCTTGTCCTGGTAGAAGCGGTCTTCGGCCAGCGTGGTGATGTGATCCGCCCCCCACAGCCCCGCGCCCAGCAGGCTGAGCACCAGCGCGCAGGCCGCCACGAAGGCGCGGCGCCGGCGCAGCTCGTGCCAGAACAGGTACAGCGCCCACAGCGCCACGGCAGCGTTCATCAGGCCGAACAGCAGCCCGGTACGCACCAGCCCCAGCTGCGGCACCAGCACCAGCGGAAACGCCAGCGACACCGCCAGCGCACCGAGATAGTCAAAGGTCAGCACCTGGCTGACCAGGTCCTTCAGCGCCACATTGCGCTTCAGGATGCGCATGACCAGCGGAATCTCCAGCCCAACCAGCGTGCCCACCAGCAGCACCATGCCGTAGAGCAATACGCGAAACGCCCCTGGCAGGTAGGCATTTGCTATAAATAGCAGAGCTGGCAGCGCACCACCAATAAGCGCCACCAGCAGTTCTATGCGCAGGAAATGCGCGGGCAGCTGGCGCTCCAGGTAGCGCGACAGCCAGGAACCCACGCCCATGGCAAACAGATAGGTGCCGATGATGGTGGAGAACTGCAGGATGGAGTCGCCCAGCAGATACGACGCCAACGCCCCCGCCGCCAGCTCATACAGCAGGCCGCAGGCGGCGATGACGAAGACGCTGGCGAGCAGCGCCAGGTCCAGGGGGCGGGGGGCGGAGCGCGCAGCCCCGGTGAAGGAGGTCACGCGATCCACTCCTCGCCTCTTATGTCTGCGGGTCGCCGCGCGCGTTCCACTGCGCCATCGGGTTCAAAATCCAGGCCGTGGGGCTCCGCGTAGCCCACGTTGGACAACCTGCCCCGGGGAGCACGTTTGAGTGACTCTTCGATCATGCTCTCGGCGAAACTTATCGTGCAGTTTTGTGATAACTAGGCTAAACTAACCCCCTAAATGGATTGGGGGTTCCTGGTCGGCGTCATAGCCTCGGTGGGTTCATCGGGGCTTTTCGCTTTCTGGGGCGGATAGACCATTAACCCTAGGTTTTCATACCCTTCGCCCACACAAGTGCGGCCACCGTTGCAGAAGAATTTTTTCTTCAGCACCTCAAATGCCAAATTCTGCTGCCTCGGACGGAGGTAGTTCAGGCCCACGGGCCTAGCCACCAGATCGGCCAACTGCAGCCCTGCCAAGTTGGTTTTTTTGTCGGCAAACACGATGTCGAACGGCAAGATCAGCTTCCCGGGATTGTCTCCATCGCAGATGCGGCGGAATTCCAACTCCAGCTCCGAATCCTCTTTCTTGCCGCGGCACTCCACCACTACATGGGTCTTTACTTCATCCTGCCCCTTCTCCGCTAAAAAGCCGCGCAAAGCTTCCAGGCCCATACCAAGGGCGATGTGGTAAGGGTTGGTAGCCGCTCCCGCGCCGCGGTTCAGGTGCGCCTTGTCCACCACGCAGGCCATCAGAATGAAATTGCTGGCCTCCATGATGGAGGTCAGGCCCGTCATGAACGCATCGCGCGTCGGACGGTGAGCCAGAAAAGCAAAATCTCCTTTCTGCTTGCGGATTTCGTTTTCATGCAGCACCACACTGTCGTGACCGAAATAGTTGAAGTTCAACTTCTCGACAGCCGGAATGATTTTTTCCGCGTAGTGCCGCTTATGGAAGATGCACAGCGCCAGGACGAACACGGGATACTCCTTGTCGATACTGGCCAGGGAATGGTCTCCACTTTCGTCGACGTACACAACGAAGTCACTGAAGCGCCCGCCTACGAACTCTGGCGCCTCCTGCTCGACGGCCATAGCCTCGGCGGACTCAAATAATGCGTATTGGGTTCCGGGTTGGATCATGGCTGTGGGCCTGTACAGGCAAAACGCGGCAGGAAGATCAATGAATCGCCGCGGCCACGATGACGCTGATGCCCAGGCACATGGCCGCCACCACCATGGCCAGCGCGCGGTTTTGCTTCTCGACGATCTCGGCCCACAGGTCGTAGGGCGTGATCTTGTCCACGATGATGAAGCACAGCCAGAACACCACCACGCCGATGATGGCGTAGAGGATGGAGCCGAGGAAGGCGGCGGGTTGTAGCCATTCGTATTTCATGCTGCTGCCCTTTCAGGTTTGGGTTGTTACTTGTGCCCGCCGCCGCTGGAATAGCCCCCGAAGGAGCCACCCGAGCTGCGCGTGTAGCCGCTGCCGCCCGACCCGCCGGAGCAGTTGCCCAGCAGGATGAGCAGGATGACGACGACCACGATCACCAGGACGATGGTACGCAGCCCCGCGCCCTTGGCGGCGACGAAAGGGCCCACGTCGTCGCGCTTGAGCCGCTCCTGCCTGTCCTGCAGCCCGAAGGCCTGGGCGACGGTGTTGCTGTCGAGCCGGCTGCCGTAGGACCAGGTGATCTCGCGCGGTGTCTGCTCCATGGACAGCAGGCCGCGCCCGCTGCTGGCGTAGTCGCGGTTGCTGGTGGCCTGGCCGCGCGCCACGGGCCAGTAGAACTCGCCGATGACGTAGCTGGTCTCGGCGCGGTAGCTGCTGGTGAGTCTGTAGGCCGTGCCCAGGTAGCTGGCGCTTTGCAGGTCGCTGGATACCTTGGGCGCGCCGGCGGCGGGGCGCACCAGGCTCCAGCCATCGGTGGCGTCCACCAGAAAGGCAAAGCCGCGCTGCAGGTTGTAGAGCAGGTATTCCTGCCAGCCAAACTGCTCGTCGTCGCCGCTCTCCTGCCCCATGCGGTGCTGAAAGCCCACCACCTGCCAGGACGCGCCCTCGAACTGCCCCACGCTGCCCAGCGCGATCTGCGGGCACACGGGCTCGTCCTGCAGCGCGCTGACCAGCTCGTGGCCCACGCCGCTCGTCAGGTCGATCAGGCTGTGGCAGGACGGGCAGGTGCAGCTCTTGGTGCTGGCCAGCTGCACCGCCACGGGCGCGCCGCAGTGCGGGCAGTCGAACTGGCGGCCCTTTTCCTCCTTGGCCGATTCGCTCTTGATGCCCGTGAGCTGCAGGTCTTCCAGGCGCACGCTGCGCCCGCGCTCGGCGCGCGGCGGGGTGCTGGCGTAGTCGATGGACAGCACCTCGCCGTCCTCGCTGCGCAACTCGACCATGGCAAAGGGCTGGCCCAGCGGCGGCAGCCGGGGCAGCTCGCCCTGGGCGGACAGCAGCCGCGCCTGCACGTTGGCGGCGACGCTGTAGCGCTTGCCGTTGATGGCGGTGGTGGCGCCCACAAGAAAGCGCTCGGCCGCGGGCAGCTCGCGCCCGGCATCGACCGGGCGGGTGAAGACATAGGCGCCGTTGTCCTCGCCCAGCGTGGCGCTGCTGCCGTCCTGCAGCAGGGCGTTCCACTCGGCCCAGCTGCCTTCGTCGCCCTGGTATTGCAGGCGGCCTATGAGCGTGAACGGCTGGCTTTCGAAGCGGCCGCTGGCCATGAGCTGCAGCGGGCTGTGGTCGTCGAAGACCTCGGCCATCTTGCCCAGGCGCGCCAGCACCTCGCCGCTGCGTACCACCGTGCTCTGGCAATAGGCGCAGACGGCGTGCGTGGACTGGGCGCTCTGGAACTCGACCGGCGCGCCGCAGCCCGGGCAGGGCGCGCGATAGTGGCGCTGGGGGGCGCTGGGGGGCATGGGAATTTTTGGGTTGTTTTAGGCTTTAACGCTTACCATGCAAGCGCTAAAAGCTATCAAACAAGGAGCGATCGCTACCGCTCACACCAACTTTTTCAGCAGCTCCGCCTTCTTCGCATCGAACTCTTCCTGCGTCAGGATGCCCTTGGCCTTGAGGTCGGCGAGCTTTTCCAGCGTTGCCATCACCTCCTCGGGCCTGACGCCCACAGGGGCTGCCGCCGCAGCAGGCGCCGCGCCCTGCAGGCCGGCCTGCAGGTTCTGCGCCAGCACCTGACCCAGCGCCACGCCCGCGCCCAGGCCCATGGCGTCGCCGGCGATGCCGCCGCCCTGGCCCGCACCCGCGGCCAGCTGGGGAATGGCCTGGGCCGTCTGGTACTGCATGAATTGGCCCATGTTGCCGCCCACCATGCCCATGCCGATCTTCTGGTCCAGCACCTTCTGCAGCTCTTCGGGCAGCGACAGGTTCTGCACCGTCATGGCTTCGAGCCTGAGGCCGATCTTCTCGAACGCGGGCTGCAGCGCCTTGGCCAGGGCGTCGGCAAACATCAGCTGGTTGGCCGCCAGGTCGAGGAAGGCCACGCCGCTGCCGGCAATGGCGTTGCTGATGTTCTGCAGCACCAGGCCGCGCAGCTGGCCGTCCAGGTCGGCGGCGGGGTAGCTGTCGCGGGTGCCCGAGATCTCGGTGTGGAACAGCTTGGGGTCGGCAATGCGATAGGCGTAGTTGCCAAAGGCGCGCAGGCGCACGGCGCCAAAGTCCTTGTCGCGGATGGTGATGGGCTGGGGCGTGCCCCATTTCTGGTCGATCTGCTGGCGCGTGCTGAAGAAATACACGTCGCTCTTGAAGGGCGACTGGAACAGCTTGTCCCAGTTCTTCAGATAGGTCAGCACCGGCAGGGTCTGCGTGGTCAGCTTGTAGGTGCCGGGGCCGAACACGTCGGCCACCTGGCCCTCGTTGACGAACACGGCCATCTGAGACTCGCGCACCACCAAGGTGCCGCCGGTCTGGATCTCCATGTCCTGCATCGGGTAGCGCCAGGCGAGCGTGCCGTCGCCGTCCTCCGTCCACTGGAGGATGTCTATGAACTGTTTCTTGATGAAGTCCATCAGGGCCATGGTTGCGCTCCGGTGCGGATCAGGAGGGTGAAAAATGGGAGCAGCCATCATAGCGGCGGCGCATGCTGCCCCCTCAGGCGTGTTCGTCGAGCAATGTCCCCGCCATGTCCTGCGCCACGCGCAGCACCAGCACATTGGCCTTGAAGGCATAGCCGGCGGCCATCTGCTCCACAGCCTCGGCTTCCAGGGCCACGCCGGGCTGGGGCGCCTGCGCTACTTGCGCCCGCACGCCACCCGGGGACGGCGCCGCCTGCAACTCGACGTCCTGTCGCCTGAAGCCCGGCGTGTTCAGGTTGGCCACGTTGTGGGCGCTGCTGGAAAGGCGCTGCTGCGCGGCCTGCAGGCCGGATTGGGCGATGGCGGCGATGGTGCTCATACCCCGTTATCGGCCGATCGGCTTATGCACTTGAATGCGCCTGCGCCAGGCAGCGCTGCAGCAGCTGCGCTGCGCGGCTGGGCGCGGGCGAGCGGCGCACCAGGCTCACGAACTGGCAGTGGTAATGAAACAGGTCTGGCCGCACGGCCTGCAGGCGGCCCTGACGCTCGAAGGCCTCGGCGTAGTGGTCGGGCAGAAAGCCAAGGTAGCGCCCGGACAGCACCAGCGTGGCAATCGATTCCTGGTCAAAGCCCGTGGCGGTGCGGGTCAGGCGCGCCTCGTGGCTCAGCTCCATGTTGGGCGAGTGGTAGCCCAGGCCGGCAAACGGGTAGCGGCGCACGGCCTCCCAGTCCAGCGCGTCATGCGCCGCGCCAAAGAGCGCGTGGCCCGGGCCGCAGTACAGCAGCATGGTTTCGCCGAACAGATCCGTGTAGACCAGGCTTTGCGAGCTGCGGTGCGCCGGGATGATGCCCACCTGGTAGCCGCCGTCGATCACCCCTCGCTCTATCGCGTTGATGCTGGCCACATGCAGCTGCAGCTGCACATCGGGCGCTTTGTCCGCAAAGGCGGCAATGGCCGCGTCGATATGGGCCGCGGGGTTGCTGGCCGTCTTGTCGAACACGGCCAGCGCCAGCTGCCCGCCCATGCGCGCGTGGATGTCGTCCACGCTGTCGAGAAAACCGCGCACCGAGGCCAGCAGGCGCAGCGTCTCCTCGTAGACGCGCTGGCCCTCGGGCGTGAGCGCGAAGCCCGCGCGCCCGCGCCGGCACAGGGTCATGCCCAGCCGCGTCTCCAGATCCTTCACATGGCGGCTGACGGTACTGGTGCCGATGTTGAGCTCCAGCTCGGCCGCCGCCATGCCGCCGCACTCGACCACAGCCTTGAAGACCTGCAAGAGGCGCAGGTCCATGTCGGAGAGCTGGCCGAGCACGGCGCGCGGGCGGGGGGCTTGTTTTACTTGCATAGATTGGCAAGTGAACGTGGATATTTGTTTCTTTAACGAATTATCACCCCGACCCACAATCGCCGCATACCCATCAAGGAGGCCGCCATGTCTTTTGCCGTCATCAACGACACCACCCCCGCCGCCGTGCGCCAGGACGCCGCCTGGCTCGACGCCCACTGGATGCCGTTTACCGGCAACCGCAACTTCAAGGCGAATCCGCGCATGGTCGTGGGCGCCCAGGGCGCGTACTACACGACGGCGGAAGGGCGCAAGATCTTTGACGGCCTGTCGGGCCTGTGGTGCTCGGGCCTGGGCCATGGGCGCCAGGAGGTGGCCGAGGCGATTGGCAAGGCCGCCGCCAACCTGGACTACTCCCCCGCCTTCCAGTTCGGCCACCCGGCCGCGTTCGAGCTGGCCAACCGCATCAAGGAGCTGACGCCCGCCGGCCTGGACTATGTGTTCTTCACCGGCTCGGGCTCGGAGGCGGCCGACACGTCCCTCAAGATGGCGCGCGCCTACTGGCGCACCAAGGGACAGGCCGGCAAGACGCGATTGATCGGCCGCGAGAAGGGCTACCACGGCGTGAACTTCGGCGGCATCTCGGTCGGCGGCATGGTGGGCAACCGCAAGCTATTCGGCCAGGGCGTGGAGGCCGACCACCTGCCCCACACCCAGCCGGCGCTGGGCGGCTTTCACCGCGGCATGCCCGCTACCGACGGCCGTGCGCTGGCCGACAAGCTGCTGGATCTGATCGCGCTGCACGACGCGAGCAACATCGCCGCCGTGATCGTGGAGCCGTTTTCGGGCTCGGCCGGCGTGGTGATTCCGCCCGTGGGCTATCTGCAGCGCCTGCGCGAGATCTGCACGCAGAACAACATCCTGCTCATCTTCGACGAGGTCATCACCGGCTTTGGCCGCGTGGGCGGCTGGACGGGCGCCGAGGTGTTCGGCGTGACGCCCGACATCATGAACTTCGCCAAGCAGGTGACCAACGGCGCCCAGCCCCTGGGCGGCTGCATCGCCAGCAAGGAGATCTACGACACCTTCATGGCCGCGGGCGGCCCCGAGTACATGCTGGAGTTTGCCCACGGCTACACCTACTCGGCCCACCCCGTGGCCTGCGCGGCGGGCAATGCGGTGCTGGACATCCTGCAGAAGGAGGACATGCCGGCGCGCGTGAAGGCCCTGTCGCCCTACTTCGAGAACGCCGTGCATGGCCTCCAGGGTGCCAAGCATGTGCTGGACATCCGCAACTTTGGCCTGGCCGCGGGCCTGACCATCGAAGCGCTGCCGGGCGAACCCGCACGCCGCCCCTACGAGGTGGCGATGAAGTGCTGGGACAAGGGCTTCTACGTGCGCTACGGCGGCGACACCATTCAGCTGGCGCCGCCCTTCATCTCTACCTCCGCCGAGATCGACCGGCTGGTCAGCGCGCTGGGCGATGCGCTCGCCGAAACCGCCTGACACTACTTTATTTATAGCTTGCAGCGCTTGATTGGCAAGCGCTGCGGCCTCTTTTTGCTCAAAGCCATGCAGCACGACAAGAACGTCACCAGCACCGTAGGCCACCTGATCAACGGCCAGATCGTCAGCGACACCGAGCGCACCCAGCCGGTGTTCAACCCCGCCACGGGCCAGTCCACCACCAGCGTGGCCCTGGCCAGCCAGGCCACGGTGGAGGCCGCCATCGCCGCGGCCGAGGCCGCCTTCCCCGCCTGGCGCAACACGCCGCCGCTCAAGCGCGCGCGGGTGATGAGCAGGCTCAAGGTGCTGCTGGAAGAGCACGCCGACCAGATCGCCGCCATGATCACCGCCGAGCACGGCAAGGTGCTGGCCGACGCGCACGGCGAGCTGCAGCGCGGCATAGAGAACGTGGAGTACGCCAGCTACGCCCCCGAGCTGCTCAAGGGCGAACACAGCCGCAACGTGGGCCCGGCCATCGACAGCTGGAGCGAGTTCCAGGCCCTGGGCGTCACGGCCGGCATCACGCCGTTCAACTTCCCGGCCATGGTGCCGCTGTGGATGTGGCCCATGGCCGTGGCCTGCGGCAACACCTTTGTGCTCAAGCCCAGCGAGCGCGACCCGAGCAGCACGCTGTTCATCGCCCAGCTGGCGCTGGAGGCCGGCCTGCCGCCGGGCGTGCTCAATGTCGTCAACGGCGACAAGCTGGCCGTGGACACGCTGCTACAGGACCCGCGTGTGAAGGCTGTGAGCTTCGTCGGCTCCACGCCCATCGCCGAATACATCTACGCCGAGGGCTGCAGGCATGGCAAGCGCGTGCAGGCCCTGGGCGGCGCCAAGAACCACGCCGTGGTCATGCCCGATGCCGACATCGCCAACGCGGTGAGCGCCATGATGGGCGCGGCCTTCGGCAGCTGCGGCGAGCGCTGCATGGCCGTTCCCCTGGCCGTCTGCGTGGGCGATGACACGGCCGAGGCGCTGATCGCCGGGCTCAAGACCGAGATCGCCAGGATGAAGGTCGGCCCCGGCACCGACAACGGCAACGACATGGGGCCGCTGGTGACCAAGCAGCATTTCGAGAAGGTGAAGGCCTACGTGGACAGCGGCGTGGCCGAGGGAGCGCAGCTCCTCGTCGATGGCCGCGGCGTGAAGATCGCAGGCCATGAGGACGGCTACTTCCTCGGCGCCTGCCTGTTCGACCAGGTCAAGCCCGGCATGAAGATCTACCAGGAGGAAATCTTCGGCCCCGTGCTCGGCATCGTGCGCGTGAAGACGCTGCAGGAGGCGATGCAGCTCATCGACGACCACGAGTACGGCAACGGCACCTGCATCTTCACGCGCGACGGCGAGGCCGCGCGCTACTTCACCGACCATATCCAGGTCGGCATGGTGGGCGTGAACGTGCCCCTGCCCGTGCCGGTGGCCTACCAGAGCTTCGGCGGCTGGAAGCGCAGCCTGTTCGGCGACCTGTCCATGTACGGCCCTGACGGCGTGCGCTTCTTCACCCGGCGCAAGACCATCACCCAGCGCTGGCCCAGCGCCGGCGTGCGCGAGGGCGCGGTGTTCAGCTTTCCGAGCAGCCGCTGAGAGGCACGGCCGGGGCGCGCCCCGGCCATCCAACAAAAAGCCCCTGTGGCCTCACGGCCCAGGGGCTTTTTGCCGAGGGCAATGGCAGCTATTCGGTGCTCGCAACGCCGACCGTGCCGGCGGCGCGCTTGCGCGGGCGCTTGGCGGCGGCAGTCTTGGGTGCGGCGGTTGTGGCGGGCGCGGCACGCGGCCGGCGCAGCGTGTCCGCGTCGAGAATCAAGCGCCCCTGTATGCGCCCCTTCATGCGCTTGACGCTGCTGGCCGCGTCCTGCATGTGCTGCTCCATGAGCGCGCGAACCTTGTCGGCATCGCGCGCGCGGGCGGCCCGCACGATGTCGCGGTGGAACTGCACATTGGCCTCGCCGAAGCGCCGGTGCTCGGTCTGCGGCGTGCGGTTGCCGAAGACGATGAGCTGGCGAATCATCTCGTTGATGAGTTCACACGAAAAGCGCAGGAAGGGGTTGGGGTTGGCGGCGGCCAGGATGTCGTGGAAGTTCACGTCCTCGCGCCGCTGCGTGAGCAGGTCTTCATGGCTCTGCGTCGGGTCGCAGCAGCTGATGCTGTGCTCCAGCGCCTCGAAGTCGGCGTCGGTCAGGTGCGGCACGGCGCCGGCGGCCAGCTCGGGTTCCAGCATCTGGCGCACGGTGTAGATGTCGTCGATCGTCACCTCCTGGAAGAACAGGTAGTTCTGCATGAACTGCAGCGTGCGGTCGAGCGGCACCTCGGCGATGGTGCCGCCGCCCGTGGGCCCGGTAGAGATGGTCACCAGGCCCTGCACCTCCAGCGCCTTGAGCGCCTCACGTATCGTGCCCTTGCTGACCTGGAACTGCGCCTGCAGCTCGCTCTCGCGCGGCAGGCGGTCGCCGGGACTCAGGTTTTTTTCGGTGATCAGGCGCTTGATTTCCTGCGCCACCAGGTCGGAGCGCTTGAGCTGCCGGATCGCCAGCGGCGCGGGCTTTCTGCTTGTCATGGTGATGTGCCTTCCTGCGATTCCCGGTGCAGTATGGGGCGCCGGCGGCCCGCCCACGCGCTAGGGTTTGCACGCATCCTAATCATTCTATTTATCACTATAAATCGGATCGAGGAGCATATCCGCCCTGTGCTGGATCGCGGCATGTTCCCAAGCCCGCCCCCGGCCGTCCACCCCCGTGTTTCACCCACCGGAGTACCTTCATGCAACGTCGCCATCTACTGCAACTCTCCGCGCTCGGCGCGCTGCCTTCCTCGCTGGGCCTGCTGTCCAGCGCCTGGGCACAGCCCAAGGACGTGATCCAGTTCGGCTGCCCGGTGCCCATGTCGGGCCCGTTCGCGGCCAACGGCAAGTTCGCCGACTTAGGGATGAAGCTGGCCATAGAGCAGTACGGCAAGGCTCTGGGCCGGCCGCTGGCCTACACACTGCTCGACACCGAGGGCAAGCCGGCGACGGCCGTGCGCAAGGTGCAGGAGGCGGCGGAGCAAAAGGGCGCGCGCTTCTTCGCGGGCGGCATCCTGTCGTCCGAGGCGCTGGCCATGGGCAAGGAGGCCGAGAAGGTCGGGGGCGTCTTCATCACCACCGCGGGCGCCGACGAGATCACGGGCAAGGACTGCAACAGCGCCACCTTCCGCTGGTCGGTGCCCACCTTCGGCGCCATCGAGCAGACCGTGCGCCCGCTGGTCGAGGCCATGCCTAAGGCCAAGCGCTGGTACACGATCACACCGCAGTACGTGTTCGGCGACGGCCTGCTGACGGCGGCCAAGAACATCTTCAAGGAAAAGGGCATAGAGCATGTGGGCAACAGCTACCACTCGCTGACCGAGAAGGAGTTCAGCGGCTACCTGACGAATGCCGTGGCCGCCAAACCCGACGTGCTGCTGCTGCTGAACTTCGGCGCACAGTCGTCCGACACGCTGCGCCAGGCCATCAGCTTTGGCATGAACAAGAACATGACCATCCTCATCGCCTGGGCCTCGGGCCTGGAGCAGTTCGAGTCGCTGGGCGCCGACCTGTGCGACGGCGTGTACTTCGGCGCGCAGTACTGGCACACGGTGGACGCGCCGCTGAACCTGGACCTGGTCAAGCGCTGCCAGGACAAGTTCAAGGCCAACCCCAACTACAGCCTGGCGGGCTCCTACATCTGCACCAAGCTGCTTATCGACGCCATCACCAAGGCCGGCAACGTGGAGCAGAAGGCCGTGATCGCCGCGCTGGAGGGCATGAAGTACCAGGGCCTGACGGGCGAGGAAGAGGTGCGCAAGGGCGACCACCAGGTGCTCAAGAACTACTACCTGCTCAAGGGCAAGGCCAAGGCCAAGATGAAGAACAAGGACGACTATGTGGACGTGATCAGCTTCGGCAAGTCCTTCCTGCCCGTGGACCAGACCGGCTGCAAGCTGGCCTGAGATGGAAGGCACCCCCTGAGTCGCTTCGCGCCTTCCCCCTCTCTCGCTTCGCGGGAGGGGGACGACACCCTCGGTGCGGGGCGGCCCTTCCTCGGTGTCCCTGGGTTGGGTCGCGCCAGTTTCATAGGCACAGCACGATGACCCACGGCATATCAGAGTCGCCAGGCGCTTCTTCCCTCTCATCCACCGTTTCGGACCCTGTATGAGCATCTACCTGCTGCAGACCATCAACGGAATCGGCATCGGCATGCTGTATTTCCTGTTGGCCGTGGGCCTGTCCATCGTCTTCGGCCTGCTGCGCTTCGTGAACTTTGCGCACGGCGCGTTCTACCTCATAGGCGCGTATTTCTGCTACCAGATGACGCGCTGGGGCTGGAGCTTCTGGTGGACGCTGCTGCTCGCCCCCCTGGCCGTGGGGGCGATCGGCTGGCTGACCGAGAAGCTGATCTTGCGCCATGTCTACGCCAAGGCGCACGAGTTCCACATCCTGGTCACCGTGGGCCTGGCCCTGGTGGTGCAGGAACTCGTGATCCTGCAATGGGGGCCGCTGGGTGACAGCGTGGCCGTGCCCGAGCTGCTGCAGGGCGTGGTCATGTGGGGCAGCTTCGTGTACCCGAAGTACCGGCTGTTCGTGATCGGTTTCACGGCCGTGCTGGCCGTGCTGCTGTGGTGGGTGCTGGAGGGCACGCGCCTGGGCAGCGCCGTGCGCGCGGGCAGCGAATCGACCGAGATGGTGTCGCTGCTGGGCCTGAACGTGTTCGCCATCTTCAGCCTGGTGTTCGCCCTGGGCGCGGCCACGGCGGCGCTGGCGGGCGTGCTGGCCGCGCCGATACGCGGGGCCGAGCCCTTCATGGGCATAGAGGCGCTGGGCGTGGCCTTCGTCATCGTGGTCGTGGGCGGGCTGGGCAGCTTCAGCGGCGCGCTGGTGGGCGGCATTCTGATCGGCATCGTGCAGAGCGTGATGAGCACGCTGTGGCCCGAGGGTGCGCGCATCATGATCTACGTGGCCATGGCCGCCGTGCTGCTGCTGCGCCCCCATGGCCTGCTGGGCCGCAAAGGATGATCGCCATGAGCAGGCATTTCCATCTTCTTCTGGCGCTGGCCATCGTCGTCGCCATGCCGCTGTTCATGCAGTCAGGCTCGCTGGCCAGCGAGGTGCTGATCTACGCCCTGGCCGCCATGGGCTGCAACCTGCTGCTGGGCTACACCGGGCTGCTGTCTTTCGGCCAGGGCATCTTCTTCGGCCTGGGCAGCTACACCATTGCGCTGCTGCTCACGCGCTGGCCCCTGCCCATGCCGCTGGCGCTGCTGGCGGCCATTGCCATGGGGGCGGTGGGCGCGGCCGCCGTGGGCTGGATCGCGATCCGCCAGCGTGGCACCTATTTCGTGATGCTGACGCTGGCGTTTGCGCAGATGTTTTATTTCATTGCGTATTCGCTGCCGGGCCTGACGGGCGGCGACAACGGCCTGCTGGACATCCCGCGCCCGTCGCTCGCCATCGCCGGCCACACGCTGTGGCCGCTGGCCTCGCCCTGGCAGTACTACGGCTTCGTCGCCGTGCTGTTCCTGCTGGCGTTCTGGCTGTTGCGGCGCGTGTGCGACTCGGTGTTCGGCCGCACGCTGCTGGCCGTGCGCGACAACGAGGAGCGCGCCGCCGCCGTGGGTTACGACCTGCGCCTCCTGAAGCTGCAGGCCTTCGTGATCTCCGGCGCCATCACGGGCCTGGCCGGGGCACTGCACGCCATGATGACCGGCATCGCGCCGCTGTCGAATGCCGAATACCACACGAGCGAGATGATCATCGTCATGACCGTCATCGGCGGCACCGGCAACCTGCTGGCATCGGTGCTGGGCGCGGCGTTCTATGTGCTGCTGGGCGACTGGCTGTCCACGCTGTGGCCGCGCTGGCTGCTGCTGCTGGGCGTGGTGCTGATGGTCGTCAGCCTGGGCCTGCAGCGCGGCCTGTGGGGCCTCGGCGAGAGCCTGTGGGCGCTGCTGCGCCGCAAGGATGCCGCCGGCCCGGCCTCCGCGGTCAACACCAAGGGGGGCCAAGCATGAACAGCACCACATCCCCGATCCTGCTCGAAGCCCAGGGCGTGGCCAAGCATTACGGCAAGTTCGTCGCCCTGGGCGGCGTGGATCTGAAGGTGCGCGCCAACACCGTGCACTCGGTCATCGGCCCGAACGGCGCGGGCAAGACCACGCTGTTCCACATGCTCACCGGCACCAAAACCGTGAGCGGCGGGCGCATCCTGTTCGACGGCCACGACGTCACGCGCGAGCCCGACCACCGGCGCGTGCGCCGCGGCATGGCGCGCTCGTTCCAGGTCACCAGCCTGTTCCTGACGCTGCCGGTGCGCGAGAACCTGCGCCTGGCCGCGCAGGGCGTGGCGCCCGCCAAGGCGCTGGACTGCTGGAACCCGCCCGTGGGCCCGCGCTCCTGCGCCGACACCGTGGCCCAGGTGCTGGAGCGCGTGGGCCTCGCGCGCCTGGCCGACACACCCGTGGGCAACCTGTCGCACGGCCAGCAGCGGCGCCTGGAGGTGGGCATGGCCCTGGCCGCAAAGCCGAAGGCCATCTTCCTGGACGAGCCGACATCGGGCATGGGCATTGATGACCTTCATGAAATGAAGCGGCTGATACAGGGCCTGAAGGACGAGCACACCGTGGTGCTCATAGAGCACAACATGGACATCGTCATGGACATCTCCGACACCATCACCGTCATGCAGCTGGGCCGCGTGCTGGCCGAAGGCGTGCCGGCCGAGATCCGCAGCGACGCACGCGTGCGCAGCGCCTACCTGGGCAACATGATCACCGGAGGCAAGGCATGAGCACGCTGCTATCCGTGGAGGCCGTCCACGCCCACTACGGCAAGAGCCATGTGCTGCAGGGCGTGTCGCTGCATGTCAATGAGGGCGAGCTCGTCACCCTGCTGGGCCGCAACGGCGCGGGCAAGACCACCACGCTCAAGACCATTGCCGGTGTCATGCAGCCCACGCAGGGCCAGGTGCGCTTTGGCGGCGAGCCGCTGCAGCGCCTGGCCACGCACCAGGTCGCGCAGCGCGGCATCTGCCTGGTGCCCGAGCACCGCGGCATCTTCAAGCTGCTGACGGTGGAGGAAAACCTGCTGCTGGCCCAGCGCAAGAAGTCGCCCTGGCAGCTGCAGGACGTGTACCGCATCTTCCCGCGCCTGAAGGAGCGCCGCGCCAACGGCGGCGGCCAGCTCTCGGGCGGCGAGCAGCAGATGCTGGCCATAGGCCGCGCGCTCATGAATGCGCCGCGCCTCTTGATGCTGGACGAGCCGGTCGAGGGCTTGGCCCCGGTCATCGTCGAGGAGATCGTGGCCCAGCTCAGGACTATCAAGGCTGCGGGGGTGACCATCCTGCTCGTCGAGCAGAACCTGGAGGTCTGCACCCAGCTGGCGGACCGCCACTACATCATCGAACAGGGCCTGGTCGCACATGAGGCGACCAACGCCGAATTTCTCGCGGACGACGCCGTCAAGGATCGCTACCTTGGCGTCGGCCTGGTATGACAAGGAGACTCTCATGGACATGAAATCTTCCCCCTGCGCCGCGCTGCGCATCGACGGCGCGCGCCTGTGGCAATCCCTCATGGAGCTGGCGCAGATTGGCGCCACGGCCAAGGGCGGCGTGTGCCGCATTGCGCTCACCGATCTGGATCGCCAGGGGCGCGACCTGTTCGTGCAATGGGCGAAGGAAGCCGGCTGCAGCATCCGCATCGACGCCATAGGCAACATCTTCGCGCGCCGCGCCGGCCAGGACGAGAGCCTGCCGCCGGTGATGACCGGCAGCCACATCGACACCCAGCCCACGGGCGGCAAGTTCGATGGCAACTACGGCGTGCTCGCGGGCCTGGAGGTGCTGCGCACGCTCAATGCGGCGGGCGTGCGCACGCGTGCGCCCATCGAGGTGGCGGTGTGGACCAACGAGGAGGGCTCGCGCTTCGTGCCGGTGATGATGGGCTCGGGCGTGTTCGCCGGCGCCTTCACGCTGGAGCATGCACTGGCGCAGCGCGACGCGCAGGGCGTGAGCGTGGCCGAGGCGCTGACGGCGATCGGCTACGCCGGCCAGGCCGGCCCGGCGCCGGCCGTGGGCGCGTACTTCGAGGCGCATATCGAACAGGGCCCGGTGCTGGAAAACAACCAGCGCGTGATCGGCGTGGTGACGGCCGCGCTGGGCCAGCGCTGGTACGACGTGACCGTGCAGGGCATGGAGGCGCACGCCGGCCCCACGCCCATGGAGCTGCGCCGCGATGCGCTGCTGGCGGCGAGCGAGCTGGTCATGGAGGTCAACCGCATTGCCGTGGAGCGCAGGCCGCACGCGCGCAGCACCGTGGGCACCATGGAGCTGTTCCCCAACTCGCGCAACGTGATTCCGGGCCGCGTGCGCTTCAGCGTGGATCTGCGCGCGCCCGACGACGCCCAGCTGCTGGACATGGATCGGGCGCTGCGCGCCGCCTGCGCGCGCGTCGCCCAGGAGCGCGGCCTCGCCATCGACGTGGAGCAGGTGGTGTACTTCCCGCCCCAGCCCTTCACGCCGCAGCTGGTGCAGGCCGTGCGCGCCAACGCCGACGATCTGGGCTACAGCAGCATGGACGTGGTCAGCGGCGCCGGCCACGACGCGGTCTACGTGGCGCGCGTGGCGCCCGCGGCCATGATCTTCGTGCCCTGCGACGACGGCATCAGCCACAACGAGATCGAGAGCGCCGAGCCCGCGCACCTGGAGGCCGGCTGCAACGTGCTGCTGCGCGCCATGCTGGCGGCCGCGGAGGTCGTGAAATGAAGGTGCTGATTGCGCGGCTGAACCACGAGACCAACACCTTCTCACCCGTGCCCACGCCGCTGGCGGCGTTCAACCCCAGCTATGGCCAAGAGGCCTACCACGCCAACAAGGGCATGCGCACGGCCATGGCGGCCTTCATAGACCTGGCCGAAGAACTGGGCGCGACGCTGGTCACGCCCGTGTCCGCCATGGCCAACCCCAGCGGCCCCGTGCATGCCGCCGCCTATGACGCGTTGACGCGCCGCATCGTCGATGCGGCGCCGGGCTGCGACGCCATCCTGCTGGACCTGCATGGCGCCATGGTGGCCGAGAACAGCGCCGACGGCGAGGGCGACCTGCTGGCGCGCGTGCGCGCCGCCGCGCCCGGCGTGCCCATCGGCGTGGCGCTGGACCTGCACGGCAACATCACCGCGAAGATGGTGCACAACGCCGACGTGATGGTGGGCTTCAAGACCTACCCGCACATCGACATGTACGAGACCGGCGAGCATGCCGGCCGCCTGCTGCTGCAGATGCTGCGCGGCGAGGCCCGCTACCGCGTGTGCTGGCACCCGCTGCCGCTCATGAGCCACACGCTGCGCAGCACCACGCTGGACGGAGCCATGCGCGACGCCGTGCAGGCCGCGCGCGCGCTGGAGGCCCAGGGTCTGCCCGCCGCGACGGTGTTCGCCGGCTTCTCGCTGGCCGACATAGAGGCCCCCTGCATGAGCGTGGTCGCCACCTGCCGTGCCGAAGAGATGGCTGCGGC